>JAFSZH010000051.1 GCA_017455685.1 Oscillospiraceae bacterium
AAAAGCCATCACCTTGCGGTGATGGCTTTTGTATTTGGTGGAGGCGAGGAGAGTTGAACTCCTGTCCGAAAACACTTCAAAGGGAACTTCTCCGGGCGCAGACGCTTGTTGTGGGACGAGCCCGATTCCCCTTACCGCCGGTCAACCGTCAAACCGACGGGTCGGGTAGCTTCATTGTTCATGGTGCGCTCAAAGCTTTGCGCACACACGTCCGCCTCTTGTCGACGCCCCGCATCCGGGCCGAGGCACTCCCGGAGGGGACGGGTCACGGCTTAGGCCGCGGCCAGAACAGCGTTGTCGTGGTTCTTGAATTTATAGTTGCCCATTTTGAGGATGCTGGGCGCATCCGCCCGCTATTCCGATCTCCGTATCCCCGTCGAAACCGGTACGCCCCCGAATTGCCAGGTTTTTCTGCGGAAAAACCAGAAACCGCCTATCGGCGGGGCAATTTCAAGGGGGAACCATGTTCCCCCTTGAGGAACCCCTTCTTCTTTGGAACAAGGAAGATAGAATACTAATACCTTATTGAATGTCTCACAGAGTTTGCGCCCGCAGGCGTGTACGTGGGCGAAAACACTTCTCGGTCTGCAAACGTGCGAGCGTCAGCGAGTGCGCTGCAGCAGACCGCAGCCTTTCAAATGGAAGCCTGGCGAAGCGGGTTCCATTTGAGGTCAGTTGTAGTGCTTGGGTTCGGGATACTCCACCCCGAAGGTGTCCACGGTGACCTTCTTCATCACTTGGGGGACCATGGGCCGGTCCTGCAGATTGACCCGGACAGAGGCGATCTGATCCACGGCGTCCATGCCCTCGATGACCTTGCCTAAAGCGGCGTAGCCGCCGTCCAGATGGGGCGCGTCCTCATGCATGATGAAGAACTGGCTCCCGGCGGAGTTGGGCGCCATGGCCCGGGCCATGCTCAGCACGCCCCGGGTATGCTTGAGCTTGTTTTCAAAGCCGTTCTGCCGGAACTCGCCGTAGATGTGGTAGCCGGGGCCGCCCATGCCGGTGCCCTGGGGGTCGCCGCCCTGGATCATGAAGCCGGAGATCACCCGGTGGAAGATCAGCCCGTCGTAAAAGCCCTTGTTCACCAGACTGACGAAGTTGCGCACGCTCTGGGGAGCGATATCCGGGTACAGCTCGATCTTGATGAGGCTGCCGTTTTCCATTTCGATGGTCACAATGGGATTGCTCATGGGTTGTTCCTCTCTTTCCGCGCCCGGTCCATTTCCCGCTCGGCCTGGCGCTTCGCGTCGGTTTCGCGCTTGTCGTACAGTTTCTTGCCCTTGCAGAGGCCGAGCTCCACCTTCACCCGGCTGTCCTTGAGATACAGCCGCAGGGGGATCAGCGCCAGCCCGTCCTGGGCCGAGCTCTCGCCCAGCTTGCGGATCTCACGCTTGTGCATCAGCAGCCGCTTGACGCGCATGGGGTCCCTGTTGAAGATGTTGCCTTTTTCATAGGGGCTGATGTGCATGCCCCGGACGAACAGCTCCCCGTTCCGGACGGTGCAGAAGCTGTCCTTCAGATTGACCTGTCCGGCCCGGACGGATTTGACCTCCGTGCCGAAGAGCTCAATGCCCGCCTCATAGCGTTCCAGCACGAAATAATCGTGAAACGCCTTTCGGTTGGCGGCGATCTCCTTGACACCCTGCTGCTTTGCCGTGGCGGCTCACTTCCTTTCGTGACAGGATTTCATGCAAGTTGTATTATATCATATGTGTCAAGGGGTTTTATTGCAGAAAAAAGAAAGCGGTGGCATTTCCGGGCCGGGCGTGGTATACTTGCCTCAAATGAGGAAAAAGGAGACTGCTCCATGGATTATACGGAAAAGAAGCTGCGCCGCATCAACACTTATTCGGGCATCGTGGTCAACGTGACGGTGGACAGGGTGCGCCTGTCCGACGGACGGGAATCCTATCGGGAGGTGGTGGAGCACCCCGGCGGGGTGTGCGTCCTGCCGGTGGACGAGGAGGGAAACGTCTACTGCGTGCGCCAGTACCGCTACCCCATGGGGGAGCATCTGCTGGAGGCCCCGGCGGGCAAGAGGGAGAAGGGGGAAGAGCCCCTGACCACCGCCATCCGGGAGCTGGGGGAGGAGACGGGCTTCACCGCCGACGAGATGATCCCCCTGGGCGAGTACTATACCTCGCCGGGCTTCTCCACCGAGCGGCTGGCCATGTACCTGGCCCGGGGGCTCCATCCGGGCAGGACCCATCCGGACGAGGGAGAGTTCCTGGACCCGGTCAAAATGCCCTTTGACGAGCTGCTGGGCATGGTCACCCGGGGAGAGATCCCCGACGGGAAAACCGCCATCGCCGTGCTCCAGGCGGAAAAGATCCTGAAGAAAGATTGACCCGACGTCCCCGAAAAGGCAAAATCAGTTGCCTTTTCGGGGATATTATGTTATACTTACCATGTATAACTGCGAACAGAGGCCGCCGCAGGGGCAAAATGCCCGCAATCGGCCGATTTTTGGAGGGGATTTCGCTTGGAGAAATATAGAATTCAGGGCGGAAACCGGCTGCACGGGGAAGTGGAGATCAGCGGGGCAAAGAACGCGGCGGTGGCTATCATCCCCGCGGCGCTGATGGTGGACGGCATCTGCCGTATCGAAAATCTGCCCCAGATCAGCGATACCGTGACGCTGCTGCATATTCTTGAGTCTTTGGGAGCCAGGGTTCGGATGCTCAATCTTTCCACGGTGGAGGTGGACTGCCGCCGCGCCACCTGGGAGAACGCGGACTATGACCGCATGCGGAAGATCCGTGCCTCCTATTATTTTGTGGGCTCCATGCTGGGCCGCTTCGGCGTGGCCCGGACCACCATGCCCGGCGGGTGCAACTTCGGCGTGCGGCCCATCGATCAGCACGTGAAGGGCATGAACGCCCTGGGCGCGGACGTGGAGGTCACCGATTTCATCGACGCCCGGGTCCGCGGCGGCGGACGGCTGAAGGGCGCGTACGTGTATCTGGACAAGGTCTCCGTGGGCGCCACCATGAACATTATGATCGCCGCCGCTCTGGCCGAGGGCCGCACCGTCATCGAGAACGCGGCCCGGGAGCCCCACATCGTGGATCTGGCCAACTTTTTGAACTCCATGGGCGCGGACATCCGCGGCGCCGGCACCGACAGCATCAAGGTCAACGGCGTGGAGAAGCTCCACGGCGGCACCTATGCCATCATCCCCGACCAGATCGAGGCGGGCACCTACATGGCCGCTACCGCCGCCTGCGGTGGGGAAGTCCTGGTCACCAACGTGATCCCCAAGCATCTGGACTGCATCAGCGCCAAGCTGCGGGAAATGGGCGTCACGGTGGAGGAATACCCGGAATCCGTGCTGGTGCGCTCCACCGGCCGGCTCCGGAAGGTGAACGTGAAGACTCTGCCCTATCCGGGCTTTCCCACGGACATGCAGCCCCAGATCGGCGTGGCCATGTCCATCGCCCAGGGCACCAGCGTGATCACCGAGGGCGTATACGACAACCGCTATAAATACCTCAACCAGCTGAGCAAGATGGGCGTCAGGGCCCAGGTGGACGGCCGGGTGGCCGTGATCGAGGGCGTGGATCACCTGACCGGCGCCACGGTGGCCGCCTGCGACCTGCGGGCCGGCGCGGCCATGGTCATCGCCGGGCTGTGCGCCCGGGGCGTCACCATGGTGGAGGATATCTTCTATATCGAGCGGGGCTATCAGAACCTGGTGGAGAAGTTCCAGGCTCTTGGCGCCGACATCCGCATCGTGGACGAGCCGGAGGAGCCTGCCCAGCGTACGCCCGCCGCGGGATGAGACTGATCACCTTCGCCAGCGGATCCACCGGCAACTGCGCCCTGCTGCAGGGCTGCGGCGCCAACGTGCTCATCGACGCCGGGATCTCCTACAAGCGCATCCGGCAGGGAGTGGAGCGCTTCGGCGTCGAAATGGACGCGCTGGACGGCGTGGTCATCACCCACGAGCACGACGACCACGTCCGCGGCCTGCCCATGCTGCTGAAGTACACCGATCTGAACGTGTACGCCCCGGGCGTGGTGGGCCTCCATCTGGCCGGGAGAGTCCCGGCCGCCGCGGATCGGCTGCGCCGCATCCGGGTGGGGGAACCGTTTTTATTGCGAAATTTGTCCGTCACCGCTTTTTCGACGCCTCACGACACGGACGAGAGCGTAGGATATCTGATGGAGGGCGCCGAGGGACGGCTGGGCTTCTGCACCGACACCGGCAGCGTCACGGAGGAAATGGTCTCGGCGCTGTGCGGCTGCGACGCGGCCCTCATCGAGGCCAATCACGATCCGGACATGCTCCGGCTGGGCCGGTATCCCTGGCCGCTGAAACGGCGCATTCTCTCCCCGAGGGGGCATCTGAGCAATCCGGACTGCGCCGCGCTGGCGTGTACGCTGGCCCACAGCGGCGTGCGCAGCATCGCCCTGGGGCATCTGAGCCGGGAGAACAACACCCCGGACCGGGCTTACAGCGCCGTGCGGGAGGCCCTGGACGGCGAGGGGTTCCGGAACGTGCGCCTGGCCGTGGCCCCGGAGGACGGGGATCTCATCATCGAGGTGGAACCGTGCTGCGCGTGCAACTGATCTGTACAGGCCGGCTGAAGGAGCCTTACTTCGTCCAGGCCTGCGATGAATACGACAAGCGGCTGCGCCGCTACTGCACTCTGGAACGGCTGGAGCTGGCCGAGACCGGGGACGTGGCCCGGGACGGGGAGGCCATGCTGAAAAAGATCCCCGAGGACGCTTTCGTCGTGGCTCTGTGCATCGAGGGGGTCCTGACCTCCAGCGAGGAGCTCTCGGCCCTGCTGACCGACTGCGCCAACCGGGGAAGGAGCCGGGTCTGCTTTCTCATCGGGGGCTCGGACGGGCTGTCCGACGCGGTGAAAAAACGGGCGGATCTGCGTCTTTCCATGTCCCGGATGACCTTTCCCCATCATCTGGCCCGGGTGATGCTCCTGGAACAGCTGTACCGGGCGTTCAATATCAGCGAGGGCGGAAAATACCACAAATAAAACTCCGGAAGGGAGATAAACAATGGACGAGAGGGAAAAGGCGAAACTGGAATGGGGCCGCCGTATCACCGGCGATCTGCTGGAACGCTGGCCCAAAGATGAGGACGGGGAGCTGGACGCTCCTGTCTATCTTTGCCACTGCAGGGGTCTGGGCATGGACGAGGAAATGACCGTCAGCCGTATGGAATCCTACGGCATCCCCTGCCTGCGGCAATACCCCGGCAACGGTGAATTCGGAAAAGTGATCCTGGGTGTCAGCGCCTTCGGCACGGATATTTTCGTCCCCGCCTCTTTGTGGGCGGATGCCTGCGAGCTGCTGCGGCCCGGATCTGAAAGGGAGGAAATAGAAGATGACCTGGCGTGAAACTTATGAGGAATGGCTCAACAGCCCCGCGCTCAGCGAAGAAGAATGGAAGGAACTGGACGCCATCAAGGACGATCCCAAGGAGATCGAGGACCGGTTCTACGCACCCCTGGCCTTCGGCACTGCGGGACTGCGGGGCGTGATGGGTCTCGGCACCAACCGGATGAACATCCACGTCATCCGCCACGCCACCCAGGCGTTTGCCGAGCTGATCGTGGCCGAGGGCGAGGAGGCCATGCGGAAGGGCGTATGCGTCTGCTTTGACTGCCGCATCAACTCCGACGTCTTTGCCCGGGAAGCCGCCTGCATCATGGCGGCCAACGGCGTGCACGTACGGCTGTTCGAGTCCCTGCGGCCCACCCCGGAGCTGAGCTTTGCCATCCGTTACTACGGGGCCCAGGCGGGCATCAACGTCACCGCCAGCCATAACCCCCGGGAGTACAACGGCTACAAGGTCTACTGGTCCGACGGCGCCCAGCTGCCCCCCCAGCACGCCGAGCAGATCGCCCGGCGCATGGAGACCAGCGACGTGTTCCGCTGCCCCAAGCGGATGGAATACGGCGAGGCCGTGGCGAAGGGCCTGATTGAGATCATGGGCGAGGAGACCGACGAGGCGTTCCTGGCCCAGGTGCTGCCTATGGCCGTCAACCGGAAGATCGTGGAAAAGGTGGCGGACGAGCTGAAGATCGTCTACACCCCGTTCCACGGCTGCGGCTGGCGTCTGGTGCCGGAGGCACTGAACCGGCTGGGCGTCAAGCACGTCTATCCTGTGAAGGAGCAGATGGTGCTCGACGGCAACTTCCCCACTGTGGCGAGCCCCAACCCGGAGAACCCCGAGGGCTTCTATCTGGCCATCGACCTGGCCAAGAAGATCGGCAGCGATATCATCATCGGCACCGATCCCGACTCCGACCGGGTGGGCGTCATGGCCCGGCAGGGGGATGAATTCCACGTCATCACCGGCAACCAGATGGGCTGCCTGCTGCTGGACTACCTGATCACCGCCAAACGGGAGACCGGTACCATGCCCGAGCATCCCGCGGCTCTGTCCACCATCGTGTCCACGCCCATGGCCCGCCGGATCTGCGAGGTCAACAACGTCCACTTCGACGAGACCTTCACCGGCTTCAAGTTCATCGCCGAAAAGCTGGCCGAGTACAAGGAGCAGGGCTCCTACGAGTACCTGATGGGCTTTGAGGAGAGCTACGGCTACATGATGGGCGACTACGTCCGGGACAAGGACGCCGTCACCGCCTCCATGATCATCGCCGAGATGGCCGCCTACTACTTCGACAAGGGCATGACCCTGCTGGACGCGCTGGACAGCCTGTATGAAAAGTACGGCTTCTTCCGGGAAGAGACGCTGAACCTGTATATGTACGGCGTGGACGGACTGGGCGAGATGCGCGCGCTGATGGCCTCCCTGCGGAAGGATCCTCCCACGGAGATGGGCGGCATCGCCGTGGCCCGCATCCGGGACTACCAGACCGGCGACATCACCATCCCCGGTCTGGGCGTGGTGGAGAAGACCGCCATCGTGGGCAGCAACGTGCTGTACTTCGAACTGAGCGACGGCTCCAACCTGGTGGTCCGGCCATCCGGCACCGAGCCCAAGATCAAGCTCTACGTGCTGGCCCGGGACGACACCAAGGAAGGCAGCATCGAGAAGGCCCGGAAGATCGGCGAGTCCGCCAGGGCTCTGACCAAATAAACCAAGGCGTTTGCCTTCGACCAAGTTTTTCCAAACGGAGGTTAGAGAGATGAAAAAAACTGTTGCGTTGATCCTGGCCCTTCTGCTGCTGACGGCGGCTCTGTCCGGATGCGGCGGCGACAAGACCTGGAACGGCAAGCATGAGGTGGAGATCACGGTGAAGGATTACGGCACCATCACCCTGGAGATCGACGCGGACAAAGCGCCCGTCACCGCCTCCAACTTTCTGAATCTGGTGAAAAAGGGGTTCTACAACAACCTGACCATCTACCGCGCCATTGACGGCTTCGCCATCTACGGCGGCGATCCCAACAAGAACGGCACCGGCACCTCCGGCAGCACCATCACCGGAGAGTTCACCTCCAACGGCTACAACAACCCCATGTCCAACGTCCGGGGCGCCATCGGCATGGCCCGGGGCATCAACAAGGACAGCGCCTCCTGCCAGTTCTACATCCTGCAGAACAACGCCACCTATCTGGACGGCGACTTCGCGGTGTTCGGCAACGTGACCTCCGGCATGGAGATCGTGGACCGGATCGCCTCCACCGTCCCCGTCACCGGCAGCGACGGCCATATCACCGTGGACAACCAGCCGGTCATCACCTCCATGAAGGTGAAGTGAGCTCCTGCGAAAAGGAACTTTTCCCCACCGAAATGCGTCAAAACATTCCGGTGGGGCCTTTTATCAGAAGGCATCACGGGCCCGGCGGCCGCGTATCCATATACGGCGGAGCTCATGCCCCGATCAGGGAGGGAACTGACATGAAAAGGAATAGGATATTGTCGGCGCTGCTGTGCCTGACGCTGGCGCTGGGAGTCCTGCTCCCGGCGGTCACGGCCAGGGCGGCGGAGGACAGCTGCACCGTCATCGGCGCGGACCTCACCGACGCCGAGCGGGAGACCGTTTACGCGCTGTTCGGTATCGACCGGGGCAGCGTGACGGAGCTCACTATGACCAACGAGCTGGAGCGCTCCTATCTGGAGGGCAGCGTGGACGACAGCATGCTGGGAGGCCGTTCCATTTCCTGCGTGTACGTGCGTCTGGCGGAGCCCGGCAGCGGCGTGACGCTGACGCTCCACAACATCGACTGGTGCACCGAGGAGATGTACCGCGCCGCCATGACCACCGCCGGCGTGACGGACGTGGACGTGGTCATCGCCGCGCCCTTCTCCGTGTCGGGCACCGGCGCCATGGCGGGGATCTACCTGGCCTATGAAAAGCTCACCGGCGAGAGCGTGGACGTCACCTCCCGGGACCTGGGCGGGCAGGAGCTGTCCGTCACCGCCGACCTGGCGGACCAGGTGGGGGAGGAGGGCACTGTCTCCATCATCACCTCCTTGAAGCAGATGCTTTCGGAGACCCGTGCCATGTCCGACGACGAACTCAAGGACGCCATCCGCTCCCTGGCGGCGGGCTACAACGTCAACCTCACCGACTACCAGGTGGACCAGCTCTTCAAGCTGTGCCGCCAGCTGGAAAAGCTCACCGACAGCCAGCTCTCGGAGCGGTTCGACAGTCTGCGGGAGACCGCCAAACAGCTGGGGGACCTGAACGAAAAGGCCCAGGAGGCCCGGGAAACGGCCGGCACGGTGCTGGAATGGCTGAAGGGCCTGTACCGGAAGGCGGCGGATTTCATCTCCGGACTGCTGGATTGAGAGGGCCGCGTTCACATTCTGCTCACGGTCCATTCAAAAAATCTTTGCGCCGAATTTACAATTTTGTTATGATTTCCCGGAAAAGTATGGCATAATAGGCATGAAATCGGGCCGGGGGCCAAAAGAGAGCCAGCCGGACGAAATATAGGAAAGGAGCCGCAAAAAATGGATAAGAACAGCATCATCGAGAAAGTGAAGGAGCTTGTCAGAAAAGGCAACGTGTCCCGTATTCTGGTCAAGCAGGGTGACAAGGAGATCGTCAACATCCCCGTGAACGTGGGTATCATTGGCGGTGTTGTGGCTCTGGCTTACGCCAAGGTACTCCTGCTGGGCGCCGCCCTGGCCACCATCGGCTTCGGCTGCACCGTGGAAGTCATCAAGGATGACGGCCAGGTCGTGGAAGTCGTCAAGGAAGGCGACGGGGAGAAGGTCCGTAATGCTGCCGCCAACGTGGTGGGCGAAGTCAAGAACGCCTTCACTCCCAAGTCCGACGAGTCCGCCTTTGAGGACGCCGTGGCCGCCGAGGAGCCCACGGAAGAGAAGTCCGACGAGGAGTAATTCCTTCCTTTCGCAGAACCCGAAAAACAGCCCGCCGCAGATCTCTGCGGCGGGCTCTTTTTGCCTTTTCCCGGGCATTGCCTTTCCGCGCCGGTTGGTGTATCATGGAAACGAAAAAGCCCTGTAAGGAGCGTTTAGTATGAATCGGATCCTTCGCCGGGGATGCGCGCTGCTGTTGCTGGCGGTGCTGCTCTCCCTTTTTGCCGGGTGCCTTCCCGCCGTGCAGGCGCCGGCCCCTGCCGCCCCCACGGCGGCGCCATCCCAGCTGCCGGCGCTGGTGCTGCTCACGCCGGAGCCCGAGACCTTCGCCGCGGCGGAGACGGCCTCCCCGGAGCCCACGGCTCCGCCGGAGATCACAGCCTCTCCCGCGCCCACCCCGGCGCCCATCGCGGAGGACGGTTACTACTACTCCCGGGACGAGGTGGCCCTGTATATCCATACCTACGGCCGTCTGCCGGGCAACTTCATCACCAAGCGGGAAGCGCAGGCTCTGGGCTGGACCGGCGGCAATGTGGAAGCCTACGCGCCGAAGAAAGCCATCGGCGGGGACGTGTTCGGAAACTACGAGGGGTTGCTCCCCTGGGCCAGGGGCCGGACCTATTATGAATGCGACATCGATACCCTGGGGTACCGGGACCGGGGCAGCCGTCGGATCGTCTATTCCAACGACGGGCTGATCTACTATACCGGCAATCACTACAAGACCTTCACCCTCCTGTACGGAGAAGAATGAAAGGAGAGATATCATGAACGTTCTCATCGTTGTGGATATGCAGAAGGACTTTGTGGACGGCGCACTGGGCACGGCCGAGGCGGTGGAGATCATCCCCGCCGTGGTGGAGAAGATCCGCCTGTACGCACAGCGCGGGGACGTGATCATCGCCACCCGGGACACCCACGGAGAGGACTATCTCTCCACCCAGGAGGGAAGGAACCTCCCGGTGACGCACTGCGTCTTAGGCACGCCCGGCTGGCAGCTGGACGCCGCCGTGGCCGCCGCCCTGCCGGAGAACGCCATCCTCCTGAACAAGCCCACCTTCGGCTCCGCGGACCTGCCCGAGGTGCTCCGGCCTTTCGTGGAAGAGGCGGGTGAGGAGAACGTACACGTGGAGATCATCGGCCTGTGCACGGACATCTGCGTGGTGTCCAACGCGCTGCTGATCAAGGCGTTTTACCGGGAAATGCCCGTTTCCCTGGACAGCGCCTGCTGCGCCGGGGTCACGCCGGAAAAGCACGCGGCCGCCCTGGAAACCATGCGCAGCTGCCAGATCGCCGTGCTCTGAACTGCATAAGCGAAAAAAAGACGGACCCGGTCGGGTCCGCCTTTTTTTATGCCAAAGTCACCGGTCGGTGATCACCGCGTCCATGGGCAGGTCGTATTCGTCAGTGACGACTTCGTCCACCTCCTGCTCGGCAAAAGCCACGGCGAAGCGTTTCGCCTGGGGACACCGGAGCAGGAAGCGGTCGTAGTAGCCGCCGCCCTGGCCCAGACGCATGTTGTTTTTGTCGAAGGCGACCATGGGCACCAGCACCAGATCCAGCTCGGAGGGATCTACTAGACGGCTCTTTTCCGGATCGGGAGCGGAGATGCCATACCGGTCCGTCACCATGGCGCGGTTCGCCGAGAGCTCGTAGACCTCCATATGGCCGTCTCTGCCGGTGAGAGGGAAGACTACGGTCTTGCCCTGTTCCTCCGCCCAGGCGTGGAAGGCGGACAGATCCACCTCGTCAGCCATGGCCAGGTAGGAGAGAATGGTGTGGGCTTCCCGGATCTCCGGCAGCTCCTGCAGCTTCCGGCAGATCCGGCTGCTTTTTTCGGCCCTCTGCCCGGGGGAAAGATCCCGTCTGGCATTCCGGCCCATGGCCCGCTGGATGACCTTGGCGGCCTTTTTCCGGCGCTGGAATTCAGTGCGCACGTCTCCGGCCAGGTACAGGGAACCGAAGATCACCACCAGCCCGTCCTTTCCGGCGGCGTCGATAGCCGCGTCGACGCCCTCGCCGACCTCATGGCAGGGGGTCGCTTTCGCCCCGCGGGCGCGCAGCTCCTCGGCCAGCGCGTCGGAGGACAGGGCCCGGGGGTTCGGCGGGGTGAGGGTGTAAAACTCTTCCGCGTAAGGCAGGATCAGGTCGATGACCTGTCTGTAATCCTTGTCTCCCAGGATCCCCATGAGGAACACGGCCTTCCGTCCCGGCAGCAGCCGGTCCAGACTGTTGACCAGAGCCTGGGCGCACTGGGGATTGTGGCCGCCGTCCAGGATGCACAGAGGCTCCCGGCGCAGCACCTCGAACCGGGCGGGCCAGCGGGTATAGCGCAGACCCAGCTCCACGCTCCTGTCGCTGATGTTCCAGCCCCTGGCGCGCAGGGCCTCCACGACCTCCAGCGCCACGGCGGTGTTGCACAGCTGGTGCGGCCCCAGCAGCGGCGTGGCGTACTCCGCGCCCTTGTAGGTGAAGCGCTGGCCGTCCAGCGTTTCGGAGACAGGGTGCAGGTCGCTGAAATCCAGGCAGGTCAGCGGCACGCCCTTCTCGGAACATACGCGCCTGACCACGGCGGTGACCTCGGGCGCGCCGTCGTAGCAGACGGCGCTGCAGCCGGTCTTGATGATGCCGGACTTGTTCTCGGCAATGGCCTCCAGAGTGTTCCCCAGATACTCGGTGTGCTCCAGCCCCACGTTGGTGACCACAGCTACCTCCGGGGCGGGAATGGCGTTGGTGGCGTCCTGCGCGCCGCCCATACCGACCTCCAGCACCACCAGATCGCAGGCCGCTTCCTTGAAGTACTCGATGGCCAGCGCCGTTACGAACTCGAACTGACTGGGGGGATCGCCCATGGACTCCGCCAGCTCCCTGACCTTCACCGTGAGCCGGGCCAGGTCCTCGCCGGGGATGAACTCGCCGTTGACCTGGATCCGCTCCCGGAAATCCTGGATATAGGGAGAGGTATACAGACCGGTTTTGTATCCGGCCTGCTGCAGAATGGAGGCGAGCATGCAGCAGGTGCTGCCCTTGCCGTTGCTGCCGGTGACGTGGATGAATTTCACGTCGTTCTGGGGATCGCCCAGCAGGTGGAGCAGCTCCGCTGTGCGTTCAATGCCCAGCTTGGTGGAGCTGTAGGTGTAGTTTTCGATATAATCGATGGCTTCCTGGGGCGTCATGCCGGGAGCGGCGTCCTCTTTCTGCTTTGAAAAGAGCAGCATAGTGCCGCCCAGCCGCTTCAGAAGCTGCGCGATCATGGGGATCGTGATGATCTGGGCCGCGCTGACGATCAGTGTCTGCGGGATGCGGCTGATCATCAGTGCCTTGTAGGCGGCAAAGCCGGACATGTTGTATAGTCCGTACAGCCAGTAGGTCTGCAGGAACAGGCTGAGGATCCCCTGGTTGACGGCCACGGCGGCCAGCACCCGCCAGAACTTCTGGTTTTTATGCAGAAACAGACCGAACACCAGACCCGTCAGAAACGCGTTCAGGGAAATGCCGGGGTGGAAAGCGCCGGTGGCGTTGATGAACAATCCGACCACGTCGGCGATGACGGCCACCAATCCCGCCGGGATGGGCCCCAGCAGAATGCCGGCGGCGGCGATGGGCACGAAGCCGAAGCCGATCCGGATCGTTGCCGTCTGGATGGACAGCAGCCGCGTGAACACGATGTTCATGGCGATCAGGATGCCCATGATCACGATGTGACGGGTGGAGAACCTGATTTTGAATTTGGACATAAAAATATCACCCCTTCGTGACAATTGCCACGAAAGAGGTGAACCCCTTGGGTGGCAGCGGATGCGGTACAACATCGCAGCTCGGCGCACGGCCTAACCTTCGTCCAGGGACAACTTCCCATTCCCCGGCACTTGACGCATTGTACCTACTCTGACCCCGGCGGGATCCTGCCCCGCCGACGAATTCCAACACCCCCTATTCAGGTTGCCTGTATACTATCATAATCCAGCGTTTTTTGCAATAGGAAGTTCCGAAAACCAGAAAAACTCTTCGAGGAAATTATATATTTTGTGCAAATATTTATATAATACTATTGACAAATTAAACGGCCGCGCTATAATGGACCCAGAAACACGGAAAGGATGGATCAACGTTGAAAAAAACGCTTTACAGCCTGATGCTGAACGAAGAGGTCGTCCGGGAAGTGGACGCTCTGGCCCACCGGCTGGGGACCAACCGCTCCAACCTCATCAACCAGATCCTGGCGGAATACGTGGACTACACCACGCCGGAGCGCCGGATCAACGATATATTTTCCGCCATGGAGCAGCTGATCTCCCCCAGCCGGGAGCTGGTGCCCTTTTTCTCCCCCAACAGTCTGAGCATGTCTCTGAAAAGCTCTCTGGAGTATAAGTACCGGCCCACCGTGAAGTACGAGGTGGAGCTGTACCGGGGCGGGGAGGAGTCCATCGGCGAGCTGAGCGTGGTGTTCCGCACCCAGTCCGCGGGGCTCATCAACGCCATGACGGATTTCTTCCGCCTGTGGAAGCGGATCGAGGACGCCCATCTCGCGCCCTTACTCAGCGCCCCGGTGCAGTATGCTCTCTATGAGGGCAAGTTCGTCCGGAGCATCAGCGTGCCCGAAAAGGACTGCAGCACCCAGGCGCTGGCGGAAGCCATCAGCGGCTATATCAAGCTCTTCGACAAGCTGATGAAGGGCTGGCTGAACGGCTCGCTGGACGCCCACGCGGTGGAAGCGGCCTATTATTCGTATCTGACCCATTCGGATATCCATATCTGACAGTAAGGAGGGATCCATCATGAACATGGAGAACTACACCCAAAAAAGCATCGACGCGCTCCGTACGGCCCAGTCCATGGCCCGGGAGAACCGCAACAACTATATCATGCCCGAGCATCTGCTCTATGCCCTGGTGGACCAGGACGGGGGGCTGATCCCCTCGCTGCTGGGCAAAATGGGCGTGGACTGCAACGGCCTGCTCTCCGAGCTGGACACCGCCATCGGCGCCCTGCCCAAGGTGGGCGGCGACACGGAGGCCTATCTCTCCCCGGAAACGGACCGGGTGATCCGCGCCGCCGAGACCGCGGCCAAGTCCCTGAAGGACGAGTACGTGTCCGTGGAGCATCTGATGATGGGCATTTTCGCCTCCACCACTCCGGCCATCAAGCGGATCTTTGCCGACCACGGCATCACCCGGGCGGACTTTACCCGGGAACTGGCCAAGGTGAAAGCCGCCCCCGTCACCAGCGACGACCCGGAGAGCACCTACGACGCGCTGACCAAGTACGGCACCGACCTGGTGGAGCGGGCCCGGAACAACGAGCAGGACCCGGTCATCGGCCGGGACAGCGAGATCCGCAACGTGATCCGCATCCTGTCGAGAAAGACCAAGAACAACCCCGTGCTCATCGGCGAACCCGGCGTGGGCAAGACCGCCATCGCCGAGGGGCTGGCCCAGCGGATCGTCCGGGGGGACGTGCCCGAGGGGCTCAAGGACAAGACCATCTTTTCCCTGGACATGGGCGCGCTAATCGCGGGCGCGAAGTACCGGGGCGAGTTTGAGGAGAGACTGAATGCCGTTTTGGAGGAGATCAAGAAGTCCGAGGGCAAGATCATCATCTTCATCGACGAGCTGCACATCATCGTCGGCGCGGGCAAGACCGAGGGCAGCATGGACGCGGGCAACCTCTTAAAACCCATGCTGGCACGCGGTGAGCTGCACTGCATCGGCGCGACCACACTGGACGAGTACCGCAAGTACATTGAG
>JAFSZH010000052.1 GCA_017455685.1 Oscillospiraceae bacterium
GCCGACTGCCGTGCTGACCCCGCAGGAGATCACAGAGCTCATGCAGATCATGAAGAATCTCTCGGAGGAGGGAAAGTCGATCCTCTTCATCTCCCACAAGCTCAATGAGATCATGGAGGTGGCGGACCGCTGCACGGTGCTGCGCAAGGGCAAATACATCGGCACGGTCAATACGAAGGACGTCACCGCAGAGGATCTCTCTGCCATGATGGTCGGCCGAAACGTCAACTTCCATGTGGACAAGACCCCGGCCAAGCCCGGGGAGGTTGTGCTCAGTATTGAGAATATGACCGTGGCCTCCAAGGTCCACAAGAACAACGCAGTCAAGAATGTGTCGCTGAAGGTCCGCGCCGGCGAGATCGTCTGCCTGGCGGGCATCGACGGCAACGGCCAGACGGAGTTCGTCTACGGCCTCACCGGTCTGGAGCCCCTGGTCTCCGGCAAGATCACGTATAAGGGCGAGGACATTACCCACGCCTCCATCCGCTACCGCAGCAGCCACGGCATGAGCCACATCCCCGAGGATCGGCACAAGCACGGTCTGGTGCTGGACTACACCCTGGAGGACAACCTGGTGCTGCAGCGCTACTACGAGCCGGAGTTCACCAACAGCGCCGGCTTCCTCCGCCGGGACAACATCCGCACCTACGCCGAGCGGCTCATCGACGAATATGACGTCCGCTCCGGCCAGGGTCCCGTCACCATCGCCCGGGCCATGTCCGGCGGCAACCAGCAGAAGGCCATCATCGCCCGGGAGATCGACAAGGGCCCCGAGCTGCTGGTGGCGGTGCAGCCCACCCGCGGCCTGGACGTGGGCGCCATCGAATTCGTCCATCAGCAGCTGGTAGCCCAGCGGGACGCCGGAAAGGCCGTACTGCTGGTAAGTCTGGAGCTGGACGAGGTCATGGACGTGCCCGACCGGATCCTGGTGATGTATGAGGGCGAGATCGTGGGCGAGCTGGATCCCAAGAAGACGACCCAGGAAGAGCTGGGTCTGTACATGGCCGGCGCCAAGAGAGACGAGGTGAAGGCATGAAAAAGAGCTTTTGGAAAAACGCGGCGGTACAGTCGATGCTGGCCTCGCTGATCTGCATCGTGCTGGGCCTGCTGATCGGCTATATCGTGCTGCTGTTCATCAATCCCGCCGGCGCGAGCGACGCCATCACGGCGGTCATCAAGAACTTCATGAACTACTCCCGGTCCACCCTGCAGCTGAAGAACTTCGGCTCCACGCTGGTCAAGACGGCGCCCCTGCTGATGTGCGCGCTGAGCGTGCTGTTCGCGTATAAGGTGGGCCTGTTCAACATCGGCGTGGCCGGACAGTACTGCGTGGGCATCTGCGCCTGCCTGTACGCGGCCCTGGCCTGGCACTGGGGCTGGCTGGCCTGCCTGCTCTTCGCGGTGCTGGTAGGCGCTCTGTGGGGCACTCTCCCCGGCCTGCTGAAGGCCTACTGCAACGTCAACGAGGTCATCTCCGGCATCATGCTCAACTGGATCGGCCTCTACGGCACCAACATGATCCTCACCAAAGTGAAGGAATCCACCAGCCCGTACACCTTCCACGTGGCTACGGAGAACCCCAAAGCGATCCTGCCCACCCTGGGGCTGGAAAAGCTCTTCTCCGGCAACAACAAGGTGACGATGGCCATTCCTCTGGCCATCATCCTCTCGGTGGTCATCTGGGTGATCCTGAGCAAGACCAAGCTGGGCTACGAGCTCAAGGCCACCGGCAACAACAAGAACGCCGCCAAGTATGCCGGCATGGCGGAGAAGCGGAACATCATCATGACCCTGGCCATCGCCGGCGCGCTGGCCAGCATGGGCGCGGCGCTGCTGTACCTCACCGACTATGAGCAGTGGCAGTGCACCACCTCTTCCGTTCCCGGCATGGGCTTCAACGGCATCGCCGCCACCTTCCTGGGCGGCCTGAACCCCATCGGCACCATCTTCTCGTCCTACTTCATTCAGCACATCACTTCCGGCGGCGCGTACGTGGACAAGACCATGTACTGCTCCCAGATCTCCGATCTGATCTCGTCGCTGATCATTTACCTGTGCGGCTTCGTGCTGTTCCTGAAATTCTCCATGAACAAGATCATCGCCAAGCGGGAGGAAAAGAGGGCCGCGGCTGAAAAAGCTGCCGCTGCCGTGAAGGAAGGAGGGGACAAGTAATGCTGCTTCTCATTCAGTACACCTTGATTTTCGCCTCCGTCCTTCTGCTGGTGGCGCTGGGCGGCTGCTTTGCCGAGCACTCCGGCGTCATCAACCTGGGCCTGGAGGGCATCATGGTCATCGGCGCCCTGGGCGGCGCGCTGATGATGCGCTACGCCCCCGAGGGCATCTCTTCCTTCGCCATGATCGTGCTGGTGCTGCTGGCCGCGATCCTGTTCGGCCTGCTGTACTCCTCGCTGCTGGCGGTGGCTGCCATCAACTTCAAGGCGGACCAGACCATCGTGGGCACGGCGCTGAACATGCTGGGCACCGCGGCGGCCACGGTCATCGTCAAGGCCATCAACACCGCCGCCAACCCCGACGACGTGTCCTCCACCATCCAGTACGTGGTGCCCAAGAAGGCCTTCATCGTGAACATCGGCACGTTCCAGTTCAACTGGTTCATGGTCATCGCCGTGATCGCGCTGATCATCGCCTACGTGACGCTCTACAAGACCAAGTTCGGCCTGCGGCTGATGGCCTGCGGTGAGCATCCCCAGGCGGCGGCCAGCGTGGGCATCAACGTGTTCAAGATGCGCTGGGCCGGCGTGCTGATCTCCGGTATCTACGGCGGCCTCGGCGGTATCTGCTACATCCTGGCGGGCGTGTCCGAGTGGAAATTCGAAAACGGTGTGGCCGGCTTCGGCTTCCTGGCCCTGGCGGTCATGATCTTCGGCCAGTGGAAGCCCCAGCGCATCGCCCTGGCGGCGCTGCTGTTCGGCCTGTTCCGGGCGCTGAGCAACGTGTATACCGGCTTCAGCATCCTGACCGCGCTGAACATCCCCAGCACCGTTTACAACATGATGCCCTACATCGTGTCCCTGGTGGTGCTGGCCTTTACCTCCAAGAGCTCCCGGGCCCCCAAGGCCGAGGGCATCCCCTACGACAAATCCACACGATAGAAAAACAGGAAAAAGCCGGGCTTCACCGGCTTTTTCCATAGGGAAAACAGGAGAAAAGCTATGTCCGAGATTTTGGTGGTGGGCGTGGCCGGCGGCTCCGGCAGCGGCAAGACCACCCTGACCGACAGCCTGACCGAGCGCTTCGGACCCCAGATGGCCATCGTCCATCACGACAACTACTACCGCGCCCACGACGATCTGACCTACGAGGAGCGCACCCGGCTCAACTATGACTGCCCCGAGGCCTTCGAGACGGAAATGATGATCGAGCACCTGTCGCTGCTGCGCCAAGGCCGGAGCATCCACTGCCCGGTGTACGACTTCACCATCCACAACCGCAGCGGGGAGACCGAGCTCATCGAGCCCCGGCCCGTGATCCTGGTGGAGGGCATTCTGATCTTCGCCGTGCCGGAGCTGTGCGAGCTCATGGATATCAAGGTGTTCGTGGACACCGACGCGGACGTGCGTCTGGCCCGGCGGGTGCTGCGGGACGTGGAGAAGCGGGGCCGCACCGTCCGCAGCGTGGTGGATCAGTGGCAGAACACCGTCAAGCCCATGTATGAAAAGTACGTGGAGCCCTCCCGGAAGAACGCGGACATCATTATCCCCGAGGGAGGGCGGAACCCGGTGGCGCTGGACCTGCTGGTGGGCCGACTGGAACGGCACCTGCGGGATAACGGCTGAAAAATGATAATATAAAAGACGGGAGCCGTCCGGCTCCCGCCTTTTTCATATCAGCTCCACCTCGCCGGAATACCAGCCGGAGACGCCGTCCTTCTTGATCCACCAGCCCCGGTCCGTCTGCCGGACCAGACTGATCACGTCCCCCGGGGCAATGGCGGGGCGGTAGTCGGTCACGTCGCTGACCAGCAGCTCTCCGTTCTTCTCGTACAGGAAATCGGTGGGCACGTCCATCTCGTAGCCGGTGCGCACGTGGCGGATGCGGCACCACTCACGGCCCAGCTCCAGAGGCTCCACCGCGTTGTCTCCCCAGCGGATGTAGGCGCTGCGCTCGCCCCTCCTCTGCCCGGTAAGGGCCCGGGCCCGGGGGAAGGGGTCATACCAGTCGAAGGAGAACCTGCCCCGGCGGATGATGAGGGCGTTGAGCTGGCCGTCGTCCTTCAGCACGCAGCCCCCGTCGATGCTGATCACCCGGCAGGCTCTGTCCACGATGGGCACGGCGGAGATGGTGGAGCCGCCGTAAAGACAGACCGGCGTGTGGCCGGTGACGACCCATTTGGAGAAGTGGGGCCGGGAGGCGTAGAAATTGTCCAGCTTCATGCACCGCCAGGGCCCGGCGCTCTCCAGCGTCTCCCCTTTGGGGATGCCCCCGTGGACGAATATATATTTCTCCGTGTCCAGGGCGTAGGGCATGGAGCGCAGGAAGTCCAGCTCCGGGGCGAAACGCTCCCGGAGAGCGGCCTTGAGGGCGGGCAGATCCACGTCCGCCGTCAGCTCCGTCCCCAGCTCCCGGCACATGTCCAGGATCAGCCCCCGGCGGGCGGCGGCCTTCTGCCGCAGCAGGTAACCGAGGGTGCGCTCGTCTCCGGCGGGGTCCATCTCGTCCACCCACAGATGCCAGAAATCGCAGTTGCCCAGCACCGGGTAGAGGCGGCATTTGTCCCGCAGCGTCAGGATATGCCGCAGGGTGGCCAGACTTTCCGGCCCCTTTTCCACCAGATCTCCCAGCAGGATCAGCTGATCCTCCCGGGTCAGACGCAGCTTTGCCAGCAAACCCTCCAAATAAGGCAGATTGCCGTGGATATCGGAGATGACGATGATCCGCCCCCGGTCGTCCAGCCGGGGCCGGCCTATGGTAAAGGTTTTCAGCGCTTCCTCGTTCATAGCTCCTTTTCCATCACGATCAGATCTTCCAGTGCACCGGGCTCCCGTCCCGCCGGGACGAAGCCCGACTTTTCATAAAAGCCCTTCGCCGGGTTGGAGGGGGCCACGGTGAGCCGCAGCGCCC
This sequence comes from Oscillospiraceae bacterium, assembly GCA_017455685.1. GTDB lineage: Bacteria > Bacillota > Clostridia > Oscillospirales > Oscillospiraceae > Apopatocola. The sequence continues at coordinate 5,083 of JAFSZH010000052.1, forward strand.
GCCGGCCCCGGTCCCGGGCGTGGGCTATGGCCTGGCCCAGCAGCTGCATGCCGCAGTGTTTCCCCCGGAGCTCCGGGACGACGTAGAAAAAGGCGATCCAGTCCGCGCCCCGCCGGGCGTCCCGCCTGTCGTCCATGGCCAGGATGCCGGCGAAATCGTCAGTCACCCAGGCGGAATACAGGGATCCGGGGCTTTGCGCGGCCCGGTACAGGGCCCCCTGCCAGCAGGCCTCGCCGTCAAAGCCCCGGAGGGAGCCGTGGGCGACGCGCCAGGCGTCGGCGTAGCAGCGGACGTACCGCTCTCTTCCGCCGACCAGATCGTAGGGCAGGAAGCGAAGCTCCTTCATGGGGCCGTAGACGGTTTTCAGAGACGCGTCGAGATGGGAGCTGTCGTTCTCGTAGACGATCCGACACCGCCCGGCCTCTGCCTGCAGCAGCATCACGGCGGTGTTGTCCGGCAGCACCGCCTCCCGGAAGGGAACGCCGCGGATCCTGGCCGTCAGCGCCTTGAGGGCCATGCCGTGGCTGCCCGCGGCCACGGTCCCGCCGGGATACCGCCGGGAAACGTCCTCCACGAACGCCCACATCCGCTCCTGCACGGCGGCCAGGCTTTCGCTGCCCGGCACGCTCCAGTCCTCGATGCTGTTTTTGAAAAGCTCCTTCTCCCGGGGCCAGAGATAGCCGATCTCTCCCCAGGGGCGGCCTTCCCAGCAGCCGAAGCACATCTCCGCCAGACGCATATCCTTATTGATCGTCAGCGGACGGTCCCCCAGGGCGGCCTGCACGGTGTCAAGGGCCCGGATATAGGGACTGGAAAACACCGCGTCCAGGGGCTGAGCGGCGAACCGGGGAGCCAGGCAGGCGGCCTGGGCCCGTCCCCGGGCGGTGAGAGGCAGGTCGTTGCGGCCCTGGGCGCGCCGGTAAATATTGCCCTCCGCCTCGCCGTGGTGGATGAAGAATATTTGCGTCACCGCTCTTGCCTCCCCCTTGAAAATACGGTATAATACTCTTTTAGTACAGGCAGATTATACCACAGCCATCGGAGCCGGACAAGAGGAAGCGGCGTGAAAGTACTGCATCTCATCAGCGGCGGCGACGGCGGCGGGGCAAAGACCCACGTGCTGACGCTGCTGCGGGAACTGAATACGGACACGGAGGCCAACCTGCTCTGCCTGGGCCGGGGCCCCCTGTGGGACGCGGCGGAGAAGGAGCTTTTCAACAGCCGCCTCTGTACCGGAGGTTTCCTCCGGGGCGTCCGGGAAGTGCGCGCCACCCTGGACGGCGGGGACTACGATATCCTCCACTGCCACGGGGCCCGGGCCGATCTGACCGCCGCCCTGGCGGGGAGCCGGAGCGGGACGAAGCGCCTTTCCACCGTCCACAGCGACCACACCCTGGACTATCTGGGCCGGGGCGTCTCCGGGGCGGCGAAGGAAAAACTGAACGGCTGGGCCCTGCGGCGGATGGACGCGCTGATCTGCGTGTCCGACGCCATGGCGGAGACCTACCGACGGCGTGGCTTCCGGCGGGTGTACTCCATCCACAACGGGGTGGACGTGACCGCACCCACAGAGAGCGTCCCACGACGGGAGCGCTCCGCCGTCCTGGGCGCGGAGGTGTCGGAGGAGGATATCCTCCTCGGCGCGGCCGCCCGGCTGGAGCCGGTGAAGGATCTGGGAACGCTGCTCCGGGCCATGGCCCTGACCCGCGAGCCCCGGCTGAAGCTGGCGATCGCCGGGACCGGGTCTCAGGAAGCGGCCCTGCGCTCGCTGACGGAGGAACTGGGCCTTGCCGGTCGGGTGTTTTTCCTCGGCTGGGTGGAGGATATGGAGAAGTTTACCGCCTGCCTGGACGCGGCGGCGCTCAGCTCTCTGTCCGAGACCTTCCCCTACGCCCTCACCATGGCGGCCCGGTACGGTCTCCCGGCGGTGTCCACCGCCGTGGGCGGGGTGCCGGAGCTGATCGAGGACGGCGTCAACGGCTTTCTGGTCCCCGCGGGGGACGCGGCAGCTCTGGCCAAAGCGCTGGACGCGCTGTGCTGCGAGCCCCTGCGCCGCCGGATGGGAGAGGCTCTCCGGGCAAAGACGGCAGAGCGCTTCACCCTCGGGGCCATGGGCGCGCGCCAGCGGGGAATTTACCGGGAGGTCCTGAACGGGACCGGCTCCGGGGCCGTCTGAAAAAGAGAAACTACGATAAAGGAGATATAAGCTATGCTGGTCATCGCATCCGATCACGCGGGTTACGCTCTCAAGCAGGAGCTGATGGAGCATCTGAAGGCCCGGGGCACGGCGTTCGAGGACGTGGGGACGTATTCCCCGGAGAGCTGCCATTATCCCATCTATGCGGAAAAGGCCGCCCGGGCCGTGGCCGAGGGAAGGTATGAAAAGGGCATTTTGATCTGCGGCACGGGGCTGGGCATGTCCATGGCCGCCAACAAGATCCCCGGGATCCGCTGCGCGCTGGTGTCCGACTGCTTTTCCGCGGAGATGTGCCGGGCTCACAACAACGCCAACATGATCGCCCTGGGCGGACGGGTCATCGGGCCCGAGCTGGCCAAGCGGATGGTGGATATTTTTCTTGATACGGACTTTCTGGGCGGCAAGCACGCCGTGCGGGTGGACATGATCACCGCTTTGGAGACGAAATGATCGTTAAAGGACACAGAGTCTACCGGGGCGCCCAGAGCGCGGGAAGCCGGCTGCCCGGCGTGCTGCTGTTCATCGTGGTGTTCCTGTTTCTGGCCGGCCTGATGGCGTTCTCCCTGCTGCCGCAGTACCTGGTGTACCACCGGGAGGGCGTGGAGATGATCGTCCCCATGCTGGAGGAGGACGGACAGGGCTATTCCATCGTGGGCATCGACGGCCCGGCGCCCTACGGCAGCGAGGTCCACGCCGAGGTGCGGGTGGCGGAGCCGGACTATTCCTACGTGAACCTTACCAACTTAAACGGCATGAACTATCTGAACGGGTATATCGTGCCCTTCGGCAAGGTAACGGAGAACGGTCTGGACAGCGCCGTGAAGGAGGCCCAGCGGAGCCTGTCCGGTCTGGGCGTCAAAGGCCTGGTGCTGGAGATGAAGGACGAGAGCGGCCGCCTTGCCTGGATGTCCAACGTGGCCATGGCCTCCAGCTACGGCGCCAACAGCAGCTGGGACCCCCAGGCGGCGCTGGCGGAGCTGAAGGCCGACGGCTGGTATCTGGCGGCCAAGGTCTCCTGCAGCGTAGACACCCTGCTGGCCACCCGGAACCCGGGCTTTGCTCTCCGTGACGCCTCCGGCGGCGTCTACACCGACGGCAACGGCAGCTGGGTGGACCTGTGGAACCGGGACGTGCGGCAGTACGTGGTGGACCTGTGCGCGGACCTCTACGACATCGGCTTTGACGAGGTCATCCTCACCCACGTGGAGCACCCGGTGAACAACGTGAGCTACACCCGCCAGATCGCCGCCAATCTGAACCGGGAGGCCTACGTGATGAACTTTTCCATCGCCGTGCGCCGGGGACTGGACAAGGTCCTCTCCGGCTCCAACCGGCTGGACGCCCAGCTGAGCCACGACGTGCTGACCGTGGGCACCTCCAACGGCCAGGAACTGGAGACCATGCTCCGGGTCTACGACCGGGTGGTGATCCTCACCGGCACCTACAGCGAGGACGCCCCCATCTTCACCGGGCTCCACTACGACAGCACGCTGCGCTTCGTGCCCCAGATGACCTGGGGCTTCGGCGGCGGCTCCTGGATATTGGACCCCAACGCCCCGGCGGGATAAGGCTCCGTCTCAAACGATTCCGATTTCATCTGCGCCTGCGGGAACAAACTCTGCGGGGATTTTTGACGATCGAAGCTGCCGCGGCTTGTTTTGTTGACAAGCCGCGGTTTTCGTGTTATGGTATGCCTTGCCAAAACCGAATACGGCTTATCAAGAGAGGTGGAGGGAACGGCCCTGTGAAGCCCGGCAACCTGTGCATTGCGCATAAGGTGCCAAATCCGTCGGCGGAAGTCGAAAGATAAGATTCTTTATCGCTCCGCCTTGAGGACGGAGCGATATTTTTTATATGGGAGGCCAAAAATGGCAAATTATCTATTCACATCCGAGAGCGTTACCGAAGGACATCCCGACAAGATCTGCGACCAGATCTCCGACGCGGTGCTGGACGCCATTCTGGAAAAGGACCCGGAGGGCCACGTGGCCTGCGAGTGCACCGTCACCACCGGCCTGGTGCTGGTGGTGGGCGAGATCACCACCGACTGCTACGTGGACATTCCGAAGATCGCCCGGGGCGTCATCCGGGATATCGGCTATGACCGGGCCAAGTACGGCTTCGACTGTGACACATGCGCGGTGATCACCAGCATCGACGAGCAGTCCGGGGACATCGCCATGGGCGTCAACGAATCCCTGGAAAAGAAAGAGGGCGCCGACGGCGACGACCTCACCAACGGCGCGGGAGACCAGGGCATGATGTTCGGCTACGCCTGCACCGAGACGCCGGAGCTGATGCCCCTGCCCATCTCCCTGGCCCACAAAATGGCCCGGCGGCTCACCCGGGTGCGCAAGGACGGCACGCTGCCCTATCTGCGGCCCGACGGCAAGACCCAGGTCACTGTGGAATATGACGGCAATAACCGCCCCGTGCGCATCGACACGGTGGTCATCTCCTCCCAGCACTCCCCGGAGGTCGCCCTGGAGCAGATCCGGGCCGATCTGATCCGGGAGGTGGCCCTGCCGGTGATCCCCCCGGAACTGAACAAGGGGGATATCCGCTTCTTCATCAACCCCCCGGGCCGGTTCGTCATCGGCGGGCCCCAGGGGGACA
>JAFSZH010000053.1 GCA_017455685.1 Oscillospiraceae bacterium
ACCGGGCCGGTCACGCCTGGTACGTGATGGCATGAGCCGGGAGGTGCGGACGGTGAAGACACTGACAACCTATTACGAGATCGAGACCCTCTGCGAAGGGATGATCGCCGACTTTTCCCGGCGCAAACAGTACACCGGCATGCTCTGCGTGGATATCGAGGCCTTTGTGAGGGAATACCTGGGGCTCCGCATCGTCTACGAGTCGCTGGCCGAGCCGGATCCGGGACGGGTGGGCTTCTTCTCGGACGGGGTGCGGCCCCTGCGGGTCAGAAGGGGGGAGAGGAAGGAACAGGTCGTCTTCCCGGCCCGCACCGTGGTGATCGACAGGTACCTGCTGACGCCGGGGGAGAGCGCCAGGAAGCGCTTCACCATCGCCCATGAAGGTGCCCACGACATACTGGAGCGGCACGTTCCGCTGCAGACGAGCCCCGCCGCCGCGTTTCACAGCGCATACGACCCGGATATGACCTATACCCGGGATATGCTGCGCGGGATGCTGTCGGTCAACGAGAGCTATACCAACCGGGCGGCGGCCTGCCTCCTGATGCCGGCATTCCTCGTGGAGCAGGTGCTGGAGCGGCACAACGGCTCCCGGAAGGTGATCATCTACGACGGCGGCGTGCTCGCCCAGGATCAGAAGCTGCTGATACAGAAAATGGCGGATACCATGGGCGTCTCCTACACGGCCTTCAGCGTCCGGCTCTCCGAACTGGATCTGTACGAGAGCAGACCGCTGGAGGAGTACCTGTACGGCGGACTCCGCTACGGAGGGGAACGGCATGCAGAGGATCATTGAATGGCGTACCCCGGCCGGCAGCGAACTGAAACAGAAGCTGGCGAAGTCCCGATCCGCGGTGCAGCACAGGCAGCCGCGCACCATCCGCTGCCCGAGCTGCGGGTTCTATCTGCTGGATATCTACGGAAGGGAGCACTGCTACATCCGGGTGAAGTGCAGGAAGTGCAAGTTCGACGAGACCATCGACACGGCCCTCTTCCGGACCGTGAAGGGGAGAAAGTCCGGTCCGGCCCGCTTCCCGGGAAGAAGAGAAAAACGGAATGAATGAGTATGGAGAGAGCCTATATCTGTATCGACCTGAAGTCGTACTATGCCTCCGTGGAGTGCGTGCACCGGGGGCTGGATCCCCTGACCGCGGATCTCCTGGTGGCGGATGAGAGCCGGTCCGACCAGACCATCTGCCTGGCGGTCTCGCCGGCCCTGAAGGCGAAGGGCGTCCCCAGCCGGCCGCGGCTTTTCGAGGCGAAGCAGAAGATCCGGGAATACGAGCTGCTGCACCATACGAATGTGGACTATATTGTCGCCGTCCCCCGCATGGGGGAGTACGAGAGGATCTCCGCGCAGATCTACGGGATCTATCTGAAATACGCGGCCCCGGAGGACGTGCACGTCTATTCCATCGACGAGTGCTTCATCGACTGCACCGGCTGCCTGCATATGTACAGGGCCGAAGCGGAGAGGACGAACGTGCACCCGGCACGCGTCATGGCCATGACCATGGTGCGGGACGTGCTGAAGACGACGGGCATCACCGCCACCGTGGGCGTGGGGACCAACCTGTACCTGGCGAAGGTGGCGATGGACATCCTGGCCAAGAAGGCTCCGGCGGACAGGGACGGGGTGCGGATCGCGGAGCTCAGCGAGGACTCCTACAAGTATCTCCTGTGGGATCACAGACCGCTGACGGACTTCTGGCAGATCGGGCCGGGTAAAGCGAGAAGACTTAACAGGAGCTGCATGCTCACGATGGGGGATATCGCCCGCAGATCCCTGTGGGACGAGGAGTATTTCTATAAGAATTTCGGCGTGGACGGCGAGATCCTCGTGGACCACGCCTGGGGGATCGAGCCGGTGACCATGCGGGACATCAAGGCGTACCGGAGCGGGACCCACA
>JAFSZH010000054.1 GCA_017455685.1 Oscillospiraceae bacterium
CATCATGGTCTCCTTGCGCCGGTCGCCGAAGGCGGGGGCCTTGACGCACACGCAGGTGAAGGTGCCCCGCAGCTTGTTCAGCAGGATGGTGGCCAGGGCCTCGCCCTCCACCTCGTCGGCGATGATGACCAGCTTCTTGCCGGCCTGCACGATCTGCTCCAGCAGAGGCAGCAGCTCCTGAATGTTGGAGATCTTCTTATCGGTGATCAGGATGAAGGCGTCGTCGATGACGGCTTCCATCTTCTCGGTGTCGGTGACCATGTAGGGGGAAACATAGCCCCGGTCAAACTGCATGCCTTCCACGACCTCGGACTAGGTCTGGGCGGGCTTGGACTCTTCCACGGTGATGACGCCGTTCTGGCCCACCTTTTCCATGGCCTCGGCGATCAGGGTGCCGATCTGCTCGTCGCCGGAGGAGATGGTGCCCACCCGGGCGATGTCGCTGGTGCCGTTCACCGGCTGAGAGGCGGTCTTGATCTCCTTGACAGCGGCCTCGGCGGCCTTGGCGATGCCCCGGCGCAGCACCATGGGGTTGGCGCCGGCGGCCAGGTTCTTCAGGCCCTCGCGGATGATGGCCTGAGCCAGCACGGTGGCGGTGGTGGTGCCGTCGCCGGCCACGTCGTTGGTCTTGGTGGCCACTTCGCGGATCAGCTGGGCGCCCATGTTCTCGGCGGGATCCTCCAGCTCGATCTCCTTGGCGATGGTCACGCCGTCGTTGGTGATCAGGGGAATGCCGAACTTCTTATCCAGCACCACGTTCCGGCCCTTGGGGCCCAGGGTGATCTTCACGGTATCGGCCAGCTTGTCGACGCCGGCCTGCAGGGCCTTGCGGGCCTCTTCGCCATAAATCAGATTCTTTGCCATGATGTCTTCCTCCGCTTATTCCACGATGGCCAGAACGTCCGCCTGGCGCACGATGGTGTATTCCTCGCCGTCCAGCTTCACAGTGGTACCGGCGTACTTGCCGGCAATGACCTTGTCGCCGGCCTTGACTTCCATCTTGACTTCATTGCCGTCCACGACGCCGCCGGGGCCGACAACGATGACTTCATAGATCTCGGGCTTCTCCTGGGCCGCGCTGGTCAGGATGATGCCGCCCTTGGTGGTCTCCTCCGCCTCGACGCGCTTGAGCACGACGCGGTCAGCCAAAGGTTTCAGTTTCATGTTTCCATTGCCTCCTATATGCTTTTTTATTTGTTTTCTGTTTGTTTTAGCACTCAAAACTTTTGAGTGCTAACCACGGCTATAACATAGCACAGCCGGGGCATGAATGCAAGAGGTTTTTGCCATTTTCAAAAATAATTCACATTTCACCGGCCGGTATACATGTACAGCTGGCAGGGGATCATGCCGTTATAAAGCCGGCGGCGCTTGTCCGCCCGGCGGCCGAAGCAGTTCTCGAACTTCTCGTGGGAGGAGAGGATATAGAGGCTCCATCCCGGGTGGCCGGCCAGGGCTTTTCCGAAGGCGCGGTACAGCTCCCCGGCGGCTTCCTTTTCCATCAGCCGCTCTCCGTAGGGCGGGTTGGTGCAGATCACGCCCTGCTCCGTGTCCCGGTCAAAGGCCCGGGCGTCCGCCACGGAGAAGCTGATCCTGTCCTCCACCCCGGCACGGCGGGCGTTCTCCCGGGCCATGGCCACGGCCTTCGGGTCGACGTCCGAGGCGAAAATACGGTATTCCCCGTGATACTCCCGGCTCCGGGCGTTCTCCCGCTCCCGGGCCCAGATCTCCCGGGGCAGGACCGGCCACTTTTCCGCCAGGAAGGAGCGGTTCAAGCCGGGAGCCCGGTTCAGCGCCGAGAGCGCCGCCTCCACGGCGATGGTGCCGCTGCCGCAGAAGGGGTCGCAGAAGTCCCCCCGGCCCCGGTAGCGGGCCACGTCCACCATGGCGGCGGCCAGGGTCTCCCGCAGAGGCGCCGCCACCTGGGCGGGCCGGTAGCCCCGCTTGTGGAGCCCCGTTCCGCTGGTGTCCAGATACAGCACCGCCTCGTCCTTCATGATGGCGAACTGCACCGGGTATTCCGCTCCCGTCTCCGGGAACCAGTCCAGGCCGTAGCGCTGCTTCAGCCGCTCCGCCACGGCCTTTTTTACGATCTTCTGGCAGTCGGGCACCGAGTGGAGAGCTCCCTCCAGCGCCCAGCCCTTCACGGGAAAGGCGCCGTCCCGGGGAATGAAGTCCTCCCAGGGCAGGGCGCGGGTGCCCTCGAAAAGGGCGTCGAAGGTGGGCGCGGGAAAGCGGCCCATCACCAGCAGCACCCGCTCGCCGAAGCGGCTGCGCAGATTGGCCCGGGCCAGAGCGCTCTCGTCCCCGGTGAAGTAGACCCGGCCGTTTTCCGGGCGCACGTCCTCCATATCCATATGCCGCAGCTCGTTGCCCAGAGGGCCTTCCAGCCCGAACAGGCACGGCGCGCAGAGCTCCAGTTTCATGCCGATCTCTCCCGTCGTTTTTTCTTCCCGAACAGAATACGACACATCCGCGCCGTTGTAAAGTCCGTTCCGCGCCGGTGCGGAAAAGCGGCGCGTTTCTGCGAAAAACGACAGGGAAACCGGTTGTATCTATTGCGCTTTGGGCGAGCGTCCTTTATAATTTACGGTATGAAGATGGAACTGATCGGACATGACCACCGCTACGCGGCGGAACAGATGCTGCTGATGCTCTTCCCCGGAGAGCGGCCGGTGTACGGCGCCGCTGACGGGGACGATCTGCTGCGCCTGTCCCTCCGCCGGGGGGCGAAATACGCCACCGCTTCCTGTCTCCTGCTCCGGGATGGCCGGGCCGCCCGGGGGACGGCCCGCTTCGCCCTGTCCGCCGTGGAAAAGGGCGGGGATGCCGTGCGGCTGGAGCAGCGGATCGTGAAGCTCGCCTTTTACCGGGCCGCCCTGGCCTGGGGCGTTCCCAAGCCCGTGTGGGGCTGTCTCACCGGGGTGCGGCCGGCCAAGTTCATGGCCGGGCTGGTATACAAGGACGGGCTCTCCCCCGCCGCGGCGGAGCGCTCTCTCGTCCGGGACTTCGGCGTGGAGCCGGACCGGGCGGCCCTGTGCGCGGACTCCTTCGTCGCGGCGGAGGCGGTGCGCGCCGCGCTGGCGCCGGAGGACGTATGCCTGTATATCGGCATCCCCTACTGCCCTACGAGGTGCGCCTACTGCAGCTTCGTCAGCGTGGACGCGCCGAAACTGCTGCAGACCATCCCCGACTATCTCGCCGCCCTGGAGCGGGAGATGGCCGCGGCGGCGGAGGCCCTGGGGCAAGCGGGCAAGCGGGTGATCGCCGTGTACGTGGGCGGCGGCACCCCCACCACCCTGTCTGCGGAGCAGCTGGACCGGCTGCTTTGCCGGCTCCGGGAGCTCTTCGATCTTTCGGCCTGCCGGGAAATCACCGTGGAAGCGGGCCGGCCGGACACCGTGACGGAGGAGAAGCTCCGTGTGCTGGTGCGCCGGGGGGTGGACCGGGTCAGCGTCAATCCCCAGACCATGTCCGACGAGGTGCTGCGCACCATCGGCCGCCGCCACACCGCCGCAGAGATCCTGAAGGCGGTGGAGATGGTCAAGACCGCGGGCGGCCTCGCCTTCAACATGGATCTGATCGCCGGGCTGCCGGGGGACGACCCGGAGAGCTTCGCCGACACCCTCTCGCAGGTGCTGGCCCTGGAGCCGGACAACGTGACCGTGCACACACTGGCGCTGAAAAAGGGCTCCCGGTTCCTCACCGAGGGGGGGTACGCCCTTCCCGACGGCGCCGCCGTGGGAGAAATGCTCTCCCACGCCCGGGCAGTCCTCACGCGCTCGGGGTTCCGGCCGTATTATATGTACCGGCAGAAGTTCATGTCCGGCAGCTTTGAGAACGTGGGCTGGACCCGGCCGGGCCGGGAAAACCTGTATAACGTCTGCATCATGGAGGAGCTCTGTCCCATTCTGGCCATGGGGGCCGGGGGCTCCACCAAGCTCACCGCCCCGGGCGGCGTCGTCCGGCGGCTGATGGCCCCCAAGTACCCCAGGGAATACATGGACCGCATCGACGAGCTGTGCCGGAGCAAGGACGAGATCGTCCGCTTCTTCCGGGAAAATCGATAAGGAGAACGATATGGCTTATAATCTGAACGAGATCAACGAGCGCTGCCGTCTGGACCCGGCGGGGCTCATCGCCGAGTGCGACGGCTACTACGCCCGAAAGCTGGAGGAGGCCGCGGACAGGATCCTGGACAATCTGTCCCGAAGCCCCATCGTGCTGCTGTCCGGCCCCTCCGGCAGCGGCAAGACCACCACCGCCATGAAGATCTGCGAGGTCATTGAACGCCGGGGCGTGAAGACCCACACCATCTCCATGGACAATTACTTCAACACCGTGGCCCCGGGGGTGACACCCCTGACCCCCTCGGGCCAGTACGACTTCGAGTCCCCCCTGTGCCTGAACATGGACCTGCTCAACGCCCATTTCACCGCCCTGTCCAGGGGAAAGAAGATCGACGTTCCCCGGTATGACTTCGTCCACCAGCTGAGCATCATGGAGCCGGGCCGGTCCCTGCGGCTGCGGAAAAACGAGGTGGCCGTGTTCGAGGGCATCCACGCCCTCAACGACGCCATCACCGACGTGCACCCCGAGGCCTTCAAGCTCTACATCAGCGCCCGGAGCAACATCGAGGACGACAGCGGCAAGGTGGTGTTCAAGGGTACCTGGATGCGCCTCATGCGCCGGGTGGTCCGGGACTTCCTGTTCCGGGGCACCGAGGCACAACACACCCTGGCCCAGTGGGCCAACATCCGCCGGGGCGAGAAGCTCTATATTTCCCCGTTCAAGGACAAGGCGGATTTCCAGTTCGACTCCTCCTTCCCCTACGAGGTGCCGGTGCTGAACAACACCGTCAACGATCTTTTCGCCGCCATGCCGGAGGACACCCCCCGGTATCAGGAGCTGCGGAGCATCGTTCCGGCCCTCGCCCTGTTCGAGGACATCTCCCCGGACCTGCTGGCGGACGACGCCCTGCTCCGGGAATTCATCGGCGGAGGAAAATACCAGTACTGAGCTCCGCGGGAAAGGAGGCGCGCCATGCCACGGTTCAAAAACCCGGAAGAAAAAAGAGGTTTCATGCTCACCACCCCCATTCCCCGGCTGGTGACCAGCATGGCTCTGCCCTCCATCGCCGCCATGATCATCACGAGCCTGTACAACCTGGCGGACACTTTCTTTGTCAGCAAGCTGGGCACCAGCGCCACCGGCGCGGTGGGCGTCAACGGCTCCATCGACACCATCATCATGATGGCCAGTTCCCTCTTTGCCGCCGGCTCGGCCAGCTATACCGCCCGGCTGCTGGGGGCGGGACGGGTCCAGCGAGCCCGTGAGGTGCTGTCCACCTGTTATTTCGCCACCGTGATCATGGGCGTCCTGGTGACGATCCTGGGCTTCAGCTTCACCGATCCCATGCTGCGGCTGCTGGGCGCCAACGAGGAGGTGCTCCCCTATTCCCGGGAGTACTGCAGCTATATCCTGCTGGCGGTGCCCTTCATGACCTCCAGCTTCGTTCTCAACCAGAACCTGCGGGCGGAGGGCAGCAGCCTTTATTCCATGATCGGCATGGTGACGGGCGCCGTGCTCAACATCGGTCTGGACCCCCTGTTCATCTTCGGGCTGGGCTGGGGCGTGGCCGGCGCCAGCGCCGCCACGGCGCTGTCCAAGCTGGTGAGCTGGACCATCCTGATGACCCCCTATCTGCGGAAGCAGACCGTTCTGACCATCAAGCTCAGACAGTTCCGCCCCCGGTGGGCGGACGCCAAAGACGTATGTTCCATGGGCAGCGCCAGCTTCTTCCGGGGCGGGCTCAGCGCCCTGGCCGCCATCGTACTCAACCGGCTGGCCTCCGGGTACAGCACCTCCGCCCTGGCTGCCATCAGCGTGTCCAACCGGATCATCATGTTCCTCACCAGCGCCTGCCTTGGCTTCGGCCAGGGCTTCCAGCCGGTGGCGGGCTTCTCCTGGGGCGCCGGACGCTTCGACCGGGTACGCAAGAGCTATTACTTCGCCCAGGCGGCCTGCGTGGCGGGCATCAGCGTGATCTCCCTGGTGGTGTTCGTCTTTGCGAGACAGCTGCTGCTGCTCTTCACCGAGGGCAACGAGGAGATGCTGCGCATCGGCGTCTACTCCCTGCGCATCCAGTGCGCCGCCATGCCGCTCCACGGCGGGTGCATCATCGTGAACATGCTCTGCGCCGGGCTGGGCCGGCCGGTCTCCTCTGTGTTCCTGGGCATCGGCCGGCAGGGACTGTTCTTCTACCCCCTGCTGCCCGTGATGGTCCATTTCTTCGGGGTGTGGGGCGTGGCCTCCATCCAGGCGGTGGCGGACGTGCTCAACGCGTGCATGGCCGCGCCCATCGCCGTCCACGTGATGCGGGAGATCATACAGCGGGAAAAAGAGGCAAGCGGCGCTTTACCGCAGCAAATTGCTGTATCATAAAAGACACTGCCCCCGGGATTTTGTCAAACATGATCTATTGACAATTCCCGGGGGCGTACTCTACAATAAGCCTATCCTGATGATAGAGGCGCGGCCGACATCAGTACGTTCCCGATAAAGGCAGACACCGGGGAACGGAAAGGGGAAGCCGCCGAAGGGTTCTGAGCGCTGTCTGGCGCAGGGACGCCTGGGTCGGGGGAGAACATCTCCCGGACTGTCACTTTGGTGGAGAGCTGTCATTGGCGGGCAAAAAAGTATAACCATACTGTTTTTGTATACGTCAGCCGTGATCCTTCCACCAGGGATCACGGCGTTTTTTCGTATACGGAGAAGGAGAGAAGAATCATGTTCACTCAAACCATCTGGTCCCTGCTGCCTCCCGTGATCGCCATCGCCCTGGCGCTGATCACCAAGGAGGTCTACTCCTCCCTGTTCCTGGGCATCGTCGCCGGCGGCCTGCTGGTGGCGGAATTCGCCCCCGTAAGAGCTCTGGACGTGATCGTCAACGACGGCTTCATCGCCGGCGTGGCGGACGCCTGGAACGTGGGCATCTTCCTGTTTCTGATCCTGCTGGGGATCATGGTCGCGCTGATGAACCTGGCCGGCGGCTCCGCCGCCTTCGGCCGCTGGGCCCAGAAGCACGTCCGCACCCGGGTGGGGGCCATGCTGGCCACCTTCCTGCTGGGCATCCTGATCTTCGTGGACGACTACTTCAACTGCCTCACCGTGGGCAGCGTCATGCGGCCCGTTTCCGACGGGCACCGGATCAGCCGGGCCAAGCTGGCCTACCTCATCGACGCCACCGCCGCCCCCGTGTGCATGATCGCCCCCATCTCCTCCTGGGCCGCCGCCGTCAGCGGCATCGTGGACGACAGCGTCATGAGCGGCACCCAGCTCTTCGTCCGGGCCATCCCCTGGAACTATTACAGCCTGCTGACGCTGGTGTTCATCGTGGCTCTCACGCTGATGAAGTTCGACTACGGCCCCATGCGGCTCCACGAGGTTAACGCCGTTATGAGCGGCGACCTCTTCACCGCCGGAGAGCGGCGCAGCGACGACGCGGAGCTGGAGTTCTCTCCCAACGGCCGGGTGCTGGATCTGGTGATCCCCGTGGCCGTGCTGATCCTGTGCGACGTGATCGGCATGCTGTACGTGGGCGGCTTCTTCGACGGCGTCCCCTTTGCCGAGGCCTTCGCCGACACCGACGCCTCCGTGGGTCTGCCCTGGGGCACGCTGATCGCTCTGATGTTCACGGTAATCTACTACCTCTGCCGCCGTCTGGTGAGCTTCAAGGCCGCCATGGGCTGCATCATCAAGGGCTTCAACGCCATGGTCCCCGCCCTGCTGATCCTCACCTTCGCCGTGACGCTCAAGAACATGACCGGCCTGCTGGGCGCCGCCGACTACGTGTACGGCCTCATGGAGGGCGCCTCCCAGGGTCTTTACAATATGCTCCCGGCCATCATCTTCCTGGTGGCCTGCGGCCTGGCCTTCTCCACCGGCACCAGCTGGGGCACCTTCGGCATCCTGATCCCCATCGTCACGGACGTGTTCCCCTCCGACAGCGTTCTGCTGATCATCGGCGTGTCCGCCTGCCTGGCCGGCGCGGTCATGGGCGACCACTGCTCCCCCATCTCCGACACCACCATCATGGCCTCCGCGGGTGCCCAGTGCGACCACATCAACCACGTGTCCACCCAGATCCCCTACGTGCTCACCGTGGCGGCGGTGTCCTTCGTCAGCTACGTGGTGGCCGGGTTCACCCAGAACGTGTTTATCAGCCTTGCCGTCGGCGTGGGACTCACTCTGGGCACCCTCTTCGTGCTCCGGAGCCGGGTCCGTGCCGCAGAGGCCGTCCCCGCTCCCGCTCAGGCGTAAATCCTCTCTTTGCATGCAAAACAGCCCGCCGGGGTTTGTCCGTGCGGATTAAAGACATTGTAATCCGCAAAAAAGAATACGGCATAGCTTACGATCATGTAGGCTATGCCGTTTCTCTTTGCTCCGCCTGTTCCTCAGGGATATCGACTACGCCGATGAAGTTCCACCAGATGACCAGAGTCTGCTTTTTCGTCCGGGTTCCAGGGACTTTTTCCGGCTTCTTGACTTCGATCTTTTCGACGAACGAGCGGATGATCTCAGCCGTGAGTTCGGTAATGTCCGTATACCGGCGCACCATACCCAGGAAGGAATCCACATTCAGTCGCTGCGCACGGGCTTCGGCAATGGCAGTCTCGAGTTCAACTGCTCTGGCTTCGAGCTGCTTTTGCTCGGCTTCATAGGTGGCGGACATCCTGGCAAAACGCTCATCTGAGATTTTTCCCTCGATATTATCTTCGTAAAGGCGCTGCACAATGATATCCAGCTTACCGATGCGTTCTCTGGCCTGTGACAGTTCTCGGTTGCTGTCGCGCATAAGACGATTTAGTTCTTTCTCGTTCTGCTTCGTGACCAGCTCCACAAATTCGCTCTCATGCTCTCTCGCGTATGCCGTGATCTGCTTCAGTTTGTGAAGCAGAATAGCTTCCACCTGGACATTGTGGATCTGGTGAGGTGAGCAGAGCCCCTGTCCCTTCCTGTAAGATGCACAGACAAAAATCTCCTGCTCATGCGTCCATCCCCTGTGCCGGACCTGATACAGCTTTGCTCCGCAGTCGGCGCAGAAAAGCATTCCCGACAAAATCGGCATCTCACCCATTGGAGTGAAGCGCCGTCTTCCGTCACGGATGCGCTGGACGATATCAAAGGTTTCCCGGTCGATGATTGCCTCATGGGTGTTCTCGAAAATGATCCACTCAGAGGGATCGTTGGCCATCTTTTTTTTGTCACGGAAAGACTTTGTATGCGTCTTGAAATTGACGGTATGGCCGAGATACTCCTGCCTCGTCAGCAGGCGGGAAACCGTCGTATCATCCCATGCGTAGGGACTGTGACCATCAGAGCGGGCGGGAAGCTTGATCCCGTTTCGCTTAGCATGGTAGATGGGGATCTCGATCTGCCGGCGCTCCAGTTCCGAAGCGATCTGAGAAGGCCCGTAACCGGCAACGCACAAGCGGAATATCTCTCGCACCACCTCGGCAGCCTCTTCATCAACGATCCAGTGGTTTTTATCCTGCGGATCCTTCAAATAGCCGTATGGCGGAATCGTGCAGAGCGGTTTACCGGCATTGCCCTTCTGCTTGAATACGGCCTTGATCTTACGGCTCGTATCCTTTGCATAGAACTCGTTGAAGATGTTGATGAAGGGCGTCATGTCGTTTTCCGTGCCGTTGATGCTGTCCACGCCGTTATTGATGGCGATGAAGCGGATGCCGTTGTTCGGAAAGACCATTTCCGTATACATTCCGACCTGGAGATAATCGCGTCCGAGTCGGCTCATGTCCTTCACAATGATGATTCCGATACGGCCTTCATCAATCATCCCGAGCAGACGCTGCCAATCCGGCCGATTGAAGTTTGTTCCGCTGTACCCGTCGTCTACGAAGAACATAGTGTTGGGGAAACCATGCTCCTCAGCGTACTTTTTCAGAATGGACTTCTGAGAGCTAATATGTGAAGGGTGGTTTCTGCCACCTAATACATATGACTGCGGCTCATTTGTGGTGAATTGCGTTGCAGTTGTAAGAAAGGAGCGTAAAACAGGCGCAGTCCTCTAACTGTAAGGCATTATATCACAAAAA
>JAFSZH010000055.1 GCA_017455685.1 Oscillospiraceae bacterium
CGCTGCGAGGATCGCTGCACCCGGGGCACGGTGGACGAGGCCGTCTCCATCGACGAGATCAAGAAATTCCTCTGCCAGTACGAGCGGAAGAATCTGGACCGCTTTGTCCTCAAATGCGAGAACATGGAGGGCAAGCAGTGGGACGACTGCAAGATCGCCGTGATCGGCGCCGGTCCCGCGGGTCTCTCCGCCGCCTACTACCTGCGGCTGGACGGCTATCCCGTCACCGTGTTCGACCGGGAGAAGCGTCCCGGCGGCATGATGATGAACGGCATCCCCAACTTCCGTCTGGAAAAGAAGGTCATCGAAGGCGAGATCGAGATCATCCGCAAAATGGGCGTTGAGCTCCGCTGCGGCGTAGACGTGGGCAGGGACGTCACTCTTGACGAGCTCCGCGCCCAGGGCTACAAGGCTTTCTTCCTGGCTACCGGCCTTCCCAGCGGCGGCAGGCTGGGCGTGCCCGGCGAGGACGCCCGGGGCGTGATCGCCGGCATCGACTTTGCCCGGAAGGTCAACCAGGATCCCTCCTTCCGTCTGGAAGGCAACGTGGTCGTCATCGGCGGCGGCAACATCGGCGCCGATATCGCCCGTACGGCGGTGCGGGCCGGTGCGGCCAAGGTGGATCTCTACTGCCTGGAGAGCTACGACGAGATGCCCATGGGTCCCGATGACCGCAGAGAAGTGGAAGAGGACGGCATCACCATCCACGCCGGCTGGGGTCAGACCGAGATCCTTTCCGAAAACGGAGCGTGCACGGGCATCCGCTTCCGCAAGTGCGTCAGCGTCCGCAACGCCGAGGGCCGCTTCGATCCTAAATTCGACGACGCCGTCACCGAGGAGGCCACCTGCACCACCGTTCTTTACTGCATCGGCCAGCGGCCCGACTTCGGCAAGATGCTCGAGGGAACCAAAGTGGAGTTCAACCGCAACGGCACCGTGAAGGCCGATCCCGTGACCCTGCAGACCGGCGAGCCCGACATCTTCGTGGGCGGCGACGTGTACACCGGCCAGAAGTTCGTCATCGACGCCATCGCGGTCGGACGGGAGGGCGCCGTGTCCATCAACCGGTTCGTGCACCCCGGTCAGTCTCTCACCATCGGCCGGGACCTCCGGACCTTCATCGAGCTGGATCGGGACGACATCCGGGTGGAGAGCTACGACAACGCCCAGCGGCAGATGCCCGGCATGAAGCCCGGAGAGGCAACCGCCACCTTCGAGGATCTTCGGCTGGCGCTTACCGAGGAACAGGTGAAGATCGAGGCCAACCGCTGCCTGAAATGCGGCGCTACCACTGTCGATCTGAACCAATGCATCGGCTGCGGCCTGTGCACCACCCGCTGCCAGTTCGACGCCATCCATCTGACCCGGGACATTCCCGCCGCCAGCGACATGCACACCGCCGAGGAAATGATGAAGATCGTCGGCCCATACGCCCTCAAGCGCGGCATGAAGATCCTGAAAAAGAAGATCACCGGCAAATCCGAGTACCCCACCATGCAGTAAAGAAAAAGCGCAATCCCGGACCGGCCGGGCGAACCCCGGCCGGCTTACCGAATGATTAAAGGAGGAAAACAGCTTATGGCCCAATTGACCCGTGACCAGAAGATCGCCAAGCTGGGCAAGATCATCACCGACCGAAAGGAGGCTTTGCTCGGCCTGGAAAAGATCACCGCCGACTCCCCGGAGTACTGGGGGATCAACTGCGGATTGCAGTACGCCGAGAGGCGGTACGGCAAGGAGGTCGCCGATCACTGTCTGGATCTGGCCCTGAAGATGGGCAAGCGCAAGCCCAAGACCTTCGAGCAGCTCAAAGCTCTCAGCGGCTATGACGACGAACATCTGACCACCGTTCTGGAAGCTCTGTGCCAGGCCAGCCTGGTGGAGTGGCACTTTGAGAACCTGGACGGCAAGAACCCCAACCACGAGAAGCGCTGGGTGCTGGACATGTTCGTGCCCGGCAGCGCCGAGATCATGGTGATGCGGCCGGAGATCATGCCGGCGACACCCCAGGTTGCCGACTTCTTCGAGCGGATGACTTACCTGCCTCTGGCGGGCATCACCCATCTGGTGCCTCCCGGCGGCGGCGGCATCGGCATGCACGTGATCCCCGTGGAGAAGGCCATCCCCGCCGAGTGCGAGTCCCTGGACATTGAGCATCTCAGCCACTGGCTCAAGAAATACGAGGGTCAGATCGGCGTGGGCATCTGCTCCTGCCGGAAGCAGCAGCGGGTCCGGGGCGAGGGCTCCGGCGATATCGAGCAGTACTGGTGCATCGGCGTGGGCGACTTTGCCGACTACTGCCGGGAGACCGGCATGGGCCACGACATCACCTATGAAGAGGCCATGGAGATCCTGCAAAAGGCCGAGGAAAAGGGCTACGTTCACCAGATCACCAACATCGACGGTGAAAACAAGATCTTCGGTCTGTGCAACTGCGCCGTGGGTGTGTGCAACGCCTTGCGCACCAGCCAGCTCTTCAACACCCCCAATATGTCCCGCTCCGCCTATACCTCCGAGGTCGACCCCGAGAAGTGCGTGGCCTGCGGCAAGTGTGTAGAGGTCTGCCCCGCCGGCGCCGTCCGTCTGGGCCAGAAGCTCTGCACCAAGCACGGTGAGATCGAGTACCCCAAGGCGGAGCTGCCCGAGGGAAAGATGTCCTGGGGCGAGGACAAGTGGAACTTCAACTACAAGAACGAGAACGGCGTCATTCAGACCTGGCCCACCGGCACGGCCCCCTGCAAGGCTGCCTGCCCGCTGCACATCGCCATCCAGGGTTACATCAAGATGGCCAGCGAGGGCAAGTACCGGGAGGCCCTGGAGCTGATCAAGCGCGACAACCCCTTCCCCGCCGTCTGCGGCGCCATCTGCCGCAAGTACTGCGAGGACGAATGCACCCGCGGCACCGTGGACGAGGCCCTGGCCATCGACGATATCAAGCAGTTCATCGCCGCACAGGATCTCAAAGCCGAGCACAGATATGTGCCGCCCATGGTCTCTACCACCCGGGAGCACTTTGACCAGAAGATCGGCATCATCGGCTCCGGCCCCGCCGGTCTGGCCTGCGCTTACTTCCTGGCTATCGAGGGCTACTACCCCGTGGTATTCGAAAAAGACGCCGTCCCCGGCGGCATGATGGTCACCGGCATTCCCGGCTTCCGGCTGGAGAAGGACGTTGTCAACGCCGAGATCGACATTCTCCGGGAAATGGGCGTGCAGTTCCGCTGCGGCGTGGAGGTCGGCAAGGACGTCACCATCCAGCAGCTCCGTGACGAGGGCTTCAAGGGCTTCTTCGTGGCCGTCGGCCTGCAGAACGGCGGCAAGCTGAACGTGCCCGGCGATGACGCTGTCGGCGTCATGCCCGGCGTGGATTACCTCAAGAAAGTCAACGCCGGCGCCGCGGAGCCTCTCCACGGCCACGTGGTGGTCATCGGCGGCGGCAACATCGGCGCGGACGTGGCCCGCACCGCCATCCGCCAGGGTGCCGAGAGCGTAAAGCTCTACTGCCTGGAAAGCTATGCCGAGATGCCCATGGGCGAGGAGGATCAGGAGCTGTGCAAGTCCGACGGCGTGGAGATCCACGACGGCTGGGGCCAGACCGAGATCCTCACTGAGGACGGCAAGTGCGCCGGCATCAAGTTCCGCAAGTGCGTCAGCGTCCGCAACGCCGAGGGCCGCTTCGATCCCAAGTTCGACGACGAGATCACCGACGAGGCCCCCTGCTCCACGGTCCTTTACTGCATCGGTCAGCGGCCCGACTGGAAAGAGCTGCTCGCCGGCACCAAGGTGGAATTCAACCGCAACGGCACCGTGAAGGCCGATCCCGTGACCCTGCAGACCGCCGTGCCCGACATCTTCGTGGGCGGCGACGTTTACCTGGGCCAGAAGTTCGTGGTGGATGCCCTGGCCACCGGCCGCGAGGGCGCCGTGAGCCTGCACCGGTTCGTCAACGAGGGCCAGTCCCTGACCATCCACCGGAACACCCGTCACTTCACACCGCTGGACAAGGACGACATCGTTCTGCCCGTGGACGCCTACAAGAAGCCCGGTCGGGCCGTCAAGGGCGTGGATCCCGCCAAGGTCCGCACTATGAGCGACGAGCGGCTGATCTTCACCGAGGAGCAGATCAAGTCCGAGGCCTCCCGGTGCCTGAGCTGCGGACGCAGCGTGGTGGACACCAACAAGTGCCTGGGCTGCGGTATGTGCACCGTGCAGTGCAAGTTCGACGCCATCCATCTGGTCCGGAACATGGGCGACGCCTACTCCCGGATGATCCCGGCGGAGGACAAGTTCAAGGCCATGGGCGCTCACATCGCCAAGACCAAGATCATCCGCAGAGGCGCGAAGTGATCCCATGCATGAACTGGGTCTGGTAAATTACGTGGTCAAGCAGGTCAGCAAGATCGCGGAGGAAAACCAGGTGGAGAAGATCCACTCGGTGACGCTGGAGTTCGGGGAAGTCTCGGGGATCGTAACTTCTTACCTGTACGACTACTGGAACTGGTACACCAAGAAATTTCCCCTGTTCACCGGCGCCGAGCTCATTTGCGAGACCATCCCCGCTGTCACGTGGTGCGACGACTGCAAGCAGACCTACCCCACCGTGCAGTACGGCAAGACCTGCCCCCACTGCGGCAGCGGCAACACCTGGCTGCAGCAGGGCAACGAAATGAACATCAAGCAGATCGAAGTGGAGTGACCCCGCTGCGGACCACAACGCTCATAAGGAGGACAAAATGGACAATCAGGAACTGCGCGCTCTCAAGGAAAAGCTGGGCGTGATCAACTATAAGATCAACTACAAGACCGGCGTCCATCTGGGCGTGATCGAGGATTTCTTCTCCGGCAAGACCGAAGAACTCGCCCCCAAGGACCGGGAACGCATTGAGAAAATGCTGATGGCCGAGTCCAAAAAGCGCTGAAAACACGACAAAAAGGGCCCTGTGCGGTTTTCCCGCACAGGGCCCTTTTTTGATTTTCTCCGCTCAATCCTCATGGCGCCAGGAGGCCACTTCCTCCGGCGGGAAGGTGTAAACCTTGTCACAGAACTGGCACTTGACCTCCACCTCTCTGCCGTCGGCCTGCAGCTCCCGCAGGTCCTCCGGCGACAGGCTGGTCACCGCCTGGAGCACCCGCTCCCGGGAGCACTTGCACTCATAGGCCATGGGGTGCCGTTCCGTAACGTGGTGGTCCATGCCCCGGAACACCTGTTCGATGACCTCCTCCGGGCCGTCCTCGTCCAGAATGGTGGTCAGCTGATCCATCATAAAGACGTTCTCCTCCAGTCGGGAGATCACCTCGTCGGGGGCAAACGGCATCAGCTGCACGATGAAGCCGCCCGCGGCCTTTACGCTTTCGTCGGTGTCCACCAGGACCCCCAGGCCGCAGGCGCTGCCCAGCTGGTCGCTCTCGGTAAGATAGGCCGCCAGATCCTCCGCCACCTCGCCGCTCACCAGCGCCGTGGACCCCACGTAAGGCTCCCGCAGCCCGATGTCCCGGCTGACGGTGAGCAGACCTTCCGTGCCGATGGCGCCGCTCACGTCCAGCTTTCCGTCCCGTTCCCGGACGGGCAGATCCACACCCGGATTGATGACCATACCGCGGACGTTTCCGTTGGAATCAGACACCGCCGTGACGCCGCCCAGAGGGCCGCTGCCCCGGATGCGGATGGTCAGGGAGGCGTCGTCCTCCTTCATCATCTCCCCCAGCATGGCCGCGCCGCAGAGGGTGCGCCCCAGGGCCGCCGTCCCCACGGGATGCAGTCCATGGATCTGCCGGGCACGCTCCACCGCGTCCCGGGCCGTGATCACGGAGATCTTGACAGTATCGTCGTTCGTAACGGCGCGAATGATCTCACCCATTGGTAAACTCCTCTTTTCTCATATCATACAGCGCGTCGGAGAGCGCCGCGAACTGCGCCAGGGAAAGCGCCTCGCCCCGGACGGTCACCGACAAGCCCAGCTCCTCCAGGGCCGCGTTCAGCGCCTCCCGGTCCAGGCCCGGAAATGCCGAGCGCAGGGCGTTGGACAGGGTCTTGCGCCGCTGATTGAAGGCGGCACGCACCGTCCGGAAGAAAAGCTCCTCGTCCTTCACCGGAACGGGCCGCTCTGCCAGCCGTTCCAGCCGAACCACCGCGCTGGTGACCTTTGGCTGGGGCACGAAGCAGATCGGCGGCACTTCGAACAGCAGCTCCGGCCGGGCGTACCACTGCACCAGCAGGGTGAACGCCCCGTATTCCCCGGTGCCCGGTCGGGCGCAGAGCCGCTCCGCCACCTCCTTCTGCACCATGACCGTGACGCTCTCAAAGCAGCCCGCCTTCAGGAACGCAGTCAGCAGCGGCGTGGTCACGTTGTAGGGCAGGTTGGCGCAGACCTTCCATGGCCGGTCAGGGCCTTTTAGTTTACATAATTTTTTCAGATCCGTTTTGCCCGCGTCCGCGAAGATCACTTCCACGTTGTCCCGGCCGGCGAGAGTCTCCTTCAAAACGCTCTCCAGCCGCCGGTCCAGCTCCAGAGAGACCACCTTGCCCGCCCGATCGGACAGCGCGGCTGTCAGACAGCCCACCCCGGGGCCCACCTCCAGCACGCAATCGTCCCGGGTCAGCCCGGCCTCCTCCGCGATGCGCTCCGGCACCCATGCAGCGGTGAGGAAGTTCTGGCCCAATGATTTGGAAAACCGGAAGCCGTGTCGTTCCAACAGCGCCGTCACTTCCGCGTAGTTCGTAAGGTCCATTTACAGCACCTTCTCGAATGCCTGTCTGCGTGGATCGCTGCCCGGGCCAACCTCCACCAGCACGTTGCCCCGGTACTGGAAGCCCCGGCGCTTCAGCAGGGCCTTCATGGCCTCGTTGTGCCGGTGGGTGTCCACCCGCAGGTCGCTGATCCCCATGGCGAGGGTAAGGTCCTCGGCGGAGCGGAACATCCGGTCCGCCATGCCGGTGCCCCGGTACTCCGCGCCCACACAGCTCCGGTGGATCACACAATAGGGTCCCTCCCGCCGCCATTTTCCGTCGGTGATGGCCGTGTAGCCCTCCTCCGGGCGGGACGACAGGCAGAAATATCCGGCCACCCGGCCTTCGTAGGTCATCACGTAGCCCTCACCGCGCTCCATGTCCTCCAGCACCTCCTGCCGGGCGGGGTAATCTCCCTGCCACTGGTCCACCCGGTGCCTGCGAAGGTAATTCCGCGCCTGCCGGAACAGCAGCTCCACGGCCTCCGCGTCCTCCTCCCGGACAGGGCGGCACTCCACCGCGCCGGTGAGCTGCAGACGGCTCCGGTCCTTGCGGATCTCGGCCTCCAGCTCCCGGTCCTCCGGGGAGAGCTCCGCCTTTTCCCACAGGTCGGGACGCTTGTCCATGGTGCGCTCCAGCATCTTCTTCCGCCGCCAGCGGCGGATCTGGGCGTCGTTGCCGCCGCGAAGTACCTCCGGCACCTCCCGGCCCTCCCAGGTCTCCGGCCGGGTGTACTGGGGGTATTCCAGCAGACCGTCCCAATGGCTCTCCCCGGTGAAGCATTCTTCATCGGAGAGCACCCCGGGGATCAGACGGCAGACCGCGTCGGTGACCGCCATGGCGGCGATCTCCCCGCCGGTGAGGACGAAGTCCCCCAGGGACAGCTCCTCGTCCACGCACTGCTCGATAAAGCGCTCGTCCACGCCCTCGTAATGGCCGCAGACCAGCACCAGATGGTCGTACTCCCCCGCCAGCCGCCGGGCGGCGGCCTGGTCAAAGGGCTTGCCCTGGGGCGAGAGATAGATCACCCGGCGACGGCGCTCCCCGGCGTCGGCACACACCGCGTCCAGGCAGCTTTTCAGCGGCTGGGCCATCATCACGCAGCCCCAGCCGCCGCCGTAGGGGTAATCGTCCACCTGCTGCTGTTTGTTGTCCGTATAGTCCCGGATCTGGACGCAGCGGATATCCAGGATGCCCTTTTTTTCCGCCCGTCCCAGGATGCTGATCTTCAGCGAAGCGGCCACCGCCTCCGGGAACAAGGTCATTATGTCAACTCGCATGTCACATTCCCTCAATGAGGTGCACCCGGATCACGTTTTCCCCCGGGTCGATGCCGAGGACGAACTCCGGCACGGCGGGGATGGTGTGCTCCGTCTCCCCCTGCACCACGTACACCTGCCCGGCGGGCAGATCCAGCACCTCGGTGAGCTTGCCCACCACGGCCCCGTTCTCATCCACCACGTCGCTGCCGATGAGATCCGCGATAAAGTAGCGGCCCTCCGGCAGTCTGGCGTCCTCCCGGGCGAAGTATGCCACCTTGTTTTTCAGCAGCATGGCGCCGTTCACGTCCTCCACGCCCTCAAAGCGGACGATTAGCATATCCTTGTGGACCCGGGCTGAGGCCACGGTCCGGGGTTTGGAATCGATATAAAGTGTTTTGAAGTCCTTGAGAAACTCCGCGCTGTCGCACCAGGGCTGGAGCTTGACTTCCCCCCGGATGCCGAAGGTGTTCACGATCTTGCCGGCTTCCAGAAACGGCTGCTTCATACGGTAACCTCCAAATAGCTCGCAGGGGCGGGGACCCGGTCCCCGCCCCTGTTTAGGTCAGTCGAGGATCTCGACGGACACCTTTTTGCCCTCTTTCTGGGCGACGGCCTTCATCAGCGTACGGATCTCCTTGACGACCCGACCCTGACGGCCGATGACCTTGCCCATATCTCCCGCGGCGACCCGTACTTCAAAGACGGTTTCGCCTCCGGCTTCGCGCTCGGTCACAGAGACCTCGTCGGCTTTGTCCACGAGACTCTGCACAATGTAGGTCAACAGTTCCTTCATTATAATCGTGCCTCAGGCGATCAGGCTTCGGCCTTCTTCAGCAGGGCGCGGACGGTCTCGGTGGGCTGGGCGCCGTTGGCGATCCAGTACTTGGCACGCTCCATGTCGATCTTCACGAAAGCAGGCTGAGCCAGGGGATCGTAGGTGCCGATCTCTTCGATGAAACGGCCGTCACGGGGAGAATGGCTGTCGGCAACGACGACGCGGTAGTAAGGAGCTTTCTTGGCACCCATGCGGCGCAGACGGATTTTGACCATGATTTTTTCCTCCAAATAGTAAAATATTTTTATTGCTTTTCGCAACAATAAACGATTTTTTCAGAAGCCGAAAGGCATGCCGCCCCGGCGCATACGCTTCATTTTCTTGCCGGAAAACTGCTTGGCCATGTTCTGCATCATCTCATACTGCTTGAGAAGCCGGTTCACGTCCACCACCGACACGCCCGCCCCGGCGGCGATCCGCTTTTTCCGGCTGGCGTTCAGCACCGCGGGGTTGTCCCGCTCCTGAGGGGTCATGGACAGGATGATGGCCTCGGTGTGGGCCATGGCCTTTTCGTCGATCTGGGCGCCCCGGAGCGCTTTGGCATCCAGCCCGGGGATCATGCCCGCGATGTCCTCCAGCGAGCCCATGTCCTTCATGGACCGCATCTGGTCCAGATAGTCGGCCAGGGTAAAGCGGTTCTTTTTCAGCTTTTCCGCCATCTCCCGGGCCTTCTGCTCGTCAAAGCTGGCCTCGGCCTTCTCGATGAGCGTGAGCATGTCTCCCATGCCCAGGATCCGCCCGGCCATCCGGTCGGGATGGAAGACCTCGATGGCGTCCAGCTTTTCCCCGGTGCCGGCGAACTTGATGGGCTTGCCGGTGACCGCCCGGATGGACAGCGCCGCGCCGCCACGGGCGTCGCCGTCCAGCTTGGTGAGCATCACGCCGGTGACGCCCAGCTCCGCGTCGAAGGCGGAGGCGGCGTTCACCGCGTCCTGGCCGATCATGGCGTCGATCACCAGTAGGATCTCCGCCGGGTCCACGGCGGCCTTGATGCGCCGGAGCTCGTCCATGAGCTGCTCGTCGATGTGCAGCCGTCCGGCGGTGTCCAGAAAGACAAGATCGTTGCCGTGGCGTCTGGCGTGCTCGACGGCGTGGACCGCGATCTCCACCGGGTCCCCCTGCCCCTCCTGGAACACGGGGATGTCCAGCTTTCTGCCCACGGTCTCTAGCTGCTCGATGGCGGCGGGCCGGTACACGTCGCAGGCCGCCAGCAGAGGACGCTTGTTCTGGGTCTTGCGCATCAGCGCCGCCAGCTTGGCACCGTTGGTGGTCTTGCCCGCGCCCTGCAGGCCCACCAGCATCACCACGCTGGGGGACTTGGAGGAGATGTTCAGCTTCTGGTTTTCCCCGCCCATGAGGGCGCACAGCTCTTCATTGACGATCTTGATGACCATCTGGGCCGGGGACAGGGCCTCCAGCACCTCCGCGCCGGCGGCGCGCTCGCTGACGGTCTTGACAAAGTCCTTGACGACCTTGTAGCTGACGTCCGCTTCCAGCAGAGCCAGCCGCACCTCCCGCATGGCTTCCTTCACGTCCTGCTCGGAGAGGCGGCCCTTGCCGCGCAGGGTCTTAAAAACGTTATTCAGTTTATCAGACAGGTTTTCAAATGCCATGTCGCAGCTCCTGTAGGTCCTCCCGGAGTTCCCGGGCCAGCGCCGCCGTCTCCCCGGAGGTCTCCGCCTGCAGCCGGGCGAGTTTTTCCTCCGCCCGGGCGATCACCGTCCGGGACCGGGCGAACCGGGCCACCAGGCCGGTCTTGTCCTCATAGCGGCGCATGCTCTCCTCCGCACGGCGGATGATGTCCCACACGCCCTGCCGGGAGATCCCCTCCCCCATGGCGATTTCGGCCAGAGAGAGGTCCTCGTTATAGTGCAGGTCGAAGTATTCCTTCTGCTTGTCGGTCAGGAGCTCGCCGTAAAAGTCGAACAGCATGGTGCGAAACAACGCCGCGTCCATCTCCGGTGTACGGCTCTGCTCCGCTTCTGTCATTATCCGGCGCCTCCTGTCAAGTATATTCCCTTGCCACCGTGGCATTATACCCGGTCCCGGCCGTTCTGTCAAGGGTTTTTCTTTGACAGTCTTGCCGTTACGGAAGAATATTCCCGCCGTGCCGGGAAAAACTGTGATTTGACAACGAACACAGGAGAAGATTATGGGATCGACGTATATTCCTCTTGATAAACTCCCCGATCATGCCCGCCGCTATGCCCGCTCGCTGAGCGTGAACGGCACGGTGCCTGCCCGCTCCCTTCGCCGGGAGGGCCGGCGCGCCGCCGCCGTACTGCGGCGGCGGGAACAGGCGTATCAGCGAACCGCGGACGTCGCTCTGCCGGAGGCGGGGCGCTGGATGCTGGACAACGCCTGGTTGATCCGCCGGGAGTGCGACGCCGCTCTGGCCGCTCTGGGCTCCGGCGGCTCCCTCCGGGCCGCGGCGGGACAGGCTGTGGTCTTGCTTCTGTGCCGGGAGCTGCTGCGCTCCGGGGACGGAGAGCTGACGGAGGAGCGTCTGGGGGCGTTCCTCTCCGGTTTTCAGGCGCGCATTCCCCTTCTGCGGCGGGAGCTGGGGCTGCTGCCTGCGGCGCTGCGGCTGGCGATGATCGGGACCATGGCCTCGGAATATAGCCGAAAAGAGCCGGACGGGGACCGCTGCGGCGTGCTGTTCACCGCGCTTCGGCGGCTCTCCGCCATGGATCTGGGCGCGGCGCTGGAGGAAGCGGACAGTCTTGACCGGCTGCTCCGCTTCGACCCCGCCGGCGTCTATTCCCGGATGGACCGGGCCTCCCGGGCGTATTATCTGCGCCGGGTGGAGGCCCTTGCCCGGAAAAACCGCCTCTCGGAGACCTCCGTCGCGGAAAAGGCGCTGGATCTGGCTGCCAAAGGGGAAGACGAGTATACCCGGCACGTGGGGACCTACCTTCTGGACCGGCCGCTGGGCGAGCGGAGTCGGGAACGCCGTGGGACGGGCTACGCTGCGCTGAACGCCGTCCTGCCGCTTCTGCTTGCCGGGGCGCTGGGACTGCTCCTCCGATCCTCGGCGGCGTTTTTCCTGGCGCTGCTGCCCCTCTCCCAGCTGGTGAAGGAGACGGCGGACCGGGTGGCACTGGGGCTCACGCCTCCCTGTCAGCTGCCCCGGCTGGCGCTGAAAACCGGCGTGCCCCCGGAGGGGAAGACTCTGTGCGTGATCTCCGTGCTGCTATCCGGGGAGGCCGCCGCCGACAGGGCCCTCCGGCGCCTGGAGGAATTCCGAATGGCCTCCCGGGATTGCGGCGAGGGGCTGGCCCTGGGGCTGCTGTGCGACTTACCGGAGAGCCGGGAGATCCTGTCCACCGCAGATCAGGCCCTGCTGCTCCGGGTCAAGGCCGGGGCGGATGAGCTGAACCGGCGATATGACGGGGGCTTTTTCGTCTTCTCCCGGGAGCGGAGCTGGTCGGAGGATTCCCGCCGGTTCTCTCCCCGGGAGCGGAAACGGGGCGCCATCCATGAGCTCTGCCGTCTGCTGGACGGGCAGAGCTCCGAACTGGAGCTGCTCTCCGGGGAGGCGGAAGCCCTTCAGGGCGCTGTCTACGTGCTGACGCTGGACGAGGACACCCGGCTGGAGCCGGGAGCGGCCCGGGCCATGATCGGCACGGCCCTCCACCCGCTGAACCGGCCTGTGGTCGAACCCGAACAGGGCCGGGTGGTGCAGAGCCATGGCGTGCTCCAGCCCCGGCTGGCCGTGGGGCTTTCCGACGCCAACAAAACGGGCTTCGCCCGGCTGTTCGCCCCACAAGGCGGCGGCGACCCTTACGGCTCCAACGCGGGAGAACTTTATATGGACCTCTTCCGCAGCGGCGGCTTTGCCGGGAAAGGGCTGATCCATATCCGTTCCTATCTGGATTGCGCCGCGGACCGTCTGCCGGACAATCTGGTGCTGAGCCACGACGCTCTGGAGGGAGCTTATCTCCGTGGCGGGCTGATCAACGACGTGGAGCTCACCGACGGCTTCCCCGCCGGGGCGCGGAGCTGGCTCACCCGGCTGCACCGCTGGACCCGTGGGGACTGGCAGAACCTGCCCTGGGTCTTTTCCCCCGGGGCCCAGCTGCCGCTGATCGAGCGCTGGCGGCTGTGGGATTCCCTGCGCCGCTCGCTGCTGCCTCCCGCCCTGCTCTCGGCGCTGGCCGCCTGGTTCCTCCGGCCGGATGCCGGAACGATGGCCGCCGCGGTCACGGCGGCGCTGTGCCTGCTCTCCCCTCTATTCAACGCGCTGGCGGATGCCGCTGCCCGGGGAAGACTCCTCCCGCTGCGGTTCCACTGTGCGGTCCTGTCCGGTCCCCGGGGCGAGGTGATGCGCTGTATCGCCCGCTTCATCCTGCTGCCCCAGGAGGCCTGGACCTGCTTCTCCGCCGCGGTCAGCGCCCTGTGGAGGATGACCGTCACCCACAAAAACCTGCTCCAATGGACCACCGCACAGCAGGACGAAGCCCGGGGAAAGGAGGGGCCCGGGGTGCTCTATCGGTCCATGTGGTTCTCCCCGGCGGCAGGCTGCGTGCTGCTTTCCGCCTCTCCCCTGCCCGCGGGTCTGGCCGCGGGGCTGCTGTGGCTGGCAGCCCCGCTCCTTTTCCATGCCCTGAGCCGGAAGAAAACGGGGAAGCCCGCCCTGCCTCCGGAGGACCGGGACTGGCTGCTGCGCCGGTGTGCGGAGATCTGGCGGTATTTCCGGGACAACTGCGTGCCGGAGGACCACTTCCTCCCGCCGGACAACGTGCAGTTCTCCCCGCCGGCGGAAAAGGCCGGGCGGATCAGCCCCACCAATCTGGGGCTCTCCCTGCTCAGCGCCCTGTGCGCGCTGAAGCTGGGCGTGGCCAAACGGCAGGAGGCCCTGGGGCTGTGCGAAAACCTGCTCTCCGCGGCCGAAAGGATGCCCAAATGGAAGGGTCACCTCTATAACTGGACGGACACCGCCACCCTGCAGCCGCTGCAGCCGGGGTATATCTCCACGGTGGACAGCGGGAATCTGGCCGGATGCCTGCTGGCCGGGGCTGCGGCCCTCCGGGAACAGGGGGCCCACGCTCTGGCCGCGCGCTGCGACGCCCTGCGGCTGGCCATGGACTTCCGGCCGCTGTACGACGAGCGCCGGGATTTCTTCCGCATCGGACTCATTCCCGGCGGGCAGGCTTCCGAGAGCTGGTACGATCTGATGGAGAGCGAGGAGCGGCTCACCGGCTATATCGCCGTGGCCTCGGGCCAGGCGCCCCGGAAGCACTGGAAACGGCTGAGCCGGGCCCAGGTGGGTCTCCGGAGTTACCGGGGCATGGTCAGCTGGAGCGGCACCATGTTCGAGTATCTGATGCCGGAGCTGCTGCTGCCGCTGTACGGCGGCTCCCATCTGGCCGAGAGCTCCCGTTTCGCCGTGTACGCCCAGAGGAAAACGCCCGCGGGACCCGACGGCCTCTGGGGCGTTTCGGAGAGCGCCGTGGCCACGCTGGACGCGGGGATGCACTACCGCTACAGGGCCAATGGCTGCGCCGCCCTGTCCCTGAGCCGGGACGGGCAGAGCCGTGTGATCGCCCCGTACGGTAGCTTCCTCACGCTGATGGTCAGCCCCCGGGCGGCCATGCAGAACCTGCGGAAGCTGGAACGGCCGGAGTATATGGGCCCCTACGGTTTCTGGGAAGCCGTGGACTTCACCCCCGGCCGGGGCGGAGAAAACGGCGCTCCCGTGCAGTGCGCCATGGTCCACCACCTGGGCATGAGTCTGGTCGCCATGACCAACGTTCTGTGCGACCAGGCGCCCCGGCGCTGGTTTATGTCCGATCCTGCCATGGCCGCCTACGCCGGTTTGCTGCAGGAAAAGATCCCCCTGGACGGCCGGGTGATCCGGACGGTCCGGCGGGAACGGTCCGTCCCCGCCGGGCATCTCTCCCGGACGGAAGAGCCCCGGCGCCGGGGACAGGGCACGAACTATCTCTTTCCCCGGGCGCAGGCCCTGTCCAACGGGATCTATCATCTGCTCGTCACCGAGTCCGGCGTCAGCCGGGCCCGGTGGGGAGATTTGGAGGTCTACCGGTCCGACGCCGATCTGCCCGGCCGTTCCCACGGCGCAGAGCTTTTCCTCCGGCAGGGAGAAAAGCTCGTTTCCCTGCTGCCCCGGCCCGGGGAGCCGGGAGATTTCTCCTGGGAG
The DNA here is from genome assembly GCA_017455685.1 of Oscillospiraceae bacterium. Lineage (GTDB taxonomy): Bacteria > Bacillota > Clostridia > Oscillospirales > Oscillospiraceae > Apopatocola. Next base: position 14,985 of record JAFSZH010000055.1, read on the forward strand.
TTTTCCGGCGATCAGGCGGTGCTGACCGGGACGCTCCACGGCCTCCGGTGGACGGTCTCGGCGGCAGTATCCGTCTCCCACGCGGGAGAGGTGCGCCGCGTCGTTCTCCACCGGGAGGATAGCGCCCCGGAAGCGGAGCTTTTCTTCGCTCTGGAGCCAGCGCTTCTGCCCGAGCGGGACCGGCGGGCCCATCCCTCCTTTGCCCGGCTGGGTATCTCCACGCGGGAAAAGGACGGGGTCCTTCTCCTGCGCCGTCTGGCAAGAGGCGGGCAGAGAGAGCGCTTTCTCGCTCTGGCTGTCAGCCGGAAGGCGGCGTATTCCTCCGACTTCCAAACCTTTCCGGGCCGGGGCGGCGGAAAAACTTTCGCGTCCAACACCGGCTGGCAGAGCGAATGCCTGCTTTGCGCCCGGGTGGACCTTCCCCGGGGCGAGGCGGACAATCTCGTCACCTTCGCCCTCTGTGCGGATCAGTCGGAGGACCGGGCCGTTGCCGGGGCCGGAGCCATGCTCCGGGAGGAGACGTTTTATTCCATGACCTCCGCCTTTGCCGCCCGGTGGGAACTCACCCGGGAGGACGCGGACGCCGCCATGGAGCTGCTGCGCTGTCTGCTCCGGCCGGAGGTGCCCCGGGAGGCCCGGGCGCTCCCCGCCTGCCGCCGGGAAGCCCTGTGGGCGCTGGGGATCTCCGGGGACCTGCCCATCCACGCCGTGGAATGTACCCGGGAGCTGGCGGTGACCGCGTCGCTTGGGCACCTGCGGCGCTATGCCCTGCTGCGCCAGTGCGGCGTGCGTTTCGATCTGGTGTTTCTCACCCCGGATGAGGGAGAGTATTTCGATGCCTGCCGGAAAGCCATCCGGGAGGCCATGGAGATGATGGAGCTGGGAGCGCTGTCGGGCAGCCCCGGCGGGGTGTATTTTGCCTCTCTGGAACGGGATCGGGAGACGCTACTCTCTTCGGCCGCTGTGTGGAACAGCGGAGAGACCGTCCCACCCCTCCCCGAGCGGACAGAAACCGGATATATCGCCCCTCCCGCCCCCGTCTCCCGGGGCGGGAAGCCCGCGTGGCGCTTTGAGGAGAACCTTTCCTTTACCTTCTCCCCCGGAACGGCCCTGCCGGGTCGGTGCTGGAGCAACATGCTCTTCGGCGGAGAACTGGGCTGGGCCGCCGCCGAGTGCGGCACCGGGGCGCTGTGGTATCGCAATGCCCGGGAGTGCCCCCTGCTCCCCTGGCGGGGCGACCCGCTCTCCACGACGGGGCCGGAACTGCTCTGGGCGGAGATCGACGGGCAGGCCGTGTCCTTCTTTGCCGATGGCCTGTGCGAGGATGAAACCGTCACCTATGGCTTCGGCAAGGCGGTGTGGCGCAAGACGTTTCACGGCGCGTCGCTGCGGCTGACCGCTTTTCTCCCCGTGGACAAAAGCGTACGCTGCTTCCTGCTGGAGAGCAGCCGCCCGGTGCGGGTGCGCTGGCTGGCGCCGCTGCAGCTTTCCGCTGAGCCTGAGGACGCCCGAAGCTGCTTCATCACCCGGCAGGGCAACGCCCTCACAGCGGAAAACCCCCGCTGCGCATTTACCGGCGTGCGCCTTACGGCCCGATGCTCCCGGCTCTGGGAAAACTGGGCCACGGACACGGCGGCGTCCCTCTTCGGAACGGCCGAACAGACTCCCCGGAGCGGAGATCCCGGCTTTTGCGGGGAGTTCACACTGTCCGGAAAGGCCGTGCTGCTCTGCGGCACGGAGGACGCGCCGGAGCTCCTCTCCCCGGAGCGGGCCGAGGCCGCCCTCGCCAGTACCGAAAATGTCTGGCGCGCCAGAGTCTCCCGGCTCCGGGGCCGGGGTATGGAACCGGAGCTGCTCCCCCTGCTCAACGGCTGGGCCGCTTATCAGGCCCTGAGCTGCCGCATTCTTGGTCGCTCCGGCGCGTATCAGAGCGGCGGGGCCGTGGGCTTCCGGGATCAGTTGCAAGATTATGTAAACTTAATGCCGCTGGACCCGGCCGCTTGCCGCCGGCATATCCTCACCTGCTGCGCCCATCAGTTCACCGAGGGGGACGTGCAGCACTGGTGGCATCCTGGGGAGGGGCTGACTGACAAGGGCGTGCGCACCCGGTGCAGCGACGATCTGCTGTGGCTGCCCTGGGCGGCCTGCGAATACGCCGACGCCACGGGAGACTCTTCGATTTGGGAGGAAACCGTTCCGTTTCTGTCCTCTCCGCCTCTGGCCGAGGGGGAGCGGAGCCGCTACGAGCTGCCGCAGCTCGCCGGGGAGCGCGGCACGGTGCTGGAGCACTGCCGCCGGGCGGTGGGGCTGGTCCTCGCCCGGGGCGTGGGTCCCCACGGCCTGCTGAAGATCGGCGGAGGGGACTGGAACGACAGCTTCGACGCCATGGGGGACCGAGCTGAGAGCGTATGGCTCACCTGGTTCGCCTCGACGGTATGCCTGTGGCTCTCGGAGCGACTGGGTCCGCCGGACGGTCTGGAACGGACGAAATACGCGGAAATGTCCCGGGTCCTGGGGCTCTCGGCCAACGAGGCCTGGGCGGAGGATCGTTATCTGCGGGGCTGGTACGGCGACGGGACGCCTCTGGGCGCTCCCTCCGGCCGGGCCTGCCGGGTGGACGGCGTGGCCCAGAGCTTTGCTGCCTTCTGTCCCTAGGCGGACAGAGGCCGTGTCCGGACCGCTCTGGACACGGCGCTGCGGGAGCTGTGGGACCGGAAAAACCATCTGATCCAGCTCTTTGCCCCGCCCTTCGCCCCGGAAGGCCCCTCCCCCGGCTACGTAACCACCTACGGCCCCGGCTTCCGGGAAAACGGCGGGCAGTATACCCATGCCGCCGTGTGGCTGGCAAGAGCCCTGTTTCGCACGGGCCGTTGGCGGGAAGGGCATGAGCTGCTGCTGGATCTGGCCGGCAGCATCCGGCGGGAGGGCTTTCTGGCGGAGCCGTTCGTCCTCAGCGCGGACGTGTACGCCTCCCCTGCTCCCACCGGCCGGGCCGGGTGGAGCTGGTACACCGGGGCGGCGGGCTGGTGGTTCCGAGTGGCCTGGGAGGACATGCTGGGCTTCTCCCTCCGGGACGGAAAGGCGTCCGTGGATCTGCCGGAGGAGGCAAAGGCTCTGGGCTGGGAGGCGGAATCCCTGCCGCCGCCGGAGGAAAAGTGAAGAATTATTAAAGAAACATCTATATTTTACCGGGAAATAGTGTTAAAATAATACGGATATCAAGAAGGAGCGTGGTCCCGCCATGGAATACTATCGTGAAGAGCTCTTTCCCTTTGTCTCCCTCACGGCGCTTCAAACCGATAAATTCAAGTCCGGCTGTCTCAGCGCTACGCTGCTGACCCAGCTTGATCGGGAGACCGCCGCCGAATACGCTGTGCTCCCTTACGTGCTCCGGCGGGGCACCACCTCCCTGCCCGACATGCGCGCCTTCAGCGCCCGGCTGGACGGGCTCTACGGCGCCGTGATCGAGCCCCGGGTTCGCAAGCTGGGCGAGATCCAGGGTCTGGGCTTCATCAGCCGGTTCAGCGAGGATCGCTATCTTCCCGGTAACCCCGGCGTACTGGAAGAGGTGATCCGGCTCACAGCGGACCTGTGGCTCTCCCCCAACACCCGGGGCGGGCTGTTCCAGAGCGCCTACGTGGACTCCGAGCGGCAGAAGCTGCTGGAGCGGCTGGCGGCCATGCGCAACGACCGGCAGGGCTGGGCCCTGCGCCGGCTGGTGGAAAACATGTGCGCCTTTGAGCCCTACGCCGTCAGCGCTTACGGCAGCGAGGAGGAGGCCGAGGCCATCCACTACGTGAAGCTGACCAAGGATTACCGAACCCTGCTGGCCTCTTCCCCCATGGAATTCTTCTACTGCGGCAGCCAGCCCGGTCCCCGTGTGGCAGATATGCTCCGCGAAGCGCTGATGCTGCTTCCCCGGGGAGAGATCGATCTGGAACTGGGCACCGACGTGCGCCTCAATGCCGTGGAGGCCCAGCCTCGGTTTTTCTCCGAGGAGATGAACCTGACCCAGGGCAATCTGGCCGTGGGCTTTCGGCTGGGCGAGTGCATGGAGGACCCCGACGAGGCCGCCATTCGGGTGTTCAACGGTCTTTACGGCGAAGATCTGAACTCCAAGCTGTTCCTCAATGTGCGGGAAAAGCAGTCTCTTTGCTATGACGTCATATCCAGCGTGGATATCCTCAAGGGGATCATGACCGTCTACGCCGGCATCGATCTGGACAAATACCAGCCCGCTCTGGACGAGATCCTTCACCAGCTGGACCTCATCCGGGAAGGCGAGATCACGGAGGAAGAGCTGACCGCCGTCAGGAACTTCACGGCGGCAAAGCTTCGCTCTGTCCCCGATGACTGCCTGGCGCTGGAGAGATTCTACCTCCGGCAGACCGTGCAGGGGCTGGACGCCTCTCCCCTGGAAATGGCCGCTTTGGCCGAAAGTGTCACCCGGGACCGGCTGGTGGAGATCGCCCGGGGCGTAGAGACGGACGCCGTATTCTTTCTCAAAGGGGAGGACGAGGAATGACCAGACTGGACTATCCCGCGCTGGGCGAGGTGATTTTTGACAGCGTCCTGCCCAACGGTCTGCGGATCATCACCGTCCGCAAAAAGGGCTTCCGCAAGGCCTTCGCCATGTACGCCACCCGCTACGGCGGCGCGGACCGGCGTTTCCAGCTGGACGGAGAGTGGATCGACACCCCCTGGGGCGTGGCCCACTATCTGGAACACAAATTATTCGATATGCCCGAGGACAACAATGCGCTGGCGGACCTTTCCGCCCGGGGCGCCGATCCCAATGCCTTCACCTCCAACGGCATGACCGCCTATCACGTCACCTGTACCGACGATTTCTATGAGAATCTGCGCTCACTGCTCACTTTCGTTTCCACCCCCTATTTCACTCCCGAGAGCGTGGCCAAGGAGCAGGGCATCATCGGCCAGGAGATCCTGATGGGTGAAAACGCCCCGGGGTACGTGGCCTATTTTGAGCTGATGAAGGCGCTGTACGCCCATCATCCCGTCCGGGACAACGAGGCGGGCACACTGGAAAGCATCGCTCAGATCACCCCGGAGATCCTGTATCACTGCCACAAGGTTTTCTATCATCCCTCTAACATGGTGCTGGTGTGCGTATGCGACGCCGATCCCGAACAGATCGCCGCCATCGCAGGCGAGGTCCTTCCCTCTGAGCCCGGAGCTGTCCCCGTGCGGGATTACGGCGAGCCGGAAACGCCCTTCCCCCTGGAGCGTCGGGTGGAGAAGGCCATGGCCGTGTCCGCGCCGCTGGCGTATATGGGCATCAAGCTCACTCCCGCAAAGGACGGCAAAGCCCTGCTGCGTCAGCAGCTGACCGCCGAGCTGGCGCTGGACTATCTGATCGGTCCCTCCAGCGCCCTGTACGCCGAGCTGTACGACAAGGGGCTGCTGGGCAGGGATTTCGGCACGGACGTGGATTCCTCCGCCGGAACGCTGACGGTGCTCCTGGGCGGTGAATCCAAAGACCCGGACGCGGTGATGGCCGCCCTGACGGACCGGGTGGGGCTCATTGCCCGGCGCGGGATCGACCCGGCCTCCTTTGAGCGCTGCCGCCGCGCCGGCTACGGGCGGGCGCTGGACCGGCTGGACCGCTTTTACTCCTACGCCTGTATGCTCTCGCAGGGTGCTTTCGACGGCTGGGGCGTCGGCGACCTGTTCGAGCTGTTGAAAGAAATCACCCCGGAAGAAGCCGCCGACTTCCTCTGCGAGGCCGTCACGCCGGACCGGCTGGCCCTGTCCGTCGTCCGGCCCGAGCGCTGAAGGCTCCCTCCCCTGACGGGGAGGCCGTACATAAACAATTTGAAAATAAAAAACAAACAGGAGGTAATCAATATGGCATTCAATCTGGAAAACGTGAAGAATCTCTTCAACACCCTGAAGGAAAAGGGCACCGAGGTCGCTTCCGTCGCCGCCGACAAGACCAAGGACGCCGCCCGCATCGCACGGCTCACCGTGGATATGGGCACGGAGAAGGAAAATCTGAAGAAAGCCTATCTTGAGCTGGGAAAGGCGTTTTATGAGGAGAAAAAGGACTTCGCCGAGGGTCTTTTCGCCCAGCTGTGCGAGGAAGTCACTGCCGTCACCGAGCGCATCGGCGCCATGCAGCGCGAGATAGACGGACTGAAGGACGGCTTCAAGCCCGCTCCGGAGCCCGACTTCGAGGAGGTCGTGGCCTCCGCCGAGGATGAGGCCGACATCACCGTGGAGATCACCGAGGATCCCTGCGAGTGCTGCGAGCAGCCCTCCTGCGACGGATGTGAGATCGCCGAAAAGAAGGGCGAGGAGCCCTGCTGCTGCGAAGAAACGCCCGCCGAGGAGCCCTGCTGCTGCGAGGACAAGAAAGAGGAACCCTGCTGCGCTGAGGAAAAGCCCGAGGAGCCCTGCTGCTGCGAGGACAAGAAAGAGGAGTGATCCTCCCGAAAAACGACACCGTCCGGGACGCAAACGTCCCGGACGGTTTTCTTTCTGCTCGGGAGGATCGCGGGCCATACGCTTCCACCCTCCCCGTAAACGGACAAAGCCGCCGGTCTTTCACCGGCGGCTTTGTCCGTTTACGTCATTATCCGCGGTCTCCGCGGAGCTTTTTCTTTCTGTAGCCCGCGAGACCCGTCAGCAGCAGGGCCGTGCCGCTCACGCCCATTGTCAGAGCGTGGAGCAGGATCCGGGTATCATCGCCGGTCTGGGGCGGCCTGGGGGGATTCCCGGTCTCCCACTGTGCCGTGAAGGTATGATCCCCTTTCACCGTGTAGCTGTCGCCCGGATTGTACTCCGAGCCCTTCCAGTAGAGGAATCTGTAACCCTCCCGCGTCGGCGCGGCGATGATCGTGATCTGGTCACCGTAATAGTGCTGCTCGGTCACATTGTCGGTCTGGCCGTTGATCTTGCCGCCGTTGGGGTCGTAGGTGATGGTATACTGCCGCCGGAAGAAGACCTTCAGCGTGAGCGATCCGTCGCCGGCGATCCTGCCGGTAAAATAGCTGGTCTGTGTGCTGTCGAGAGCGTATTTTTCCCGGGTCGGGGTTTTGTCGGCTTCGGTCACGCTCACTTCGGTGTCCGTGGTGCCGCTGCGGCTTTCGTCCTTCTCATCCGGCGAAGAAGGATAGGCGCCGTCGACTTCGTAGTAGTATTCCACCGTGTAGGGCGTATCCGTGTTCGCCTCCCACTGGGCGTAAAGCGTGACGTCATGATTGGGCATGGAGAAACTGCCGCCCGCCGCATAAGGCGTACCCCCGCCGCCGGCTTCCGTATTCCAGCCGGTAAAGGTGTATCCAGACTTATCAAAGCCATTCGAGCCCGCGACCGTCACGTTCTGGCCTTCCTCGTGTTCCTCGGTAGCGGGGGCCGTTCCGCTGTCCGCCCCGTTCAGGTCGTAGATCACCTTGTAGGCGATGCCGTAAGCCGCCTTCAGTCGGAGTTCATCGGTCACGCTGCCTGACGCGGGGGTATACCGAACCACGTGCTGGGGAGATGCCGTATCGCCGTCCCAGCGGGTGGTGCCGTCGTCAAACCAGCCGGTGATCTCCCGGCTGCCCAGCATCAGTCCGCTGACCGGCTCGGTAAAGGTGATCGTCGCGCCGTCCGCGTTGAACAGGTCGTCGGAGGTGCTATCAGCCGAGTTGTTGTAAAGGATCACAGAAGAAGCGATCGTCATTGTGCTCCCGTTTGCGACGCCGCCGCCGTCAACTGTCGCGGAGTTCTCCGTGATCATTCCGCCGTTGATCGCAATGGATCCGTTATTGGTGCAGTAAAAACCGCCGCCGCTGATCTGCGCGAAATTGTCCATGAACGTTCCGCCGTTGATCGTCGCCGTCCCGACCCCACAGTAGACGGCGCCGCCGTTCCCGACCGCCGTATTGCCGGTGATCTTGCCGTTGTTCATGACAAAGGTCCCGGCGCCGTAGACCTCTACGCCGCCGCCGCCTTCACCGGCAAGGGCTGCATGGTTATTGGTGATTTCGCCGTTATTCATCGTAAAATACGAATTGGCGAACACGGCGACGCCGCCGCCGCCGTCATGGGCGGTGTTGCCCGTAATGACACCGTTCTCCATCGTAAACCTGCCGCCGCTGATCATGCGCACACCGCCGCCGCTGCCGGACCGAAGGCCTTCATTCCCCTTGATCTCGCCGCCGTACATCACGAAGGTGCCGCCTCTGACGAGCACGCCGCCGGGACCGTTTCCGGCCTTGTTGTTGTTGATCTGGCTGCCGGAGTACATGGTGAGCGTCGCTCCGGAGTTAACCGCGATGCCGCCGCCGGTGGGGTCGTTGGAGCTTCCGCGTTTTACCGTCTCATTGTCATTGACTTTGGCGCCGCTCAGTACGACGGCGGAACCGCTGAGGATCAGGATGCCTCCTCCGTCCTGGCTTTCTCCTGCGCTGCCGCCGGTGACCGTGGCGGAGGTCAGCGTCAAGGTGCCGTCGTCTACCCGGATGACACGCGCTTTCCTGTTGCCGTTCACGGTGACGCCGTTCAGCGTCGAGTTTCCGTGGCTCAAGATCACGTTTCCGTGGATATTGGTCGCGCTGGTACTGACGTCCTGGAAATCGCTGGAAGCGACGATCGTGCCGCCGCCAGAAACGGTGACCCCGTTGAGAACAATGGTCTTGCGGACGGTCAGCGTGACGCCGCTTTCAACGACCAGATCGGTCGTGAGCGAAGCCGTGTCATCCCAGATGGTGTCCTCGCTGACCACGTTCGTCCTGCACTCCGAACAAACGCCGTTTACCCAGGTATGCGTGTGGGCCCGATTCCCTTCGGGAGCGTTCTGCTCACCGGGCGCAGCGCCGAGCATAAAGGTCTGGTCCGTTTCCGATCCGCCCTGGGATCCCGTCTGCTCCGTCCAGTGGGCATAGATTACCGCGTCTTCAGCGGGAGCGGCGGAAAAATCGAACAGTTCCTCCCCGTCCGCGCTGGTGTACCAGTTGTCAAACTCGTAATCGTCACGGGTCGGATCCTCCGCGGGGCGTTCGGCCGTATTCCCGGACAGGACGTACTGGGAGGGGACCGTGCTGCCGCCCTGGGTGTCGAATCGGATCACCCACCCATCCTGCAGGATCGGCGTGAGCGTCAGATCCTCCGTGACGCTGATCGTTTCGTTCAGACCCGTCTTGTGTTCAACGTCGTTCTGATCCTTCCAGCCCGTGTTGATCTTGCCCGAATCCACCGTGAACGCGGGATCGTTCGCCCGAAAGGCGTACTCCGCGCCCTCGGCCGCTTCATCCGTACGGATGACTTCGTTCCCGGCGTCAAGATAGCGGATGCTGAAGACCCTTTCAAACACCGCGTACACGTCGGTGGTGCCGTCGTCCATCTCCGCAGTCTCGCCGAAGAGCGTGAAGGGGATGGTGCCCTCCTCATCTCCGAACCAGCCGACAAAACGATGGCCGCTCTTCTCCGGGTCGTCCGGCTGCGTCAGGGTCTCCCCTTCACGCAGGACCACCTCGTCGACTTTGCCGCCATCGGCGTAAAAGAGGAAGGTATGCGTATGTTCTCCAGCTTCCGTCTCCTCGGGGGTGCCGTCTCCTGCTGCGAAAGCAGATACGGACATCAGCGAGAAGATCATCAGCACTGAAAGGAGCAGGGAAAGCATCCTTTTACAGACACGATTCATGGCATGAACTCCTCTATGAAATAATAGTGAAATACACAATACACAGAAACACGGCCCCAGCGCCCGTTTCTGTCCGATCGTCATGCAAACAGGACGTGCGCTACTGCCAGTTTCTATCCAATATAATATTCTGTATCAGCGTGCTTGTCAATTTGATTCGGCGTTCTTCATTGCCCCGAGCCAAGGTGCTCCACCTCGGACCGTTTGTCCCGGGTCATCAGCGAGAGCACCTCGCTCCGGGCGTCCGCGCCGTCGAAAACGATCCGGTACACGCCCCGGGTGATAGGCATTTCCACGTTTTCCCGCTCCGCCAGCTGTCGGGCGGCCTGCAGGGCGTTCACGCCCTCCACCACCATGCCCACCCGGCGGATGGCCTGTTCCGTGGAGAGCCCGGCGCCGATCAGCTGTCCGCAGCGGTTGTTCCGGCTGTGCTGACTGGTGGCGGTCACCACCAGGTCACCGATGCCCGCCAGGCCGGAAAAGGTCTGTTCCCGGCAGCCCAAAGCCATGCCCAGACGCTTTATCTCCGCCATGCCCCGGGTCACCAGGGCGGCTTTGGCGTTGTCGCCGTAGCCCAGGCCGGTGGAAATGCCCGCCGCCAGAGCCACGATGTTCTTCATGGCGCCGCAGAGCTCCACGCCCCGCACGTCGTCGTTGGTGTAAACCCGCATGCAGGTGTTCATGAACACCGCCTGCACCCGCTCCGCCGCTTCGGCGTCCTCGCTGGCGGACACGATGGTGGTGGGCAGGTCCCGGGCCACCTCCTCGGCATGGGTGGGACCGGACAGGGCCACCAGCGGATTGCCGGTCTTCCCCGCCTTCGCCAGTTCGTCGGCGATGACCCCGGTCATGCTCAGAAGCGTGTCCTCCTCGATGCCTTTGGCTGCGTCCACGATGATCTGGCCGGACCGGATATAGGGCGCGGCCAGCGCGGCAGTCTTCCGGACGTACACGGAGGGCACCGCCATGAGCAGGATCTCTTTCCCGGTACAAGCCTCCTCCATGGAGGAGGTGAACCGGGTCCCGGCGGGGATCTCCATGCCCGGCAGATTCCTGTGCCGCCGCTCCCGGGCCAACTCCGGTGCGCTGTGGGCCGACCAGACAGTCACGTCGTGGCCGCTGTTGGTGAGCATACGTGCCAGCGCCGTGCCCCAGGTGCCCGCGCCGATGATCCCGATGATCGCCATACCGCATCCCGTCCTTTGCACTTCTTTTTCATGGATTATAATGCGCCGCGCCGCGTTTGTCAAAAACAGTTGAAGAATATCTCCCCCGGGGGGTTACGCCCGACAGTTATTTGTGGTATATTGTTCTCAGCAACAATTATTAATACAGGAGGATCATATCCTATGAGCGACCATCTGGAAGAACACGAGCACGAGCATGAGCACAGCTTCACCCATTCCCATCCCCACGATCACGGGAACGGAGCTGAGGGCCATGAGCACGAGCACACCCATACCTACACCCATACCCATCCCCATGAGCACGCCGAGGACAGCTGCTGCCACGAGCACACCCACGACCATGAGCACGAATTTGATCATGAACACGCCGATCACGAGCACGGGCATTGCCCCCACCGCCATGAGCATCCTCACGATCATGAGCATCATCACGACCACGAGCACCACCATGATCACGGGGAGCACAAGCCTGTGGAGCAGCTCTACGCGCTGATGAAGTACATGGCCGGGCACAACGCCGACCATACCCGGGAGCTGGAGGAGCTGGCCGGTGAGGTCAGTGCTGCCGGCAATCTGGATGCCTACGATCTGATCATGGAGGCCGTAGCTCTGTTCGATCAAGGCAACGCCGTGCTGAAGCTGGCGCTGGAGCGGTTCAGCGAAAACTGATCCGCCCATCCCCAAAGCAGGAAGGGAGGTCGAAGCCATTGGAACAGCTGCAGCGCATTGAGGAAATGGAAAGCGCCATGCGCCGTGTCTCCGCCGCGCTGGAGAAAATCGGCCCCGCGCTGGACGCCTATCTGGAGGTCCAGAGCGAGCTCCGAGCTCTGACGGAATACTACGAAAGCCCGCTCTGGCGGGAGGATTTCGAGGCGGATGAGAACGGACTCCTGCCCCGGGACCTGCGGCGGGGCGTTCTGTCCGAGGACGGGCTGTATGATCTGCTGCGAGAAAACGACGAGCTCCGCGAAAAGCTGCAAAAAGTAATTATGTAAACTAAATTGACAAATCGGGAGCGCCGGATCGTCCAGCGCTCCCGATTGTTAAATGAAGCATTCGCAGCACAAGAAGCAATACCGGCAAGCCTCTTCAAGATGTTGCCAGGTTTACTCTTTTTTCACTCACTTTTCCCTTTTTTACGGAGAGCCTGACCGGAAAACAGCAGGATCAGCACAGCGCTCCCCAGCATCAACAACTCGTACAGTCCGATCGGGGTCGCATCCCCGGTCTCCGGCGGCGTGGAGGTCGGGCCTTTGTAAACAGGGTCCAGCTCCACGAAGTTTTCCTTGATGCCGCTGTCGTCCTGGGCAGTCAGTATCCGCATCGTCAGCTTGGGTCCGTTATCCGTATCGTTTGCGATATAAAAGTATACTGTGTACTGACGGTGCTCAAAGGTATACCGGTCCGCATGGGCTTTCTGGCCGTCAGTGACCAGGTCACCCCGGATCAGATACTCATACGCCCCGGGTTTCGTGAACGTGAAGTGCAGTTCGCCCTGCAGGTCGTATACCGTGTTCGCGCCCGACGTAACGCCTGCGCCGTCGTTGCCCTGGAAGGAAAAGACACCGTTGGCGTCCGCCTCCGCAGGCAGAGCGCCGTCTTCCGTCTTCGACTCGATGATGTAATGAAACAAAGCGTCAACGGCCTTGTCGTTGGTCGTATAGATGTGTTTGTAGGGCAGCACCACCTCCAGCGGCTCATACTCCGCCCGCTGCAAATGCGCCGGCACTCAAAGCCAGCGCCGCCAGAAAAATAGCCAGCGCCGCTGCTCCGGTCCGAACCCTCCGCATCATTTCGTTCATGCCTTTCTTCCTTTCCCCCTCAGAGGAGTATTGGTTTCCAATCGTATTCTTTACAGGATCGTCAAAAGGATCACCAGCGCCGCAAGTGCGAAGATCCAGACGATCACGGGTACGGCGTTCAATCCGTCGGTCGTCAGCCGGTCCGTTCCGCTGCCCCTTCGAACGATCTCCACGGGCTCCTCTGGTTCCTGTAGGTGAAGCTCTTCCGTCTCCCGGCCGATCAGAAGATACCGGCCGTTGGTGATCTCCGTGGTGCAGGTGGACAGGAGGTAATACCGGTCGCCGGCGCTCAGGTCCGTGTCTCTCCAGGTGACCGCCAGCTCCCGCGCGTCGTCCAGAAATTGCAGGATCTCCTCTTCCGTGCTGATGCCTATGGCATACAGATCCTGGTCGTACGCATCTGTGAGCACCAGTGCGAAAAACTCCAGTCCGTGGTTCTGTCCGTCGTAAAACAGGTTCCCGTATGCGTGCTCTTCCAGAAACCGCTGGTCGGTGTAATCCCCCAGGCTGCCGAACATGAGCTTTTTTTCCATGTAATGGCCGTACAGGATGTTGAGCTGATCTGTAAAATCGGCGCTGTTCCGGTAATCCAGAAAAATGGCGCCCGACAGGGTGTACTCTCCCAGCGCGTTGGTGTTGACGTATTTATCGTTGTTGTCCGCCCGGGCGACCGGGTAGTCGATAGGAGTGTCGTTCACCGTCAGCCAGGCCACGACCTCAGGGTTAATAGCCCGCAGCTCGTCAAAGCTGATGGAATCATTCTCCGCAGGGCGGTAAACGGTATAGTTGTCGGCCTCCGCCGCCCGGTACACAAGTCCGGATTCCCAGATGGAATACGCGCCGAACAAAAGCGCAAAAGACAGGATAACGTACAAAACGAGGTCCGTTATCCTGTCGAGCGCTTTAAGGATGAATCTGCAGGTTTTTATCAACGCTATTTCCATCCCGTTGCTCCGCCGCTATCGTGGTTTGACACGGCAGCATCCTTTCAATGAAAAAGGACAGGTTTCAGTCCTTAGCCTGGTTTCTTCTCTTCAGGATCAGGAAGAAAAAGCCGAGAATGGCTACGCCGGCCAGAACGATATAGGGCAGGTTGTCAATGATAATGCCGGTGGGAGGCGTATGCTCCAGCATGTTGTCGATGGTCACCAGCTGACCGGCGGCGGTGATCACAGTGTCAGGTCCGTCAACCGTTCTGTCACCTTCCACGTACCCTGTGTCTTCCGTAGCGACAAAGCCCGTGACCTTGCTCTTATAGGGGCTGATCTGCTCCTCTTCCACGCTGATGAGCAGCGTGCCGGCAGGCAGCTTGGTGAACACGATGGTGTCCTCGTGCGCCAGATCGGCTTCGACGTAATACTGTCTGTCCGCGGTCCCCGCCGTGACCGTCCCTTCGGCCACAGCGATATCGGATGCAGACGCCGTAGTGGGGATCTCGATGGTCGCCTTGACGGCAAACTCCGCGGTCTTGTCAGAATAGTCGCCGCTGATGGTCTTCTGGATCGTCAGCACGCCGTCCGTGGTGTTGTTGATGACCTCGGTGTATGTGTTGTTGAAGCGGAAGCCGTTGCTGATCTGGAATTCGCCGCCGTTCTCCACCGTATTGGTCTGAATGGTGGGGTCGACCTTTACGCCGTCCGCATACACGTTCTCCGTGCCCGTTTCAACAGCCGTCCAGGTGGTGATGCCGGAGTAAGCCAGGCCGTCGATGCCGGAGTTGGTCACCAGGACGTGAACGTTGTACATCTGCGTGCTCACGGTCAGCGTCTTCTGCACGGTGTCGGGGGCCGTGCCCACGGTGGTGTCAAAGCCCGTCGTGGTCTCCTTCACGGTATATACCCATTCACCCGCGTGGGGGAAATAGGGGTTGGTGTCGGAGGAGGACGTGCCGGGCGCAGAGCCGAAGATTTCGCTGAAGGTCAGGGTGCCCACGGCGATATCGCTCTTGCGCGTGGCGGAATTGTCCGTAGTTCCCACGGTAATGGTCTTGCTGGCGATGGCCGGAGCATCGTCCTTGTCCGCGGTGCCGGTATCCTGCGCCGTGAACGAGAAGGTAAAGGTGCTCACGGAAGAAATGTCCACGCCCTCGGCCACGTGTAGGATCTTGCTGAGGCCGGCGTTGCTGAAGTCGGCGGACGGAGTAAGGTTATTTACGGTCGGAACCGTAGCCAGAGCAGGCACCGCCCCCAGGGCGATCATCAGGATCAGTACCAGCGCCAGGGAAAGGATTCTTTTCGTTTTCATGGGTTAATCCTCCAGTGGATGCTTTATGGTTTTATTTCTTTTCTTTATTGATCTGCCGGTCGGGTGCGAAAAAGCGCAGCCCGATACGATTCTCAAAGATTGCGCCGGCGGAACAGGCCGATCACCCGTCCGTAGATATCTTCCTTGTCCACGCAACCGAAGATCCGGCTGTCCGTAACGTGCTCCCGGTTGTCCCCCAGGACGAACACCTGTCCCTCCGGCACCGTCAGCGGGAAGGTGACGCCCTCCTCGAATCGGGTGGTCTCCCCTCTCGCGTAGGATTCCTGGACCAGAGCGCCGTTGATCACAAGGCCGTTCTTTGTGATGTCCACTTCATCCCCGGCGACGGCGACCACACGCTCCAGCAGTTCTTTTCCCTGGTAGCGGACGACCACGACTTCTTCCGCAGAAAAGGAATCCGTGATCCTGTAATACAGTACCAGATCCCCGTCCCGGAACGCAGGCTGCATCCCGATGCTCGCCGTCCTCGTAAGGCCGAAAACGTAGCCGAACAGGATGATCATAACGACGGCGAAAATGGCGACCTTAAGCAGGAAAGACACCAGATCCATCAGCAAAGACCGGAATTGTTTTTTCTTTTCAGGCTTCGCCCCGGCTGTCGCGCTCATGTCTTTGGCCATCCTGTAATTTCCTTTCCTTCCCGGTCCGGGATCACGATCCCGACCCTGTAAGGCCGCTGTCCGTGGAAGAGTGTAAAAAACAAACCATTATTAATTAATATATTATAGAAAAAAATACAAACGAAGTCAATGATGATTTACATATTATTCTTGATACATTTCCTTCCAGACAAAAAAAGGACCGCTTTTCAAGCGGTCCAGCGTTTTTTCAGAAAATGCGATCAATAAATTATGTAAACTAATTACTTTTAATCGCGAGGGTTTCGATCAGGTCGCTTCGCAGAGGAATACGTTGTCCCCCACGCCCCGGGCCATGATCTTCTCTCCCCGGTGGATACGCTCCTCCCCCGGGACTGTCCCGGCGAGCACCCGCTCCGCCCCGTCGATGAGCCCGGGGATCACGTCCCGGGGCACGGGACAGTCGGCATGGGAGGGATAGACCCAATCGAAATCATCCCGCTCCTCCAGCCGCCGCAGGCTGTGGACATAGCTGTGGAAGTCCCTGTGGGCCCCGAACATGAAGATCGTGCCGTGGCGCTGGATGGGGTCGCCGCCGAACAGGGAGCGGCTGTTCCGGTCCAGGAGCGTGATGCTGCCGGGGGTGTGCCCGGGCAGGTGGATGATCTCCAGCGGCCGGCCGCCCAGGTCGATGACGTCACCGTCATAGACCGGGATCAGCTCACCGGTTCCCTGACGGGTCTTGTAATAGAGGGCGGCCTCGGAGGGGTGCATGTAGAAGGAGGAAAACTGGCCGTTCCCGGCAATATGGTCCACGTCGGCGTGGGTGTTCAGCAGTTCCGTCGGAAGAGGCGTGACCGACGCGGCGGCGCTCTTCACGTCGAACCCCGAAACGCCGGAGTCGATGATCAGCGCCCGCTCCGTCCCGGCCAGGATAAAGATGCGGACCAGTCCGTCCTCCACCTTCCAAGTATTTTCAAAAAGCAGTTCCGGCGTCATTACTATCAACCCTTTTCGTTCGTTTTTGTCCCAAACAATACTTTTGCGGACTCCCGCAGCCGCTGGTGACGGATGCCGGTGGCGTCAAAGCGCACCGTGTGAAAGGCGAACTGCATGACCGGTCCCGCGCCGAAGGCGCACAGCAGCGTCCCCAGCCCCACCGGGCCGCCCAGCAGAGCGCCGATCAGCGTGGCTGTGGACAGGATCGCGATGCTGACCGCGCCGATGGGAACGCGCTTCACCCGTTTCGCCAGTCCCACCATCAAGGTGTCCCGGGGGCCGCAGCCCAGGGACGCTATCATATAGGTGTACTGCGTATACGCCAGCACGAACAGCCCCGTGATTAGGACGGGGATCGCCGTCGCCAGCGAGCGGCAGGGCGGGACGAGGTCGATCCAGTTGAAGAAATCCACCGCCTTCCCCACCACGACGGCGTCGATGAACATGGCGATGCCGATGGGCTCCTTCAGCAGGATATCGATGAGGAGGATGGTCAGGGACACGGTGATGGACGCGGTGCCGTAGAGGATGCCGAAGGTCCGGGAGAGCCCGATGCTGAGCACGTCCCAGGGGGCCGCACCGATATTGGCCTGGATCGTCAGATAGATCCCGAAGCCGTTTATAAACAGGCTGACTGCTGCCAGCAGTATATTCAGTAGGATCGCCGCAGCCGTGCGGTTCTCCCGCAGTTTTGTTCCCATATCCGTATCCCCAATCGAAAGGCCGCTTCAGCGGAGAAAGAGTATTTCGATGCTGCATTATAGCACAGGGCGCAGCGGACCACAAGAGGAACTCGTCTGCAGCAGATTGCAAAAACAGGCCCGGCGCCCATAGACGCCGGGCCTGCTGAATACTATCTGATCCGGAGATCACACGGAGTCTTCCGCCGTGAGTTCCTCCAGGATCTCACTGGTTCCGGCGACCGCTTCTTTCTCCGCCTTCTTCTCCATTCTGGACATGAAGATCGGGGACAGGATGCCGAGGATGCACAGAGCGATCAGCACCCAGCAGACCACGGAGGAAAACAGCACGCCGATGCTGCCGTTGGAGGTCCTGAGCGCGTTGCGCAGGCCCTTCTCGCCAATGGGTCCCAGGATCAGCGCCAGGACAACCGCCGCCGTATTCAGGTCGAATTTGCGCATGGCGTAGCCCAGCACGCCGAAGGAAAGCATGACCACCATGTCCATGATGTTCTTGTGGATCGCATAGGAACCCACGAAGCAGAGCACCGTGACGCAGGGGATCAGGATCGCATCGGACAGACGGGAGATCTGCGCGAAGCCCCGGCAGCCCAGCAGGCCGATGCCGAGCATGAAGAACTGCACCAGCACGAAGCCCGCAAAGAAGGTGTAGGTCATGGGGGCGTATTTTCCGAAGAGCTCCGGTCCGGGGGTCAGACCCTGGATCACCAGGCCGCCCATCAGCACCGCCGTGACGCTCTCGCCCGGGATGCCCAGGGTCAGCGTGGGGATCAGCGAGCCGCCGGTGACCGCGTTGTTGGCCGCCTCGGAACCGGCCACGCCCTCGATGGAGCCCTTGCCGAACATCTCCTTATGCTTGGAGAACTGCCGGGAGGTGTTGTAGCCCAGGAAGCAGGCGATGGACGCGCCGGCGCCGGGCAGGATAC
>JAFSZH010000006.1 GCA_017455685.1 Oscillospiraceae bacterium
CATGGAAAAACAGAGTAAATTTGCCCGGGTGCTCCGCTGGACGGACGTGCTGGTGCTGGCCTTCGGCGCCATGATCGGCTGGGGCTGGGTGGTCCAGGCCGGAAACTGGATCGAGACCGCCGGAAGCCTTGGGGCCGCGCTGGCCTTTGTGATCGGCGGCGTCATCATCTACTTCGTGGGCCTGGTCTACGCCGAGCTCACCTCCGCCATGCCCGAGTGCGGCGGCGAACATGTGTTCAGCAAGGAGGCCTTCGGCTACGGCGTCTCCTTTCTGTGCTCCTGGTCCCTGGTTCTGGGCTATCTGAGCGTGGTCCTGTTTGAGGTGGTGTCGCTGCCCACGGTGCTGGAATATCTGTTTCCCCGCTTCTCGCAGATCCCGCTGTACAGCGTCGCCGGCTATGAGGTGCGCCTCACCTGGGTGCTGGTGGGCATTCTGGGCGCGCTGCTGATTACCGCGATCAACTATTTCGGCATCCGCTTTGCCGCCCGGCTGCAGACGATCCTGGTGGTCGTCATGGCGGCGGTGGGCATCGCGCTGCTGTCCGGCTCCTCCGCCATGGGGCACAGCGAGAGCCTGCAGCCCCTGGTCACCGACGGCGCGGGCGGGGTCCTGAACGTGCTGGTGCTGGTGCCGTTTTTCTATATGGGCTTTGACGTGATCCCCCAGGCCGCGGAGGAGATCAACATCCCCTTCCGCAAAATCGGCCGGGTGATCCTGCTGTCCATCATCCTGGCGGTCCTCTGGCATGTGATCGTGATCTTCTCCGTCTCCTTTGTGATGACGGACAGCGAGATCCGCTCCGCGAGCCTGGTCACCGCCACCGCCATGCAAAAGGCCTTCGGCGATTCGGCGCTGGCCGCCAAGATCCTCATCATCGGCGGCATCTCCGGCATCGTGACCAGCTGGAACGCCTTTTTCGTGGGCGGCTCCCGGGCCATCTTCGCCATGGCGGAATCCGGGATGCTGCCGCCGTTCTTCGCCCGTCTCAGCAAAAAGTACAAGAGCCCGGTGGGCGCCGTGCTGTTTATCGGCGCGGCCAGCTGCATCGCGCCCTTCTTCGGCCGCAAGGCGCTGATCTGGATCTCCGACGCGGGCAGCATCTCCGTCTGCGCCTCCTACTTCATCGTCTCGCTGTCCTTCCTGAAGCTGCGAAAGAGCAGACCGGAGATGGAGCGCCCCTACCGGGTCAAGCACGGACGGATCGTGGGGATCCTGGCCTCGGTGCTGTCCGGCTGCGTGCTGCTGCTGTTCATGATCCCGGTCTTCCCCTCCTGCCTCTCGGCGACGGAGTGGATCATCGTGGGCGCCTGGACCCTGGCGGGACTGCTGTTTTACCTCTTCTCCCGGCAAAAAAGCTGGGCGGCGAAAGGGACTCCGGAGGGAGAGTACCATGGCGATCGATAAAGTGACGGAACTGGCCGCAGCCATCGACAAGATCCGCAGCGGAGACACAGTGCTGCTGGGGGGCTTCAACATCTGCGGCTGTCCCACCAATCTGCTCTACGCCCTGGCGGAGCGGACGGATATCCGGGATCTGACGCTGGTCTCGGAGGACTTCGGCAGCAGCGGCCTGTCGTTTACCCAGGGGCCGGAAAAGCTCTTTCTCAACGGCCAGCTGCGCAAGATCATCCTCAGCTTTCTGGGCAACCACAAGTCCGCGGAGCTGGCCATCGCGGAGGGCCGTCTGGAGGCGGAATTCGTTCCCCAGGGCACCTTGGTGGAGCGGCTGCGCTGCGCGGGCGCGGGCCTGGGCGGCTTTTACACCCGCACCGGCGTGGGCACCGAGGTGGAAGCCGGGAAGGAAACCAAGGTGATCGGCGGCGTCAAATATCTGCTGGAGCTGCCCCTGCGGGGAAATGTGGCGCTGGTGAAGGCCCACCGGGCCGACCGTTACGGCAACGCGGTGTTCCGCTACACGGCGGCCAATCTGAATCCCTGCATGGCCATGGCGGCGGATCTGGTGATCCTGGAAGCGGAAGAGCTGGCGGAGCCCGGGGAGATCCGGCCGGACGAAGTCCAGCTTCCCGGGGTCTTCGTGGATCACATCGTGGTGACCCGGGAGGTGCAGTTCTGATGGATAAGCGCCATTTTATCGCAAAGAACGTGGCCGCACTGTTTCGGGACGGAGACGTGGTCAACCTGGGGATCGGGATCCCCACCCTGGCAAGTCTCTACATCCCTGCGGGACTCACGGTGTTCTTCCACGCGGAGAACGGCTGCGTAGGTACGGACCGGACCTTCACCAAGCCCTGGAACCCGGAAAGCACCCGGGAATCCGTGCGGCAGTGGCTGCTGGAGCATAACGAATACAGCGGGACCGGCCGGGAAGTGCACCGGGATCTCTGCAACGCCGGCAACGAGAGCATCACCCTGCTGCCAGGCGCGGCCTGCTTTGACAGCTGCACCTCCTTCGCCATCGCCAAGGGAGGGCGGCTGAGCGCCACGGTCCTGGGAGCCCTGCAGGTGGATCGGGAGGGGAATCTGGCCAACTGGAAAATCCCCGGAAAAAAGCTGAACGGCATGGGCGGGGCCATGGACATGGTCACGGGAGCCAAGACCGTCATTGTGGCCATGGAGCACTGCACCAAACGGGGCGAGCCGAAGATCGTGGAGCGCTGCACCCTGCCGCTGACGGCGCTGGGCTGCGTCAACCGGATCGTCACGGAGCTGTGCGTCATGGAATGCAGATCCGGTGAGCTGCTGGTCACCGCGCTGGCCCCGGGCGTGGAGCGGGAAGACGTCATCTCCCGGACGGCGGCGGAGCTTCGCTTTGCCGACAAGCTTACGCAAATGAGCGTATGAGCCTGAGACAGGGCGAAATCAAGGCTTCTCCCGCTGCTCGCCGGCGGATGTTCTGCGGAACATCCGCCGGCTTCCTTTTTCCCGGGCGCCATGGCGCCGCCCCACTCCCAGCCGCGGAACAGGGGGCAAAAACGATTTGAGCCCGGGGGCGGGACAGGAAAGCGTTGAATCGGCGGCGCGAGTATGATACAATCAAACCGTTGAGCGCCGGCGCGCCCTGGGGGGCGAAGGGCCGGAAAGCGCGAAAAACAAGGAAAATGCGAATACAGAACAGGAAAGGAAGCAAAAACATGAGCGAGACGACTGTCAGGATCCAGGACGATCTGTACGAGGCTGTCAACGGGGAATGGCTGAAAACGGCCGTGATCCCCGACGACCGGCCCGCTACCGGCGGCATTGCCGTGCTGGACCAGGAAGTGGAAAAGACCATGATGGCGGACTTCCGGGCCTTTGCCGCAGGGGAAAAGACCAGCGACATCCCGGAGATGCATTACGCCGTGGCCCTGTACAAAAAGGTGCTGGACAAGGAGCGCCGGAACCGGGAGGGCATCGGCCCCGCGCTGCCGCTTCTGGACCGGATCCGCGCCATCAAAACCGTGGAGGAGCTGAACGCCGCGGCGCCGGAGCTGCTGCCGCTGGACTTCGATCTGCCGCTGCGGATGGGCGTGGAGGCCGATATGCAGGACGCGACGAAGCACTCCTTCATCGTCCTGGGGCCGGACATCATCCTGCCCGACACCAGCTACTACGCCGAGGACAACGAGAGCGGCAGGCAGCTGCTGGCCCTCTATGCGGACATGGCGTCAAAGGTGCTGGCCTTCACCCCCCTCTCCGGGGAGGAGCAGAAGCGCTATTTGGAGGACGCCCTGGCCTTTGACGCGCTGGTCGCCAAAAAGGTCAAGAGCCAGCTGGAGTGGTCGGAGTACTACAAGTGCCACAATCCCATGTCGGCGGACGAGGTGGCCGAGCTGGCCGCGCCCTTTGACATCAAGGGCCTGCTGCGGGCGCTGTACGGGGAGAAGGCTCCCGAGACGCTGATTGTTTACGATCCCCGGGCCGTCCGGGAGATGAAGGACTATTTCTCCCGGGAGACCCTCCCGCTCTACCTCCACTGGGCCTATGTGAAGACCCTGCTGCGGGCGACGCCCTATCTCTCCGAGGAGCTGGCCGCCCTGGGCCGGACCTACCGGCGGGCGCTGACCGGCGTCGCCGCCGACCCCAGCCTGGAAAAGCAGGCCTATCAGACGGCCTCTTCCCTGTACGCCGAGCCCATCGGCGTCTACTACGGGCGGACCTATTTCGGCGAGGAGGCCAAAAAGGACGTGGTGGAGATGGTCCGGCGGATCATCGAGACCTACAAGCTCCGCATGCGCAAAAACAGCTTCCTGGCCGAGGAGACCAAGGAGCAGGCCATCCGGAAGCTCTCCACCATCGAGATCAAGATGGGCTATCCCGACGAGATCAAGGAGATCTGGTCCAAGCAGATCTTCGATGAGAGCGAATCGCTGCTGCCCGTCATGCTCCGCCTGCTGGAGATCCGGGGCAGGGACGCCCTGGAAAAGCTGCTCAAGCCCGTGGACCGGACGGAGTGGCTGATGCCGGGCCACATGGTCAACGCCTGCTATAACCCCAGCGCCAACGACATCACCTTCCCGGCGGCCATCCTGCAGAAGCCCTTCTACTCCCTGGAGCAGAGCGCCAGCGAGAATCTGGGCGGCATCGGCGCGGTCATCGGCCACGAGATCAGCCACGCCTTCGACAACAACGGCGCCAACTTCGACGAGAACGGCAATCTGAAAAACTGGTGGAAGGAGGAGGACTTCGCCGCCTTCCGGAAGCTGACCGAGAACATGATCGAGCAGTTCGACGGCATCGAGTTCCACGGCGGCAAGGTCAGCGGCGAGCTCACCGTCAGCGAGAACATCGCGGACAACGGCGGCATGGGCGTGACCCTGGAGATCGTGCACGGCCTCCCCGACCCGGATTTTCGCGGCTACTTCATCAACTGGGCCAGGGTCTGGTGCAGAAAGGCCAAGGAGGAGTACATCCAGCTCCTGCTGAAAAACGACGTGCACTCTCCCGCCGTGCTGCGGGCCAACATGCCGCCCCGGAACTTCCCCGAGTGGTACGAGGCCTTCTCCGTCACGGAAACGGACGGCATGTACCTGCCGCCGGAGAAGCGCATCAGCATCTGGTAAGCCCTCTCATACGATAAAAAGCTGTCTGACCGAATTGGTCAGACAGCTTTTTTGTTGTTTTTCGGATCATTCGAGCCTGGTGAGATCGAAGCGCTCCGGCCGCTGCGCGGCGATGGCGTCGGAGGCCTTTTCCTTCGCCGGACTTGTTCCCTACTGCGCGCGTTCCAGCGTCTTGTAGAGCTCGTAGCAGTCGTGTCCCTTGGGCACGTCCCTGAGCTCGCCTCTCGGCAGATAGCCGTTCTTTCGGAAGAAGGCCACGTTCCAGTCCCCCGCGCTTGTCAAAACCATGGACGCGCCGTTTGCCTGTGCCAGCGCTTCCACTTCCCGCAGGAGCCGGGTGCCCAGACCCTGCCCCCGGAGCGGCTCTTCCACGAACAGCGCTTCAACGAAGCCGGCGGCCCCTTTCTCCACGTCCGCGATCACGCCGGCCGCAAAGTTTCCGTCCCGGTCCACAAGCTTCTTGCAGAAGTCCACGCTCTCATATTCCGGCTCGTAGGCCTCGCTGTATTCGCTCAGACCCTTCAGGATCCGCTCCGTGTCGTCCTCGCCGCCCGGCGAAACCCGGAAGCGCGCGCCGCTGTTGTCGGTGGGCACATAGTCCGGCCGCTCCCGATCCAGGTATTTGACCAGGGAGTAGCTGAGATAGCCGTTTGCCTTTTTCAGCGTGGTGAAAACCGCGTAGCCGTGTTTTTCATAGAAGGGTCTTGCCATATAGCTGGCGGTGCCCAGCGTCACGACCCGGCAGCCCTTCTCCCTTGCGATCCGCTCCACTTCGCGGAGGATGCTGGAGCCGATCCCGTGATGGCGATAGCGCTCGTCCACCCAAAGCGTGTCAAGGAACATTCTCGACCAGCGGTATTCGTAGGCCTCCGCAACACAGCCGCCGACGATCTCGCCGGCTTCGTTCTCGACCTTGAGGACGAATTCTTCGACCTCCGCATCCACTTCGCGCGGCACGATCTCATTGATCTTTTCGCCGATATAGGCGGCCTCTTCTTTTATCAGATCCTCAATTGTGTATTCCATTTTTTCGTTTCCTCTTATTCCGCGGCGGGGAGCGATCCCCGCCGCTGTTCTGTGTCAAACTGATCGGCGAACGGCCAGCCCAACTTGGGTTATTCAATTTCTGCGTTGTTTTTCTTCAGGAAGTCGATATTCCTACCGTAAGCTGCGGCAATCTCCGCATCATTCGTTTGAAATGCTTCAAACAATTCTGCAGGGATCTTTCCCGGCTTCGTCCGTTCATAGATGGTGAGGTTCCAGGAATGCTTGCATTTTTTGCATCGGTAGATCAGCCACACGTCGACGCTGTTCCCGTTGGCGTTTACTCTGAATTTGCCGGAATTGAGGAATTCCTGCTTTTTCCCGCAGCCTCCGCAGCGGCGATACACGCGGATCGGCCCGGCCTCCTGCTGACAAAACGCGCTGTTCTCTGCGCCGGACGGCCTTTCGTCCGGCCTGGTTTCGCTCATCCGTTCCTCCTGTATTTGCCGGGAACCGTCTGAGCTTATAGAATTATAGAATAGATTTAAGCTCAGACGTTCTGAGCGAAAACGACCTCACCGGTCATGCGGTGATGCTCCTTTCCAAATTACAGTTTTTTGCAGGTATAGTCGTCGAACATCAGGCAGCCGTCGCCGAATTTCAGCTTGAGCATGCCGCCCTTGCGGCCGAACTCGTTCTCCCCGATGGGGTAGAGGCGGAAGCGCAGCTCATCTCCGTCTTCGTCGATGGCTTTGGCCCACAGATCGCCGTCCTTCATAAACACCTCGTCGACGATGAAATCGGCGTCCCCGGGATGCTCGTACTTGCCGCAGAAGCTCTCCCACCGGGACTTGTCCGGATCCTTGATCGTGATGTCCTCCAGCGTCCG
>JAFSZH010000056.1 GCA_017455685.1 Oscillospiraceae bacterium
AAAGTCAACCGGTTTTTTAGGGAAACGCTGAATAAATCCCCGCGCACGTTTGGCGGCAAATTTTGCGCCCGCCTGCGTTGCCAAAAACTTGAAATACACCAAGTATTCCTGCGTTTTTGTCGCCTTGGCGGACACAAAATTTGTTCGCCATCCGCGCACGTTGCTTTAATCAGCGTTTCCTTAGAGACAGAGACAAAGAAAAGGGGCGGAGCCTATGGAAGAAAAACGCGCGGCCGTACAGATGCGGAACATCAGCAAATCCTTCGGCCCGGTCAAGGCCAACGACAAGGTCTGGCTGGACATCTACCGGGGGGAGATCCTGGCGCTGCTGGGGGAAAACGGCAGCGGCAAGACCACGCTGATGAACATGCTGTCCGGCATCTACTTTCCCGACGAGGGACAGATCTTCGTGGATGGCCGGGAGGTGGTCATCCGCTCGCCCAAGGACGCCTTCGACCAGGGCATCGGCATGATCCACCAGCATTTCAAGCTGGTGGACGTGTTCTCTGCGGCGGAGAACATCGTGCTTGGCCTGCACGAGAAGGGGCGGCTGGACATGAACGCCGTGGCGGAAAAGGTGAAAAGCATCTGCGACGCCTACGGCTTTGAGGTGGACCCCTGGCAGAAGGTGTACAGCATGTCCGTCAGCCAGAAGCAGACCGTGGAGATCGTCAAGGTGCTCTACCGCGGCGCGGACATCCTGATCCTGGACGAGCCCACGGCGGTGCTGACCCCCCAGGAGACGGACAAGCTCTTCGCCGTGCTGCGGAACATGCGTGCAGACGGCAAGGCGGTGGTCATCATCACCCACAAGATGCACGAGGTGGAGGACCTCTCAGACCGCGTGGCGGTGCTGCGGCAGGGCCGCTTCGTGGGCGACATGCTGACGAAGGAGACCGACGCCCAGGAGATGACCAACATGATGGTGGGCCACGCCGTCAAGCTGAACCTGGAGCGCCCCGAGCCGGTGGATCCCAAGCCCCGGATCGAGGTCAAGGACCTGACCGTCCGCAGCGTGGACGGCATTCTGAAGCTGGACGGCGTCACCTTCACCGCCCGCAGCGGCGAGATTTTGGGCGTGGCGGGCATCTCCGGCTCCGGCCAGAAGGAGCTGCTGGAGGCCATCGCGGGCTTGCAGGTGGTAGAAAAGGGCTCCGTCAGCTATGTGGAGGACGACGGCAGCCGGACCGGGCTGCTGGGCCTGGCCCCCCTGGCCATCGCCGCCAAGGGCGTGAGCCTGTCCTTCGTGCCGGAGGACCGGCTGGGCATGGGCCTTGTTGGCAGCATGGATTTGACGGACAACATGATGCTGCGCTCCTACCGCCGGGGCGCAAGCCCTTTCCTGGACCGCAGATTTCCCCTCCACCGGGCGGAGTGGGTGGTGCAGGAGCTGAGCGTGAACACCCCCGGCGTCTCCACCCAGGTGCGCAAGCTCTCCGGCGGAAACGTGCAGAAGGTGCTGGTGGGCAGGGAAATCGCCTCCGCCCCCACTGTGCTGCTGACCGCCTACGCGGTCCGCGGCCTGGACATTGGAGCGAGCTACACCATCTATGACATGATCAACCTGCAAAAGGAAAAGGGCGTGGCCGTAATCTACGTGGGCGAGGACCTGGACGTGCTGCTGGAGCTTTCTGACCGCATCCTGGTGCTCTGCGGCGGCAAGGTCAGCGGCATCGTGGACGGCAGAAGCACCAGCAAGCGCGAGGTGGGTATGCTGATGACCCGCCTGGGAGGGGGAAAGACGGCATGAGCGAAAAAAAGGCCGGGGCAAGGCTGCCCCTTGTCCACATCACCCGCCGGGCCGCCCTGCCCTGGTACGTATCCTGGGGCGTCCGGGTGATCGCCGTGGCGCTGGCCCTGGTGGTCTGCGCCCTGGTGACCACGCTGACCACGGGGCTGAACCCCATCGCGGTCTACTCCACGATCCTCTACGGCTCCTTCGGCTCCGCCCGGCGCTTCTGGGTGCTGCTGCAGGAGCTGGCCATGCTGCTGTGCGTCTCCCTGGCGGTGACGCCCGCGTTCCGGATGCGCTTCTGGAACATCGGCGGCGAGGGCCAGGTGCTGATGGGCGGTCTGGCCGCCGCGGCCTGCATGATCTTGCTGGGGACGGCGCTGCCCAATCCTCTGCTGATTCTGGTAATGATTTTTACCAGCATCCTGGCCGGGGCAATCTGGGGGGCCATCCCCGCTCTGTGCAAGGCGAAGTGGGGCACCAACGAGACGCTGTTCACGCTGATGATGAACTATGTGGCCATCCAGCTCGTCAGCTACTGCTGCAACGTCTGGGACCGCAAGGGCAGCGGCATCGTGGGCATCATCAACTCCTCCACCCGGGCCGGCTGGCTGCCGGAGCTGGGGGGACAGAAATACCTGCTCAACATCGTGGTCGTCGCGGTGCTGACCGCCGGGGTCTACGCCTACCTGCGCTGGAGCAAGCACGGCTATGAGCTGAGCGTGGTGGGCGAGTCCGTCCGCACCGCCCGCTATGTGGGCATCAAGGTGGAAAAGGTCATCGTCCGCACCATGGTCCTCTCCGGCGCGCTGTGCGGCGTGGCCGGGCTGCTGCTGGTGGGCGGCACGGACCACACGATCACCACCACCATCACCGGCGGCCGGGGCTTCACCGCCGTCATGGTCTCGTGGCTTGCAAAGTTCAACCCCCTGTTCATGGTGCTGACCAGCTTTTTGCTGGTGTTCCTGGAGCGGGGCGCGGGGGAGATCTCCTCCCAGTTCCAGCTCAACGAGGCCTTTGCCGACATCCTGACGGGCATCATCCTGTTTTTCATCATCGGCAGCGAGTTCTTTGTCACCTACAAGCTGAACCTCAGCCGGGGCGGAGAAAAGGAGGAGAAGACCAATGCTTGATCTGGCGTTTTACCTCTCCCGGGCGGTGCAGCAGGGCATCCCCCTGCTGCTCGGCAGCACCGGCGAGACCCTGACGGAGAAATCCGGCAACCTGAACCTGGGTATTCCCGGCATCATGTACGTGGGCGGCATCAGCGGGGTCATCGGGGCTTTCCTCTACGAGCAGTCCCTGACGAGCCCCGATGCCATCCGCGCCTTTCCCGCAATCGCCATCCCCCTGTGCTCCTGCCTGCTGGGCTCTTTCATCATGGGCCTCATTTACTGCTTCCTCACCGTCACCCTCCGGGCCAACCAGAACGTGACGGGTCTTGCCATCACCACCTTCGGCGTGGGCTTCGGCAACTTCTTCGGCGGCAGCCTCATCAAGCTCTCCGGCAGCCAGGTGGCCAGCATCACCCTCTCCGCCACCAGCGGCTTCTTCCGCAAAAGCCTGCCCTTTGCCGCCAACCTCGGCTGGTTCGGCACCGTGTTTTTAAGCTACGGCTTTCTGGCCTATGTTGCCGTCGCCGTCTCCCTGGCCGCCGCCTGGGTGCTGAAAAGGACCCGGGTGGGCCTCCACCTCCGGGCCGTGGGCGAGAACCCCGCCACCGCGGACGCGGCGGGCATCGACGTGAACCGCTACAAGTACTGCGCCACCTGCCTGGGCAGCATGATCGCCGGGCTGGGCGGCCTGTACTACGTCATGGACTACGCCAGCGGCGTCTGGTCCAATGACGCCTTCGGCGACCGCGGCTGGCTTGCCATCGCCTTGGTCATCTTCACCATCTGGCGGCCCGACATCGGCGTCCTGGCCTCTTTCCTCTACGGCGGGGTCTACATCCTCAGCATCAACAACATCCTGCCCACCGGCGGCGTGGGAGCGGTAAAGGAGCTGTACAAGATGCTCCCCTACGTCATGACCCTCATCGTCCTGGTGCTCACCAGCGTGCGCAACAAGAAGGAGAACCAGCCCCCTGAGAGTCTGGGCATCGCCTACTTCCGCGAGGAGCGGTAGCGGTTTAATGGAAAACGACAAGTCTGTCTGATACTTGACAGAAGCGTTTTCCCGTAGTACAATCGCATTGCAAGGGGGGCGAAAAATATGGCCATGGAAGCAACCTGCCAGATAAGAATGGATGGTGAACTTAAAGCGCAGGTAGAGGAACTCTATCGCAGTTTGGGAACCTCCTTTTCGGAAGCGGTCAGGATTTTTGCAAAGCAGAGTGTTCGGGAAGGACGTATGCCGTTTTTGCCGTCGTTACGGTCCTGGGACGAGCTGACCGGTACGGAGATCAATAACGCTCTTGAAAAAAGCGAAACGGATATTGCCGAGGGCCGCGTGATTTCACAGGATATGCTGGACCGGAGGATCAGGGAGTTACTTGACCGTGGAAGAGATAAAGCGGTATAACATCATATACACGGAAACCGCCGCGCAGCAATTGGAAGAAAAAGCGGATTATATCACACGGCAATTAGCCGATCCCGATTTAGCAGGGACTTGGTACGAGCGGCTTCGTGCCGAAATCCAGGATGCTTTATCTTCGTTTCCGCAAAAATACCAAATCTATCCCTCTTCTTACGGGAAAAGGAAATGCATCCGTCTGTTCCTTTCCCGAAATGACATCGTGCTTTATCGGATCGATGAAAGCCGTTCCTGCGTTTATATTGAGTCTGTCTATACCAAAGGAAAAAATATTTCACCTGACCTGAGTTAGCTCAGTTCAGCCGCGGGTCCTCCAAAGCGTACCGTTATCCGTACCGCTGCAAATCACTCCCGTATCCGCCGCGCCTTTCGGTTTGGCACGGCGGATGCGGGTTTTTTCGTATTTTGTTACAATGCATCTTGAAATCCAAAGCGGGGGTGCTGTGTAATATTTTTGTATAACCCCTGAAATAAGAAAAAGGGAATGAAACGGTTTTATGGCGCTTTATTGCAGCAATTGCTTCCATCCGCTCTCCGCGGAAGAGCGGATCTGCCCGCGGTGCGGGTACGATCCGGAAAAGAACACAGGACCACCTTTTGCACTTTCTCCCGGCTCCTGGCTGCACAGCGGGAAATACCTGGTCGGCAGGGTGCTGGGCCAGGGCGGCTTCGGGATCACCTACGCGGGCTATGACTTGGCCCTGGAGATGAAGGTCGCCATCAAAGAGTATTATCCGGTCCATATGGCGTCCCGCTCCCAGACGGGCTCTTCTCTGCAATGGCACGGCACTTCTGCAGAGAAAGAGAGCGGCAAGGAGAGCTTCGTGAGAGAAGCCCGGAAGATGGCAAAGGTCCACTCCATCCCGAACGTCGTGGAGGTCCGTGAGGTGTTCTTTGAGAACGACACGGCCTACATCATCATGGATTTTCTGGAGGGCGAAACCCTGCGGGACCGCCTGCTGAAAACCGGGCCGATGTCCTATATAGAAGTGTCGGCACCCTGCGCCCGGTGATGACCGCCCTGGACAAAGCGCACCGACGCGGCATGATTCACCGGGACATCAGCCCGGACAACCTCATGCTTGACCGCGAGGGGGAGATCTGGCTGCTGGACCTGGGGGCGGCGAAGGACCTTGGTGCGGGACAAACAGCGGGCTCCCAGTCCACGACCCCGGTGATGAAACGCGGCTTCAGCCCACCGGAGCAATACACCAGCGGTTCCTCCATCGGCCCCTGGACGGACGTCTACGCCCTCTGCGCCACGATTTGCTGGTGCGTCACCGGCCAACTGGTTCCCGAAGCGATGGAGCGCGTGCTGGGAAAGGAACTGACGATACCGGACGTTATCCCGCCGCGGGCGGCGGAGGTTCTGCTGCACGGGATGGCGCTTCGCCCGGAGGAGCGGATACAGGACATTCCGGCGCTGCTGGCGGAGCTGGATGCCGCGGAGCGGGAGCAGCCCTTCGTGAAGAGAGCGCAAGAAAAACAGAATGTCAAAACGTTGGACCGTACGAATGGTACGAAAAAAACCGGAAGAGTCGGCAAAGACGCCGAACGCCGTACCGATCAGGGGTCTCACGGAGGAAAAAGGAAAAAACACCGCTGTTGATCGGATTTGCGGCAATCCTGCTACTCGCGGTCGGCATTCTGATATTTACCATGAGAGACGGGGGAGAGGAGCCGGCACAGCAGGAAGAACTTCCCACAGTTCAGTCAGAGGCGCCCACTGCCGTGCCCGCGACGCCGACACCGACGCCGGCGGAGCAGACGGAAGCGCCGGCGGAGCAAACGGAAGCGCCGACAGAGCAGACGGAAGCGCCGGCGGAGCAGACGGAAGCGCCGGCGAAGCAGACGGAAGCGCCGGCGACGCCAACGGACGCGCCGACAGAGCAGACGGACGCGCCGGCGAAGCAAACGGAAGCGCCGACTGAGCAGACGGAAGCGCCGACAGAGCAGACGGAAGCGCCAGCAAAGCAGACGGAAGCGCCGGCGACAGCGAAACCGA
>JAFSZH010000057.1 GCA_017455685.1 Oscillospiraceae bacterium
CAAGGACCCCACCAAGGTGGACCGCTCCGGCGCCTACGCCGCCCGGTGGGTAGCCAAGAACATCGTCGCCGCCGGGCTGGCGGAGCGGTGCCAGGTGCAGATCGCCTACGCCATCGGCGTGGCGGAGCCCGTGAGCGTTAACGTGACCACCTTCGGCACCGGCAAGACGTCCGATGAAAAGCTGGAAAAAGCGGTGAAGCAGGTCTTTGACCTGCGGCCCACCGCCATTATCCGGGATCTGGAACTGAAAAGACCCATCTACCGGCCTCTGGCGGCCTACGGCCACATGGGACGGGAGGATCTGGACGTGGCCTGGGAGCGGACGGACCGCGTGGACGCCCTGCTCGCGGCGCTGAAATAAACCCCACTATCCAAAGGAGGCAAAAACCGTGAACGAAGCCATGTACAACGGACTGCTGGAACGCCGAAGCATCCGCTCTTTCAAGCCCGAGCAGATCACCGACGAGGAGCTGGCCCTGGTGCTCAAGGCCGGCACCTACGCCCCCACCGCCAAGGGGGCCCAGAGCCCCATCATCATCGCCGTGCAGAACCCGGAGGAGGTGGCGGCGGTGAACGCCCTGAACGCCAGATTCGGACCGGGGCAGAATCCTTACTACGGCGCGCCCACCGTGCTGCTGGTGCTGGTGCCCGCGGGCGGCTATCTGGGCGATCTGGACGGCGCGGCGGTGCTGACCAACCTGTGCAACGCGGCCTACGCCGTGGGCCTGGGGGCCTGCTGGATCAACCGGCCCCAGTTCATGTTCGAGACCAACGAGGGCCGGGACATGCTCAAGCGCTGGGGCGTGGAAGGCGCCTGGCGGGGCGTGGGCTCCGTCGCCCTGGGCTATCCCGCGGCCGAGGCCCCCGCGGCCAGGCCCCGGAAGGAAAATTACTGCTACATCGTGAAGTGACCCCACAAAAAAGAGGACTGCACGCTCAAAGCGCGCAGCCCTCTTTTTTGATCTTTACTTATAAACGCCCGTGATGCCCTCCAGGGCCACGTTGGCGCCGGAGCCGGCGCTGTACGCCTGCATCTCGAACACCTTGTCCACGGTGGTGTAATCGCTGTATCCCATCCGGGCCACCGGACGGATCCGCTCGATATCCAGCTTCCCGTCCTCCCGGATGAATTCGTCCTTGATGTGTACGCCCACCACCAGACCGATGATGATGTCGATGGCGTTGGCGCCGCCGGCGGGCAGATGCACCGTCTGGACGTATTTGCACTCCAGCTGCACGGGGGACTCCGCCACCAGATAGGGCTTCACCAGCCTGGCGGGGGCCTTGGTCAGCCCGGCCAGCTCGAACTCGTCCACCTCCGGCGGGAAGGTACCGCCGGTGATGTTCATCTGCTCGATCAGCTCCAGGGGCACCATGTTGTGCACGAATTCCCCGGTGCGCTCGATGTTCACCACGGTGTCCTTCTTTTTGCCATGCTGGTTGATGGTCAGCATGATGTAGGGCGGCTCGAAGCCCAGGTTGGAGAACTGGCTGAAGGGGGCAAGGTTGGGGACCCCGTCTTCGCTGAGGGTGGAGATCCAGGCGATGGGCCGGGGGACGGCGATGCTTTTGAATGGCGGGCGCTTGAGCCCGTGATCGTTTTTACTCGGTTCGTAGAACATGACTTCTCCTCCGTTCGCAGCGTTGTTTGTCGGTGTTTATTTCTCTGCCAGCCGGGGGGTCAGGATCACGACCCCCGCCGGTCCGGTTTCCGTCAGCTCCAGAGAGGCCATCTCCGGCCGGATCACTTCCTCCGGGTCGAAGAAGGCGGCGAACAGCTCCACCGTGGAGAGCACGTCGTAGCCGAAGGCCGGGTTCTCGCTCCGGTAGTGCATGGGTACCGTGACCCGGGGCCCCGCAGCCTGCACGATCTCCCGGGCGGTGCCGCTGTCCACGGTATAGTAGCCGCCCACGGGGACCAGCATCAGGTCCGCGCCCCGGAGCTTTTCCATCACCTGAGGCGCGGGGAAGCAACCCGCGTCGCCCATGTGGACCACCCGCAGAGCGCCGAAGGTGAAGACGTGGATGAGATTGTCGCCCCGGTGGGCGCCGCCCTCGTCGTCGTGGGGGCAGGAAAAAGTCTCTACGGAGAAATCCTCCGGAGGCTCCCGGCCGTCCAGCGTCACGTTCTCCCGGGCGTTATGGTCGCTGTGGCCGTGGGAGCAGTACACCGCCCCGGCGGTCTCCCGCACGGGGCCCAGACCGGGCACGCTGCCGTCGGCGTAGGGGTCTGTCACAAGAGACCAGCCGGCGTATTCCATTTTGAAGCAGGAATGCCCCAGCCACGTGATTTTTACCGATTCAGACATTTTCAGTTCCCTCCCTCAATTCCTCGGCCCGGCGGAGCAGGGCGGCGGGGTCGTTTTCCAACTCCCCGTCCACCACTTCGCCGAGCAACGTTTTCAACGCTTTTCCCACCGCCGGGCCGGGGACGTACCCCAGCGAGAGCAGCTCGCCGCCTCCGACGGAGAGGTCGGCGATCTTCAGACACCGTCCCTCGGAGAGCAGCTCCTCAAAGGCCTGTTCATCCCCGTCCAGCATGGCCAGACGCTTCCGGCACACCGCCGGGGTGTGGGCTTTGGCGTCCGCCCGGCACACGGCGAAGAGCCGCCGCACGTTTTCCTCTCCCAGCCGGGCGGTCAGCCGGGCCATGGCCCGCTTGCCGTGGCCGTCCAGCATCCCGTGGTTGTCCACCAGCAGGCACACCGTTTCCCGGGTGCCGTTGTCGCAGCGGAGCCGCCGCAGGATGCCGTCCGCCATCTCCGCGCTCATCCGGGAATGGCCCCAGAACTGCCCCTTCTGCTTTTCCTCGTCCCAGACGAAGGCGGCGGGCTTGGCGCAGTCGTGGAAGAACATGGTCAGCCGCAGGATGGTGTCCGGCTCGATGGCGTCCACCGCGTGGGCCGTATGGCCCCACACGTCGTACTGATGGGCGTCCGGCCGCCGCTGGTCGAAGCCCACGCAGGGGGCCATTTCCGGCACGGCGGCGAGAAAGACCTCCGGGTAGAGCAGCATCATCCGGCCCGCCCCCGGGGCGGCGAGGATCCCCTTCAGCTCGCTGAGAATGCGCTCCGGGGAGATCCTGTCCAGCAGAGCGCGGTGCTCCAGCATGGCCCGGGCGGTGTTCGGCTCGATCTGGAAGTCAAAGCGGGCGGCAAAGCGCAGGCAGCGCAGGATGCGCAGGGCGTCCTCCCGGAACCGGTCGTCGGGGCGGCCCACGCAGCGGATCACGCCCCGGCGCAGGTCCTCCCGGCCGCCGAACTCGTCCCGCAGGCCCCGGCGGGGGGAATACGCCATGGCGTTGACGGTGAAATCCCGGCGCCGCAGGTCCTCCCGGAGGTCCGATACGAACGCCACACTGTCCGGGTGGCGGCTGTCGGAGTAGCTCCCCTCCGTGCGGAAGGTGGTGATCTCCACCGGGCCGTCCCCGGTGAGCAGGGTGACGGTGCCGTGCTGCAGCCCGGTCTCGATGATGCGCTCCCCGGCGAACACGGCTTCGACCTGCTCGGGCCGGGCGGCGGTGGTCACGTCCCAGTCGTGAGGCTCGATCCCCAACAGGGAATCCCGCACGCAGCCCCCCACGGCGTAGCTCTCCCAGCCGGCGGCCTCCAGGGCCTCCAGCACCGCGGCCACGCAGGGGGGTACGGTCAAGTCTCTCACTTCCTTTCTGGTATTTTACCACAGCGGAGGGCCCCGCTTCAACCTGTCAGTGTTGACGAACCGGGGAAAATTGAGTATTATTTTCCTGAAAGGGAGGCGATGGACGTGAAGAGAGGATGGCGGTCTGCCGCGGCGCTGCTGCTGTGCGTACTGCTCTCATTCTGCGCCCTTTCCGTCCCCGTCCGGGCTTCCGGGACCGGGGAGACAAAGCCGCCGGTCAACTTCATGTCCTACGAGGCGGCAGTGGCCTGTTTCGACTTCGATACGGCGGCCACCAACTGGTGCAGCAAGTTCGGCCTGGACCCGGTGACGAAGCTGGGCGAGGCCCGGCAGGCCATTTTGGCGGGCACGGACCCGGCGCTGATTATCGGTCTGGCCACCTTTGCCAGGGACACGGGCCACGGCGGGGAGAAGCTGGTGGTCACCAACGCTTTCCGCCCCGCCTGCTATCAGGAGGCCCTGGGCCTGCACGACTACAACCGCTACACCGGCCCTTACCGGAAAGCCATGACCTGGAACGGGCGGAACGTGGTGGATTTCTGGTGGAACGCGGAGAACGCCCCCGGCTGGCCGGACCGGTATTCCATCGATCTGCGCGCCTACGACCTGCAGGCGCTGGATCTGGACATCTTTTACCGGGCGGCCCTGCGGCTGTGGGATAACGGCTGGGTGGGCAACTACTATGCCAGACCCGGCTGCAGCTCCCACAACTCCGGCACGGCGGTGGACCTGTCCAACTACTGGATCGCCACCAACTTCGCCACCGTCTATGAGTACAACGGCGTCAAGTACGACATGGCCGATTACGGCATTTACAAGCCCCTGCAGCCCACCGCCTCCTCCGCCGGGGAGGCCTGGCACATCACCAGCGCCCCGGCCATGCTGGGCCTGGGGAACTACGACGCGGCCTTCGCCTCGGGCTTCGAGACCGTCTACGGTATGTACTACAATCCCGCCATCCTGGGCTGGAACATGGACGGCGGGTGGAGCCTGTATCTGGGCGCGGGCGTCGCCGTGCTGCAGATCCGGTTGTGCCAGCTGGGCCTGCTGGACGCCAAATATGTGACCGGGTATTACTGCACCCACACCCACGCCGCCATGCGGGAGTTCCAGGCGCAGAACGGCCTGGCGGCGGACGGCATCTGCGGCGGCGGCACGCTGGCCAGGCTGATGCCGGAGAAGGAGCCGGTGCAGGACGCCGTTTCCCCGGTGCTGATCCGGGCGGAGATCACCCAGTCCCACACGAAGGGCTTCCGCATCCTGGTGTCCGGCCGGGACGACCAGCGGCTCAACGCCTACCGGGTGGACACCCGGCTGGAGGGCCAGGAGGAATGGGTCACCCGCTACTACAACGCCACCCTCTCCGGGGAGACGGAGCTGGACGTGGATCTGTGGACCCAGGGGAACTATGAGGTCCGGGCGGCCGCCTGCGACGCGGCCGGCAACGAGAGCGAGCTCTATTCCCCCGGCACTGTCTACCACGACACCACCGCCCCCGAGCTCCGGTGCCTGACCGTGTCCGACATCGGGGAGGACGGCTTCGTGCTTACCGCCAAAGCATCCGACAACGTGGCCGTGGACGGGTTCCGGGTACGGCTCACCTCCGAGATCGGCACCGTCCGGGAGGATTTTTACAGCGGCAACGGCTACGGCGCCTTTGAGATCCGGGGCGTGGGCCCCGGTACCTGGACCCTCACCGTCACTGCGGTGGACGTCCGTGGCAACGAATCCGGCTACACCTTCGACTGGAAGTATACCCGGGGCGCAAGCCAGCCGGGCGTCACCGTGACCCATTACGGCGGATAAAAACCGGATAAACAGGGAAGGACCCCCGCGGCAGTGCCGCGGGGGTTCCTTGTGTTTACGCTGAACGCCGAGGTCAAAGAGAGGACGGCAGGGGATCAGAGGATGGTGGAGTCCTTGGCATAGGCCTCCAGATACTGGGCGTAGTCGGACAGCACCCGGGTGACGAAAGCCAGGTCCTCATCACTGTACTGCGCCATGCGCTCGCTGAGGTATACCTGCTCCATCCGGTGGTAGGCGTTATGGGTATCCACCGCGATCCGCCCCCGCTCGGTGAGCTCGCATTTGAGCTCCTTCATGTTAGCACCCTGAGTAATGACCAGCAGCTTCTTCTCCTGCAGCTTGCGGGCCAGGTTGGAAATGGCCATTTTGCTGGTCCACATCATCTCGGAAAGCTCCGTCAGGTTTGCGTCGGGGTTGGAATTGATCAGATCCAGCAGATGGATCTCATGGGTCTTCAGAGGGGTATCAATGCCATAGTTCCGGGGAACGGCATCCGCCATCTTTTGTACCCGGGAGAGATGATCGATGATCGCGCGAAAACCGTGTGACTGTGCCATTTCCGTTGAATCCCTTTCCTATATGAATAATACGCTGCTTTACCGTTGTCAGTTTACAACGCCGTCCGGGGAATGTCAATGCGCAAAGGGGAGAACGCTGCCAGGAACGCACAAAAATAGTAAACTGCGATACTAATTTACGAATCGTGCGTATCGCGGGCCTGCAAAAGCCGAGAGCCCGGAAACCTTGGTCATTTTTTTGACAAAATCACAAATAATTACAGAGAATCACAAAAAAACTTGTTGACAAAGTAAAGGATGATGCTATTATGGTTATTGTAAAGATGTTTACAATTATGAGCGATATGTCTTGCAAAAGAATTGATGAACGGGAGATGAAGACCAGTGGTGAGATTTACACAGGACACCGTGGATTATAAAACGCTGAAAGAGCGGGCCTACAACCTGCGCTGGGCGGAGGTGCCCGAGGGCGTGATCCCCCTGACGGCGGCGGATTCGGACTTTCCCTGCGCTCCCGAGATCGTGGACGCCATCGTGGAATACAGCAAAAAAGGATATTTTTCTTACACCCCCAAGCTGGGCTTCCCCGAGTTCCGCCAGAGCATTTCCAACGCGCTCAAGCGCCGGAAGGGCGAGGAGATCGACCCCGACCTGATCCTGCCGCTGGACAGTGCGGCCCGGGCCATGTCGGTGATCGCCAGGGCGTTCATCCAGCCCGGCGACGAGGCGGTGGTCTGCGACCCGGTGGACTTCCTTTTCAAGACCACCATGGAGGCCGCCGGCGCCAAGATCGTCCTCTTCCCCACGAAGATCGTGGACGGCCGGATCGACTTCTCCGACCTGGAGAGCTACATCACCCCCAAAACCAAGATGTTCGGTCTGTGCAACCCCCACAATCCCCTGGGCATGTGCTATCCCCGGGAGGATCTGGACCACATCCTCTCCCTGTCCGAGAAGTACGGCTTCTATATCATGAACGACGAGATCTGGAGCGACATCGTCTACTACGAC
Organism: Oscillospiraceae bacterium; assembly: GCA_017455685.1. Taxonomy (GTDB): domain Bacteria; phylum Bacillota; class Clostridia; order Oscillospirales; family Oscillospiraceae; genus Apopatocola. Next base: position 6,996 of record JAFSZH010000057.1, read on the forward strand.
GCGGAGTTCACCAGCATTTACGCTCTGGGCAACGAGAGAAACAGCCGGACCCTTTCCGTGTTCGGGTTTTCCAAGAGCTTCAGCATCGCGGGCCTCCGCTCCGGCTGCGCCTACTGCACCGACCCGGAGAACTTTGAAAAGCTGGTGGAAGCCAGCGAGGTCATGAGCACCGTGGGCGGCATCGCCTCCCTGTCCCAGGTGGCCGGCCAGGCCTGTCTGGACAAGTGTTACTACTGGGTGGACGCGTTCCGGGCCCACATCCAGCAGAACCGGGACTACGCCCTGGAGCGGATCGCCGCTATGCCGGGCATCACCTGCTACAAGCCCCAGGCCACCTTCGTGCTGTTCCCGGATGTGACCGGCACCGGCATGAATTCCGAGGCGCTCACCATCCGGCTGGAGGACGAGTTCAAGGTGCGCATCGTCCCCGGCGGGGACAAGTTCTTCGGCCCCGGCTCCGAGGGCCACGTCCGGATCTGTCTGGCCACCAGCCACGAGATCCTGGAGGAGGGCCTGAACCGGCTGGAAGCGGGCCTCAAGAAGATCTGCAGCGAAAAACAGTAAGAGGAAACGTCCGCATCGCGGGCAAAACATAAGGGAAATCAATTTAATTAAGGAGGAACAACATGAAAAACTGGCAGAAAAAAGTCAGCCTGGTGCTGTGCCTGGTTCTGGTCGTGGCCGTTGCGCTCAGCGCCTGCGGCGGTTCCAGCAGCTCCGGCAGCTCCGCCAACTCCGGCAGCTCCAGCAGCTCCGCCAACTCCGGCAGTGCCGCTGCCGCCGAGCCGGTGAAGAAGGACACCCTCACCATCGCGATCCCCGGCAACCCCACCACCATTGATCCCCACGGCAAGAACGACGCCACCTCCATGGCCGTCCGCCGCCAGATCTATGAAGGCCTGACTCTGATCAACCCCAACATGGAGATCGAGCCCTGCCTGGCCGAGAGCTGGGAAATCAGCGAAGACGGCAGCTCCTACACCTTCCACATCCGCCAGGGCGTCAAGTTCTCCGACGGCAACGAGATGAAGGCCTCCGACGTGGCCTACTCCCTGCAGCGCGCCTATGACGGCAACTACGCCACCGTGTTCATGGCCGCCTTCGATCTGGAGAACAGCAAGGTCATCGACGACTACACCTACGAGCTGGCCCTCAAGTATCCCTCCGGCACCGTGCTGCAGACCCTGGCCTACCCCAGCGTGGGCATCACCGAGGAGTCCGTCGTGACCGGTCTGGCTGATGACCAGATCTCCACCCAGTGCCCCGGCACCGGCCCCTACAAGTTCTCTGCCTGGGCCGACGGCGACAGCGTCACCCTCGTGAAGAATGAAAACTACTGGGGCGAGTGCGCCGGCTGCGACACCATGGTCCTGCGCATCATCCCCGAGACCTCCAGCCGCGTGGTCGAGGTTGAGACCGGCAGCGTCGATATTGCCTACGACGTGTCCATCACCGACATCAACCGCTACGTTGACGATCCCAACGTGAACACCTACCGCACCACCACCACCTTCCTGACCTACATCGGCATGAACTGCACCAAGGCCCCCTTCGACAATCCTCTGGTTCGCCAGGCCGTGGGCCACTGCGTCAACCGGGAAGACTTCGTTGCCATGGTTTGGGGCGGCCAGGGCACTCCCGCCACCAGCATCGTTTCCGACAGTCTGTACGGCTACTCCCCCGACGTGGAGCTGCTCGACTACAACCCCGAGACCTCCAAGGCCCTGCTGGCCGAAGCCGGCTATCCCGACGGCCTGGACACCTACATCTGGGTCCGTGACCAGCAGCTGTTCATGGACGCCGGTGAGGCGCTTGCCAACCAGCTGAGAGCCGGCGGCTTCAACGCCCAGGTCAAGGTCGTTGAGTGGGCCAGCCTCCTGGTGGATCTGGAGAACAAGCAGCTTGATATCTACATCATGAACCTGGGCGTGCCCACCGGCGACGCCGGCGACGGCCTGTTCCGCTACTTCTCCTCCACCAGCCCCTTCTCCAGCAACACCGCCTTCTACTCCAACCCCGAGTTCGACGCTCTCCTGGAGAAAGCCAACCGGGAGACCGATCCTGCCAAGCGCCTTGAGCTCCTCAAGGAGTGCCAGCAGTTCGCCATCAACGACGCCCCCTGGGTGCCGCTGCTGAACAATGAGTCCCTGTTCCTGTCCACCGCCAAGGTCCAGGGCCTGGATCTGCATCCCTCTACTTACCAGTACTTCAAGGATACCTACGTGCTCAAGTAAGACTCAGTAAGCAACTTTTTCGGCGGCCCGCCGCGGCATATCGATGACGAGGCGGGCCGCATCCGATTATCGCGAAGACCTATCGTTTCGCAAAGGGGAAAAAATTATGGCGAAATATATTTTGAAACGGCTGCTGCTGATGATCCCGGTGCTGATCGGCGTGGCCTTCGTGGTGTTCACGCTGATGTACATCACCCCCGGCGACCCCGCCAAGGTCATTCTCGGTGACTCCGCCACAGCGGAGGCGGTCGAGCAGTTCCGGGAGGAAATGGGCCTGAACGACCCGTTCCTGGTGCGCTTTTTCAACTACATCAAGAATATCGTTATCCACTTTGATTTCGGCACGTCCTATCAGACCAAGAAGGACGTTCTCACGGAGATCCTGGTCCGCTTCCCGAACACGGTCAAGCTGGCGGCCTTCAGCGCCCTGGTGGCCGTGGTGCTGGGCGTAGTGCTGGGCGTCATCTCCGCGGTCAAGCAGTATTCTCTCTTCGACAACCTGGCGTCCGCGATCGGTCTGCTGGGCGTCGCCATGCCGAACTTCTGGCTGGGCATGATGCTGGTGCTGATCTTTTCGGTCAAGCTGCGCTGGCTGCCCGCCTCGGGGACCTACGGCCCGCAGTACTGGATCCTTCCGGCCATCACGCTGGGCTTTATTTCCGCGGCAAACATCATGCGGACCACCCGGTCCCAGATGCTGGAGGTCATCCGGCAGGACTATATCGACACGGCCCGGTCCAAGGGCCAGTCTGAATTTGTGATCATCATGCGCCACGCGCTCCACAATGCCATGATCCCCATCATCACCGTCGTGGGCATTCAGTTCGGACAGATGCTGGGCGGCTCGGTGCTGGTGGAGACCGTATTCTCCATCTCCGGCGTAGGAAGATATATGATCGATGCCATCAAAGCCCGCGACTATCCGGTGGTCCAGGGCACGGTGCTGTTTCTCTCGGCGTGCTTCAGCTTCGTCAACCTGGCGGTGGACATCCTCTACTGCTACATTGATCCCAAGATGAAGACCATGTACGCCAAGAAGAAGAACTGAGGTGGTCGCCATGAAGAAGAAAAGCTATTGGAGAAACGTATGGGACCGGTTCATCAAGAACCGCCTGGCCGTGACGGGCATCATCATCCTGTGCCTGCTGATCATCTGCGCCATCTTCGCTCCCGTGATCGCTCCCTACGGCATTGATGAGCAGAACAGCCAGACCCGCTTTATCGCCCCCTGCCTGCAGTTCCCCTTCGGCACGGACAACTTCGGCCGGGATATCTTCAGCCGCGTGATCTACGGAGCCCGGATCTCCCTGCAGGTGGGCCTCATTTCCGTGGCCGTGTCCTGCGTGATCGGCGGCGTCCTGGGCGCCATCGCCGCGTTCTACGGCGGCGTGGTGGACAACGTGATCATGCGTTTTCTGGACGTGCTGATGGCCATTCCCGGCATGGTGCTGGCGGTCGCCATCGCGGCCTCACTGGGGCCGAGCCTGAACAACATGATGATCGCCATCGGCCTGGGCCACGCCCCCGGCTTTGCCCGGGTCGTCCGGGCGTCGGTGCTGTCCATCAAGGAGCAGGAGTACGTGGAAGCCGCCCGTCTCATGGGCGACAGCGACTTCGTCATCATCATGAAGCACATCATCCCCAACTCCCTGGCCCCCATGATCGTGCAGGCCACGCTGAACGTGGGCCGGTCGGTCATCTCCGCCGCGTCGCTGAGCTTCCTTGGCCTGGGCATCCAGCCCCCCACCCCGGAATGGGGCGCCATGCTCTCCGCCTCCCGCGCCTACCTGCGGGATTACTGGTGGATGTGCGCGTTCCCGGGTCTGGCCATCCTGCTTACCGTGTTCTCTCTGAACCTGGTGGGCGACGGCCTGCGGGACGCCCTCGACCCGAAACTGAAGCATTGATAAGGGAGGATCGGTAAGATGGCTGAGAACATTCTTGAGATCAAGGATCTTACGATCCACTACGTGGTGGAAAAGGAGACCGTTGAGGCGGTCAACCACGTGAACCTGACCCTGGCCAAGGGAGAGACCCTGGGCCTGGTGGGTGAGACCGGCGCCGGCAAGACCACTCTGGCCAAGGGCGTCATGGGTATCATCCCCAACCCGCCCGGCAAGATCCGCGGCGGCGAGATCCTCTTCGAAGGAGAGGATCTGCTGAAAAAGGACAAGAAGGCCATGCAGAAGATCCGCGGCGAAAAGATCTCCATGATCTTCCAGGATCCCATGACCGCGCTGAACCCGGTCATGACCGTGGGCGACCAGATCGCCGAGGTGCTGCGTCTCCATCAGCACGTCTCCGCCAAGGAGGCCGGACAGAAGGCCAAGGAGCTGCTGGAGATGGTGGGCATCCCCGGCCAGCGCGCCTCCGAGTATCCCCATCAGTTCTCCGGCGGCATGAAGCAGCGGGTGGTCATCGCCATCGCGCTGGCCTGCCGGCCCGAGCTGCTGATCGCCGACGAGCCCACCACCGCCCTGGACGTGACCATCCAGATGCAGGTGCTGGATCTGATGAACAACCTGAAAAAACAGCTTGGCACCAGCATGATCCTCATCACCCACGATTTCGGCGTGGTGGCGGAGATGTGCGAAAAGGTCGCCATCATGTACGCCGGCGAGGTGGTGGAGTACGGCACCGCCCGGGACATCTTCAACCACGGCTGCCATCCTTACACCCGGGGCCTCTTTGAGTCCCTGCCCAGCCTGAACGAGGATCAGCCCCGGCTCAAGCCCATCGTAGGCCTGATGCCCGACCCCACCAAGCTCCCTGTGGGCTGCAGCTTTGCGCCCCGGTGCCCCTTCTGCACCGACGCCTGCCTGGAGAAAAAGTGCGAGACCACGAATCTCACCGAGACCCACCAGGTCAAGTGTGACTACGCGGTCAGGACCTTCAACGGAGAGGTGTGACGATGGATACCATTCTTGAAGTTAAAAATCTGAAAAAGTATTTCGACACGCCGGGCGGCAAGCTCCACGCCGTAGACGACGTGAGCTTCACCATCGAGCGGGGCAAAACCCTGGGCGTGGTGGGCGAGTCCGGCTGCGGCAAGTCCACCATGGGCCGGGTGATCGTCCACCTGCTGGAGGCCACGGACGGCAAGATCTTCTTCGAGGGCAACGACATCACCCGTGTGAACAGCGCGGAACTGAAAAAGCTGCGCAACGACATGCAGATGATCTTCCAGGACCCCTATTCCTCTCTGGACCCCCGTATGACCGTCCGGGATCTGATCGGCGAGCCCCTGAAGACCCACAAGATCTTCAAAAACAAGGAAGACTACGAGAAGCGTGTCTCCGAGCTGATGGAGACTGTGGGCCTGGCCGAGCGCGTCGGGCTGCAGTATCCCCACGAGCTGGACGGCGGACGCCGCCAGCGGATCGGCATCGCCCGGGCCCTGGCCCTGGAGCCCAAGGTCATCGTGTGCGACGAGCCCGTCTCCGCTCTGGACGTGTCCATCCAGGCGCAGATCCTGAATCTGCTGATGGACCTGCAGGACAACCAGGGATTGACCTATATCTTCGTCACCCACGACCTGTCGGTGGTCAAGCACATTTCCGACGATATCCTGGTCATGTATCTGGGCCAGATGGTGGAAAAGTGCCCCTCCAAGGAACTGTTTGAAAACAACAAGCATCCCTACACCAAGGCCCTGCTCTCGGCGATCCCCATTCCCGCCGTGGACGTGGAGCGCAAGCACGAGATCCTCAAGGGCGAGATCTCTTCGCCCATCAACCCCAAGCCGGGCTGCCGGTTCGCCCCGCGCTGCCCCTACGCCACGGAGAAGTGCCATTCCCAGAGCCCTGAGCTGCGGGAGATCAAACCGGGACACTTCGTGGCCTGCCACATGGTTACGGAATAAACATGCACGGAGGGCGGCCCGCCGGCGCGAATGCCGTCCGGTCCGCCTTCCGCCCTGTCAGGAGAAGAAATGGGAACCACACAAATCCTGTCCGAATATGCCGCCGGCCTGCGCTTTGAGGATCTTCCCGCTGCAGTGTCTGAGCAGGCGGCGCGCATGATCACCCAGATCGTCGGCATCTCCATCGCCGCCGGGGACACGGAGGAGGCCGCCGTGCTGGCGTCGCTGCCCTGCCGGGAACCGGGCCCCTGTCCGGCCTTCGGCATGGAGGAGACCTTTTCCCCGGCCTTCGCCGCACTGGTCGACGGAGTCCTGGCCGACGCCCTGGACTGGGAGGACTGCTCCTGGACGGGGCACCCCTCCGCCGCCGCGGTGCCGGTGGCCTGGGTGCTGGGCCGGGAAAACGCCGTCAGCGGCCGGGAGCTGATCACCGCCGTGACGGCGGCTTACGACGTCTATCAGCGCATCGCCATGTCTCTGCAGCCCACGCCGGAGGAAAAGAAGAAAAACGGCTGGGGGCTGATGAGCTGGCAGATCTTCGCCGCCGTCGCCGCGGGAGCCAGGGTCCTCCGCTTCACGGCGGAGGAGTTCAACGCCGCCCTGTCCCTCGCCGCGCTGACGGCGGTGCTGCCCACGGCGCTCCACGACTTCACCATGTCCAACGGCTATCACTTTGAGCACGGGATGCGGAACTACACTGCCGTGAAGATCCTGGAAACGGTGCGGAACACGGACCCCGGGCTGCTGCCCCGGGACGTGCTGGACGACTGCGGCCGCTTCGCCGTCCGCTATACCTCCGCTTGGAAACCGGAGTGGCTGGAAAAGGACCTGGGGACACGGTTCCATATCCTGGACACCATGCTCAAATACTATCCGGGCAATATGTGGATCCTGCCGCCCATCGACGCGATCATGAACCTTCGCCGGGAATCGGGCGGGGGGCCGGACCCGGAAAAGATCCGGCGGATCGTCGTCTGTCCCGGCACCGCCGGGCGGATGAAGCTGCCCCAAAAAGACTGGACGCCCACGGATATCGTGCTCAACGTTCCGTTCGCCGCGGCCAACGCCCTGGCGCAGCCGGATTTCGGGAGCTGCTGGTACAGCCGGGACAACATTCATAAGGAAAAAATGCTGGCCCTGGCCGGAAAGGTGGAGGCCTCCGGAGAACCGGAGGACAGCTCCACCAGTGGCTTCGCCCTGTTCCTTCAGGGGGAATATCCCCCCAAGACCGTGCGTGTGGAGACGGAGGACGGCTCGGTCTATATCGGCGTCTCCCATTATCCCCCCGGCCATCCGAAGAACCCCTGGAGTCGGGAGGAGGCCGCCGGGCTGTACCGGCAGTCGGTGAAGCGCCGGATGTCGCAGGAGGACGCCGCCCGGGATGCGGAAGCCCTTCTGAGCATTGCGGAATGCCCCGACGTCTCCCGGATCGTGCTGGGACCTTGTCACCCGGTCGGAGCGGCTTCGGCATCCAAGCCCCGGTCGCTGCACAACAACCGCCACGGCGTGCCCACGGACCACACGGCCCGGATCAGCCGGTATATCTGCTCGCGCAGGGAGGAAGAACTCCCGCCGGAGAGCATGGCGCTGGCCCGGTCGCTTTTGGACGGAACGACGAAGCCCCGCAGCCCGGAGGAACAGATCCTCCGCTGCGCGGCCAGAGCTTCCGGGGACGCCGCGGCTGCCGCGGCGGGATGGGAAGTCGGCCGTCGGCTGTACGCCGCCATGGGAGAAAAGAGCCTTTTCGATTGTATGCTGATGGCGGCGGTGCTGGCCGTATGCCGGACCCTGGGAGCCGGAGAGGACGACGTCAACACAGCCATGGGCTTCGCGGCGACCTGCAGCATGAACCCCCTGGCTCCTGAGGAGAACGTGCCCCGGGAAGCCCTGGCCGAAGAAATGGCGGCGGAGGGACGGATCATCGCCCAGATCGCGGTGAAGGGCGTCTATCATTTTATGGACGCGCTGGACGACCGGGTGGTATACTTGGATCGGATCGAGCCGTCAGCGGATCTGGCGGCGGCTCTCTCGGATCTGACGCCATAAACAGGAGGATACGGATCATGAAAATCATCAAAGCAGACAGGATCATCACCGGCGACGGCAGCACCGTTCTCCCTGACGGCGCCGTCCTCATCGACGGAGACCGCATCAAAAAGGTCGGGACGCTGGAAGAACTGCAGCGGATCGCCCCGGAGGCGGAGACGGAGATCTGTGACGGCTGCACGCTGCTGCCGGGACTGATCGATATGCACGTACATATCTCCGGGCTGTATCAGCGGCCGGAAAAAGCCGAGATGCAGGCCAACCCCGCCTATCTGATGCTGCTGGTCTACAAGCAGCTCCAGGACGCCCTGTCCGTGGGCATCACCACCCTGCGGGGCGTGGGCGAGGCCAAGGGCATCGGCGAGGCCGTCCGCAAGGGCTACCACAAGGGCTACATCAAAGGGCCCCGGTACATCACCTGTGAGCGCTCCCTGACCCGCACCGGCGGTCACGGCTCCACCGGCGAGGTGGCCAAGATCGAGGTGGACGGTCCCTGGAACCTGCGCCAGGCGGTGCGGAACAATTTCAAAGAGGGCGCCGACTGGATCAAGGTCATGAACAGCCACCGGGACAGCATGAGCGAGTATACGCTGGAAGAGCTGTGCGCCGTGACGGACGAGGTCCACCGCTATCATCGCAAGTGCGCCATCCACGCAGGAACATATGAATCCGTGGCTTACGCCGTAGAGGCCGGCTTCGACACCATCGAGCACGGCTGCTTCCTGGACGAGGAGCTGTGCGCCAAGGCCATTGAAAAAGGCCTGGCCTGGGTCCCCACCGTTTTCGTTTATCTCAACGCCGCGGACTATATGCGCCGCATCACCCCCAACCCCACCAAAGCGGAGCAGCGGGGCATCGATTTTCTGGATGAGACCGTGGAGGCCTACTACAAGAACTTCTTGCGGAACTACAAGGCCGGCATCCTCATGGCTACCGGCACGGACATCTGCTTCCCGGAAATGTTCATCACGCCGATCTATTCCGAGATCGAGACCTTTGTAAAGCTGGGGCTGACGCCGCTGGAAGCCATTCAGTGCGCCACGGAGAACGGCGCGAAGATCCTGGATATGGCCGACGAGATCGGCCTGGTGAAGGAAGGCCTCTGCGCGGACCTGCTGCTGGTGAAGGGCGATCCCGCCGAGAGGATCGAAGACGTCGAAAACGTGGAGCAGGTCTACCGCGCCGGAGAGCTGCTCGTCAACAACAAGCGCTGAATCATAACAACTCATACAGGAGGGAAAACCAATGACCGTTATCAGCACCGAAAAAGCCCCCGCTGCCATCGGACCCTATTCCCAGGGCATCGTTTCCGGGAACATGGCCTACTGCTCCGGGCAGATCCCCGTGGACCCCGCCACCGGCAGCATCCCGGAAGGCATTGCCGCCCAGGCGGAGCAGTCCTGCAAAAACGTGGCCGCCGTGCTGGCTGCCGCCGGCACCGGCATGGAAAACGTGGTGAAGACCACGTGCTTCCTGCAGGACATGAACGACTTTGCCGCATTCAATGAAGTCTACGCCAAATATTTCGTCAGCAAGCCCGCCCGCAGCTGCGTGGCGGCCAGAGCGCTCCCCAAGGGCGTCCTCTGCGAAATCGAAGCCATCGCCGAGATCTGAACCGATTTCTGTTCCTCCTTTTCCCCTTTCCGAAGTTGCTCAGATCTCCTGCGGCGGGAGAACGATGATCCATTGTTCTCCCGTCGCTTTTCTTATTGAAAACCGATGCCCGGGGTGATACGATTGGATCAGCCCGGGCATTTGAAAAAGACCGGACCCCGGCACGAAGGCGGCGCTTTCATGGAAGAAACAAAGAAAACAAAAATCGTCCGCACCACCCTGGACCGGCTGCCCTACGGGGACTACACCCCCGAAAACGTGGTGGAGCGGAAGGAAAAGGTCGCCATCCCCGAGGGCGTCCGCAGGCGGGAGCTGATCCGGGACGTGCTGGTCATCGCCTGGCCCAGTCTGCTGGAACTGGTGCTGGCTCAGCTCACAAGCATGGCCGACCAGATCATGGTGGGCCGCATCCCCGGGGAGGCCGGGGTCCGGGCGCTGAGCGCCGTGGGTCTTGCCCTGCAGCCCAAGTTCCTGCTGATGATCATGGTCATGGCGCTGAACGTGGGCGCCACCGCCGTCATCGCCCGTTACCGGGGGCAGAAAAACCGGGACAAGGCCAACCAGGTGTTCCGCCAGGCACTGATGATGAATCTGGTGGTGGGCGTGATCTTCCTGGCTCTGGGCAGGGCGACCTCCTCTTTCCTCATCCGGCTCATGAGCGGCGGAAAAAACGCCGCCATCGACGAGGAGACCATGCAGCTGGGCGTCAGCTATCTGAACATCCAGCTCTACGGCTTTATCCCGCTGATGTTCACCTTCACCATCACCGCCGCGCTCCGGGGCATCGGCGATTCCCGGGTACCCATGTTCTACAACACTGCGGCCAACGTGGTCAACGTGATCTTCAATTACATCATGATCTACGGAAAGTTCGGCTGCCCCGCCATGGGCGTGGAGGGCGCGTCCTGGGCCACGGATATCGGCCAGTGCGTCGCCTGCGTCATCGCCGTCTGGTCCGTCTGGGGCGAAAAACGCTACGTGGGCATCGACTTCCGCCGGCATTACGACTTTGATGCGGGGATCATGAAGGATATCGTCCGCATCGGCTTTCCCGCCATGCTGGAACAGGCGTTCATGCGCACCGGCGCCATCATCTTCACCCGCGCCGTGTCCGGGCTGGGTACGCTCCTGTTCGCCACTCACAACGTGTGTCTGAACATCCAGGCCATGAGCCTTATGATCGGTCAGGCCTTCGCCGTGTCCGCCACCACTCTTCTGGGCCAGAGCCTGGGCAAGTTCCGCTACGACATGGCGGTGATCTACATGCGCGTCACCCGGATCATCGGGTTCTGCGTGGCCGCCGGCACGGGCGTCCTTGCGATCATCTTCCGGGAGGCCATCGTGGGGATCTACAATACCAACCCGGAGGTCATCGCCGCCGGATCGGCGGTGCTGATCCTCATCGGCTTTGTCCAGCCGGTCCAGGCGGAGCAGCTCATCATCTCCGGCGGGCTCCGGGGCGCGGGGGATACCCGCTACGCCGCCATCGCCACCGCCAGCACCGTTCTGCTGTGCCGCGGCGGCCTGGCCCTGCTGACGATCCGGGTGTTCCACTGGGGACTGTGGGGCGCGTGGACCGCCATGCTGGTGGATCAGAGCTTCCGGACGCTGCTGATGCTGCTCCGGTACAGCACCGGGAAATGGGCGCGCATGGCTCTCAAACACGCCAAAGAAAGTCTGGGCCCGGACGCGGAGAAGATCATCCGCGCCGAGGCGTGACGGCAAAGAGAATAAGACGACCCCCGGGGAAAGACCCTTTCCCCGGGGGTCGTCTTTATTGCTCCAGCATATGCCGCAGCTGCAGGGCCAGCTCCTCCGGCGTTTCCCGGAAGCCGTTTTGCACCCACAGGCAGAAAACGTCGAACAGCCCGCCGGAGATGAAGCGCGCCTTGTATTCCCCGTAGACGTTTTCGTAGAGAGAAAGGAAGACCCGGGTGATGTCGTCCTTGATGATGTACAGCAGATCGGAGCGCCGGAGCAGCTCGATCAGATCCCTGTGCTGATAGAGGTGGGTGAACAGGGTGATGAGATACTGCTGCAGCGGGTCCCGCTGAAAGCTGAGACCGGAGCGCTGCAGGAACTCGTCGGTGATGGCGGCGCATTTGCGGCGCAGAATGTCCAGCCTGGAGGGAAAACAGCGATAAAAGGACATCCGGGATACCCCGGCCTTTTCACAGACCTCCGTGACGGTGATACGGGAAAAAGCCTTTTTCTCCATCAGAAGGAGGAGCGCCGTGGTGATATAGTCCGCCGTCTCCGTCTCGCTCTTTCGCGGCATGATACAAATCCCTCCCTTTGTAACACTTGCGCCCCCCTTGCTTGAAAAGCGGCAGGGCGCTTGCTATGATACCGATAACGGGATCATAGCAGATTCAATCCATTTACACAATGGTATGATCCGAAAGAAAAAGGACAGGGGGAATCATCATGGAAGTGAAAAAGGTCGTCGTAGCCGGCGGCGGCGTCCTGGGCTCGCAGATCGCGTTCCAGGCGGCCTACTGCGGCTTCGACGTGACGATCTGGCTCCGCAGCGAGGGCAGCATCGGCCGCACGCAGCCCAAGCTGGACAAGCTGAAAACCACGTATCTGGAAGCCATCGAAGCCATGAAGACGGCGAAAAGTCCCGTGGACCCCGTTTGGTGCCGCGGCATCGCGGATTTTGACGCCTTCGACCCCGCGGCCTGCGCGGAGAAGACCGAGGCGGCGCATAAAAGCATCAAGCTGGAGCTGGACCTGGCCAAGGCGGTGGAGGACGCGGATATCGTGGTGGAATCCATGGCCGAGGTGCAGGAGGAAAAGACGGCGTTCTTCGCCAAGCTGGCGCCGCTGCTGCCGGAGAAGACCATCCTCGCCACCAACTCCTCCTCGCTGCTGCCCTCCAGCTTCACCAAGGCCACCGGCCGCCCGGCCAAATACCTGGCCATGCACTTTGCCAACTCCATCTGGAAGCAGAACATCGCCGAGGTCATGGCCCAGGCGGAGACCGCCCAAGAGTCGTTTGACGCGATCATGGATTTCGCTGAGAAGATCCGCATGATCCCGCTGCCGGTGAACAAGGAAAAAGCCGGGTATCTGCTCAACTCCCTGCTCATCCCCTTCCTGCTGTCCGGGCTGGACCTGGTGGCCAACGGCGTGTCCGACCCCGAGAGCGTGGACAAGGCATGGAAGCTGGGCACCGGCGCGCCCCGGGGACCCTTTGAGATCTTTGACGTGGTAGGCCTGACCACCGCCTACAACATCGTGGAAAAGTACCAGAAGGTGCCGGGCCTCATCAACCCGCTGCTGAAAAAGATGATGCTGCCCTACAATTTCAAGGCGCAGAAGGCCCTGCTGAAAAAGTACATCGACGAGGGCAAGATGGGCCGCTCCTCCGGCGAGGGCTTCTATAAATACTGAGCCGGCGCCGCTCCCGACAGAAATCGCAGTCCCGCAGAAAAAAGGATAAAATGTATAAACGCACCTCCCTTGCGGACAGACTAAGCCCGCAAGGGAGGTGTCTTTTCATGCAGGGAAAAGTAGAGATCTGCGGGGTGAATACCTCGCGGCTCCCCACGCTGGATGCGCAGCGGACCAGGGAGCTGCTGCTCCGTGCCCGCGCCGGGGACAAGACCGCCCGGGAGGAGCTGATCTCCGGGAATCTCCGGCTGGTGCTCAGCGTGATCCAGCGCTTCGCCGCCCGGGGGGAAAACATCGACGATCTCTTCCAGGTGGGATGCATCGGCCTGATCAAGGCCATCGACAACTTCGACTGCGAGGGCCACGACGTGCGCTTTTCCACCTATGGCGTTCCAGCGATTATCGGATGGAGAAAAGCCACGGGAGGCTGATCACCATGACGAGAAAGCAGGCGCTGAGCGCCGCCATCGAAGCGCTGAACAAGAACGGGCAGACCGAGGCCGCCGAGATCTTACATACGCTATCCGGGGAGCTGCCCTTTTTCAGTTGGTCGGAAGACGCGATCTTCGACGCCGTGGAGCAGTTCATCCTCGACCACGGCCGTGAACCGACCACCACCGATTTCAAGAAGCGCGGCCTGCCCCCGCACACGGTCATCAAGCGCCGCTTCGGTGTCACGCTCCAGGAGTGGCTGGAGCAGCACTATCCGACGAAAAAGACGCCGCTGGACGAGCTTCACGCCAAGGCCACCGAGGAATTCATCAAGGAGTACCTGCGCATCCAACCGACCAGCGCCGAGGACTATAACGCCCGCCGCGCCCATCCCTCCCGCGGCTGGTTCGCCATTGCCAAGTACAACCATACCCGAAGATGGCGGATCCTCTTGGAGAAGCTGAATCTTCCAGTGTACAACAATCGCGGCACGCCGCCCAGCCCGCCGAAGCTGACGGTGAGGGTCATATCGGATTACAACTTCGAGGACGAAAATCCATCGGATTGAAAACCCGAAATCTATCGGATTGGAACGTTGCCAGTCGTCGGTAAATAATAAAGCCAAACGTCGGGAAAATTTTGCGCCAAGTATCGGGTTTCTGAACCGCAACGCACCAACGCATTTCCAACGCACAGCGTGTGTTGGAAATGCGTTGGCCGTGCGTTAACTTGCTATATTCCCACTTGGACATATCGATCTTTGACAGATTCGATACGACATCCCCTGTTTTTGTCTGCGAGGCCTCATTGGCTGACGTCGTGTTTTCGTTTGTTCCCTGCGCACCACAGGCAGCCAGTGAGCATACCATGAGTG
>JAFSZH010000058.1 GCA_017455685.1 Oscillospiraceae bacterium
CCGGCCTCACCGGTGATGCCGGTGCCCTTGGCGGAACCCACGCAGGCCAGAGCCGCCGCCATGGCAGCGCCCAGCAGCGCAAACGCGCCGCCGCCGATCGCATTCAGAAATTCCATTTTTGTTTCCTCCTTAATTTGGTAAATATATTGTTATTGTTTTATTCTTTGACTTGTCTGTAATTCTCGCTGAAGCTCAGCGGGTGGAAGGGCTTTCCGCCGTCCTGATAGAACTTGCCGAAGAACTCCAGGCACTGCAGACGCAGATCGTGCACGTAGCAGCCCAGGATGTTCAGTCCGAAGTTCATGGTATGGCCCAGCAGGAAGATGATGATGAACACCAGCCCGGTGCCCAGGGTCAGACGACCCTTGCTCACGGCGGGCATCAGCGCCACGTTGTTGAACACCTTGCCCACCACGCCGCCGGCCAGCATCAGAGCCATGATACGGGAGTAGCTCAGGATGTCGCCGAACCAGCCTGTGGCGGTGTTGTAGATGGCGCCGAAGGCAGCCGTGACCTTGCCGAAGCCCTTGGAGTGGCGTCCCGCGCCGAAGAGCAGCATCGCCACGCCCGCGATCAGGATGACCAGGCCGATCTTGCCCAGAACGGCGGGGATCGCCCAGCTCCTGCCCAGCAGACCGGGCAGCATGGGCAGGGCGTAGAGCACGCCGCCCAGCAGCATCACCCAGAGGGAGCCCTCTTCGAAGATGCCGTCGGCCAGGTTGCCGGCTTTTCTCTTCATATGGAACGACACGGCCATGCCGGTGTTCAGATGGAGCAGGCCCAGCACCATGGCGCCGACCAGCACCGCGGTGCTCTGCTTCTCCGCGCTGAAGAGATACCACATCCGGAAGCTGGAGCCGGAAATCTCACACAGCCGGTCCACCACGTCGCTGAAGCAGCCCCCGGTGAGGACGCCCATGATCAGCGTGGAGATGCCGCCGTAGAGCACCAGCTGCCACGTGGCCAGGGCGCTGCCCCTGGGCTTGAGCTTCTTCCGGGCCACCAGCCCGGCGATGATCAGCAGCACGCCGTAGCCGATATCCGCCATCATCAGTCCGAAGAACAGGATGAAGAACGGCGCCATCAGCGGGTTGGGGTCCACCGTGCCGTAAGCGGGCAGGGAGTACATGTTGGTCACCATGTTCATGGCGTTGGTGAAGGCATTGTTTTTCAGCTTCACCGGGACCTCGGGGTACTCGTCCTCCGCCGGGTCCAGCAGCTCCCAGGCGCAGTCGTAGCGGTCAAAGAGCTTTTTGAGCTCTTCCTCCTTCTCGGCGGGGGTCCAGCCCTCCAGGAAGGCGACGGAATCGGTGTTGCCCAGCTTTTCGGCGGCCTCGCAGAGAGTGATGCCGGTGCCGGCGGCGTCGGCGCTCATCTCCAGAACGGCTCTCTTGCCGCCCTCCGCCTTCAGCAGCTCCACGGTCTTCGCCTTGTCCTCCGCCAGCTTTTGCAGCCGCTCGCTGCAGCGCTCGATGTTCTCCTTCGCCGTGCCGGTCATGTTGGAGAAGGACACCTGGGAGAAGTTCACCTCCCGCAGGGCGGCAAGGACCTGGTCCCGCTCTTCTCTCAGATACAGGACCATGATAAACAGGTCCGTGGGGTCGGCCTTGATCTGGGTGGCGTCCGCGTGGAGCTCGGCCAGCGTGCCGTTGACCTCCATAATGGACACCGAGCCGGGGACCGCCCCCAGCAGCAGATCGCAGGTCTTCGTCCCCCTGCACTCCAGGGGCAGATCCATGTCCGCCCAGGGCTCCAGGGATTCCAGCAGGGCGCGCTCCCGGCTCTCGCCGGCGGAGATCGCCCGGACTTCCCCGTCCAGGGCCAGGATGTGCTCCGCCGCCTCCACGCCTTCCTTCAGCGCCCGCTCGTCCAGGAATGCCTCCTTGTCCGCCTCGGGCTTGGGGGTCAGCAGCCCCTTCTTCGCCGGAGCGTACTGATCCAAAACCTTCAGGGCGTTGAGAAGCTTTGTCTGCTGGCTGCGGCGCTCCATGACGCCCTCGTCGCGCTTGTCCCTGAGCGAATTCATCAGACCGGAAAGGTCGGCCTCTGTCTCATAGACCTGCACGCACCCCAGCTTCAGCAGATCCTCCAGGAGTGCTTTTCTTTGGGACTGGACCGCGATGAGCCGCAGCTTTTTCATGGCTACAATGCTCATGCTCCGTTCACGATCCTTTCCACGATGATCTTCGCGGCATCGTCAAGCCGCATTTCCGCCCGGGCCTTCAGCTCGCCCATCGCCGCCTTCGTCTCGGCGCGGATGCGCTCCGTGTCCGCGGCGATCCGCTCGTCGGCCTGCCGGTCGACTTCGCGCAGGGCCTCCCGGGCCTTCTGCAGAGCGGCGTTCACAGCCTTCCGTCCGCTCTCCTCCGCGGCGGCGGTCATCTGCTTGACCTCCTGCGCGGTCTCGGCTTTCAGCCGGGCTGCCGCCGCCTCCGCTTCTTCCACGGCGGCGATCGCTTCCATTGCCATCTGGTCACACCTCCCGTAACTGAATTGTATTATTTCTTTGTTGAACACAATATTAAGACAAAATACATTATATCGGAAATCACTTCTTTTGCAAGAAGCAATCCGCCGCCGTGCCGAAAAAAACACCCTTTTGAAAAGAAAATAAGCGTTGTGCCCAAAAAGGGCGCGGGCGCTGTTACGAAGCTGTCAATTGGGTGTTGCAAATCTCTCCTATAAAATGTATAATTTAAGCACGGTATTTTCCGTATTTCACCGCTTTGCCGCCGGATCCGGCGGCAAGAGGAGGTTTCTATGGCTGATCTCGCATATTCCAAGCGCGCCGGCGACCGTCGGGAGGGACGGCAGATCCGCACTCTCTCCCCCTGGGAACGCATGACGCCTTATTTCCTTCGCCGCCGTGAGGACGCCCTGTGCACGCTCTCGGACAGTGTGGAGGTCTCGGGCATTGAGAAATGGCTCCGGGAAAAACGGCAGGAGGGCTGGGCCGGTCTGGGCTTCCTCCACCTGCTGGTGGCCGCCTACGTCCGCACGGTGTCCATGCGCCCGGCCGTCAACCGCTTCATCTCCGGACGGCGGATGTACGCCCGCAGTGAGATCCAGGTGGTGCTGAACGTAAAGCGCAGTGCCGCCGCCTCGGCCGCGGAGTCCTGCGTGAAGGTCTCCTTCTCCCCCACCGACACGGTCTTCGACGTGTACCGCCGCCTCAGCGAGGCCATCGACGGCGTGAAAGCCGACGTGGCCGTGGGCCAGGCCGAGCGGATCGCTTCCATCCTGAACCGGCTGCCCCGGCCGCTGGTGCGGCTGGCGGTGGGCTTCATGCGGGCGCTGGACTACTTTGACCTGCTGCCCCGGGGCTGGCTGGACGCCAGTCCCTTCCACGGCTCCCTCACGCTGGTGGACCTGGGCTCCCTGGGCATCGTCCCGGCGGCCGCCGCCCTGCCCGACGTGGGCAACGTGCCCTGCGCCATCTCCTTCGGCGCCAAGCGCAAGGCCAAAGAGCCTGACGGCTCCGTGGCCGTGGAGCGGCACTACGTGGACTACTGCATCACCGTGGACGGCCGCATCGCCGACAGCTATTACTTTGCCAGCGCCTTCAAGTGCCTGAAATACTTCCTCAAAAATCCCGTCCATCTGGAGCTCCCGCCGGAGACCGTGGAGGACGACGCCAACTGAATCTTTATGCAAAAACTGCCGGGCGGACGAAAAACCGCCCGGTTTTTTCTGTTTTCCCCTGTTTTTTCCGGAAAAAACGTGAATTCGGGGCTTGCAAAAACCGTTGTAATGTCATAATATTATGTTAATCTGTCATAGTAGGCGCAGTATCACCATGTGCTGCGTCGTGCTCTGCGTCCCGGAGCCGGGCTCCGGCGCGCGGAAAAAGGAGGAAAACATGACCCGCAAGAGTATCGCGATCCTTCTGTGCGTCCTGCTGCTGCTGAGCTTTGCCGGCTGCGGCAAGAGCGGCAGCCAGTCCTCTCCTCCCGCCGGCCAGGCCGGGAACCAGGAGCAGGCGTCGGGCCCGTCCTACATGGATATCTATCTGAAGTATCTCACCGTCTGCGGTGCGCTGATGGACGAGACCGAGCGGCGCCTGGAGACCAACAACGCCATTCTGGAGAGCAAGTATCCCAACAGCTACTACATGGACAGCAACTATCTCATGCTGGTGTACGTGCCCTTCAACACCGTATATCCCTCGCTGGCGAGCCCTCTTGCGGAGGACAACGTCTCCGCCGCCCAGGCGGCGCTGCGCGCCTCTTTCCCCGACGCCCAGCTGACCAAACTGGAGCCGGGCAAATATGAGGCCGTGTACACCTACGTGGACAAGACCTCCGGCGAGGCCCTCAGCCGGGACGGCCGCTGCGTGTGGGAGTGGGACGGCGTAGCCGGGTCCTTCAAGGTCACCGCCTTCGTGGACGGCGAGCTGGTGGAGTTCACCGAGTTCGTCCCCCAGGGCAACGACGAATACCTGCTCTACACCATGACCGACCGGGCCCTGGTCCGCTACGCCAACGGCGCCGTCACCGGGCTGTGGCACGCCCACCGCATCAGCGAGCCGCCTCTGAGCCGGTTCGGCGGCGATATGCGCGTCTTCACCCTGGCGTGGAGCGACCCCTATCCCCGGGGCACCGTGACGAAGGAAGAGATCGTCGGCGGCGAGGACGCGGACGATCTGCAGTACACTCTGGTGCTGGAAAACGACGTCATGACCTACACCGGCAAAATCTCCCAGGATCTGCTGGACAAGG
The DNA here is from genome assembly GCA_017455685.1 of Oscillospiraceae bacterium. Lineage (GTDB taxonomy): Bacteria > Bacillota > Clostridia > Oscillospirales > Oscillospiraceae > Apopatocola. The sequence continues at coordinate 4,719 of JAFSZH010000058.1, forward strand.
ACGACAACAAGGTGGGCGTCACCTGGCAGGCCATCGAGCCCATCGTGCTGCAGAAATAACACGGGCATAAACCTGCGGAGCCATTCCGCCGTCATAGTATACAGTATCAAGAAACAATGCTTCGGCCAGGGGCCGATGGAGGGAGAAATCATGAAAAAAAGACTGCTTTCCCTGCTGCTGTGCGTGTGTCTGACGGTATCGCTGTTCGCGATGCTCTCCACCACCGCGCTGGCGGCCGACGACAAGGTGGCCGGTTATCTGACCAGCTACACCTTCCAGGCTGGCGACACCATCTACGGCGTCTGCGAGACCAAGAAGATCGACTTCAACGCCAATCTGGACAAGATCGGCCGGATCAACAGCATCACCAACTACAACTACATGATGCCGGGCAAGGTGCTGTGGCTGCCTTCCGCCACCACGACCACCGACAAGCCCTACTACACCCTGCTGGCTCACACCCTGGCGGCCGGGGAGAACCCCGCCGGCCTGTGCCAGAGCTACGGCGTCAACTACACCGCCAGCTATAACATGATGGCGGCGCTGAACAACAACATGACCACCTTCATGGCCGGTCAGGTGTTCATCCTGCCCATTTACGTGGATCCCACCGGCGGCTCCGCCGATCCCGGCGGCGGCGCGCCGGTCCCCGCGGCCACGATCCCCTCCGGGGACGCGGTGGCCTCCTACCTGGCCCAGCACGTGCTGAAGTACGGCGAGACCGTCTCCGGCGTCTGCGCCGGTCTGGGCGTGAACTTCATGAACGAGGATTACCTGATCCGCAATCTGAACAACATCGCCGACTATTCCTACATGATGCCCGGTCAGGTGCTGCTGATCCCCACCAACACGGTGCCCACCTCCGGGTCCTACTACAAGGTCATGGCTCACACCGTGGCGGCGGGCGACACGGTCTACGACCTGTGCTTCACCTACGGCCTGAACTTCGGCACCTATGAGAACATGATCAAGCAGCTGAACGGCCGGAACGATCTGACCACCTTCTATCCCGGCCAGACGCTGTACATGCCTCTGTACGTGGCGGCTCCCACCACGGACAAGCCGGCCGAGACCGGCGGCGCCACGGCCACCGCCACCGCCACGGCCACCGCCACGGCTACGGCTACCGCCACCGCCACCGCCACCCCCACCGCCGGGACCCCCACGGCCACTCCCGCGCCCCAGAACATCCCCCCGGAGGATACGCTTTCGTATCTGGTCATCCGCCACGATCTCAAGGCCGGCGAGTACGTTTCCGTGGTTTGCGCGGACCTGGGCGTGGACTTCCTGTCCAACTCCGACCGGATCGCCATGCTGAGCAACATCGCCGATTACAATTACATCCTGATCGGCACGCCCATCATGATCCCCACCACCACCTATCCCGCCAGCGGCCCGTACTACAAGATCATGGCCCACACCCTGGTGGCCGGCGATACGGTCTGGGATCTGTGCGTCAAGTACGGTCTGAACTACAACGAGAACATCAACTTCATCCAGCGGCTGAACTACCCCAACAATATCACCAACCTTTACGTTGGCCAGGTCGTTTACATGCCTCTGTACGTAGCGGGCTGACCTGTCCCGAAAAAACACTCGACCCTCCCGGCGTCACGCCGGGAGGGTCTTTCCGTAATACAGGCAGGGCTCTTGCGCCGGGCCGGGAGAACCGCTATAATACTTCTGTACAGGAAATAAGCGCGGCAGCCCCCGGGGCCGCCGCGCTCCGGCGGGAACAAAGCTCCCTCCGCCGTCGTCATAGCTGATAGGGCGGGTAGCCGGTCTGCCAGCCCACCGCGGAATCAATGATCTCCTTGAGCTCCTCCCGGCTCCGGGCCCGGCCCGCCCGCTGCCGCAGCTTTTCCCGGCTTTTCTCGTCCATGGCCTCGTACAGGGCCTGGGCCGCGGCGTTTTCCGTCAGCGCCCGGTGGAATTCGTCGGAGATCCTTCCGTCATACGGTTTGTCCGTCGTTTTCATCACCCCGGATCAGTATGCCCGGAGAACGCGGGTTCATTCGGCCTCGCCGCTCATGAATTCATAATAATCCGTCTCGCTGGCGAAAAGCACGTACCGCCCGTCCACGTTGCCGAAATACCCGCCGTTGGTAAAATATCCGCGCATCATCGTTCCCTCCGTATCCGTGACCGTTTTTCCTCTTTACACGCAGAGGATATCATGTTGTCTGTCCTATAAACCGCACTTCCGAAAGGAGGCTCCGCCGTGTACTTCTCGCGCGAGCGCATCCGGAAAAACTATGAAGACAACGCCCGCCGGGACCTGTCCGCCCTGGCGGACGAGAACGGCATGCTCAACGGCCAGGGCCGGGAGGGCCTCAGTTCCCTCGCCTTTGGCCGGGCCAGCGTTGGCAAGGCCGGGTGCGAGTCCATCGCGGTGTACAACGCCATGCGGATGCTCCGCCGTCCCCGGCCGCTGGCGGAGGTGATCCGGGACATGGAGCGGGGCGGCTATCTCCGGTGGGGCGGCCATCTGGGGGCGGTGCCCTACCTCCGGCCTCTGCTGCGCCGCTACGGGGCCGCAAGCCGGATGATCGGTCCGGCGGCTCTTCAGCGCAGCGCGGACAACCGGGAGCTGACGCCGGGAGCCGTGTTCCTCATGGCCATCTGGAACAAACGCTTCCTGCCCCAGAAGGGGCTGCACACCTTCGCCGCGCAGTACGACCCCGCCCCCGAAGGGGACTGGCTGGTGTTCAACCGCTTCAACTCCGACGCCGCCGGCCGCCGCTACGCCCGGCTGGACGACATTTTGCGCAACGGCTCCGAGCGGGGGGCGTTCCTGGTGATCTACCGGGTCTACCCGCTGGACATACGCTGAAAAAGCAGAAAAAGAGCGCCGCACGGCTTCCTGCCGTGCGGCGCTCTTTTTCTGTCGGTCGGTCAATGCATCGAGCCTACCTCGTCCACCAGATCGCGGACGTGCTTTTTGGCCCGTTCCATGGCCTGTTCCAGGGTCTCCTCTTCCCCGGCGATCTCTTCTTCCGCCGCCAGAGCGGCTTTCTCGGCGGCTTTCTTTCTCCGGCGGCTCTCCCGGCGGATGAACACGGCGCTGATCGCCCCCAGCACGCCCGCAGAGCCCAGGCCCTGGAGGAGCCGGGCAAATTTTTCATAGCCGTCCCACACCAGCGGCAGCACCGCGTTGGCCCCGGCCAGCACCGCCGCGCCGATCAGCAGCGCCGGAACGGTCCGGCGGTTGACGATCTTTTTCAGCGGCAGATCGGGAAAGGCCGCCTTGACGGTAAAGGTAAACGCCGTCAGCAGCACGGCGGCCAGCGCCAGCGCGCTCAGCAGGCCGGAGGCGACCGGGGACAGTACGCCGCCCCACAGCGCTCCCAGTCCCGTCAGGATCAGCCAGCCCAGGGCCCACAGCGGCACGCCCACCAGCGCCCGGACGCTCACGGGCAGGCCCCACACCCATTCCCGGAACCGGGCCCGGGGAGAGCGGCGGCGCTCCTCGTCCTCCTCGTCCCCGGCGTCCTCGTCCGGTTCGTCGATATCGTCGCCGTCGCCGGAGGGGATCGTGGGCTGATAGGTCTGGGTGATGGGGGCGGCGTCGTCCTCCCCGTCCCCGCGGAGCAGATCGTCCGGAGACTGAAAAGCGCCGCCCATGACGATCCCGGCGGAAGTCACCGCCGCCACGGCGGTGGTCGCGGCGGCCCGTTTCTGCTTTTTCCGTTTCTTTTCGGCTTCATCCACCGCCGATCCCCCCTTTCCGTCAGGTCTTGTGCCGGTCAATCCAGCCCGGTCCAATACGCAAGCAGCTCTTCGCACGCGTCCTCGTTGGCGCAGGACGCGGTAAACACCGCCATGTAGCCTTCTTTTTTCATGACGGTCATCATCTCATAGACCGTCACCCCGTTGATCTCTCCCCGGATGCGGACGGCCGGCAGCTCCCGGCCCGCCAGCTCGATGGTGCTCCGCTCCGTTTTGATCTCCCTGAATCCGGAGGATTCCAGTGCCGTTTCCACCTGGGAAATGGTGATATCCACGTACGTCTCCTCGTTGACGCGCAGGGTCGCCAGGGCGTTGAGCTTCTCCACGCCCATATTGACGCTCCGGGTCCCGGTCTCGTCGGCGGCGCACATGCAGTAGATCGTGGTGCCCTCTTCCGCGGCCCTGGTCAGCAGCTCGGACAGTTCCTCGTCCTGGACCAGCTCCGTGACGATGCCGCTGAGCTCCGCCAGCTGATCGTCCCGCAGATGCGTCCATTCTCCCTCCGGCCGGAAAGCGACGCCGAAGAACTCGTTGAGGTAGTCCCCGTCTTCCCAATAGCCCAGCATCTGCGTCTCCGGGTCCGGCTCCGGCGTGGGCTCGGGGGTCGGTTCCGGCGTAGGCTCAGGGGTCGGTTCCGGCGTGGGCTCCGGCGTGGGCTCGGCGGTGGGGGCCGCGGTCAGCTCCACCACGGCCTGCTCGGCCTTCTTGCCGCCGCAGGCGGTCACGGACAGCAGCAGCGCCGCCGTCAGCAGGAGGATCAGAACTTTTTTCATATCGTTCACCTCATAAGGTTATTTCTATATCCGGATTATAGCACCGGGGACCGGGGTTTTCAATCCCGCCCCACAGGGTTCATGCTGCCGGTCCGGTAGCCGCCCAGGTCCAGCGTGACGAAGCGAAAGCCCAGGGCCCGGAGCTCCCGGTCCAGCTTTTCCGGGATCCCTTCCCCCATCAGCCGGGGGAAGTCCTCCGGCGGCACCTCGATCCGGGCCAGGTCGCCGTGGACGCGCACCCGCATCTGCCGAAGCCCCAGCTCCAGCAGGCGCTCCTCGGCCTTTTCCACGGCGGAGAGCTTCTCCGCCGTGATGGTCTCCCCGGAGGCAATGCGGGAGGCCAGGCAGGCAAAGGAGGGCTTGTCCCAGGTCGGCAGCCCCAGCTCCCGGGACAGCTCCCGGATCTCCTTCTTGCCCAGTCCGGCGGAGAGCAGGGGGCTTTTGATCCCCAGCTCCGCCACCGCCCGCATGCCGGGGCGGTAATCCCCCAGGTCGTCGGTGTTGGAGCCCTCCGCCACCGCCGCGAGCCCCAGACTCCGGGCGGTCTCCGATATGCGGGTGAAAAGCTCCCGCTTGCAGAGGTAGCACCGGTCGGGCGGGTTGGCCGCCACGCCGGGGATCTCCAGCACCGGCGCGTCCAGCACGATCTGCCGGATGCCCTCGGCGGCGCAGAAGGCCGCCGCCTCCGCCGTCTCCCGGGCCGGGCAGAACACCGAGCGCACCGTGACGGCCACGGCCCTGTCTCCCAGCACGTCGTGGGCGGTCTTCAGCAGAAAGGTGGAGTCCACCCCGGCGCTGAAGGCCACCGCCGCGCTGCCCAGAGCGCGCAGATCATCTTCCAGCTTTCTTTTTTTCTCCTGTAACGTCATGCCGATCCCCTCCGTAGGTCCTTTTTCAATCCGTCGCGCTCTCCAGCAGTGTGAAGGCCGCCGCCTCGCAGTCGATCTCATAGCGCAGGCCCAGAGGCAGCACCCCGATGGGGTAGCCGTGGCCCACGTTCACGTTATAGAGAATGGGCAGATCGCTCCGCCCGGCCTCGAAGCCCACCACCTGCCGCAGCACGGCCTTGTAGGGCTCATACTTGTCGCTGACCGCCGGGCGGCCCATGACGATGCCGTTGACCCGCTCCAAAATCCCCTGGGCCTGCAGGCCCCGGAGATACCAGCGGAGCATATCCGGGGACATATCCTCCTCGCTGGTCTCCAACAGCAGCAGCTTGCCCCGCCACTCCTCCGGCGCGGGCCAGAGGGGCGTGCCCATCAGCTCCACGAACACGTCCAGACAGCCGCCCAGCAGCTCTCCCTGCACCTTGCCGCTGCCCTGCAATATCTCGTAGCCGTTCCGGGGATGCCGGGGCCGGGCGAGGTGCATATTCTCCTCTTTCCACAGGACCTTTTCGGTCTCGTCGCAGTAGAAATCGCTGGCGGGGATGGCGAGCCTCTCCCGGGGCTCGAAAATGACGGCCTCCATCATGGCCCGGGTATACTCGTTGATCTCCGCGTACTCCGCCAGATCGCACATGAGGCTCAAGCCGTAATAGCTCACCAGCCCGGCCCTGCGCATCATGAAGTGGTTGGTGGTGGAGTCGGAAAAGCCGGTGAAGATCTTGGGATGGTCGGCGAGCACGTCAAAGTCGATATAGGGCAGCAGCCGGATGGTGTCGTCCCCGCCGATGGCGCAGAACACCGCCCGAATGGAATCGTCCCGAAAGGCGTCCATCAGGTCCGCCGCCTGGGCCTCCGGGTGAGCGTAAAGATACTCCACCCCCTTGAGGGCGTTGGGCATGGCGATCAGATGCACGCCGTAGTCCCGTTCCAGCCGTTCCCGGGCCAGGGTGAACTTGTGGATAAATGTTTTCTCCCCCAGCATGCCCCGGGACAGGGACACCACCGCCGCGGTATCTCCCGGGCGCAGCCGTTTGGGCTTGATCACGGCTTTCTCCTTTCCCTTCGATAAAAACGGCGGCGCTCCGGTTCACGGGGAGCGCCGCCGGGATGATCGTTTTATTGGGGTCCGCCCCGCCTCACTCCACGAAGCCCATCCGCTTGGCAAAGGTCCGCTGGAAGCCGGGCCGCTCGGCCAGCTCGATGAACTCGATCCTCTCCAGCAGCTCCTGGGCCAGGGCCAGCTGTCCTTTGTCCATGGCCAGCATCTTGGAGCCGGTGCCGGCGATGTTGCCCGCAGCGGTGATCCGCCCGGACAGCTCTGCGGGCAGCAGCCCGATGCGGCAGGCGCTCTCCGCGTCCATGAAGGAGCCGAAGGCCCCCGCCAGCAGCACCCGCCGGATCTGGCCCACCTCGATGCCCAGATACTCGCTCATGAGCTCCACGCCGGCGGCGATGGCGCCCTTGGCCATCTGCACCTGCCGGATATCGTCCTGGGTGATGTATACGCCGTCCCGCAGGGGCACGATCCGCTCCCCGTCGATCTCGGTTTCGGTGTTGATGCGGCCCCGCTTGTTGATGATCTTCTCGTTGAGCATGGCCGCCAGCGCGTCGATGATGCCCGAGCCGCAGATGCCCTTGGCCGGCACGTCCCCGATGACGTGGCACACCAGCTTTCCGTCCTCCACCTTCACGTGGTCGATGGCGCCCCGGGCGCCCCGGGTGCCGAAGCGGATGTTGGCGCCCTCCAGCGCGGGGCCCGCGGCGGTGGAGCAGGCGGTCATGCGGCCGTTGTGGATCAGCGCCATCTCGCCGTTGGTGCCGATGTCCACCATCAGCGTGGTCTCCTGGGCCTTATAGAGCTCCGTGGCCAGGATGCCGGCCATGGTGTCGCCGCCCACGTAGCCGGAGATATCCGGCACCACCAGGAATTTGGCGTTGGAAAAAATGGGAAGGAACCGGGCGGCGTCCACGATCTCCGCCTTTTTCAGCACCGGGCCGAAGGGCACCGCCGCCAGGTTGCGCACGTCCAGCCCCATGAACATCTGCTGCATGCAGGGGTTGCCCACCACGCTGACAACGCCCACCTGATCCGGGGTGATGCCGGCCGTGCGGCAGCACTTCTCCGCCAGATCGGTCATGCCCTCCCGGATGGCCTGGGTCATGGGCTCCATGGAATCCCGGAGGGCGTTCTGGATGCGGGTGATCACGTCCGCGCCGTAGGGAGACTGGGGGTTGAGCATGCTCTCCACCGCCACTTCCTTTCCCTCCGGGGACAGCAGGAAGCACACCACCGTGGTGGTGCCGATGTCGTAGGCCGCTAGCCAGCCCTCCTGCACCGGGTCCAGCTTCACTTTGGCCATCTGGCCGGCGGTCATGATCTCGGTATCCTCGATCCGGGGCAGCTCCACGGTGAGGTCTCCGTCCACGATCCGCTGGCAGGAGAGCATCTCCTCGCCGTTGACCCTGACCTTGCACTTGCCGCACTTGCCCGCGCCCCCGCAGGGGGCGGTGATCTCAATGTCGTTCTCCCGGGCCAGGGCCAGCAGGGACTTTCCCTCCTCGGCGCACTCCACGGTCCCCCGGCCGACGAAATGGACCTTATACATGCTCATTCCTCCGCTTCGTCCTTCTGGTCGTACAGCACGCAGCCGGAATAGGCGATGGTGCGGCGGCCGTAGTTATACTGCACACCGTTGTCCCGGCAGACCTGGGTCACGAACAGGCCGTAGCCCTCCATGGAGGAATAGGCCTTCTCCGGGAACCGACAGGGCTCGGGGTAGGCGCACTGCTTGCACACCCGGCAACCGCCGGCGCCCAGGCACAGGGCGTCGGGGTACTGCTTTTTGACCTCCTCGGCCAGCTTGCGAAAGTTCTCCGAATGGCGAAGGCCGATCTCGGCGTAGCCCCTGGAGTCGATGTCCTTCTGCAGCTGCCCGATGGTCTGCACGATCATGCCCCGGCGATAGCGCTGCATCCTCGCGCCGCATTCCTCCAGCGTGCCACAGGCGGGCGGGCAGGTCCAGTTTTTATTGAACGCCTGACACTTGTTCTCCGCGCACTCGCTGCGGACCCATTCCTGGGGCTTGAGCGTGGCAACGTCTATGTCCGCCGCGGCGTCAAAGCCCAGCGCCAGCGCGGTCTCCTTCAGTGAATCTGCCATTTTGGCGTCCCCTCTTTCCGTTAGTTTGTTTTCGATCGTATTATATCGTGTTTTTCCCGAAAAGGGAAGTCCCCGGCACAGATTTCACGCAAAAAGAGGTCTTGCCACAGGCGGCGCCGCCCGCTAAAATAGGGGTATCTGTCCCCGGGAGGTATGATACTTGAAATACGACATGATCCTCTTCGATCTGGACGGCACACTGCTGCCTATGGACCAGGAAAGGTTTGTAAAAGGCTATCTGGGCTATATGACAAAGCGCATGGCTCCGGCGGGCTATGAACCGGAAAAGCTGGTGTCCGCCATCTGGCACGGTACCTTTGCCATGATGAATAATGACGGCCGCTGCACCAATGAGGAGCTGTTCTGGCAGGACATGGAGCAGTTTTACGGTCCCGATGTTCGCAAAGACATTCCTCTCTTTGACGAATTCTACGCCACCGACTTTCAAAAGGCCCGCGCGCTGTGCGGCTTTGCCCCGGAGAGCCGGGAGGTGATCGATCTGATCCGTTCCCTGGGCGGGCGGACCGCCCTGGCCACCAACCCCCTGTTTCCCGCCGCGGCTACCCGCAGCCGGGTCCGCTGGGCGGGCCTGACCCCGGAGGACTTCGAGCTGATTACCACCTATGAGAACATCGGCCGGTGCAAACCGGATCCCGGTTACTACAAGGAGATCGCCGCCCGGCTGGGGATGGAGCCGGAAAAATGTCTCATGGTGGGCAACGACGCGGACGAGGATGCCGCGGCGGCGGAAACCGGCATGGACGTTTTCCTGCTCACTCCCTGCCTCATCAACCGGCATGAAAAGGATATTTCCGCTCTCCCCCACGGGGGCTTCGGCGAGCTGAAGGCCTTCCTGCTGCAAGCGCTCTCCTGATGCTCCCACGCACGAAAAAGGGTCTTGCCGTGCTTTCGGCAAGACCCTTTCTGTTTTTCAGCGCATCCTTGTCAAGAAGACAAAACGATTGTGTATATCTTCAAATCACCGGTTTCCCGCATTCTCCACACTGAAAGGAGCAAAGGTTTCTCCAACAAATTCACTATAATACCAGGTCGAACCATCCAGTTCCATATAGTAGAACGACCGGACAAGTCTAATATTTAGCTTGAAAGACAGGGTATCCAACCCCTGGGCAGCTACGGGGAGCTCTGGCGCATCAATAAAGACGTTGCCGCTTCGAACGGCCATATCATCATAAATCGGTACGCTGTATGTCTGGCCCAAGTCGGTGCCATCTTCCATCAAAATATGGTCGGAAACATACAGGTCGTTTCTGACAATGCAGAGATGGCCGGTTTCTAAAAGGTGCCCCCAGGCTGCTTCATACTCTTCCGGAGTCAATTCATGGCTCAGCATACTGTCAAGAACAATGGTGCTAACATGGCGAAGGCCGTATTCTTTCGCTTTATCCGAGCGAGACGCCATGATCTCATCGTAGGCAACTGGCTCAAGCATTTCAATGTCATCGTTTTCAATGCCAGAGGAGAACGCGATAGTTCCTGCTTTTTCCTTTATATCCTCCTCGTTGTTGAAGACAGCGGAGAACATAGGAATGTCTGATTCCAGGTGCACACCGAGTTCCAGGTTCTTTCCATCATAAAAGCGCTCTAGTAAAGTGATTTCGCAGTTGTCAAACTCCGGCAGACATATGGTTTCTGGCGCCAGTTGCTGGTCATTCATATACTGCTCCGCGGCCTCCATAACGGCGTTTTTCTCTTCCAGCTCCGAGTAATAAGATTCTCTTCCGGGCTTCCGCTCTTCAGAAGCAGGGACAAAGTAACGAATGCTGTGAAAAATGGGAGCGATCCATCCGGCCGCATATGCTGCCGCGCCGAGAGCGAGGATCAGCGCTGCTGCCAGAGCAAGTGAAATAATACGTTTCTTTTTCATGTGAATCATCCTTTCCGAAGAGCTGGATGCATCTTTGGGAGCAGGACGATAAGCTTGTGCGATAAGCTGTTCATCGATATCACCAAATGCTTTTGCAAGCAATTCCCGATTCATACAAGAAAGCCCTCCTTAATCAGCCTTTTTTTGAGTTTTTCTCTGACGCGGAATAGACGCAGGGAGACACGGTTAGGGCTGACGCCTGTCATTGCTGATAAATCAGAAACTGAATCCGCATACCAGTACCGGCGTATAAAAAGGAACCGATCCTCGTCGTTAAGAGAGTATAAAAAGCTATTGATTGCTGCTGAAAGCTCTTTTGCTTCCCACTCAGTCTCAACGTTCACACCGGATGGAATACAGTTTTCCATTTCATCCAGTATCAGATCAAAACCTCTATTTCGTTTCTCGGCTCTGTTGGCGTGGTAGCGGTTTATGGCCAGATTGCGAGCGATTTTACAAACGTAGCTTACAAGAGGGTTGGGAGATTGCGGCGGAATACTGTCCCATGTTCTCAGGTAAGTATCATTCACACATTCTTCCACATCCAACCGATCGCTCAGAATGTTAGCAGCGGTCTTCTTTACTGCGGGCCCATATTTACGGCTTAACTCAACAATGGCCTGTTCCGAGCGCTCAAAAAACAGGTCGATGATTTTACTGTCCTCCAATTGCCTCACTTCCTTTCCGCCTCACTCTATATCACAGGGTGGAATTATAAATCTTTCAGAGAATCTATAAAAAAAGTATATCAATTTAGGGATATATTGCAAATCTGTAAGGCGATGTCAAGTATTAGCTTTATGGAATACAATTCATTAGGAAACAGTATTACTGTAATAGGCAAACAGAGCCTGCAGCTCCATTTTGGAGAAGCAGGCTCTGCGCTTTAAGCGTCCGGCTCGTCGCTGACTACCATTTTCAGTTTTATCACGCCTATGGTCGTTTCCCGCTTACATTGAGGGCAGAACAAGACTGTATCTTTGCGGAAACGGTCAGGCATTGGAATTGCCGGCGACAGCCCAAATCATCCATGGCTCGCCGCGATCAACTCACCCGCCATACGCCCCAGCATATCGAGAGATTCTCCATTAGCGGCCAGGTCAATCAACGTATAGCGCACGCCATCCAGATCAAAAGATACGGACGCGACTTTAGATTCTGCAATCTCTTCCGGGCCGTAGGTAATAAAGAAATGGCCACCTTCCTCTGCCGCTATATCGGCCTCGGTCTTTTCATAGTTTTCCGGCACATACTTGTAGGTGTCCAGCTGAAAGCTCACATCCACTCCGTCGATTTGCCGGATATCGTCGCCCTGAATCACTGACCCTTCCTTAACGGGAGAGAGGTCAAGAAGTATCTCAGCCGCATTGGGATCGGTATAGTTGACGTTAACACAGTAGTATTCCCGAAGGATCTCACCGTTTTCGTCATAGTCTGCCGTGCCGTCAACACGGAGCCGCGAAAACGCAAAGCCATTGGAAAAGGATTCGGGCACAGTCAGCGGATAGCCTACCGTGCGCTCTACCGTTTTCAGCTCTGACAGGCTGGTGAATTCTCCGTTTTCCGGCATATTGTGTCTGGCCGTTGAGCGCAGCATCCCGGCAATCGCATAAGCAGTAACACCAAGTGCCAGGATCAGCGCGGCAGCCAGAGCGATGGAAATGATACGTTTTGTTTTCATTCGTGCGATCCTTTCCGAGGAGCAAGATGCATCCTCGGGCGCATAGCGGACGGCCTCGGCAATAAAACGGTCATTAATCTCACCTACAGCCTGAAATACTTCTTCCCGATTCATACAAGCAAGCCCTCCTTTTTTAGAATGATCCGCAATTTCTCGCGGAGACGGAAAAGACGCAGGGAGATACGGGCATCCCGCTGGTTCATCATGGCGGCAATATCCTTGACAGAATCCGCGTACCAATACCTTCGGACAAAGAGGAACCGATCGTCATAGTTGAGAGTGGATAGGAAGCGGTCTATAACTTCCAGTAGTTCCTTATACGCATAGTCCGTTTCCACATCTGCGCCGGATGGAATGAAATCCTCCAGCTCTTCCAATACCAGATCGAAGTTGCTGTTTCTTTTGACCGCGGCATTACTGCGAAGCTTCGACACAGCCAGATTTCGGGTAATTCTGCAAACGTAACTCACCAAAGGGTTTGGTCGGTGAGGCGGAATACTGTTCCAAACGCCGAGGTAAGTATCGTTTACGCATTCTTCAACATCCAGCCTATCGTGTAAGATGTTCGCCGCCGTTTTTGTTGCGGCTGCGCCGTATTTTTTGTCCAGTTCACCGATAGCCTGTTCCGAGCGCTCAAAAAACAGGCGTATGATTTCACTGTCCTCCATTGCGTCACATCCTTTCCGCCTCACCCATAATCTCGCAAACGGAGAGCAAATCTTTCAAATGAATTACTCTTTTTTGATTATATCTCTTACTAAACAGTGAAGCAATTTTCTGAAACTAAAAGAAATTCACCGCTAAACGATCCTTGGCAAAAAGAGCCTGCAACTCCATTACGGAGAAGCAGGCTCTGCGCTTTAAGCGTCCGGCTCGTAATTAGTGTGTAGAGTTTTTCGAATTAGCTTATTTCGTCAGCCGACACCGCCGTCCATAAAGGTGTAATGATCAATGAAATCATTGTAGGTCAGCACATTACCGGTTTCACGAATCTCCAGGTTTTTTGCGACCTTGACAAGAGTATCCATTCCTGCTTCGCCAGCAAGCCGTACCACCCATCCGGCCTCAGGATTGGACATAAGAATGATATCCTGCTCCAGGGTTTGCTCTGGTCTGCGGTCATTGGCCGGGAGCACTTCGGTGGCGTGGAAACGCATCACGTCCACGCCCTGCTCGTCCCAGTGCTCCTCAATGATATTCTCCGGGGTATAATAGAGCAGCAGCAAAGCGCCTCCGTCATTGAACATGGACATATAATAGGTCTCAATCAGCATGGGCTGGCTCGCTGTCATATTGGGGTATTTATCCGCCAACTGCTCTGCGGTCAGTCTGCCGAGCCAGGCATCGCTTTTGAGACTTGCCAGTTCCTCCGGCAGCCAGCCGGGGCGGAACTCGATTTCCTTGCTCTCCGCAGTGTCGGGGAAGGTAATGGCCAGCTTTGCATCATGCCACTCGAGGTAGCCGCTTGGATGTTCCTCCCAGTTGATGCGGAAGGTCTCTGTTGCGTCCGGAACTCTCTGGTTCATGGAGAAATAGGCAGCGTAAGCCACAATACCCAACGCTAACACAAGCGCCGCTGCCAAAGCGATACTGACGATCCGTTTCTTTTTCATGTGTACGATCCTTTCCGGGGTTTCCTGTATTGCCTCGGGACGAAATGACGCTGCTTCACTGATGAATCTGTCATCCATGCCGTTCAGTGCCTGGGAGATCAGTTCCCGTTTCATACAAGCAATCCCTCCTTCATAAGGTAGTATCTAAGTTTTTCCCGAATGCGGTAAAGACGGACAGTCACACTGTTAGTTGTCGTGTTTGCCATTTTGGCAATGTCCGGCAGCGGATCGGAATACCAGTATCGACGCGTGAAGATGAATCGGTCAGTATAATTCAGCGTAGCAAGGAAAGAATTGATTGCCTCTGAGAGTTCCTTAGCATTGAATTCATCTTCTACACTGTTACCGTCGGAAAAACAGTCTTCCAGTTCATCGAGTGCTACGTCGTAATGGCTGTTTCGCTTCTCCGCTGTACTGGCGTGATATTTCATCGTTGCAAGATTACGCGCGATCTTGCAAACGAATGTCCGCAACGGTGATAGCCTGTGGGGCGGGATGGCTTTCCAGGTTCCGAGGTATGTATCGTTCACGCACTCCTCGGTATCCTGTTCATTTCCAAGGATGTTCCGCGCCACTCTTGCCACGGCGTTGCCGTGTTTTTTGGCAAGCTCGGTGATCGCCTGCTCTGAGCGCTCAAAAAACAGGTTGATGATCTCCGTGTCTGTCATATACTGTCACCTCTTTCCGCCTTCACCAATATACTATGGATCCGCGCCGGATCATTAACAAATTTCCCTTCACAACATAAAAAAGCTCTCCCTGGACAGCGATGCCGCTGCGCAGGGAGAACTTCTATGTGGTTTTGTATTGCGGATCTCAATACGTATCGATGGGCGGCAGCACATCGTCCGGCAGCGGGCAGGTGTATTTCCCGCCGTTGCGCTCCTTCACCTCCGCCTTGGCCTGGGCCACCGCCTCCGGGTCCTCCATGGTCAGCATGGCCGCCAGGGACAGCATCTTGGCGGCGGTGAGGGTGCCCTTGGCTCCCAGCACGCTGCCCGCCTGGCCGGTGAACTGCCAGGTGTGGGCGGTGGTGCCGATGGCCCCGGTGGCCACCAGCAGATTCACGCAGGGCACCGCGCAGCCCACGTCCCCCACGTCGGTGGACCCGGCCTCCAGCCGGATGTCCGCCGGGGAAAAGGGCCGGATCTCCCCGTCCAACGGCCGCTCCCAGCGGCTCTGCCAACCGTCCTCCCCGTAAGCCTCCATGAATTCCTCCCGCAGCACCTCTTTCGTCTCCTCCGGGAAGGATTCCAGATAGGCCCGGGCCAGGGCGTAATCCGATTCGTCCCACGCCGGAGCGCCGATCTCCTCCATGGCCCGGCTGACGATGGGCGACAGGGCCAGATTGGGCAGATACTCCGTAAAGGCCATGGCCAGCTCCGGCGTCACGGAAGTCTCGGTCATCATGGCCGCGCCCTGGGCCACCTTCACCACCCGCTGGTAGAGCTCCTTCACCTGCTCCACGTAGGGGGCCCGGACCTCGTAGCGGACGGTGGCCCGGTCCTGCACCACGTTGGGGGCGGTGCCCCCGGCGTCGATGTAGGCGTAGTGGATCCGGGCCTCGGGGATCATGTGCTCGCGCATGTAGTTGCAGCCCACGCTCATCAGCTCCGCCGCGTCCAGGGCGCTGCGGCCCAGATAGGGCGTGGCCCCGGCGTGGGCAGTGCGGCCCCGGAAATAGAAGTTGGCCCCCATGATGGCATTGCTGTGGGAAACGTCCACCCCGTTCCGGCCCGCCGGGTGCCATGTGTAGATGAAATCGCAGCCGTCAAAGAGCCCGGAGCGGGCCATGAACTGCTTGGCACCGGCCCCTTCCTCGGCGGGACAGCCGAAATAGATCACCCTGCCGGGCAGACCCGCGGCGATCAGATACTCCCGCATCACCACCGCCGCCGCCAGCGCGCCCACGCCCAGACAGCAGTGGCCGCAGCCGTGGCCGGGGGCGTTGGGCTTCACCGGGTCCCGGACGGTGCAGCCCGCCTTCTGGCTCAGGCCGTCCAGCGCGTCGTACTCCCCCAGAAAGCCTACGGTCATGCCGCCCTCTCCGTTGGAGAACTCCCCGTAAAAACAGGTGGGGATCCCGGCGGCGCCCTCGGTGACGGCAAAGCCGTACTGCCGCAGCACCCGGCTGAGCAGCTCCGCGGATTTGAACTCCCGGTAGGGCAGCTCCGCAAAGGCGAAGAGTCTGTCCCGGATGGTGAGCATATCCCGGGCGATGCGGTCCACCCGCTCGGTGGCAAATTGCTTTTTATCCATATCCGTCTCCTTCGGCTTCAATACAGCACTTTGTTGAGGAAGTCCCGGCACCGGGGGGTCTTGGGATCGTCGAAGAGCTCCTCGGGGGTGCCCTCCTCCAGGATCTGTCCCTCGTCGATGAAGAGCACCCGGTCGCTGACCCGCCGGGCAAAGCCCATCTCATGGGTCACGATCAGAATGGTCATGCCGGAGCGGGCCAGCTCGCTGATCACGTCCAACACCTCCTTGACCATTTCCGGGTCCAGGGCGCTGGTGGGCTCGTCGAAGAGGATCACTCTCGGCTCCATGGCCAGAGCACGGACGATGGCCAGCCGCTGCTTCTGCCCGCCGGAGAGCCGGGTGGGGTACTCGTCCCGCTTGTCAAAAAGCCCCACCCGCTTCAGCAGGTCCTCGGCCAGGGCGCGGGCGTCGTCCTTTTTCATGCCCTTTTCCAGCACCGGAGCCAGGGTCACGTTTTCCAGCACCGTCAGATGGGGAAACACGTTGAAATGCTGGAACACCATGCCGATCTTCTGGCGGAAGGCGTCGATCTTCACCCTGCCGCCGGTGATCTCCTCCCCGTCGAAGACGATGCTGCCGCTGTCCGGCCGCTCCAGCAGGTTCAGACACCGGAGGAAGGTGCTCTTGCCGCTGCCGCTGGGGCCGATGATGCTCACCACCTCGCCCTCGCAGACGGTCTGGCTGATCCCCCGGAGGACCTCCAGCTCCCCGAAGCGCTTGCGGAGGTCGGTGACGACGATGAGTTTTTTCGTTCTGTCAATCATTGTTCCGCAGCCTCTTTTCCGCAAGCTTCATCCCGGCGGACAGCACCGTGGTCAGCCCCAGATACAGCCCGCCGGAGATCATCAGCGCCGGGATGGTGATGAACGTGGCCGACTGCACCGTTTTGAAGGCGCTTGTGATCTCCACGATGAAGAAGATGGAGGCCAGGGACGCCTCTTTGATCATCACGATGAACTCGTTGCCCAGGGCGGGCAGGATGTTTTTCACCGCCTGGGGCAGGATCACGCGGGTCATGGTGTGCCGGGCGGTCAGTCCCAGGCTCCGGGCGGCCTCGTTCTGGCCCCGGTCCACCGCCTGGATGCCCGCCCGGATGATCTCCTCCACGTAGGCACTGGCGTTGACCACCAGCGCCAGGATGATGCAGGCCCGCTCGGACATGTCAAAGGGCAGATATTTCGGCACGAAGAAATAAAAGAAATAGATCTGCAGCAGGGACGGAGTGCCCCGGAGGACCCACACGTACAGCCGGATCACGCTCTGCAGCGCCCGAAATCGGGAAAGCCGGACAAAGGACAGCGCCGTGCCCAGGATCGTCCCGAACAGCACCGTGAGAACGGCGATATACACCGTTCCCCAGGCGCCCTGTATGTAGACGTAGCCGTATTTCTGCCAGATGGCGGCAATGGTCGACAGCATGGTTTCCTTCATCCTTTCCCGGGGCGCTCCCCCGGCGGGAGGTCATTTTCTCACATCAGCCCCAAAGAGGCGGCGTAGGCCTTGTACTCGGTGATCCACTCGGCGTACACGCCGGAGGCCACCACCTCGGCGATGATCTCGTTGATCCTGGCGGTGAGCTCGTCCTCGCCCTTCTGCATGCCGATGATCATGCCGGTGTACTTGTCGTCCACGGTGAAGCGGAAGTCCTCGCACATCACGATGCCGCAGCCCTTGTTGGCCTCGATGTACAGCCGGGCGAAGGCGGTGGCGGTGACCACCGCGTCGGCCTTGCCCTCGCTGACCATCATGAAGGCGTCGTTGGTGGAGGACACGTATTTGAGTTCCGCACAGCTCGCCCCGGACTGCTCCCACAGGAACTGCTGCAGGGATCCCTGCTGGACCACGACCACCTTGTCCGCCAGGCCCGTGATATCTGTGACGGTCCCCTCCAGCCCCTCCGCCATGGCGAAGCCGTAGGAGTTGTCGTCGTCGTCCGAGCCCGTGTAATAGGCGTCGGACAGGTTCATGTTCTCCGCCCGGTCGGGCTTGTAGGCCAGAGCGGAAATGGCCAGGTCGTACTTGCCCTCGGTGACGCTGGAGAGCACCGTGGTGAAGTCCAGCGGCACGATGCGGCACTCCACGCCCAGCTTTTCGGCGATGAGCTTGGCCAGCTCGATGTCCGCGCCCACATACTTGTCGTCTCCCTCCTTGGAGGGGTCGATGAATTCCTCCGGCGCGAAATAAGGCTCCGTGGCCACGGTGACGTAGCCCCGGGCCAGAATGTCCTCCAGCCGGTTGGCAGGGGCGGCCTCCTTCTTGGCGCAGCCGGAGAGCAGCCCCAGCAGCAGCACGGCGGTCAAAAGAAGAGCAGCGGTTTTTTTCATGGTCGTTTCCTCCCTCGTCAAGCACCGGCCCCGGCTGGAGCCGTTCGTTTAATTTATTTCGCTAATGTGTTAATATGTTAGCGTGGTGAAAATATAACATGGAAATCCTGTGCCGTCAAGGGTGTTTTCTCCGCATTTTTTTACTTTTGGCGCATCTGAACACAACGCCGTTGTGCCCGGGGCGGGAATGGTGTATACTGCACAAGAAAAAAGCGGGAAAGGAGGTGCAGCCGCGTGTACAGCGATCTTTTCTGCCGGATCTACGACACCCTGGGCTGGAACGCCTACCCGGAGGAGCTGGCCGAACAGATCTGGCGCTGGCTCCGGCTCCGGGGCCGCCCGGCCGAAAGCTGTCTGGACCTGGGCTGCGGCACGGGGGTGCTGTGCGCCGGTCTGGCCGCCCACGGGCTGGACACTCTGGGCACGGATCTGTCCCCGGGGATGATCGCCCTGGCCCGGGAGCGGTTCCCGGCGCTCCGCTTCGAGACGGCGGACATGACGGACTTCTCCTTCCCCCGGCGCTTCGATCTGATCACCTGCACCGGGGACGCGCTGAACCACCTGCCGGAGCCGGAGGATCTGCGCAGGGCGTTTTGCTGCGTCCGCGCTGCGCTCTCCGAGGGCGGCGTCTTTCTCTTCGATCTGCTCTGCGAGGGGGAGATCCCCTCTCCGGAGCCCTTCGAGCTGGATTTCTCCGACACGCTGAAGGCCCGCTTCCGGGTGGAGCGTGCCGGCGACACGGTGCGGCTGCTGGTGGAAGCCCGGGAAAACGGCGTGCCGACTCTCCGGGAGACCGTCACCGAGCGGCTCTATGACCCGGCGCTGGTGCTGGCCCTGCTGCGGGAGACAGGGTTCCGAAAGGCGGAGTTGACCCACGCTCTTCTGCCCGACGCCCCCGCCGACGCGGCCACCTGGTTCGTCGTCGCGGAATAAAAAGGCGGGCCGTCGGAGACGGCTCCTGCAAGTAGGATTGGAGGGGGTGCGATGGATCGTCCCGTGCGAAAACCCATGCGGCTGAAAGACTTCGATTACAGCGCCCCCGGGGCGTATTTCCTCACGATCTGCACCCGGGATAAAAGATGTATCTTCTCACGAATCGTTGTAGGGGACGGTGCCCTCGCCGTCCCGCAGGTCGTTTTGTCCGAAATCGGTATCGTGGTCGACGCGGTGATTTGTTCTATGGAGGAACACTATCCGTACATATCTGTTGACAAATATGTGCTCATGCCGAATCACGTTCATTTGTTGGTCCGGATCAAAAGCGGCGGGCCGTCGGGGGCGACGGCCCCTACAAGGGCGGTCATACCATCCTTCGTGTCCACGCTGAAATCGTTATCGGTCCGCCGTTGCGGCGAGAAGCTCTGGCAGCGGTCTTTCTATGACCACGTGATACGGGACGACGAGGAATACAGGAAGATCGCGGAATACATCGACGGCAACCCCGCCCGGTGGGCGGAGGACCGGTTTTTCCCCGCAGATTATCCTTGACTTTATCTATTTTAACTGTTAAAGTACATGTATTCCGTGCGAGGGAGGAAAAACCCATGAAAGCGTTTTTCGCGAAAAAGAATCTGTTCCTCCGGGTGGCCGTGGGGTTCGTGATCGGCGTACTTCTCGGCTTTGTGCTGCCCGGCTTCAGCATCGCCACCAAGGTGGTGGGCGACATCTATCTCAACCTGATCAAGCTGATGATCATCCCCATCGTGGTGTGCGCCGTGTTCTGCGGCATTGCGAACATCCGCGACGGCGCGCTGCTGCGGCGCATCGGCGTGCGCACGGTGGCGCTGTACGTGGTCATGTTCGTGGTGAGCTCGGCGGTGTCTCTGGCCATCGCCTACGTCATTCGGCCGGGCTTCGGCACCGTGTTTGAAAACGCCCCGGTCTATGAGGGCAGCATCACCACGCCCACCGTCGCCAGCTTTCTGACCACCATCGTCCCCACCAACATCATCAAAGCCGCGGCAGACGGCAGCACCCTGCCGGTGATCCTCTTCACCATCGTTTTTGCCGTCGCCATCGTGTCCGTCGGGGAAAAGGGCCGGCCGGTGCTGGACTTCATGAACAGTCTCTCGGAGGCCATGTTCAAGATCCTGGGGTATTTCATGGAGCTCTCCCCTCTGGGCGTGATGTCGCTGATGGCTTTCTCCGTGGCCCAGTACGGCGCGGGCATCTTCGGCGCTCTGGCCAAGTATATCGGCTGCTGCTGGCTCTGCTGCGTGGCGGTGTTCTTCCTGGTCATGGCGCTGCCCGCCTGCCTGTACGCCAAAGTCCCCCTGGGCAAGTATCTCCGGGCCTGTGGGAAGATCGCCCTGGTGACCCTGTCCACCACCTCCTCTGCCGCCACGCTGCCCACGACGATCAACGTGTCCGTGGAGGATCTGGGCGCGCCGGAGGGCATTTCCAAGTTCACGCTGCCTCTGGGCTGCACCATCAACATGTGCGGCGGGGCCTGCTCCTTCTGCTGCCTGGCTGTTTTCGTGTCCGACTTTTACGGGATCGGACTGAGCTTCGGCACCATCGTATTTCTGGTATTCATCGCTACGCTCATCAACATGGCGGCCCCCGGCATCCCCGGCGGCGGCGTGGTGCTCGGCGCCTCGTTCCTGTCCATCCTGGGCCTGCCCATCGACCTGATGGGACCCATCAGCGGCTTCTATCGGCTGCTGGACATGGCCTTCACCACCATCAACGTGGAGGGCGACGTGGCAGCCAACCTGATGATCGCCAGGAGCGTGGGCGAATACGACGGGCCCGCCGCGGCATAAGCCGGCCCGGACCTGCGGAGGGATCGAATGAAGATCGCGTATCAGGGCATCCCCGGGAGCAACTCGGAGGCTGCCAGCGTTTTATTTGCCCAGAATCAGGGCTTCGTGGCCCCGGAATACCTTCCCGCCGTCCATTCCCGGGGCGTGGTGGACATGCTGGTCCGGGGCGAGGCGGATTACGGCGTCATGGCCACCCGGAATCTGATCGCCGGCGTGGTGGAGGAATCTCTGGAGGCGCTGAAGGACTTCACCTATCTGACGGTGGACGCCCAGTGGCTGCCGGTGCATCACTGTCTGTTCGTGAAGGACGAGACGGTCATCTCCTTTGACTGCATCGCCTCTCACGTCCAGGCGCTGGACCAGTGCCGGGGGAATCTGCTGCGGCGGTATCCCGGCGTGCGCCAGCAGGAGGTAGAGGACACCGCTCTGGCCGCCCGGTATCTGGCGGAGGGAAAACTGAGTCCTTCCACCGCCGTGCTGTGCCGGAAAAACGCGGGCGAAGCCTTCGGGCTCCATCTGGCGGCGGAGCGGCTGGAGGACGACCCCCGGAACATGACCGAGTTCGTGCTCATCAAGCCCATCCGGCTCATCAGCAAGACCGTAATCGTGGCGGGCATGGGGCTCATCGGCGGCTCCATGGCCAAGGCCATCAGGAAATATACCGACTGCCGGGTGCTGGGCTGGAACCGGACCCGGTCCGTGGCGGAGCAGGCGCTCAGCGAGGGCGCCATAGACGCCGTGGCGGAGGAAGCGGATTTCGCCGTCTGCGACATGCTTCTTCCCGCGCTTTATCCCCGGGCCGCTCTCTCCCTGCTGGAACGGATGATCCCCCGGATGAAGGCGGGCGCCCAGGTGGTGGATCTGATCGGCGTAAAGTCCGCGGTCGTGGAGCGCGTGGCTCCGCTGGCAAAAAGCTGCGGCGTGCGATACACCGGCGGACACCCCATGGCGGGTCTGGCCCGGGCCGGATACGAGCGCTCCTTTGCCGATCTGTTCAAGGGCGCCAGTATGGTCCTGGTGCCCACCGAGGCCACCGAGCCCGGCGACGTGGAGGAGCTGAGCCGCTTCTTCCGGGGCCTGGGCTTCGGCCGGATCCAGGTGTGCAGCGCCGAGATCCACGACCGCATGATCGCCCACACCTCCCAGCTGGCCCACGTGGTGTCCAACTCCTACGTAAAAAGCCCCGTCAGCGCCAACTACAACGGCTTCTCCGGCGGCAGCTACAAGGATATGACCCGCATCGCCTGTCTCAACGAGAAGGTATGGAAGGAGCTGTTCATCCTCAATCGGGACGCTCTCCTGCCAGAGATCGACGATCTCATCGCCAACATGTCCGCCCTGCGGAACGCTGTCGCCGCCGGGGACGAGGACGCTCTGGAAGCTCTGCTGCGGGAGGGCCGGGAGGCCAAGGAGCGCATCGACTCCATGAACCCGGACCAGCCGTCGGACTGAACATCGCACATAGAAAAAGAGACCGGGATCTTCACGATCCCGGTCTCTTTTTCTTTCTTTTTTCAGTCCGCTTCGTTGAGGCGCCGCCTGGCGTCGAAGGTCTTGCAGATCACGGCGTAGTCCCCGTACACGGTCAGCTTGTCCCCCTCCCGGAACGAGGTGTCCGCCCCGGCGGGCACGGCGGGCTCTCCCGGCCGCTCCAGCAGCATCACCAGAATGCCGGTGTCGGTGCGCAGGCCCGTCTCGGACAGGGGTTTGTCCCGGAACGCCTCCGGCACCTGCCGCAGCTTCACCAGAGCGATGGTGCCCTCGGCGATGTAGTCCAGCACCAGCACGGAGTTGGTGCCCTCCGCTCGGAAGATCCGGTCGGCCAGGGACTGGAGCAGGTTGTCGCCCCAGGAGCGCACCCGGGGCACCCGCATGAACACGAAGATGATGGCTATCGCCGCCAGCGGTTCCAGCAGGCTGGGCACGTAGTGCTGCACCTGGGCCTGCTTCAGCGACAGGAACACGTTGATGAACGCGGATACGATGGTGATATTGAAGACGTATCCGAACAGCATGGTGATCCGGGCCAGCCGCCGCCGGGTCTGGGAGGTCAGCAGCAGCTCGCTCTCCCGGGTGGTGAAGCCGCAGCCGGTGAGCAGCGACGTCACCTGGAACCTGGCCTTATCGTCCGGCATGCCGGTGAAGCGGAACAGGATGGTGAACAGCTCCGAGATCACCCAGTAGAGCAGAATGATCAGGGAGAACAGGAAGAAGGATACGTAAATATTCATGGTACCTCCGCCGCCCGGGCGCCGGGCGCGCCGGACGAAGTCGTTTTCCCGGGGTCCTGGGGCTTACTTGCCGTCGGGGAAGCTGGTCATATTGCCCCGTTCTCTTTCGGGCTGTCCGTATTTTTCCCGGGCGTCGCCGATGGCTTTGATGAGGAAGGCCATATTCCGGCCCAGATTGCGCATGGTCTGCAGCCCCTCCAGATCCTTTTCCACGTCCTCGGCGGTGAAGCCGTGGACCATGTTCCAGTAGGTGCTGGACACCACCGGCATGCCGGAGATGGTGAAATACTTGTTGAGCACATCGAAGCTGGCAGTGTTGCCGCCCCGGCGGCAGCTGACGACCGCCGCCCCCACCTTCATGGTCTTGTTAAAGCCGGAACTGTAAAAGAGCCGGTCCATAAAGGCGATCGCCGTGCCGTTGGGAGAACCGTAATACACCGGGCTGCCGATGATCAGTCCGTCCGCCTCCTTGAACTTCGCGGCAACCTCGTTGACCCCGTCATCAAAAATACATTTTCTCGTTTTTGCGCAGGAATTGCAGGAGACGCACCCCCGCACGTCGTCTTTGCCGATGTGGATCAGCTCCGTTTCCACGCCTTCAGCCTCCAGGGTCCTGGCGACCTCCTCCAGGGCTCTGGCGGTGCACCCCCGGGCATGGGGGCTGCCGTTGAGCAGCAATACTTTGTGTGCCATGCTTAAGCTCCTTTCAGCACAGTCCTTTTCCGGGACTGTTATATGATCTCGTTGACGGGCCGGGCGTTGCGGATCCGCCCGGTAGCCTGCCGCACCGCCATATTGGCGGCCAGCAGGTTCGGCCGGTCGTTCTCATCCACGTCCACGTGGAACACCCGCCGCAGCCGCCGTTCGCCCCGCCCCATGAGCCGGGGATCCAGGGCCGTCCAGCCCAGCACCGGGTACTCTGAGGTGGTCCACACCCGGTAGACCACGCCCCGGCGGGTCAGCTCCGCCTCCACCCGGCGGAACTCCTCCTCGTTGCTGGAAATATACACCGTATGCTCTTTGATCCCTTTATTGCCGAACATGGCTGACCACTCCCCGGAGAAATCGTCGTTTTTCTCATTATATCAGCAAAAACCGTTCATCGCAAGCGACAGAAAACGGTCTCCCGGCTTCGGAAAGCCGGGAGACCGTCCGGTGCTTCTGCTCTCAGCCCTCCGCGGCGGAAAGGATACCCGCCAGGTCCCACTCCGCCGTCTCGGTGACGGAGGCGTTCCCGTTCAGGTCCACGTAGACCTTCACGAGCGTATACGTCTTCCGGGCCTCGGGCGTCACCGCCCGGGTGCGGCACAGCGCCCAGTAGTTCCGGCCCGCCACCACCTGGGAGGAAAGGCCCCACACGTATTCATAGCTGGCGCCCAGCAGGCGGCCCGCGGCGTCCTCCACGGCAGCCAGACATTCCTCCTGGCTCTCCAGCACGCTCCAGCCGCCCGCCAAAGGCTGTCCGGCCGAAGCGTTTTCATCCGGTTCGCCCCAGGGGGTCAGGCTGACGATATCCCTGATCCCGGCTCCGCCGGTCAGGTCCGTATAGAGCACCACGACGGCGTAGTAGGGCTGCGCGTCCGGGTAGACCGCCTGGGCCCGGCAGAGCAGGGCGTAGTTGGTCCCGGCCACCGTCTGTCGGCCCAGGCAGGCCACCGGCTCGTAGCCCACCCCGGTCAGCTCCTCCGCGGCCTTGTCGAAGGCGGTCCGGAGCTCCTCGCTGATGCCCGTGGCACCCTCGATATCCCAGCCGCCCACGAGAACGGGCGCGGCCTGGCTGTCGTTCCGGGTAAGGATATAATAGTGGGCGTTGCCGAAGGAGCACTCCTCCGATTCCGTCCAGTCGGCGTACACGTCGTAGACCCTGTTCGGCTCCAGCGTGAGAAGGCGCTCTCCGCCCGTCTCCCCGGCGGTCAGCCCGGCGTCGCGCAGATAGCCGTCCTGCGCCGCTCCCGCGGGCAGCTCATATACGCCGATCTCCCAGCTCACGACACTGACGCCGTCCGGGGGGAATTCCGGCCAGGACAGCGTGACGGCCATGGGCCGCTCCAGGGGAATATAGTCAAGATACGCTGTCAGAATAGGGTCCGTAGGCCCCACGCCGCAGGCCTCCACGCCCTGAAAAACGCCGTCCTCCACAGGCCAGCTCCAGCCGTAAACGCTGGGCTGGCAGATCACCTGGGAAAAGGGCGCGTCGTCGTCCCGGGCCTTCATGGTCAGGTTGGGCACGTCCTCCCCGGTGTAGATCACCGGCGTGGGTTCCGGGGTAGGCTCGGGCTTCGTCTCGGCGGTCTGGCCGCCGCAGGCCGTCAGCAATGCCGCGCACAGCGCCAGCAGGACGAACAGAGCAATGGTTTTCTTCATGGAACACCGTCTCCTTCTGCATCTGATACACTTCTATGACGGATTGTACTCCGGAATCGTTCCCCGCTCAATACCCAAATCTTCCGCCGGGGGAAAATGTCTGTCCTTTTCCCCCGAAAATTGCTATAATATGGCCGCATGAAAATACCGAAAAAAGGAGGCGGCGCCGTGGAATACGTTTATCATCTCGACTCTCCCCTGGGCGGGATCACCCTCTGCTCGGACGGGGAGGCTCTCACCGGGCTGTGGTTCGACGGACAAAAGCATTTTGCAGAGGGGCTGGGCCCGGATCGGGAGGAACGCGCGCTGCCGGTGTTCGCGCAGACGGAGCGGTGGCTCGCGGTCTATTTCAGCGGCCGGGAGCCGGACTTCGCCCCGCCCCTGCGATGGAGCTCCACCCCGTTCCGGGAGGCGGTCTGGACGGCCCTGCTGGCCGTTCCCTACGGAGAGACGGCGACCTACGGACAGCTGGCCGAAGCCGTGGCGCGGCGGACGGGTCGGGAGCGCGTCTCTCCCCGGGCGGTGGGCGGCGCGGTGGGCCGCAATCCCATCTCGCTGATCGTCCCCTGCCACCGGATCGTGGGCCGCGGCGGCGCCCTCACCGGCTACGCCGCCGGCCTGGAGAGAAAGAGGTATCTGCTGGAGCTGGAGCGGAAATAATGCAAAAGCGATTTTTGTAACAGCAGATTCAAGCAGTGTAATTGATAAATGTGTTTCTTCTTCAAGCATAAAAGGCGAGAATATAAAAGTTTATTATGGAAGTGATTTCTCCGCTTTCTTTTGCAC
>JAFSZH010000059.1 GCA_017455685.1 Oscillospiraceae bacterium
GACGAGGTCGTGGACGACTCCGGCACCCTGGACATCTTCGACCCGGACGCCACCTGGAAGCGGAAGGAACTCTATGATTGCGAGGCGAAAGAGGTCCTGGTTCCGGTGTTCCGGGGCGGAGAACTGGTGTATAAGCTCCCCTCCCTGGAGGAGATCCGCCAGCGCTGCGCCCAGCAGCTGGACACCCTCTGGGACGAGGTCAAGCGCTTTGAAAACCCCCACACCTACTATGTGGACCTGTCCCAGAAGCTGTGGGATATCCGCAACGACCTGCTGATGAACGCCAAGAAATCCCAGATCCCCGGCAAAGAATAAAGCAGAACAACAAAAACCGCGGCATGGCCACTGGCCATGCCGCGCTTTTCTTTTCCGCTCAGAAATATTTTTCCATGGCGGCTCTCGCCCTGTCCAGCGTTTCGCTCACGTCCCCGGTGAGATCGAAGAAGCCGTCGAACCGGGTCCGCTTCCGCCGGAGCTCGCCGCTGTTCCAGCGCTCGATGACGCTGCGGTACTGCGCTCTGGCCCGCTCCACGCTGTCGGTCCAGGAGAGATAGATCTTCTCCGAGGCGTTCTCCCCGATGCGCCGGAACTTCTCTTTCGTGGCATCCGGGGAGAGCAGGGCCGCCGCAATGCCCTCGGCGGTCTCGGGCACCAGGATGCCGGTGTCCCCGTCGGTGATGTCCTCGGCGGCGCAGCTGCCCCGGATCAGCAGGCTGCCCAGAGAGCAGGCCGCCGCCTCCCGGACCACCAGGCCGTTGGTGTCGAAGGTGGAGGGGAAGAGGAACAGGTCCGCCAGGGTGTACCATGCCCGGATGGTCTCCCGGTCCCGCTCGGCCCCGGTGAAGCGGCACAGCTCCCAGAGCCCCAGCTCCCGGGCATGGGTCTCCACCTCCGCCCGGTCCATGCCGTCCCCCACGAACACCATGCGAAAATCACGGCCGGAGTCCCGGACGAGCTTCAGGGCGTCCAGGATCAGCCGCAGGCCCTTGTACCACATGATCCGGCCCAGGAACAGGAACGTGGGCACGTCCCCGGGCAGGTCCCACTTCTCCCGCAGGGCCCGGACGGCCTCTTCCGTTGCCCGGCCCCGGGGCAGATCCACCCCGTTGGGCATGACGATATAGTCTCCCTCGTAGCCCAGAGACCGCAGGTTTTCCCCGGCGCCCCGGCTGACGGTCCAGACCTCGTCGCAGGCGGCGATGTTGTTCACCAGCAGCTTTACCGCCGCCTCCTGCACCAGAGGGGAGCGGACGGCGTTTTCGATGTCGATGTCGAACTTGGTGTGATAGGTGAACACCACCGGCCGCTGCACCCGCTCCCGGAGCACCCGGGCCAGAATGGTGGAGGACACGGGGCAGTGGGTGTGGATGATATCGGGGGCGTACTCCGCCAGAGAATTCACCACCGCCAGGTCGAAGGGGTAGCCCGCCCGGTAGCCCACCATCTTGCTGGTGTCCAGGCTGGGATAGCGCACCACGTCGAAGGGGTAGTCGTCCGCGACCCCCGGATAATCCGGCGTGCCCACCACGCAGCGGTCCCCGGCGTCGGTGAGGCAGCGGGCATAGTTCAGCACGGCGTTGGCGACCCCGTCCACCACCGGAGGAAAGGAGTCGTTGAGCAGGCACACGTTCAGCTGTCCCGTGGGGTCGGGCAGCTTTTCCTCCCGCTTCACCGCCGGAGCGGCGGGTCTGGGCGGCCGCTGGTCGTCCAGCACGCCGGCGATCAGCGCGTCCAGCGCGCCGTCCCCCAGCTCGGAGAGCATCTCGTCCTCCGTGCGGGCGGCCCACAGGTCCAGCCCCTTCGCCTCGGCGGCCCATTCCAGGGCGGCGCAGAGCACGTCGGCATAGCTTCCCTTTTCCTGATCCAGCCATTTGGCCAGGGCGGGCAGCAGCTTTTCATGGACGCTCCGGTCGGTCCAGCCGTCCTCCCGGCCCAGCCGCAGGGCCGCGGCGGCCAGATACGCCCGGGCCGTGTCCTCGTCCCACTGAAGATCCAGATAATATTTCTTCCCCTTCAGCGCGTAGAGCAGGCGCATGGCGTCGAAATAGCCCCGGCGCAGGTTTTCCCGGCTCTGCTCCGCGTCCATGTCCAGGGTGCCGCCCAGCTCCCCGCTGGGCACCAGCGTGGTCAGCTCCGTGCCCCGGGGGATGCGCACGGGCCGCTCGATGCCGAAGGCGTAGAGCCGCACGGCGATGATGTTCTTGTAACCGTTCTCAATGAGCACGTGCAGCGGCAGCACGTCCCGGACGCCGCCGTCGGCATAGCGCTTGCCGCCCAGCTTTTCGTTGCGGAACACCGGGAGATAGGCGCTGGCCATGAGCATGTCCCACAGCTCGCCCTCCCCCAGGTCTTTGGCCCGGAGCTCCAGCGTCTTCTGCTCAGAGAGGGAGTAGGTGACGATATAGAGCTCGGTGGGTGAGGCCTTCACCGCCTCCTCGGAGATGTGCCGGCGGATGGTCTCCTGCAGGGGGGTGGCGTCCAGCCCGCCCCGGCGCAGCACCTCCGCCAGCTCGGCCACGGCGTCGGTCAGCTCCCGTCCCCGGAGCCCGCCCCGGAACAGCCGGCGGAACAGGTCCAGATCGTTGTCGACCACCTGGGCATGGTGGATATTTGACCAGAGCTCGGCCGCCTTTTCCGGCTCGCCCTGGGCGATGAGCGCCCCGTTCAGCGCTCCCACTGAGGTGCCGGCCACCGCGTCGATGCGCACTCCTGCCTCCCGGAAGGCCTGCCAGGCGCCGATCTGATATCCGCCCCGGGCGCCGCCGCCCTCCAGGGCCAGGGCGTAGGATACGTTGGGATCCATCTGCAGTTCCATAGTGCCTGTCCTTTCGAAAAAAGTATGCCGTCATTGTATCACAAATCACGCAAAGAATATACTCGAAATGAGAAAAGCAATCGCGCCCTGTTTCTTCACTCCTCCGAGAAAAGAAACAGCGCGTCGTCCGTCAGTCCCTGGAAAGGGATTCCCCTTCCAATTCATCCAACCATTTCCTGCAGAGCGCCGCGGTTTCCTCCGGCCGGGAGCAATATGCATCCACGCCGATCTCGGCAGCGATCGCCTCGTTGGCGCAAGTGCCCCCAATGACGATTTTTATTGTGTCCCGCAGATCGGCTTCTTGCAGGCACTGGACCGTCGCGCGCATGGAGTCCACCGCCGTGGACAGGACCCCGGACATGGCGAGCACAGCGATTTCTTTCGTTTTGATCGTCTCGAGGATCGTGCGGGGCGGAACGTCCACGCCGATGTCCAGTGTCGGCACGCCCCGGGCGCTCAAAAAGGCGAAAACCATATTTTTCCCGATGTTGTGCAGGTCTCCCTCCACGGTGCACAGCAGCACCTTTTTTTCTCCCCGGACCGTTTTCGCGGAAAGCCCCTGTGTCAGGATATCCGTAGCGTCACTCAACAGGAGTCCGGCAAAAATAAGGTCGCCGATAAAGTAATCAAATTCGTCAAAGCGCTTGCTGACGATCTGCATTCCGGAAGAAAGGGTGTTGAGTACCTCGCCGATTTCCTCCTCCGAATGCGGCGTTTTCATATATTCCGTCACGGCGGCAATGATCGCTTCCCTTTCTAGGTCGCCCATGTCGCGCTTGATCTGCTCCAAATTCAATTCCATCTCACGCCTCCGCTCTGTCAAGTAAACGACAGCTTGACGCACTGTATAAACTCGTTCAGCTTCGCCTTGTTTGCGTTATAGTACCAGAGATACAGCATTCTCTGCGTATACTCGCCTTCCACCTTCAGTTTTACGCACTTGTTGAGATTGGCTCTCAGGTAATCTCGGGAATAAAAGGCCGAGGAGGCGATAAAGCACGGCGGTATCTCCCGGTCATAATGGGTCCAGTAATAATTCCACGTTTCCGTATCCACGGACCAGGAAAGGTTCAGATTGACCTGATTTCGGTTCATCACCTCCGACAGCCACTGCATGGAGGATTGGTGCATTAACCGATAACCCGACAGATCGCGGATGTCCACCGTTTTCAGCCTTGCCAGCTCATGGCCCTTCGGCACGACAAGAAGCAGGAATTCTTTCATGAGCGGAATCCGGCTGAGGCTCTCCTGCGCCGGCTCCGGGATCACACCGTCATCTGCGATCACCGCGTCGGCTTCTCCTAACAGAAGTGGCTCAACGATTTGGTCGGAGGGCAGCACTTTCAGTTGGATCGGCTTCGTGTCATAGGAAAAATAGTTCTTCATAAAAAAGGAAAAGTTGTTGTCGATGGAATAAATGGTCACCGGACGGCCGGGATCGGCTCTGCGCCGGAAGTATTCTTTTATATCCTGAAAGATCCGCTCTACTTCCCGTGCCTGGCGGAGCAGTTCTTTTCCGTCCTTGTTCAGGATCAGCCTTCCGTTCTCCCGTTCAAACAGCGGTACGCCAAGCTCCTTTTCCAGCGCAGTCAGCCGACGGCTCAGGGCCGGCTGTGAAACGTACAGCTGCTTTGCAGCCTTTGACATATTCTGCGTTTCCGCGATCTCTTTGAAATACAAAAGATATGTCGAGTCCATCCGTCTGTCCTCACGCGCTCCCCGGCGTTTCTTTTCCTATCTGTTCAAAATTATAGCTTAGTCCCTATTTTGAACCTTTTCAATCCAATAATATAGCATATTTCCAGCATTTTTCCACTTTTATTTCTCTTATATCTATAATATTATGTTATAGCTCTATGCGGTATTGATAGTTGCGTTTCTTCCAAATCATGTTATTTTAATTTTTGTAAAACGCTTTTTCGGAACCAATTACTATGAAGGTGAGGAAAGGAAGCCATGAACAGTTCTGAATTACTGATTAGCAAAAACATGGGTTACGTCAAAAAAGGCATCATCTGGGGTCTTCTGAGCGGCGTCCTCTGCGGTTTTTTGACCATCTTTGAGGACAAGGGTCTCGGCACGGAGCCGTTTGTCAGCGCCGGTGCGCTTTCTCTGATGGCAGTGCCGATCGTTTTCGGTTTTCTGCAGGATCTTTCTTCCTGGCTGTGCGTGCTCATCGCAAACATTGCTAACGGCAAGGGCAGAGAGTATCTCCGCGCCGTGAAAACCAAGCCATTCCTGCTGCTGGCTATCGGCGCCATCGTGGGAGGCCCGGGCGCCGCGTGTTTCTATCTCTGCGGCGTTTTCTTCGCCGGTCCGTTCTATCCGGTAGTGCTGAGCGCCACTTTCCCCGCTTTCGGCGCCATCCTGGCTCGGGTCGTTCTGAAAGAGAAGATCGACCTGCGTATGTGGTGCGGCATCCTGCTGGCCGTCATCGGCGCCATCGTGGTCAGTTGGGTGTCCGGCGGCGTAGACATCTCAGCCTACCCCCACTTCACGCTGGGCATCATCTTCGGCATCCTGGCCGCCCTCGGCTGGGCGGTGGAAGGCGTGATCTCCAATGCGGGCATGGATTTTATCGACCCCGAGGTCGCCAACGGCGTCCGCTACAGCGTCTCCGTCCTCTTTTACATGATCATCGGCATCCCCTTCATCTCCGGCATCGGCCTGACCGGCGGCTACGCCCTGGTCGGTTCTTCCTTCGCGTCCAAGGCGCTGCTCTTTGCCTTCCTGGCCGGCGCAGTCGAGGGCATCGGCTACTACTTCTACTACAAATCCTGCAACGCCTGCGGAAGCTCCCGCGGCATGACCCTCAATTCCACCTACACGGCCTGGAGCTGCATCATCTGCGCTGTTTTTTACCGGGAAGCTCTTCCCGTAACTTTCTGGATCGGTCTTGTCGTTATCATCTTCGGCGGTTTCCTGATCGCCGGCAACCCGACAAAAATCTTCAGCCTGCGTGATACAGACTGATATCGGTGAGGAGGAAAAATACTATGTTAATGCCTTTGCGCTGCAGCATTATGCAGATCTTGATCCATCATCCCGCTGGAATGACTCCGTCGGAAATCTACGATCAGCTGGACCCTGCCTATAAAAAGGAGCGGCAGTGCTCACCCGAGCGGTTGGACGGCCACCTGATGAGCATGAAGGGCGTCGGTATTGTTGAGGCCACCGACGCGTTTCAGGACGATCACGGCCAGACCGTCGTCCGTTACTCCTTCACGGATTACGGACTCGACACCGCCAAAAAATACTTCCCGTCTCTTTTGAACTGAGGGCCCCGCCATGATCAGAATGCTGGATCCCCAGGTCATCGAATCCATCATGTCCGCGGCGGCTGACATTATGGATAACGTCGGTGTGAAGTTCGACCACCCCCGCGCCCTGGAAACGTTTCGAAAGCACGGCGCCAGGATCGAAGGGACTACCGTCAAGATTCCGAATTCCATGTTGGAAAAAGCCCTTGAGACCATGCCGGATTCGGAATTCGAGGTCGAGACCCGGCACGTGGGCGCCGGCGCCATGTTCGGCAACGTCCCCGTCATATACGACGACGAAAAGGACGTTTTCCGCCGCGTGACCCTGGCAGACACCATCAAGGTGTATAAGCTGGTGGAGACTTCGGATATCTATGAAAGCAGCAATCCTTCCACCGTAGATCCCGAAGATCTTCACGCCGAGGATCTTTATACCGCGCAGCTGGCTCTTTATCTGAAGTACTCGGATAAATACCTTGCCAACGGCATGCGCGCCATATCCAAGAACGCGAAGAACGGCAATATTTACGAAAGCGCCTGCGAGGGCTTCCGCCTGGTCAAGGAATTCTACGGCGAATACTCCGAGCCCGTAGTGGATCAGACCGTCTGCCCCAGCCCTCCGCTGGGCTACGACTTCGAAACGCTGGAAAACCTGTTCGCCACCATTGACGAGGGTCAGAATCTGGGCATTTGCCCCTGTTCCCTGACCTGTCTTACCGGCCCGGCGGGTCTCTTTGAAATGGTGGTCCATGACGCTGCCATGGCTCTGGCCGGCGTCGTGCTGGCCCAGCTGGAGAAGCCCGGCATTTCCGTGGGTCTGAGCAATTCCTCCGGCGCCACGGACATGCGTACCATGCAGCCCACCTACGGCAGCGTGGAAGCCACTCTCATCCAGTGCATGTTCTTTGAGTTCTGCGTCTATTACAAGATCGGCGGGGGCCTGTGCGGGAATCTGTGCGACGCCGCGTTCCCCAACTATCAGGCGGGCGTGGAGACCTTCCTGTCCACCTTCCTGCCTTACTACTACATCGACCTGGATTCCATCTGGTGTTACCCGGGGGATCTCTCCTCCTGGCGGTGCGGCAGTTTTCGGAAGGCCATGTATGATGAAGAGCTGATTCGAAATATCAACCGGGTATTCAAGCCCCTCGACACCACCCTTCCCGCCAACTTCAACGCCATGCTCACCGAGGCCTGCAAAAACGGCACCTTCATGCTCAGCCGGACTCCGAAGTCCTACCGCAGGGACCACTATCTCTCCAAAGGATTTTCCAAGTACGGGATCCCCGGCGACGCGGAGGCTCGCGCAAAGGGCGATATCGTCCGGATGGCGGACGAGGAGATCGAACGCCGTCTGAAGCTCTACGAGATGCCGGAGCGCACCCCTGAGCAGAAAAAGCTTCTGAATCGCTATCTGCCCGACGAGCTGAAATATACCTGACTCCTGCCTGCGGCGGGCCGTTCCGCCGTATAAAAAAGCCCCTGTTGTGGATCGGAAGTCCACAACAGGGGCTTTTCTTCTTGACTTGTCGTGCCGCTCAGCAGAGCTCGCTCCCCGCCGGGATCGCATCGTCCAGCATCAGCAGGTTCAGCTTCTCCTGGCCCTTTTCCTTGTGGACGGCGGAGATCAGCATGCCGTTGGACTCCAGGCCCATCATCTTCCGGGGGGGCAGGTTCACGATGGCCGCCACGGTCTTGCCCACCAGCTCCTCCGGCTTATAGTACTTGGCGATGCCGGAGAGGATCTGCC
This sequence comes from Oscillospiraceae bacterium, assembly GCA_017455685.1. Classification (GTDB taxonomy): domain Bacteria; phylum Bacillota; class Clostridia; order Oscillospirales; family Oscillospiraceae; genus Apopatocola. The sequence goes on from JAFSZH010000059.1 coordinate 7,826, forward strand.
GGGGTGCGCCGGAGCCGTCGTCCAGCTCAAAGCGAAGCAGCTTTTCGCTCTTCTTCACGTTCTCGCACTTGAGCACCTTGCACACCCGAAGATCGCTCTTCACGAAATCGTCAAAGGCCACCGTCTCCTTGAAGGGCTCGATGGGGTCCTTTTTGGGGGCGGTGAGCTCCGCCAGCGCGGCCAGCTCCTTTTCCACGTCGATCCGGGGGAACAGGTTGTCCCCGCGGTGCACCTGCGCGGCGGCGGGCAGCACGCCGATTCTTCCGGCGGCCTCCCAGCTCATGGCTGCCTCGTCCGCGCCGATCTGGGCGGCCAGGGCGTCCATGCTGCCGGGCATGAAGGGCTTCAGGAGGGTGCCGCAGATCCGCAGGCTCTCCAGCAGGTTGTAGAGCACCCGGGCCAGCCGGGGCTTTTTGCTCTCGTCCCGTGCCAGGATCCAGGGGGCGGTCTCGTCGATGTACTTGTTGGCCCGGGCGATGCAGCGGAACACCTCTCCGAGGCCGTTCTGGAGCTGGAGCTTTTCCATCTGGGCCTCGTACCGGTCCCGGAGGGCTCCCAGCATGGCCAGCAGCTCTTCATCCTCCGGCCCGGCCTCCTGCTCCGCGGGCAGCACGCCGCCGAAGTACTTGACGGCCATGGCCACCGTGCGGCTGAGCAGGTTGCCCAGGTCATTGGCCAGGTCGGTGTTGATCGTGCTGATCAGCAGCTCGTTGGAGAAATTGCCGTCGGTGCCGAAGGGGAAGGACCGCAGCAGGAAGAAGCGCAGGGCGTCCACGCCGTAGCGCTCGGCCAGCAGGTAGGGGTCCACCACGTTGCCGATGGACTTGCCCATCTTCTTGCCGTCGATAACCAGCCAGCCGTGGCCGTAGACCTTTTTGGGCAGGGGCAGGCCCACGCTCATCAGGAAGGCGGGCCAGTAGATGGAGTGGAAGCGGACGATCTCCTTGCCCACGATGTTCACGCCGGGCCAGTACTTGTCCACCTCGTCATACCTGTCGTTGCAGTAGCCCAAAGCGGTGACGTAGTTGAACAGGGCGTC
>JAFSZH010000060.1 GCA_017455685.1 Oscillospiraceae bacterium
ATTTTGCCGGGATTCGCATGTGGTTCAACGAGTTTTATGCCCGCGATACCAGCCGGAAGGTTCGTGCCGTCGTCAAAGCCAAGGGCGAGCGCGGCGAGCCGCTGACCGGATTTCTGCCGTATGGCTACATCAAAGATCCGAGCGACCCGAAGAAATGGATCGTGGACGAGGAAGCCGCAAAAGTGGTCAAACGCATCTTCGCGCTCTGCATGGAAGGCCGCGGTCCGACGCAGATCGCAAATCAGCTTGAAACGGAAAAGGTGCTGAATGTCACGGCGTACTACATGAAGGAAGGGCGCAAGTCAAACCATCCGGAACCAGCCAACCCCTATCATTGGGAGTCCAGAACCATCTCGGATATTCTTGCCCGCCGTGAATACACCGGCTGCACGGTCAACTTCAAGACCTACTCCAATTCCATTTGGGACAAGACGACGCGCAAGAATCCGGTTGAGAATCAGGCGATCTTCTACAACACGCACCCTGCCATCATCGACATCGACACCTTCGACAAGGTGCAGGAGATCCGCGAGCAGCGCCACCGTAGAACGAAATCCGGCAAATCTCACATGTTTTCCGGTCTGGTATTCTGTGCGGACTGCAAGGGCAAGATGTATTTCAACAGCTCGAAGGGTGAGGAACGCGACTGGTTTTTCACATGCTCGAATGCCCGCAGCGGAACCGGCCAATGCACAAGCCACTATATCCGTGCGATCGTGTTGGAACGTCTTGTCTGGAATTACACTCAAAGGGTTATTGAGCTTGTGCTCCGCTATGAAGCCCATTTCCGGGCGATCATGGAAGAGAAGATGCAGACGGAGAGCAAGGCGATCCTCAAGGCCAAGCAGAAGCAGCTTGAAAAAGCGGAGAAGCGCATCCAGGAGCTCGACCGGCTGTTCGTGCGAACCTACGAGGACAATGTATCCGGTAAACTGAGCGACGAGCGTTTTGCCTCAATGAGCCGGGGTTACGAGGAAGAACAGCAGGACTTGAAGGAAGCGGCAGACACTCTCCGCAAGGAGATCGAAGTACAGGAACAGCAGAGCCAGAATTTAGACCTGTTCATTGAGCGTGTTCAGAAGTACACGGCCTTGGAGGAGCTGACGCCCTATGTGGCGCATGAGCTCATCAAGGCGATTTATGTGGGAGCACCGGACAAGAGCAGCGGCAAGCGCCGCCAGAGCATCCACATTGAGTACGATCTGATCGGTTTCATCCCGCTGAATGAACTGATGAAGCAGGAAACGGCATGACCAATGCCATGCCGTCCCTGCGAAGACGATAAAACTATCTTACGGGTGAAGGCCCTTCAGCCGACCTGCAGGGGGCAGCCCACGTAGTCGATGCGCATGCTCTGCACGATCGCCATGCGGACGGCGGGGTCCTTTTCCCAGCTGTCGTCATTGAGAAGCCGGAGCCAGAGCTCGTCGATGGGATAATGTTCTTCCATAAGTGTTCTCCTCCCTTACTGTCTGCTGTACTGATCCGCGAACTGATAGGCGGCGATGATGTTTTCCGTTTTGGCGTCCCGGGCACCCAGCAGCGGCTTGTTGTTGCCGAAGATGAACCCGCCGCCGGGGGCAAAGGTATCGAAGCATTTCTTCGCGTAGGCCACGCACTCGTCCCTGGTGCCGCACTGGAGCAGCTCCAGCGGGGCCCCGGCGATCAGCGTGTGCTTTTCACCGATGATCTTGTAGGCCTCGAAGGGATCGTCCTGCTCCAGCATGAAGATCATGGAGTGATCGGGCAGATCGTTGTAGTAGTCAATGGTGTTCAGGAACGAGCCCTCGCCCTTGAGCAGGAACTTGACGCCCTGCTCCATCATGGGCCGGTATTGCCGTGTGAAGGGTTCCCAGAAATACTTCTCGAACTGTTTGGGGTTCAGGAAGCACTCAATGTGATAAATGGTCATGCCGATCTTGTAGGGCAGACCGTCAGCCCAGTGGGGGTTGAGCGGCATGGGCATGCTCTCCAGGATCTGAATGAGGGCGTCCACCTTTTCCGGGCGGCGGCGCAGGTCAACGAGCGTCTCCTTCAGGCCCCGGATCTCATCGCAGATCTGGCTCAGCGGAGCGCGGTACATGGGACCGCCGGCGAACATGGCCACCGCCTGGAACCGGCCTTTTTCCAGCCTCCGGCGCTCGATCTCCGCGTTGAACAACCGGAAGTTTCTGGTGGCGAGGGCGGCTTCCTTCAGCTTGGCATAGGCCTCTTCCCTGGGAAGATCATAAATGCTGTAGAGCCGCCGGACCCGCTTATCGAACATATAGGCGGGATAGTTGTTCAGCAGCATGTCGTACTCCTCCGCGGAAGCGAACTCGGTGCCGATCTGGTTGTGGACCGGGTAGACCCCGTCGCTGCCCATGGTGTAAAGATCCGAGCCCAGCATGTTGTAAATGGGGGGCGCCCACATGTAGCCCGCGTCCATCACGTGCAGGTCGAAGGGCACGTCGTCCAGGTATTTGCTGTAAGCCTCCGCGCCCTTGACGGGGTCGGCCAGGGCCTCGGTCAGCGTCATGCCTCCGTAGGCCAGGGGCCAGCCGGTGACCTCGATCTCACAGGGGATCTTTTTGGGCTCCTTGTGGTCGATGGCGTCGGCAAAATATTGCATTCTCTCCTGAATGGTATCCATAGCAAAGCATCCTTTCCTTGTCTTTGGGATCACGGCCGCCCCTTCGGGTGGGCGGTTTTTGCGGCCAGAGCGGCCACCTTGTTTCCGATCAACTGCAGCACGATGGACCCGGGGATGTAAAAGGGCATAAACGTGCTGTAAGCGCCGGGCAGCACCGCCGAGAGGGGCGCCCCGCCCAGGACGCAGCCGAAGATCACCGTCATGATGGGACACATGAACAGCAGCATCAGCAGCAGAATAACGTTGAACATAACGAACGTGAAACCGGGCGTCCCCGGCTGGCAAAGCTTGGCGGCTACGGCGCCGCCGATCTCTCCTACCGGGATGATCAGGCCCACGGCCACGCCCACCACCAGCCCCACCAGGAACTGAACGGGGATCGCGGCCCAGTCAAAGCCGTTGAGCAGTCCGCCCACCACCGTGAAGACGATGGAGAACACAATGCCCATGTAGATCGTGAGAAACAGGTTTGTTTTTTTATCCATCGGCAGATCCCTCCTCAAATACGGCCTTTTTGAGAAAAGGCCAAAAATTAACCATGGTAAGAATATTTAACCATGGTAAACCGGCGTTGTCAATAGGGAAACAGAAAAAACCGGCCGCAGTTTTCAAAAACTGCAGCCGGCGTGGATCCTTTTCAGGTTTTCCGGTTCAATCAGATCGAGCATCAGAGATACATCCCGTTCCAGAGTCGTCCTGGGCGGTTTCTTTCCTGTGAACAGAAGGGAAAGGAGCGCAAGCATATAGCAGGCGGCTTCCCGCAGGGTGATCATGCCGCTGAGCAGCATTTCAATGGAGCGATAATCCGCATCGGACAGTACCCCGGTCTTCCAGGCCAGCAGCTTGTGGCTTTCCCGCTCCTTCACGTTGAACAGGGCCGACATAGGCGTAGTGCCCTGTTCCTCCTGTATTTGCAGAATGATGTCCGCAAGGAGTTCCCGCTGCTGCCAGAGAGCGTCTACGAAGAACCGGGCAAACTCGGGATATTCCGTCATATAGCACAGGTGAGTTACCCAGAAGAGAGAGGCAAACGCCGGAGACGTCCGAACGGCGTGCCGGGCGGCAATCCAATCAGCTTCCGTTTTCAGGGTGTTGAGGTATCTGCCGATGATCTGCCTGGCGATATCCTCTTTGCCCTTGAAGTGGTAGAGGACGTTGGCATGGGTGATGCCGCAGGCCTCGGCGATCGCCCGAAGAGTGGTCTGAGAATATCCGCGCTCCAAAAACAGCGAATAGGATTCGCCGAGGATTTTATCTTTGATGCCTGCCGCCATAAGAAAACCTCGTTCACGTGTCGGTGATTTAGAATTATACCATGCTTTTCGAGAAAAACAATCCCCGTTGTCAGCGGCGCTTTTGTCCGGCGGGGCGTTCCGGCCGGACCAGACAGTTCTTTCCGGTGCCGATCAGGTCCTCCCGGCCGCACTCGCGCAGGGCGGCGCGGACCAGCGGGGCGTTTTTGGGCACGGTGTACTGCAGCAGGGCCCGCTGCATGGCCTTCTCCCGGGGGGAGCGGGGCACGTACACCGGCTTCATGGTGGTGGGGTCGATGCCGGTGTAGTACATGCAGGTGCTGATGGTGCCGGGGGTGGGGTAAAAGTCCTGGACCTGCTCGGGCCGGGCGTTGTGCCGCTTTAAGTACAGCGCCAGCTCCACCGCGTCGGCAAGGGTGCTGCCCGGGTGGGAGCTCATCAGATAGGGCACCAGGAACTGCTCCTTGCCGTAGCGCTTGTTGAGAGCGCCGTATTTCTGCAGAAACCGCTCGTAGACCTCCGCAGGCGGCTTGCCCATGTAGCCCAGCACGCTGTCCACGCAGTGCTCCGGGGCCACCTTCAGCTGGCCGGAGATGTGGTAGCGCACCAGCTCGGAGAGGAAGGGGCTGTCCTTGTCGCAGAGCACGTAGTCGAAGCGGATGCCGGAGCGGACGAAGACCTTTTTCACCCCCGGGATGGCCCGGAGCTTCCGCAGCAGGGCCAGGTAATCACGGTGGTCCGCGATAAGATGCTCGCAGGGTTTGGGGGTCAGACAGTGTTTTAAGGGGCACATGCCGTCTTTTAACTGTTTGTCGCAGGAGGGACGGCGGAAATCCGCGGTGGGCCCGCCCACGTCGGACACGTAGCCCTTCCAGGCGGGGTGCCGGGTCATGGCCTCCACCTCCGCGATGACGCTCTCATGGCTCCGGCTGGTGACCATCCGGCCCTGGTGGAAAGCCAGGGCGCAGAAATTGCACCCGCCGAAGCAGCCCCGGTTGTGGATCACGCTGAAGTGGACCTCCTCGATGGCGGGGACGCCGCCCAGGGCGTCGTACATGGGATGGGGCTCCCGGGTGTAGGGCAGGGCGGCCACCGCGTCCAGCTCCGCCGTGGTCAGGGGCATGGACGGGGGATAGACCGACAGGTATTTATCCCCGTGGCGCTGGATCAGCGTCCGGCCCCGGATGGGGTCGTGCTCGGCGTTTTCGGTCCGGGTCGCTTTGGCATAGAGCTTTTTATCGGCGGCGACCTCCTCGTAAGAGGGCAGGGCCAGGGCGTCCCTGGGCGGCTGGGAGAGGATCACCGCGGTGCCCCGGATGCCCCACAGGGGCCGGCGGTCCCGCATCCGGTCGGCGGCCTCCAGCGTAGCCGTCTCCCCCATGCCGTAGACCAGGATATCCGCCCGGGCGTCGAAAAGGATGCTCCGGCGGACCTTGTTGTCCCAGTAGTCGTAGTGAGCGAAGCGGCGCAGGGACGCCTCCAGCCCGCCCAGCAGGATGGGAGTCCCGGGGAAAGCCTCCCGGGCCCGGTTGGCGTAGACGATGCAGGCCCGGTCCGGCCGAAGCCCCGCCTTGCGGCCGGGGGAGTAGAAGTCCTCGCTCCGGCGCTTTTTGGCGGCGGTGTAGTGGGCCACCATGCTGTCCAGATTTCCCGCGTTGATGAAAACGCCCACCTCCGGCCGCCCCATGGCGGCGAAGGCGGAAGCGTCCTTCCAGGCGGGCTGGGCCAGCACGGCCACCCGGTAGCCCGCATCGGAGAGCACCCGGGAGATCACCGCCGTGCCGAAGGACGGGTGATCTACGTAGGCGTCGCCCGTCACCAGCAATATATCGTACCACTCCCAGCCCCGGGAGAGCATGTCCTCCCGGGAGACAGGCAGAAAATCGTTCCGGTCCACAGGTCTTATTCCTCCAGGGACCAGGCTTCCGCCCCGGTCCATTCCCGGGCCGCCCGGCAGCACTCCCGCCGCATGGCCTCGCCCTGGGGGCCGACGACCCCGATGAAATCCGTCCAGGTCCCCGGCTGGATGCGCAGCACGTTCCGCAGGGGGGCGCGGAAATCACCCTTCGCCATGGCCTGGGCGGTCAGCTGCTGGTAGACCGTCCCGGCGGAGGGGATCCGGCCGTGGATCAGGTCCCGGCGCATGTCAGAGTCGGAGACCACGTGCAGCACGAAGCCCACCCGGGTCTCTCCCAGCTGCCGGGCTTCCCGCAGGTCCCGGATCAGACGGTAGGCCCGGACGTGGACGCAGGCCACGTGGGAAATGGCGGTGGTGGTCCCCATGGGCAGCGGGAAGCGGAGCAGCTGCTGATTGGGGGCGTAAAAGGTGATATACGACCCCGCCAGATGGCCCACGGAGCGGACCACCCGGCCCACATACCGCAGATAGCAGCGCAGGTTGTCCTCCTTGCGCCAGCCGCCCCGGGCGGTGAACCAGACGGGGTCCTCCCCCCGGTACAGACACAGCACCGGCTCGATGTCCAGCGCGGACACCGCGATCAGCCGCCGCCGCAGGTTTTCCACCGCCTCGGCGTCCAGCTGTCCCTCCTCCGGCTCCAGCGCCGCCCAGGAGGCGAACACCACGCACCGCTCCGGCTCCAGCCAGCGCAGAAAGCGCACCGTGTCCTCCCGCAGCGCGGCGGGGGCCGGCACGTGGATCACGGGATATTCGATTGTGGCCTGCTGTGCCATAGGCTCTTATCCTCTGTCAGTTTCTTCGGTTATAGAATAGCCGCTTTCCCCGGCGCTGTCAATGAAGAAGCCCGGAAACGGACGGGGAAGTCCGCTTCCGGGCTTATGCGATTACGCCATTCCTGTCAGTTCCGCGCTCCCTGCATGCAGAATGCATCAGTTGCAAATGATGCGACGCCGGGGAACACTGGCCTCTCCGATGTTATGTATTAAAAACGCAGGAAGAGCCTTCCATGCTTTTGAGGGGAATATATAAGACAACATATCGGTGATATGTGTCTTCAGCACGGACCCGGGCAAGGTATTTCCCGTAAATTTCTCCGGAGGCTTTCCACCCCCTTTCTGAAAGATACTTTGACACCGGGATAAAAACGGAAGCATTCAGCTCTCCAATGTCCCCGATGTCCACCGCATACTTCAGATATATCTTCTCCGGGAGAAGGATCGCTTTTTCTTTGTCGATCTCGATCCCTGTCTTTTGCAGATCGCTGTCAAAAATCAATCCGCCACGGACTATTTTTATATCACCGTCAGCCCTCAGCTGGGAAAAAGCCGTCTGAAAAGTCGGGACGCAGTAAGGCGTCATGGAGGCCATGGCAGCCATTTCCTCACTCGTTATCTCGAACCCGTCCAGATCGTCCCCCGCGTGTTTTTTTCCTATCGGCAAAAACCACATATCCGGGACTCTCTCGACCAGAAACGTGCCCTGGTTCAAAATGCATTGCTCCAATTGTTCCTGCCAGAAAGTCATGTACTCCAAAAGAAGCTGTTCCCGAAAGATCTGTTCTTTCAGAGAACTGCTTTTTTCTTTCATTGTTTGATGAAATTGCCGTAGCGTGCCGCTGTCCACGGCGTCCGCGTAATCCTGCAGGGAGAAGTTGAATTTCCTGTATACAGAGCTGTCCATCAAACTGAACATATCCCACTCGCTGTAAACTCTATAGTTGTTTTCCTTGTTTCTTTTCGGATGGATCAGGCCTTTCGCCTCATAATGACGAATAGACTCCGCCGTTACTCCAAAGGCCCTGGCTATTTCCCCTATTTTGAAAAGCATTTCCTTCGCCTCCAAGTCTCAAACTGTTTGAAGATCGGATTTGCTGCCTCTAATACAAATTATAGGACGCCAAAAAATATTTTTCAATGGTATTTTGGAAAGGGCCGTCGGATTGCTGCGAAAAGCCGCCGACGCCGGGAAGAAAAATAATCCTTGACCTTCAAATGAGTGGAGAACCTACTATTTACTCATCAAGGAAAGGAGGCGGCCAAATGAGTCAGGAAACATATCAAACCAGACTGGATCGCATTAAGAAGGCTGTGAAACGCGAGGAACTGCCGGACCGCGTACCGGCGCTGTTTCAGTATTTCGGATGGATCATCGAATATTACGGCTATTCCCTGGCGGACTACTACCGCGACGACCCGGCCATCGCGCCGGAATGTTATCGGAAGGGCATGGAAGAATTCGGATTTGACGGCGCGTTTAATCTGAACAATGTTTCTTCCTACAAATCGACGGAGGCCATGGGCGGCGGAATGTACGCCGTGACCGAACGGGGGATCCAGGTATCCAACATCGCCACCGCGGAGGTCATGAGCGAGAACGAATATCCTCTGCTCACAAAAGACTTTATCGGTTATCTGCGTGACTACACCATGCCCAGGAGGTTTTCCAAGCTGGCCGGGGGGAACACCGACGAAGCTCTGCAGGCCCTGAAAACGGCCCAGACGGAAAAGCTCAAGTTCCTGAGCGTCGTGGCGCCCGGCTGGGGTCAGATCGAAAAGGCAGGCTGCCCCATCATGTGGCACGCCGGCGTACTGACGCACCCTGTGGATTTCTTGCTGGACTATCTGCGGGACTTCAAGGGCATCACCCTGGATCTTCGCCGCAGGCCGCAGGAGGTGCTGGACGCCATGGCGGTGATCCAGGATTACCTGATGAAAAACGTCTATCCCGCCTTCAAGGCCGATCCGGACTGCAAGGGGCCCTTCTGGCCAACGCATCTGGCGTGCTTCCTCAACCGCAAGCAGTTTGAAAAGTTCTATTTCCCCTATTTCAACGAAACGCTCACCTATTGCATCGACCGCAAGATCTACAGCGGCCTGATCCTGGAGGGCAACTGGGAAGCGTATTTTGACACCATGCAGGACATCCCGGACAACAATTATCTGGTGAGCACCATGGAGTTCGGTGATTTCAAGAACTTCAAGGCGCGGATGGGCAAAAAGTTCACAGTCTGCGGCGGGTTGCCCGTGAGCACCCTGGCGCTGGCCTCCCGGGAGGACTGTGTGGACCAGGTAAAGAAGATCCTGGACGACTGCGCCCCGGGCGGCGGGTTCATCCTGTCGGCGGACAAGGCACTGCTCAATGCCGGCGACGCCAAGGGTGAAAACATGAAGGCCGTGATGGAGACCCTGGAGCTTTACGGAAAATACTGAAAAGGAGAAGGATCATGGAAAACAACGAAATGAAAGCACTGTTCGATCGTTTCAGGGATGAGACCTTTTCTTCCCTGCCTACGGAGGCGGCGAAAGATGCGGCGATTGCCGCATTCATCTTCGGCTTTGCCAAGCTTTGACCGTTACGAACGCACTTCAGCGTTTCAGCGTATCCGGAAATCAAGTTATAAAACTGAGGAAAGGGAGATAAAAATGAAAAAGAAGCTTTTTTACGGTTGGATCCTTATGGTAGTCACGTTTGTGACGATGGGTCTTGTGAATTACCTCGGCGTCAGCAGCTTTGGCCTGTTCGTTGCCCCGGTTGTTAAAACCATGGGCATCAGCGCAACGGCGTTCCTTGTCTGCGCAACCATGAATTCCCTGGGCGGAATGCTGGGCGGCGCCATAGGCGGGAAGCTGCTTGATAAATACGGGCTCAAGCTCAGCGGGACCGTCGCTTCTATCCTTCTTGCGGCCGCGTTCATTGGCCTGAGCCTCGCCAAGACTCTTCCGGTGTTTTATGTCTGCTATTTTGTTATCGGTTTCTCCTCGATTGCCACCGGAACGATTTTCATTAACAAATTCGCGGCCAAATGGTTTGACAAATACCGCGGCACCGTGTCCGGCATCTGCGCTGCAGGCCAAAGCACCTTTACAGTGCTTCTCGCGTCTGTCTTTGCAAAAGACATTCAGGCAGCTGGGTATTCTCACACCTATCGGATTATCGCTTACATTCTTGCGGGCGTCGCAGTCGCAAATCTCCTCTTCATGAAGAACGATCCCTCGGACGTCGGACAATACCCCGACGGCGGCGATGCCTCGAGCGGTGAAAAGAAGGCTATGCAGCTGACGGGCATGACGGCAAAGGAGGCCATGAAGACCTCCGCCTTCTGGCTCATCGTCATCGGCTTCGGCGTGCTGAACATTGCCTCGCTCGGCGTGATCCAGACGTATAATGCGCATTTCCAGAGCGTTGGGTATCCTGCGGTCATCGCGGCTATTTCAGCAACGACGTACGGCGTTGCAGGCATCGTTGCGCGGGTGCTTTGGGGCAGAATCGCGGACAAGGTCAATTATAAATTCGCGACGGCGATCGGCGGGGTCATTTTTATTGCAGCCGTTCTGTATCTTTCTTTCGTGAAGAGCGCCGTATCCAATACCCCGCTGTACATCTTCGGCATCCTCTTTGCCCTCGGCAACGGCTATATTTGGGCGCTGATGGTCAAATTTGTCGGCAACAACTTCGGAACAAGAGCTTTTGGGCAGCTCAACGGATATATCATGACGGCTATGATGGCTGGCGCAATGCTGGGTTCTCCCATAGCCGGAGCTATTTTCGACAAAACCGGGTCCTACTCTACAGCATATTTGCTATTCGGAGCGATCGCTGCTGTGGCTACTGTTATGATGGTGGCGGCAAAGAAGCCGAAATCCTGAATACAGCAGCCGTTTGACGCCCGCATGATTACTCCCATGGAAGAAAGGGGATTCAAATGAAACAAGGCTTGCTGGATATCAAAGGAAAACTCGCAGATCCCTTCTCTTGGAGAATAGTCATCTCAATCATTATTACCGCAGCATGCATTATCATAGGAAACGCGCTGCCTCTTGACGCGTTCGGGGAAAGCACAGGACTGGCGTTGGGCTTTTTCGTCGGGTTCGTGTCAATGTTCATCATTAATCCATGGTCATTGGTCGTTTCCTCGATTCTGATGGTGATAACTGGTTATATGCTTGGATTCTGGACCTGGCCAGAGTTTCAGGCGTCTACGGGAACGTCCTCCTTTTTACAGCTTTTATGCATGATGGTCGTCGCGCTTGGTGCGGAGACAACGCCTGTTGGGCGAAGGATAGCGCTGACCATGCTGAAAAAATGGGGAAAAAAGCCCGTTACAATGGTTGTTGTATTCGGCGCATTGTCTGCGATCCTGTCCTCCGTGGTCTCAGACAACGCAGTAATGATCCTTATGGCCAGCATTGCCAACAACATGCTTTTGACCATGGAGGAAAAGCCCGGAGAATCCAGGCTCGGAAGGGCGATTATTACGGTGATCTGCGCCGGTTCGTTCCTGGGCGGAAGCATTCTGATCAGCGGTGCACCGCTTGGAAATACATACGCAATATCTCTTATGAAAGCCGCCTCCGGAGGCATTGGCGGTATCTCCTTCCGGCAATGGGCGGCCATGGGGATCCCTGCTTTTATCGTAGTGGCAATCCCTCTCGGATTGATTTATGCAAAGTGCAACAAACTAAGCAATCATAATCAAACGAGCACCGTATCCGATGATTATTACGACAAGCTTTTGAAAGAACTTGGGCCAATAGACGGATCAGAAATTCGGTGGATACTGATCACGCTTACTATGGTTGTTCTCCTGCTGATGAACTACCATGGAACAATCGTCCCCTTGGCGTGCGCCGCAGCCAGCATTATGCCCATGATCGGCACCATGAGGGACGTCGACATGTTCAAGAGGATCCCTTGGTTCATCCTTATGGCCGTGTATTTCATGACCATCTTCGGGACTCTGTTTTCAAATACAGGTCTCGGAAACTTTATCGGAACGCTGATCAGTCCGATCATGAGAGGCCTCTCGCCGTACGCATTCTCTGTGATCGGGTGCTTGATCGGAGTGACCCTGGTCAACATTTGCGTGAACGGGCAGCTAGCTATGTACCCGTTGGTGATAGGAGTGCTGACGCCGATCTGCGTAAGTCTCGGGTATAACCCCTCTGTTGTTATGTGGCCGGTGATCTGCTGCCTGGCATTCTTCGTAATCATCATGCTCAATAAAGAAATGCTTATTACAAAGGGATACGGCTGGTGGAACACAAAGGATGGATTACTTCCCGGGACATTGTCTGGGATAATGCTCTCTTTTGTCTTTCCGCTCTCTGCAATAGTCATCGGGCCGCTTGTCGGATTGCCCCTGTATTTGTAATTCATTCTATAGCCGTTTTGGTATGAATGCCGACACGAGCGTGTATGGAAATCCGAATAAACGGCAGATGAACGGATTACGGAACAAAAAACTCAAAAAGAGCAAGCCCTCCGCCATTCCAAAGCGGAGGGCTTGCTCTTTTTTCTTCATTTCAGTCACTGCCATGCGCCGTTGACATACAACGAGTGGGGTGATGGTGATGGCGCATTCACGAAGCGGCGTTGGAGCCGGTGTAGAGCTGGTAGTACCGGCCCTTCCTGGCGATGAGCTCCTCGTGGGTGCCCCGCTCGATGATGCGGCCCTGCTCCAGCACCATGATGCAGTCGCTGTTGCGGACCGTGGAGAGCCGGTGGGCGATCACGAAGGTGGTGCGGCCCTTCATCAGCGCGTCCATGGCCTTCTGCACCAGCGCCTCGGTGCGGGTGTCGATGGAGGAGGTGGCCTCGTCCAGCACCATCACCGGGGGATCGGCCACCGCCGCCCGGGCGATGGAGAGCATCTGCCGCTCGCCCTGGGACAGGCTGCTGCCGTTGCCGTTGATATAGGTGTTGTAGCCCTCGGGCAGGCGGCGGATGAAGCTGTCCGCGTTGGCCAGCCGGGCCGCGGCCATGCACTCCTCGTCCGTGGCGTCCAGCCGCCCGTAGCGGATGTTGTCCATGATGGTGCCGGAGAACAGCTGGGTGTCCTGGAGCACCATGCCCAGGGACGAGCGGAGGGAGGGCTTTTTGATCTTCTGGATGTTGATGCCATCGTAGCGGATCTTGCCGTCGGCGATGTCGTAAAACCGGTTGAGCAGGATGGTGATGGTGGTCTTGCCCGCGCCGGTGGAGCCCACAAAGGCGATCTTCTGGCCCGGGTCCGCCCGGAGGGAGATGTCGTGGAGCACGGTCTTCTTCCCGTCGTAGGAGAAATCCACGTCCAGCATGGTGATCTCCCCGGCCAGGGGGGTGTAGGTAAGGGTGCCGTCCCCGTGGGGGTGCTTCCAGGCCCAGAGCCCGGTGTGCTCGGCGGTCTCGGTCAGCTCGCCGTTCTCGTTCCGGCGGGCGTTGACCAGCTCCACGTAGCCCTCGTCCTGTTCGGAGGGCTCGTCCATCAGCGCGAAGATCCGCTCCGCGCCGGCCATGGCCATGACCAGGGAGTTGACCTGCATGGAGATCTGAGTCACGGGCCGGGAGAAGTTCCGGTTCAGCGTCAGGAAGGATACCAGCGTGCCCAGGGACAGGCTGATCCAGTTGCCGATGGACAGCACCGCGCCGATCACCGCCAGCAGCACGTAGGTGATGTTGCCGATGCTGCCGTTGACGGGCATGAGGATGTTGGCGATGCCGTTGGCCTTGACGGAGCTCTCCCGGAGCTGCTCGTTGAGCGCATCGAATTCCCGGATGGCGGCCCGCTCATGGCTGAACACCTTGACAACCCGCTGGCCCTCCAGCATTTCCTCCACGAAGGCGTTCTCCTTGCCCAGGTCGATCTGGCGCTGGACGAAGTATTTCCGGGACATGCCGCCCAGCTTGCCGGAGACGCCGATCTGCACGGCGATCATCACCAGCGAGACCAGGGTCAGGGGGATGCTCATGCGCACCATGCTGATAAAGGTGACCACCACGGTGATCAGGGAGGTGACCACCTGGGGGATGGTCTGCCCGATGAGCTGGCGCATGGTGTCCACGTCGTTGGAGTAGATGGACATGATGTCGCCCCGCTCGTGGGTGTCGAAATACCGGATGGGCAGGGTCTGCATGTGGTCGAAGAGCTCGTTGCGCAGCCGCTCCATGGTGCCCTGGGACACGGCGATCATCAGCCAGTTCTGCACGTAGGAGGCCAGAATGCCGATGCTCAGTATCCCGGCCAGCCGCAGGATGGCCCTGGCCAGCGGGGCGAAGTCATGGCTGTGGGCGTTGACCATGGGGAGGATATAGTCGTCGATGAGGGTCTGCATGAACAGGGTGCTCTGGAGGGTGGCCACGGCGGTGATCAGGATGCACAGCACCACCAGGATCAGGCGGACGCGGTAGCCCTCGACCATGTAGCCCAGCGCCCGGCTGAGGGTGCTCCGGTTCAGATGGGGGACCTGTTTCTTTTCATCCATGTCGGCGTCCTCCTTTCTCAGACGGCCTGGGGCTCGTCGAAGTCCCCGCCGTCCCGTGTCTGCATCTCGTAGATCTCCTGGTAGAGCGGATTGGTCCGCAGCAGGTTCTCATGGGTGTCGAAGCCGGTGATCTTCCCGTCGTCCATGACAATGATCCTGTCCGCGTCCCGGACGCTGGCGATCCGCTGGGCGATGATGATCTTGGTGGTGTCGGGGATCACCGTGCGGAAGGCCCTGCGGATCCGGGCGTCGGTGGCGGTGTCCACCGCGGAGGTGGAGTCGTCCAGCACCAGGATCTTCGGGGATTTCAGCAGGGCCCGGGCGATGCACAGCCGCTGCTTCTGCCCGCCGGAGAAGTTGCTGCCGCCCTGTTCCACTCGGCTGTCGTAGCCGTCGGGCAGCTTGTCGATGAATTCGTCGGCGCAGGCCAGCGCGCAGGCCGCCCGGCACTCCTCCAGCGTGGCGTCGGCCTTGCCCCAGCGCAGGTTGGACAGGACCGTGCCAGAAAAGAGCACGTTTTTCTGCAGCACCACGGAGACGCTGTTCCGCAGCGCGGTGAGGTCGTACTCCCGCACGTCCCGGCCGCCTACCTTCACGCTGCCTTCCGCAACGTCGTACAGCCGGGAGAGCAGGCCCACCAGAGAGGACTTGCCCGAGCCGGTGCCGCCGATGATGCCGATGGTCTCGCCGGAGCGGATGTGGAGATCCACGTCCCTGAGCACCGGCTCGCCGCCGGCGTGGTAGCGGAAGGTCACGTTGTCAAAGTCGATGCTGCCGTCCTCGATGACCTTGACGCCGTTTTTGGGGTTTTCCAGATCCGGGGCCTCGGAGAGCACCTCGGCGATCCGGCGGACCCCCGCCAGCGCCATGGAGGAAAACACCAGGATCATGGACAGCATCATCAGACTGATGAGGATCTGCATCACGTAGGTGAACATGCTGGTGAGCTCGCCGGTAGTGAAGCGGCCACCCACGATCTGTTTCGCGCCGAACCAGCTCAGGGAGAGGATGCAGCCGAAGACCACAAAGTTCATCAGCGGGGCGTTGAAGGCGATGGCCTTCTGGGCCATTTCAAAAATATGGCGCAGGTTGCGGGTGGCCCGGTTGAACTTTTCCTTTTCGTAGTCCTCCCGAACGTAAGCCTTGACCACCCGGGCCGCGGCCACGTTTTCCTCCACGCTGCTGTTGAGCGCGTCGTACTTCTGGAAGGCCTGGCGGAAATACTTGGTGGCGTAGAGATGGATAAAGGCCAGGCCGATCCCCAGCACCGGGATGGCCGCCAGGAAGATCAGACTCATGGAGGGGCTGGTGATCACGCACATGACGACGGCCGTCACCAGCATCACCGGGGTCCGGGTGCCGATGCGGATGGCCATCTGAAAGGCGTTCTGCAGGTTGCTCACGTCTGTGGTCATCCGGGTCACGAGACTGGCGGTGGTGAACCGGTCGATGTTGGCAAAGGAATACTTCTGGATCTTCCGGTACATGGCGGCCCGCACGTTGGTGGCAAAGCCGCCCGCCGCGGCGGCGGCGCAGCGGCCCGAGGCCACGCCCGTGGCCAGCATCAGCAGCGCCAGCAGCACCATGATGCCGCCGTATTTCCAGATGGCGGCCACGTCCCGGGCCTGGATGCCCAGGTCGATGAGACGGGCGATCACGTAGGGGATCAGCACGTCGAAGACCACCTCCAGGATGGTGAAAATGATCCCCAGGATGGTGGGCCTCTTATATTGCTTCAATTCTTTCAGTATGGTTTTGATCATCGATCGCGGCTCCTTTCGCCCTCCGGGTCTTTGCTGCTCTCCTCGTCCTGCAGATTGCGGTACACCACGCCCAGCAGCCGCTCCAGCTCCGCCTGTTCGGCGTCGGTCAGCCCGGCCACCATCTGGGCGCCGTGGGCCTTCAGCTTGTCCACCGCCCGACGGCTGAGGACAAGCCCCTGCTCCGTCAGCCGGATCAGCTTGATGCGCTTGTCCGTGGGGTGCTGCAGCGCCTCCACGTAGCCCTTGCTCTCCAGCCGCTGGGCGATGCCCGCCATGGTGGCCTGGGCCACGCAGAAGTGGCGTTCCAGCTCCTTGAGCTCGGCGGTGTGGTCCTCCCGGGCGGAGAGATACAGCAGCGCGTGGTGTTGGGAGAGCGTCAGGTCCATCTCCTGCAGGTCGCTGTTGGCCTGCCGCTGGATGGCCTCGTGGATCTGTTTGAGTTTCCAGCCCAATGACATGCTCCGCTGCCTCCTTACAGTAATGGCAACAGTATAATAAATCAAACGCACGCTGTCAATAGCGTGCGTTTGATTTTATAATGTTTTTCGATCGGATCAGTTCCGCAGGGAGTGGAGCGGCGCCGGGATGCGGCCGCCCCGGGCGACGAACTCCGCGCTGGAGGCCTTGTGGACCTCCATCACCGGGGCCTCCCCGAAGAGCCCGCCGATCTCCACCGTGTCCCCGGCGGTCTTTCCCGGGGCGGGGATCAGCCGGACGGCGGTGGTCTTGTTGTTGATCATGCCGATGGCGGCCTCGTCGGCCAGGATGGCGGACAGGGTCTCCGCCGGGGTGTCCCCGGGCACGGCGATCATGTCCAGCCCCACGGAGCACACGCAGGTCATGGCCTCCAGCTTGTCGATGGTCAGGGTACCCTCCCGGGCGGCGGCGATCATTCCCTCGTCCTCGCTGACGGGGATGAACGCGCCGGAAAGACCGCCCACATGGGAAGAGGCCATCACGCCGCCCTTCTTCACCGCGTCGTTCAGCACCGCCAGGGCGGCGGTGGTGCCGTGGGTGCCGCAGACCTCCAGCCCCATGGCCTCCAGGATCCGGGCCACGCTGTCCCCCTTCACCGGGGTGGGAGCCAGGGACAGGTCCACGATGCCGAAGGGGACCCCCAGCCGGGCGGAGGCCTCCCGGGCCACCAGCTGGCCCATGCGGGTCACCTTGAAGGCGGTGCGCTTGATGGTCTCGGCCACGGCGTCAAAGGGCATGCCGGCGCACTCCTTCAGCGCCTCGTACACCACGCCCGGGCCGGACACGCCCACGTTCACGGCGCACTCCGCCTCGCCCACGCCGTGGAAGGCCCCGGCCATGAAGGGGTTGTCCTCCACCGCGTTGCAGAACACCACCAGCTTGGAGCAGCCCAGCCCGTCCCGGTCGGCGGTGAGCCGGGCGGTCTCCTTGATGATCCGGCCCATCTCCGCCACCGCGTCCATGTTGATGCCGGAGCGGGTGGAGCCCACGTTCACGCTGGCGCAGACTCGTTCCGTTTCCGCCAGGGCCCGGGGGATGGAGCGGATCAGCTTCCGGTCCGACTGGGAATACCCCTTGTGGACCAGGGCGGAAAAGCCGCCGATGTAGTTGACGCCCACCTCCCGGGCGGCGGCGTCCATGGCCAGGGCCAGCCTGACCAGGTCCTCGTCCCGGCAGGCGGCGCCCACCAGGGCCATGGGGGTCACGCTCAGCCGCTTGTTCACGATGGGAATGCCGAACTCCCGCTCGATGGCCTCCCCGGTGGGTACCAGGTCTCTGGCCAGGCGGCAGATCTTGTCGTAGATCCGCCCGGCGCACAGCTCCGCGCTGTCCGCGGCGCAGTCCAGCAGATCCACGCCCAGGGTGATGGTCCGCACGTCCAGATGCTGCTGGTCGATCATGCGGATGGTCTGCAGGATCTCGTTGGTGTTCATCAGATAACTCATGTCGTTTTCCTCCGTGACGGGACGCGCTCGCGTCAGATCCGGTGCATGGCGTCGAAAATGTCCTGCCGCTGGATGTGGACGGCCAGGCTCTTTTCCCGGCCCCGCTCCTGCAGCATGCGGCTCAGAGCGTCGAAGGGCAGGGGGCAGTCGGCCAGGTCCACCAGCATGATCATGGTGAAGTACTCCTGCATCAGCGTCTGGCTGATGTCCAGAATGTTGATGTCCTCCTGGGCCAGCAGACCGGTGACGTAGGCGGTGATGCCCTTGGCGTCCCGGGCGTAGACGGAAACGATGGCTTTCATGGCGGTCCTCCCGAAATGGCTTTTTCTTCTATTATACCGCCCCGGGGCAAATATGCAACGGAAATGCGCGCCGAAAACCCTTGTCAATTCCGGCGGAGCATGCTATGATTTTCCCGTACGAACAAATGCTTTTTTCCGGAGGACAACCCCATGGCAAAAGGAAAAACGACCCGGCTCTTTCTGGTGGAGGCGGACATTCTCCCGGAGGTCTTCCTGAAGGTGATGGAGGCCAAGGAGCTGCTGCAGACCGGCGAATGCAGGACCGTCGGCGAGGCGGTGGGCCGGGCGGGCATCAGCCGCAGCGCGTTTTATAAGTACAAGGACGGGATCTCCGCGTTCCAGGACCTGCACCGGGGGCACATCTTTACCTTCCAGGTGCTGCTCCGGGACCAGCCGGGGCTGCTGTCCGGGGTGCTGGCCGTGTTCGCCCAGAGCGGGGCCAACATCCTCACCATCAACCAGAGCATCCCGGTGAGCGGCTGCGCCACCATCACCGTCTCCGCCGAGACCGCCGAGGACTCCGGGGACGTGGACGCTCTGCTGGCCCGGCTCCGGGCCGGGGAGGGGGTCCTCCGGGCAGAGATCCTGGCGGGATAAATACGAACAGGGAGCAAAAGAGCGCGCCGCGCAGGCGCGCTCTTTTTATATCCGCAGGGGGCCTGAGCGAATATACTGGAATGTCTTTTCGGACGATTCGGGAGCATTCGGAGGTTTTCATATATGCTGATCGTTGAATAATTCGGCGGTTCGTCCCTGGCGGGGCCGGAGGCCGTGCGGCGCTGCGCCGGCGTCATCGCCGACACGGCGCTCCGGGGCCACACGGTGGCGGCGGTGCTCTCCGCCCAGGGGGACGCCACAGACGAGCTGCTGTCCACGGCGGCGCTCTACGGCGCGGACCCATCACCCCGGGAGCTGGATATGCTGCTGTCCACCGGAGAGCAGGCCTCGGCGGCGCTGATGGCCATGGCCCTGCAGGAGATGGGGCTTGCCGCCGTGTCCCTTGCCGGCTGGCAGGCCGGGGTGGAGACGGACGCCGCTTTCGGCAGCGCCCGCATCCGGCGGCTGGACGTGCGGCGGGTGCGCGCCGAGCTGGCGGCGGGGAAGATCGTGCTGGTCACCGGCTTTCAGGGCGTCTCCCCGGAGGGGGACGTGACCACCCTGGGCCGGGGCGGGTCCGACACCAGCGCCGTGGCGCTGGCCGCAGCGCTCCGGGCGGACGAATGCCGGATCTATACCGACGTGGAGGGGATCTATACCGCCGACCCCCGGCTGGTGCCGGGGGCGAAAAAGCTCGACGCCGTGGACGTGGGGGAGATGCGCCGTCTGGCGGCTTTGGGCTCTCAGGTGCTCCATGAGCGGAGCGTGATCCTTGCGGAGCGGTACGCCGTGCCGCTGGAGGTGCTCTCCAGTCTGGTGCGCGCTCCGGGCACGAGGGTGCTGCCTCTGCCCCCGGCGCCGGGGGAGAGCCGCATCACCGCTCTGAGCCGCAGCGGGGCGCTGGTGAGCATGGTGGGTGCCGGGCTCCACCGTTTTCCCGAACTGGAAGCGCGGGCCCTCCGGGCGCTGGAGGCCGCCGGGATCGCCCCGGAAGCCACGCTGGAGCGGGACGGCAGCTTTTCCGTACAGGTGCCGCCGGAGCAAAGTCTGGAGGCCCTGCGGGTCCTGCACCGGGAATTCATGGAGAGATAAAAAACCGCCGCCGGAGGATCCTCCGGCGGCGGTTTTTTCGTTATTTCAAGACCAGCACCAGCACCACCACCGCGACGACGGCGGCGGCGAGGATCACCCACTTCCAGGGGAAGGGCTTTTTCGCCGCGGGCGCTTCGGCGGGCTCAACTTCCGGCTCGGCTTCCGGCGCGGGCGCCTCCTCCGGTTCCGGCTCGGCTTCCGGCGCGGGCGCCTCCTCCGGCTCCGGCTCGGCTTCCGGCGCGGGCACCTCCTCCGGCTCCGCCGGGGCCGTCTCGGCCCGGACGGGCGCGGGCAGAACCTCTCCCAGCCGCTTTTTCAGTTTCACCAGGAATTCCAGGTCGCTCATATCCAGAAGGCCCTGGTCCGCGGCCTTCTCCGGCGCGGGCGCGTCTCCGTCGTCCTTCCAGCAGGGGATGAAGGCCCGGGTGGGATCGTCCCGGATCTCCTCCCGGAAGGTGTTCCACAGCTTGACGGCCACGGGGTCCTCCAGGGCCTCCCGGCCCACGGCGGCGGCCACCATGACCTTGGAATGGCGCAGAGCGCCTACCATCAGCTCTGCCAGCTGTTCCGGGGGCGTGTCTTTGGGCAGGGCCGGGGGGAAGAAGACCCGATAGCCCTCCCCGGCCAGCGCGCTGCAGAGCTGGCGCAGCGCGGCGGTCTCCGCCGTGAGCTTGTCAGGCAGCTCCCGGGTGCAGAGGAAAACGTCATATTCCTGATCCACGTTGAACAGCGGCACAAATTGTTCTGCCATGGCGATTCATCCTTTCCGCGTGAGGATCTTTCCTGTCCATCATACCTTTTTCTGCCCGGTCCGTCAATCATGCGCGCAAGAAAAACCCTCCGATATGGAAAATCTTGATCGAGCAAACAGATTTACACAACATCTTGATTTTATTCGACACATCTGATAATATTATGTCAATCCACAAGGGAGGAGAGCTTGTAATGGCACGCAAAACCAAAAAACTGAACGATTACGATGAGTATGACGAATATGACGAGGAGTACGAAGGCGAATACGACGACGAGGAGTATGACGGCGAGTACGACGACGAAGACTATGACGACGAGTACGACGACAGCCGTTCCCGCCGGAACCCGCTGAAGGGCGTCGTCATCGCGCTGGTGATCCTGGCGCTGCTGATGGGCGCCATCATCGGACTGCTGTATATGCGGCTGCAGAGCGCCGAAAAGCGCAACGAAGAACTCACCGGCTCGCTGAACGCGGCCCGGAACGAGGTGAACGCGCTGCTGCAGGAGCGCACGGCCACGCCGGAGCCGGTGATCGCCACGCCGGAGCCCGTGTCCACGCCCGAGCCCACCGCCACCCCGGAGCCCATCGTCACCCCCGCGCCCACTCCGGAACCCACGCCCGAGCCCACCGCCACCCCCGAGCCGCTGCTGAAGGACGCCATCACCGATGCGATGCTCAACGGCGTGGCCCGGCCCGACGAGGCCAGCTGGCTCGAGAAGCCCCAGCCCGCCGAGGTGATCCCCTTTATGTACGCCCTCCACTGGGGCCCCGGCATGGGCTGGACGGAAAACATGGCCCTCCGGCAGGGGGATAAGGTAGAGATCGTCGCCCGTCAGAACGGCTGGGTACTGCTGCGCATCGGCGGCGACAAGTTCGGCTGGGGCGCCGGCACGCTGGTGACCGAGACGGCAGGCTGATCGACGCAGCGGAGGAGGCTTTTCCATGGCTGAAGAGCCGGTTGAAAAAACTGAATCCACCCCCAAAGCCGCTCCGGCCAAAAAGAAAAAGCGGATGGGAGTCGCGGCGCGGTGCTATCTGGCGACGGCGCTGTTGATCCTGGGCGGATTTCTCTTTCTGGCGCTTCGGGACGCCAAAGCAAAAGCGGATTATGCGGCCCGGGCTGCCGCCGCGGCAGAGCTGTGGCGCCAGCACGAAGAGTTCGTCACCCCCGCACCCACCGAGACCCCGGCGCCCACCGAGACCCCGGCGCCCACGCCCACCCCTTCCCCCGTGCCCACGGAGGAGCCGCCGCTGAACGAACAGATCACCGACGAGATGCTCAACGGCGCGGCCCGGCCCCGGGACGACGCCTGGTATGAAAGCGCCCGGCCGGGGTTTGTGGCACACGAGGGGATGATCGCCGTCCGGTTCGGGCCGGGCCTGGCCTGGAAGGAGCGGACCGTGCTGCGCCACAACGACGAGGTGACGATCCTGGCCGCGCAGGACGGCTGGACCTTCCTGCGCATCGCGGACGGACGCCTGGGCTGGGTCGGAACCACGCTGGTGGCGGAAAAATAAAGAACGAAAAAAGGAGCCGCCCAGCGGCTCCTTTTCGCAGAGAAACGAACGTTACGGGAGGAATCGCACGTGAAAACCATCATCGTTTTTTACTCGCTGGAGGGCAACACCGCCTTCGCCGCCAACGAGATCGCCGCCGCCATCGGCGGGACCACCCTGCGGCTGCGGCCGAAAAAGGCCTACCCCGACAGCGGCTTCAGAAAGTTCTTCTGGGGCGGCAAGAGTGCCGTCATGGCGGAGACCCCCGCGCTGGAACCCTATTTCTTCGATAGTGAGCAGTATGACCGGGTGATCATCGGCTTCCCCGTGTGGGCCGGGAACGTGACCCCGCCCATCCGCACCTTCCTCAGGGAGAACGATCTCACCGGCAAGCGGGTGGCCGCCTTCGCCTGCGAGAGCGGCGCCGGGGCGGAAAAGGCCTTCGGCAAGCTCAAGGAGGCCCTGGGCCGGGACGAGCTGGAAGCGGAGCTGATCCTCATCGACCCCAAGACCAGACCCCAGCCGGGCAACATGGAGAAGATCCGGGAATTCTGCGCCAAGCTCAAAGACTGAGAGCCCTGCGGAGGAAGAACCATGAAGCGGATCATCGCGGATATCCACACCCATACCATCGCCAGCGGCCACGCCTACGGCACCATCCGGGAGATGGCTCAGGCCGCCGGAGAAAAAGGGCTGGAGGTGCTGGGCTTTGCCGAGCACGCCCCGGGGATCCCGGGGACGGTGCACCCCTTTTATTTCCTCAATCTGGAGGTGATCCCCCAGACGCTGTACGGCGTGCGGCTGATCCACGGCAGCGAGGTCAATATCCTCAGCGACGGCACCCTCTCCCTGGAGGAGCGGTATCTCCAGCGGCTGGACTACGCCGTGGCAGGGATCCATCTGACCTGCTACGAGGACGCGGGCCGGGAGCGGAACACGGCCAACGTGATCGCGTGCATGCGTCATGAAAAGGTCAAGCTCATCTCCCACCCGGACGACGACGCCACGCCTCTGGATTACGCCCTGCTGACGGAAGCAGCGCTGGAGACCGGCACCGCGCTGGAGGTCAACAACAGCTCTCTGGTGAAGAACCACCGGAAGAACTGCGTGGAGAACTACCGGACCATGCTCCGGCTGTGCCGGGAGAAGGGCGCGCCGGTGATCGTCAGCTCCGACGCCCACGATCCCAGCTGGGTGGGCCGGTTCGAGCTGGCGGAGACCCTACTGGAGGAGGAGAACTTCCCCTCGGAGCTGGTGCTGAACACGGACAGAGAACGGCTGCTGACATTCCTGGGCATGTAAAATGAATACGAAATCACGGGAGCGCTCTATCCGAGCGCTCCCGCTTCTTATTCCTCCGGGCCCAGGGCGGCGGCGTTCATCAGCGGCGCGCAGGCCCGCCAGATGGGATCGAAGGCCGACAGGGGCAGAGGATTTTCCCCGCTGCCCGCTTCCACGGTGTAGCCGGGCCGGTCAAAGACGTCGATGAACCAGTCCTTGTACCCGGCGAAGCCGGAGGCGTAGGGCGTTTCCTCCAGCGCGTAGCCGCTGCGCTCTGCCAGCAGCCGCCCGATGACCAGACCCAGCGGCGGCTCCCGGTCCAGGAATTTCCAGTAAATGACCTCTCCCTGGGTGTGGAAGGACAGCACCAGCGCCGGATCCAGCTCCCGGGTCAGAGCCGCCAGCGCCCGGCTCTCCGGCTCGGAGAGGGGCGCGCTGCCCACGAAATCCCGGGGCGCGGGACGGTCATAGCCCTGGGCGAACTTGATCTCCCGGGCCGTTTCCCACAGCGCCGGGAACTGCAGATTCAGGTCCACTCCCCGCAGATTGGCCTTCCAGCCCGCCGGAAAGGGGATGGCGGGCCAGCCTTCTCCGATGGCGGCGGCCTGCTTCAGCGGCAGGCCCGCCAGCGCCCCGGTGACCAGGTCCACCCCGTCCGGGTTCACCGTGGGCACCAGCGTGATCTGACAGCGCTCGTACAGCTCGTCGGCGTCGTCCCCGAGAAACGGCTCCCCGGCGGCGCGGCAGCGCAGCAGCTCCTCGGCCCAGCGCAGCACCAGCGGCGCGGTGATCCACTCGTTGGCGTGAGTGGCGGCGGCGTACAGCACCCGCCGGGGCCCCTCGCCCACCGTCAGCGCCCGGATGGGCGTGACCCGGACGGCGCTGTGGCCGACGACCCGGCTCTTCGCCCCGGGATAGCGCAGGGACAGCCCCTGAAAGCAGTATTCCTCCGCGGCGCTGCACCAGGGGACCGTCAAGGGCACCACCGGAAAGGGCAGCGGAACCGTCACCCGCCCGCCCGGCCGCAGGTCGAAGGGGTCCAGGCCGGGGTTGGCCGTCTCCACCGCCGAGGGGTCCGCGCCGTAGCGGAGGGCGATGCGCCAGAGGGTCTCTCCCGGTTGAACGGTGTGGACGGCGGCGCCCCGCAGCCAGGGGGCCAGAGCCCGCTCGGAGGCGGGACCGAAAACGCCGTCGGCGGTCAGACCGTTTCTGCGCTGAAAGGTGCGGAGCGCCTCCGCCGTGGCGGAACCGAAATCGCCGTCCGTGACAAGACCGCTCTGTCCTGAGCGGACCAGGCCCAGCTGTAAAAAAGACACCTCCGCGCCGGAGGAGCCCCGTTTCAAAATCTGCAAAAAAATACCTCCTTGTATTTGCCGTGGTTTTTCAAGGAAAAGGACGCGCCGCTGGAAAAGCAGGTCAAATTTCTCGGGTTTGTTTTTCGCGTTCAAAGCCATACTGTTACGGCGCGAAAAAAGCGCTCAAATCACACGATTCGAGAGGGAGAGGCATGAAAAAAAGAAAGATCTTACCAATGACCGCCGCGGTGCTGCTGGCGTTGGGGAGCGTCCGGGCGCTGGCGGCGGGGGAGATGCTGGTGCCCGGAGGACAGACCGTGGGCATCGAGCTTCGCTGCGACGGCGTGATGGTCTCGGGCCTGGCGGAGATCTCCACGGAAGAGGGCGGCGTGTGCCCGGCGGAGGAGGCGGGCGTCCGCGCCGGGGACAGGATCATCGAATTGAACGGGCAGTCGGTACACACCGCCGAGGAATTCGTGGCCCGGACCGAGGCGCTGGACGGAGGCGCGGTGACGCTGCGGGCCGTCCGGGAGGGCCGGGAGCTGGAGCTCACCGTTGAGCCCCGGGAAAACCGGGAGGGCCGTCGGCAGCTGGGGCTCTGGCTCCGGGACAGCATCCGGGGCATCGGCACCGTGACCTTTTACGACCCCGCCACCGGCGCTTACGGGGCGCTGGGCCATGGGGTCAGTTTGCCGGAGAGCCGGGAGCTGCTGCCGGCCGGCGGCGGGACCATCACCGCTGCCCGGGTGGTGGACGTGGTCCCCGGCAAACAGGGCGAGCCGGGCGAGCTCTGCGGCATGCCCGAGCCGGGGCTGATCCTGGGAACGGTGGAGCAGAACACGCCCCGGGGCATTTTCGGCACCATGACCGGCATGGCCGCAGACAGGGACGCCCTGCCCGTGGCGGCGGACGCGGAGATCCGCCCCGGGAAAGCCAGTATCCTGACCACCGTGGACGACGGCGGGCCCCGGGAATACCAGGTGGAGATCCTGCGGCTGGAGACCTCCGAGACCGGAGGAAGGCAGTTCACTCTGAGGGTGACGGACCCGGAGCTGCTGGCCGTCACCGGCGGCATCGTCCAGGGCATGAGCGGCTCCCCGGTGCTCCAGAACGGCAGGCTCGTGGGCGCTGTGACCCACGTTCTGGTCCAGGACCCCGGGAAAGGATATGGCGTCACCATGGAGAATATGCTCTCCGCCGCCCGGACGGAGAACGCCGCCGCCTGAAATAGAAAACGCGGGACGCCGATAAAAATTCGGCGTCCCGCGTTTTACGATCATTATTGATTTGTCCCCGGGAAACAACGGGCCGACGAGGGCGTCGGCCCCTGCATATTACTTGTGTTTCTTCCCGATCCTGGCGGTGAGCTTGAACAGAGCCGGATAGAGGGCGACCACTGCGAAGAGCACGACGGCGTAGCGCCCGGTGCGCACCAGAAGGGACGGCAGGGTGCCGGAGCTCAGAAACTCGCCGGAGAAGGGCAGCTTCAGCGCGGTGTTCAGCCCGAAGTACACGGCGCCGCCGCCCACCACCCGGAGCACGGCCCGGACAGGGCTGCGGGTGTTCTCGAAGCAGACGTATTTTTCCTCAAAGGGCTCGGCCAGCACGAAGCCCAGCAGCATGCCGTAGGCGGAGAAATAATCGGTGCTGGTGCAGAAGAAGAAACCGGGGGCCGTCACCGCCAGCAGCAGGGCGTAGAAGAGCGTCCGGCTTTTGCACCTGCGCTTGAGCCAGGGCACCAGCGCCACCACCAGAAAGCCCAGGGCCCAGCCCGCCAGCACGTCGGTGGGATAGTGGGCGCCTACCGTCACCCGGGAAATGCCCACCAGCAGCGGCAGCACGACGGCCATGGTCACGGCCCATTTCTTCTTGGTGAACGCGGCGACGGATCCGTACACCGACACGGCGGAGGCCGAATGACCGCTGGGGAAGGAATAGCCCTGGGCGGCTACGTCGTAAACGTCCGCCTCCGTGTCGATCTTCCGCAGCAGCCGGATCCTGTCGCTGGCGAAATAGGGCCGCAGCCGGAGAAAGATATTCTTGATCAGCGGGTTGAGCACGTTGGCCATCAGCATGTTCAGCCCGACGAATTTGCCGAATTCCTTGTCATAGCTCCAGTAGAGAAAGCCCATGATGGCCACCATCAGCATTTCTTCTCCGAACATGGAGAGCAGGGAGATCGCGCCGATCAGCCCAGAGGGGAGATGGGCCTGAAGCCACTCCATCAGCGTCAGCTCCCAGTTGAGATAAAAGAGATTGCCCGCCACAGCCGTCATAAGGTCATCCTCCTGTATTTGTTGCGATCTGTGCCAACGGCATTATACCACCTTTTGGGAAAAAAGGAAGAGAGAACCCCGCTGCGGAAAGGGGCATTGTAATCCCGGCGGGTTTTTGGTATAATATCCTTCGCACCCCGGCGGCCGCAAAGGGGAAAACCGGCAGAAAGACGCCTGCAGGCGTCACTGCCGGGATGACCGCGGCGCCCGGGAAGCTTTGCTTCGTCAGTCTGCCCGCCTGCATCGTGCTGTTCCGCGCGCCGGCCGGCCGGCTTCGGGAGGATACCAATGCGTAAATGGCTCATCAGAATCATCTTTATCGCGCTGCTGTGCGTGTTCGCGTTTTCAGCCACCCGGCTGGTGATGATCCGGCTGAAGTACCGCACCGGTGAGAAGACCTACAGCCAGGCGGTCAGCGAGTTTACCCGCCCGGCAGGAAGCACCGCCGCCGGCGGCAGAGAGGGGAACGGGACCGGCGACGTGACCCAGTACGGGCTCCCCGGCTCGGTGACCGTGGAACCCCCCCGGCCCGACCAGGCACCCATCGAGGTGGACTTTGATCTGCTCATCTCCCGGAGCAAAAACGTGGCCGGCTGGATCTACTGCGAGGGCACGGTCATCAACTACCCCGTCATGGCGGCGCAGCGGAACAACTACTATTACGTGGAGCATGACTTCATGGGCAACCGGGACTTTTGCGGCGCCATTTTCATCGACTACGAGAACGAGCGGGACTTCACGGACTGCAACACCATTGTCTATGGTCACAATATGAAAAACAACACCATGTTCGCCACCCTGGAATACTGGGAGGAACAGGAGTATTACGACAAGCACCCCTGCCTGTGGCTGCTGACGCCGGAGCAGGATTACCGGGTGGACGTCTTCTCCGTCTGCCATACCGCCGCCGACTCTGAGATCTACGACATTCACCCCGAGCCCTGTGCGGGCTTCGACGAGTACCTGGAACGGGCGATCTCCGCGTCGATGATCGAGACCAGCACGGAAGTCACCGGACAGGACCGGATCGTGGTGCTGTCCACCTGCACCAACGTGTACGATCTGGAGCGCATCGTGGTCTTTGGCAGGCTGACGCCGGTGAACAGCGCCGGCGGCGTGCCGTTCGCCGCGTAAGGATAAAAAATGAGCCGGGGCGGTTCCCGCGTGGGGAACCGCCCCGGTTTTCATTTTTCCAGCAGCTCCGGCGGCACGCCCAGGTCCCGGCAGTAGAACGCCCGGTCCCGCTCGCCGATCTCCCGGAGCACCCGGCAGGGGACGCCCGCCGCCACCACGTTGGCGGGCAGGTCCCGGGTCACCACGCTGCCGGCGCCCACCACCGTGTTGTCCCCGATGGCGACTCCGGGCAGCACCGTGCATCCGGCCCCCAGCCAGCAGTTCCGGCCGATGCGCACGGGAAGGTTGTACTGCAGCCCCCGCTCCCGCAGCTCCGGCAGGATCGGGTGGGCCGCGGTGACCAGCGTCACGTTGGGCCCGATCATGGTATGGTCCCCCACGTAGATGTGGGGGTCATCCACCAGCGTCAGATGGAAGTTGGCGTAGACCTGCCGGCCGAAGTGGCAGTGGGCCCCGCCGAAGTTGGCGTAAAAGGGCGGCTCGATCCAGCAGCCCTCTCCGAGCTCGGCAAACATCTCCCGCAGCAGGGCTGCCCGCCGGTCCGCCCGGGAGGGCGGCAGGGCGTTGTACTCGTACAGCTTTTCCACCAGCGGCTGCTGGATCGCCATGATCTCCGGGTCGTTGGGATCGTAGAGCTCCCCCGTGTGGAGCTTGTCCAGCGGGCTCATTTCCCCGCCTCCCGGCCCGTTCTCTCCACTGTCCGCACCCGGATCGGCCGATCCGTCACGGCGGAGAAGACCCGGGGCAGCAGACGGGCGGCCGTCTCCCGGTAGCTCTCCCCCTGGGTCAGGGTGACCCAGTACATCAGCACCCCGTGGGCGCCCATCAGAAGATATTCCGCGTCGCCCCGGCAGTCCGCCCCGGGCGCTACGGTCCCCGCGTCCTTGCCCGCCTCCAGAAATGCCTGGATCTGCCGGATGCCGCTGTCCCGGGGCAGGGCGTCGTAGCCGCCGGCGGTGAGCCGGGGCACGCTGATCACCGCCTGCTGCACCACGTCCTTGCCGAACCGGTCGCAGAAATCCGCGATGCTGGTGAAATAATCGCACAGCGACTGATAGGGCTGAGCCAGATTATCCTCCGTCAGCTCCAGATAGCAGGCCCCCCGGGCCAGGATCTCATAGTAAAACTGCAGCAGCACCCCCAGCTTGTCCCCGAAAAAGTTATAAAAAGAACTGGTGGTGATCCCCGCGTTCCGGCAGATGTCCCGGACGGTGGTCTGCTCGTAGCCGTATTCCTCAAACATCTGCATGGCGATCTCAAAGATCGCCTGTTTCTTTTCCCTTGACCGGAGGGCCTGGGGCGTATTGCGTTCTTTCATAGCTGCCTCCTGTAACACGTTACAACAAATCATACAGGATTTTTCCCCGAATTTCAATAGATCTGTTGATTGACGGGAAAAGACTTTCTCCTCTATAATTGTAACATGTTTTGGAACGCGTTACAATTATTATCACAGAGGAGGAGAGCCACATGTATTCCCAGGAATTCCAGGACAAGGTACAGCTGTTCCTGGATGCCGCCCGGTTTGAAAACAAAACTGTGCCCAATCTCAGCAACGACTACACCTGGAAGATCAGCGACTCGAAGTACAGCTACAAGGAGGCCTACTTCGACAGCAAGAAGATGAAAAAGCTGGTGTGCGAGAACCACGAGCGCTACAACTACGACGCCTATCTGGATCTGGGCACCCGGAACCACTTCCCCCAGATGCAGGCCCTGGGCGGCGGCAGCTACGTGCTCAACGAGGCCACCGGCGGCATCAACGTCACCGATCAGCCCACCCTGCAGCCGGAGGAGTACGGCGAGTTCGCCCAAAACCCCATGGCCTGGTTCAACATCCTGTTCCAGCGGAAGTTCCCGGATCTGAAGACCGAGGACTTCGTGAAGGCCACCATGGCCTTCCTCCAGGGCAGCGGCTACGCCAAGGATATCGCCGAGCTCTTTGCCGCAAAGTACAGCCGCCCCGCCATGGTCACCACCAGCGCCAGCGTACAGCCCGCCTTTGAGCTGTTCCACAGCTCTCTCCGGGGCATCGCCGGGGTGTCCACGGACATGCGCCGCCACAAGGCCGCCCTGCTGGAAGCCTGCCAGAGCTACTGGAACGTGATGGGCCGGCCTGCCCTGCAGCGGGCGCTCTCGGCCAGGGACAAGAACTATATCGCGGACGTGTACTTTGCCATCATCGGCCAGGCCGTGCTCAACCGGAAGCAGTGGGAGGAATTCTACTGGCCCCAGGCCAAAGAGATCCTGGAGACCACCGCGGCGGCGGGGCGGCTTACCTTCATCTACGTGGAGAGCAACGTCGACCGCTTTGCCGATTATTTCCGGGACGTGCCCCGGGGCAGCGCCATCATGCACCTGGAGCTGGACGACATTTTTGCCATGCGGCAGGCTCTGCCGGATATGCCCCTGGCCGGCGGCATGAACACCGAGCTGCTGGGCGCCGGCACGCCGGAGCAGTGCGTGGAGCGGGCCAAAGAGCTCATCGGCACCCTGGGCGCGGGCTTCGTGATGAGCCAGAACAAGATGCTGTCCTTCAAGAACGATTGCAGGCGGGAAAACCAGCTGGCGGTGAACGAGTACGTCCGCGGCGTGAAGCTGTGATAAGGAGGAAGAGCATGAACATTCTCAAAGCCGTGATCGACCAGAAAAAGGCTGTGAAAAAGCTGAAAAAAATGGAAGTCTACAGCCCCGAGTGGTGGAAGACCCTGCCCGAGACGGTGACCTTCGTGGACGAGGAGCTGCGCCCCATGATGGTCTTCGCCGTGGTATTCGGCAGCATCCAGATGTAAGACGCCGGGAAAGGACCGGGAGAGCCGTTTTGACGTGCTCTCCCGGTTTTTGCATCCGCCGGCCGGCCGGGGACGCTTGACGGAAAGCCCCGGATATGATACATTAACCTTTAACTATATATACATTGGAGTGATGACCCTACATGGACGGCGACAGTATGCTGTCTTTGGTTTTTCTTGCGTTTCTGCTGGCCATGGCGGCTTATTTTGCCCTGGCCGAGACAGCCATAGCCTCCGTCAGCCGGATCCGGCTGAAGCTGCGGCTGGACCGGGGCGACGGCAGGGCGGAAAAGGCCCTGTACGTTCTGGACCATTTTGATAAAGCGATCTCCGCGATCCTCATCGGCACCAATATCGCCCACCTGACTGCCGCGACCCTGACCACCCTGCTGGTGAACCGGGTCTGGGGCAGCCGATGGGTCGCTCTGGGCACCGTGGTGTGCACCCTTGCCGTGTTCTTCGCCGGGGAGATGCTGCCCAAAAGTCTGGGCAAGAGATACAGTGAACGGTGCTCCCTGGCTGTGGCTCCGTCCCTGTGCTTTTTTATGCGCATTTTCGCCCCGCTGGCGGCGGCGCTCACCGCGGTGGGCGAGTTTTTCGCGGGCCTGTTCCAGGGCGACGCCGAGATCACCGTCACCGAGGACGAGCTCTACGACATCATCGAGACCATGACCGACGAGGGCGAGCTGGACGAGGAGAGCGGCGAGCTGATCCACTCCGCCCTGGAATTCGGGGACGTGACGGTGGAGCGGGTGTTCACCCCCCGGGTGGACCTGGCCGCCCTGGACGTGAACGCCTCGCCGGAGCAGATCCTCTCCGCCGTGCGGCTCAATCACAGCCGGCTGCCCGTGTACGAGGGCAGCATCGACAACATCATCGGCGTCCTGCAGACGCAGAAGCTGATCCGCGGCTATCTGCGCACCGGGGAAGTCCCTGCGCTGCGCCCGCTGCTGGACGAGCCCTGCTTCGTGCACGAATCCGCCTCGGTGGACGAGCTGCTGGAGGAGCTGAACCGGCGCAAGCTGTCCATAGCCGTGGTCACAGACAACTACGGCGGCACCGCCGGCATCATCACCGTGGAGGACATCCTGGAGGAGCTGGTAGGCGAGATCTGGGATGAGGAGGACGTGGCGCGGGTGGACTTCCAGTCCCTGCCCGACGGCAGTTACGAGGTCAGCGCGGAGCTGGACATGGAGGACCTCTTCGACCGACTGGACTATCCGGACCCGGAGGACACCGACTGGGAGCACAAGCCCGTGGGCGAGTGGGTCTATGAGCAGTTCGACGTGATCCCCGCCCAGGGGGACAGCTTCACCTGGCACCGGCTGAAGGTGACGGTGGAGAGCATTCAGCACCGTCGCATCCTGAAGCTGCGCGTCACGCTCCTGCCCGAGGAGACCGGGAAA
The DNA here is from genome assembly GCA_017455685.1 of Oscillospiraceae bacterium. Lineage (GTDB taxonomy): Bacteria > Bacillota > Clostridia > Oscillospirales > Oscillospiraceae > Apopatocola. Next base: position 32,155 of record JAFSZH010000060.1, read on the forward strand.
GGAGGCGACGGCGAATGATCACCGGATATATCGTCGCCATCGCGGCGCTGCTGGCAGGCTCCGCGTTCTTCTCCGCCTCGGAGATGGCCCTGTCCTCTGCCAACCGGCTGCGGCTCTCCGCCGCTGCCGAGGACGGCTCCCGGCAGGCCAAAACCGCCGTGAAGCTGCTGGACCGGTTCGAGGACGCCCTCTCCGCCATTCTGGTGGGGAACAATCTGTGCAATATCGGGGCCGATTCCCTGCTGACCCTGCTGCTGGTGACGGCGCTGGGCAGCCGCTATAACGGCCTGGCGGCCGCGCTGGCCACGGCGGGAATGACGGTGTTCATCATCTTCTTCTGCGAGTCGGCGCCCAAGATCACCGCCAAGAAAAACGCCAACCGGGCCAGCATGGCCTTCGCGGGCGTGCTCACGGTGCTGACGACGCTGCTCTGGCCGGTGGTGTTCCTGGTGCGCTCGCTGATCCGGCTGCTCACCGCCCCCTTCAAGGGAGAGGAGCACGATGTGGAGCCCGAGGAGGCCGCCGCGGAGCTCCAGTCCATCATCGAGACCGTGGAGGACGAGGGCGTCATCGACGAGGACCGCAGCGAGCTGCTGCTCTCCGCCCTGGACTTCTCCCAGATCCCCGTGATGGACGTGATGACCGCCCGGGTGGACGTGGAAGCCCTGGACGTGGATGACGACTGGCGGGAGGCCCTGCTGGACCGGGAGGAGATGCCCTACTCCCGCATGCCGGTCTACAAGGACAGCATCGACAACATCATCGGCATCCTCTACCTCAACGGATTTTTCAAGGCGCTGCTGGACGATCCCGACGCGGACGTCCGGGACCATCTGAAGAAGCCTTTGTATCTTTACAAGACCGTGAAGCTGCCGGACGCTCTCAGTCAGTTCCGGCGCTGTCAGCAGCACATGGCCGTGGTCACCGACGAGTACGGCGGGACCCTGGGCGTGGTGACGCTGGAGGACGTGCTGGAGCAGATCGTGGGCGAGATCTGGGACGAGACCGACGAAGTGGAGACCGAGATCGTGGAGCGGCCCGACGGCGCCTTCGAGGTGGACGGGGACCTGCCCATCGCGGATTTCGCGGAGCTGCTGGGCATGGAGGAGGACGACCTCCACACCGACAGCGCCACCGCCGGCGGCTGGACCATCGAGAAGTTCGGCGCCTTCCCCCGGGAGGGACAGACCCTGACCGCCGAGGGCGTCAGCGTCAAGGTGCTGGCCATGGACGGGGACGGCCTCCGCGTGGAAAAGATCCTGGTACAGAAAGAAAGCGAAAAAGAGAAATAAATGGCATTGCAGGATTTGACACCCAAAAGAGAACGGGCCGTGCTGGCCGGGCTGAACGCCGCAAGCATGGACGCGGCCGAGCGCTCCACGGACGCCTCCATGGAGGAGCTGGCCGCCCTGGTGGACACCGCCGGCGCGGACACCGTGGCCATGGTGCTCCAGACCAGACAGGCTCCGGCCCCCCGGAGCTTTCTCGGCGCGGGCAAGATCCGTGAGATCAAGGAGCTGGTGGCCGCCCAGGAGTGCGATCTTGTAGTGGTGGACAACGAGCTATCCCCCTCCCAGGCCCGGGCCATGGAGGAGGAGCTGGGGGTCCGGGTGGTAGACCGGAGCGGCCTGATCCTGGACATCTTCGCCCAGCGGGCCGCCACCAAGGAAGGTCGGCTCCAGGTGGAGCTGGCCCAGTACCAGTATCTGCTGCCCCGGCTCACGGGCATGTGGACCCACCTGAAACGGCAGGCGGGCACCTCTGCCCCCATCGGCACCCGGGGCCCCGGCGAGACCCAGCTGGAGACCGACCGGCGGCACATCCGCCGGATCATTCAGAATCTGGAAGCGGATCTGGAACAGGTGCGCCGGGTGCGCTCCACCCAGCGCCGCCGCCGGGAGAAGAACGCCATGCCCATGGTGGCCCTGGTGGGCTACACCAACGCGGGGAAATCCACGGTTCTCAACCGGCTGACCCGCTCGGACATCCCGGCCAACGACCGGCTTTTCGACACCCTGGACACCACCACCCGCCGGCTCTGGCTGGCCGATTTGGGCAGGGAGGTGCTGCTCTCCGACACGGTAGGCTTCATCCGCAAGCTGCCCACCCACCTGATCGAGGCCTTCAAGGCCACGCTGGAGGAGCTGCGGTACGCGGACCTGCTGCTGCACGTCATCGACGTATCCGCCCCGGACTGGGAGGAGCAGGCGGACGTGACCGACGCGCTCATCCGGGAGCTGGGAGCGGAGCAGACCCCGGTGCTCCGGGTCTACAACAAGTGCGACGCCCTGCCGCCCCTCACCGAGCTGCCCCGGTCCCGGGACGGCGTGTGCATCTCCGCCCGGACGGGGGAGGGCGTGGACGAGCTGCTCTCCCGGATCACGAAGGAGCTGTTGACATGACCGGGTATCTCACCGCCGCCGGGTACGGCCAGGCGGAATACGAGGACAAGCACAGCCGCTTTTTCGCCCACGTGAAGAGCGTGACCGGCGAGGCGGAGGCCCGCGCCTTTCTGGAGGAGATCAAAAAGAAATACCCGGACGCCACCCATCACGTATACGCCTACGTGCTGCGGGAGGGGAACGCGCTGCGCTGGTCCGACGACGGGGAGCCGGGGGGCACATCCGGCCAGCCCACACTGAACGTGCTGCAGGGCGCGGGGCTCACGGACGTGATGTGCGTCACCGCCCGGTACTTCGGCGGTACCCTGCTGGGCTCCGGCGGGCTGGTGCGGGCCTATTCCAACGCCGCCCGGCTGGCGCTGGCCCGGGCGGGCACGGCCCGGATGACCCCCTGGCGCAAGGCGGCCTTTTCCTGCTCCTACGCCCGGTACGAACGGCTCCGGCGGCTGCTGGAGGACCGGGGCGCCCGGATCGAGGACACGTCCTTCGGCGCGGAGGTGGAGATCGTCTTTTCCGCCCCCGACGCCCAGTGCGAGGCCCTGGGGGAGCTGCTGCGGGACGTGACCGCCGGGGAGATCGAGGCGGTCTACGGCGGCGCCGTGTTCCGCCCTACGGCCGAGTGAAAAATTATTTTGCAAAGATAAAGGGAAAAACACCGGAAATGTCGTATATAAGGTATGCAGGCAAATGGCCTGCATACCTTATCTTTTTTCGGGAGGCGAGAGCGATGCCCTGTCCGCGGGAGGAACGGGAAGCCGTGGAGGAGATCCTTGTGGGCGAATACGGCGTCCGCGCCCGGGATTCCCGGGGTCGGGAACGCCCGGAGGAGGAGTGCTGGGACCGGACCTGCTTCCAGCGGGACGCGGACCGGATCATCCACTCCAAAGCCTTCCGCCGCCTGAAGCACAAGACCCAGGTGTTCCTCCAGCCCGAGGGGGATCATTACCGCACCCGGCTGACCCACACGCTGGAGGTCACCCGGCTCTCCCGGGTGGTGGCCCGGGCCCTGCGCCTCAACGAGGATCTGGCCGAGGCCATCGCCCTGGGCCACGATCTGGGCCATACCCCCTTCGGTCACGCCGGGGAGCGGGCGCTGAACGTCATTTACGCCCCGGGCTTCCGCCACTACGAGCAGTCCCTGCGGGTGGTGGATTCCATCGAGAAGGACGGCGCTGGGCTGAATCTCTGCTACGAGACACGCATCGGCATCCTTGCCCATACCACCGGCCATCCGGAGGAATCCCGGGAGGCCCGGGTGGTGCGGCTGTGCGATCACGTGGCCTATCTCAACCACGACCTGGACGACGCCATCCGGGCGGGGATCCTCCGGGAGGAGGACGTGCCCGCGCTGATCCAGCAGCGGCTGGGCAGACGCAACAGCCAGCGCATCGACACCTTCATCCGCGACATCATCGAAAACGGCGCGGACGGCAGCATCGACATCTCCCCGGACATGCAGGCGGTGTGGGTGCAGTTCCACAACTTCATGTTCGACAGCGTTTACCACAACCCCCTGGCCAAGAGCGAGGAGACCAAGGTGGAAAACATCCTCCGGGGCATCTGGGAGTACTACCGGGACCATCCGGACAGGCTGCCGGAGGACTTCCGGGCCATCGCCGAGCGGGACGGGCTGGACCGGGCCGTGACAGACTACGTTTCCGGCATGACCGACGATTACGCCATGTATCAATACAGTCAGATTTTCATTCCGATGGCATGGAGTGTTAAATAACAAACTCTGCGAGGCTAAACAACGTCAATACTGTGGAAAGGAGGCGGAGATATGCCCATTCCGGAACGGTTTCTGGATGAACTGACAGAGAGAAACGATATCGTGGACGTGGTGAGCCAGTATGTCCGCCTGACCAAGCGGACCGGGGCCAACCTGTTCGGCCTGTGCCCGTTCCACAGCGAAAAGACCCCCAGCTTCTCGGTGAACCGGGACCGCCAGATCTACCACTGCTTCGGCTGCGGCAAGGGCGGCGGGGTCATTAACTTCATCATGGAGGTCGAGAACCTGGACTTCCCGGACGCGGTGGCCTTCCTGGCCCGGCGGGCGAACATGCCCATGCCGGAGGAGGCCGAGGGAGAGGACACCTCCCGCCGGAAGCGGCTGCTGGAGCTGAACAAGGAGGCCGCCCGGTTTTTCTACGCCCAGCTGGTGGCCCCCACCGGCCGCCCGGCCCAGGAATACGTGAACCGGCGGCAGATCTCCCCGGCCATGGTCCGCGCCTTCGGCCTGGGCTACGCCCCGGATTCCTGGAGCGCCCTCACCGACGCCATGCGCCAGAAGGGCTATTCCGACCAGGACCTGTTCGACGCCGGGCTCATGAAGCACGGCCGGAACGGCGGCGGGTACGACGCCTTCCGCAACCGGCTCATGTTCCCGGTGATCGACGTGCGGGGCAGCGTCATCGGCTTTTCCGGCCGGATCTTGGGGGACGGGGAGCCCAAGTACCTCAACAGCCCCGAGACCCCGGTTTTCAGCAAGAGCCACAACCTGTTCGCGCTGAACCTGGCTAAAAAGTCAAAAAGCGGATATATAATCCTTACGGAGGGCAATATAGACGTCGTATCCCTGCATCAGGCGGGGTTCGACAGCGCGGTGGCCTCCCTGGGCACCTCCCTCACGGCGGAGCAGGCCCGGCTGATCTCCCGGTACGTGTCCGAGGTGGTGCTCTGCTACGACAGCGACGAGGCGGGCCGGAAGGCCGCCCAGCGGGGCATCTCCATCCTGCAGAAGCTGGATCTGAAGGTCCGGGTGCTGCAGGTGCCCGGGGCCAAGGACCCGGACGAATTTATCAAAAAGAACGGCGCGGACGCCTTCCGCAACCTGCTGGAGGCCAGCGAGGGCCAGGTGGAATACCGGCTGAAGCTGATCGAGGAGCAGCACCCGCCCCTCACCGACGAAGGCAAGGTGGATTACTTCAAGGCCGCCGCGGCCCTGCTCTCCGCCCTGCCCAGCCAGGTGGAGCGGGAGGTCTACTCCGCCCGGGTGGCGGAAAAGGCGGCGGTCTCCCGGCAGGCGGTGGCCGACGAGGTGGAGCGGCTGCGGAAGCGGCGGCTCCGGGACGCCCGGAAGAAGGAGGAGCGGGAGCAGACCCGTCCGTCCGTCGCCTCCCAGCCGACCCAGCGGGGCATCCGGTACGACGATCCCCGGTCCGCCCGGGCCGAGGAGGGCGTGATCCGGCTGCTGTATCTGGACCCGGGACTGGCCAGGAACCGGGAGCTGCCCGCGCCGGAGAGCTTTTCCTCTCCCCTGCTGGGCCGGTTTTACGGCGAGCTGCTCCACCGGATCCAGGCGGGTGAGCGGATCTCCCTGGGGGTGCTGGCGGGACGCTTCACGCCGGAGGAGATGAGCCACTTCACCTCGGTGGTGGACGGCACGGAGGATCTGTCCAACGCGGACAGGGCGCTGAACGACTACATACGGATCATTGCCGGACGCAGTGAGGAGCAGGAGGACGATCTGCGCGCTCTGGCGGAGAAATACAGAAAGACAAAAAGCTACGGAGGATAAACTATGAGCGAGAAAAAAGAAAAAAAGGTCACGGCCAGCGCTGCGGATATGGAGGCTCTGGCGGGCATCACCGCTCTGGCCAACGCCATCTTCGCCGAGAGCGAGCCGGAGGAGATCGCCGACGTGCCCGAGGAGAGCGCGTCCGGGGAGAAGAAGCCCCCGGAGGACGGCAAATCCAAGGAGGAGCGGCTGATCGCTCTGATGGAGCGGGGCAAGAAGACCGGCAAGCTGTCCCTTTCCGAGATCTCCGACGTGCTGGAGGCTTTGGATCTGTCAGTCGACCAGGAGCAGAAGTTCTACGCCGCGCTGGACGAGCTGAATATCGAGACCATGGGCGAGGACCTGCCCCCCATCGACGACGACGAGATGCTCCCCGCCCTGGAGGAGCTGGACGAGATCGAGGAGGTCACCGAGGAGGAGATCGCCGACACCGACTCCATGGCTGACGCCTTCGCCACCGACGATCCGGTACGCATGTACCTCAAGGAGATCGGCAAGGTGGCCCTGCTGACCCAGGACGAGGAGGTGGAGCTGGCCATCCGCATGTCCCAGGGGGACGAGGATGCCAAGCGGCGCATGGCCGAGGCCAACCTGCGTCTGGTGGTGAGCATCGCCAAGCGGTACGTGGGTCGGGGCATGCAGTTCCTGGATCTGATCCAGGAGGGCAACTTAGGGCTCATCAAGGCCGTGGAGAAGTTCGACTACACCAAGGGCTACAAGTTCTCCACCTACGCCAC
>JAFSZH010000007.1 GCA_017455685.1 Oscillospiraceae bacterium
CGCTCCTCCTCGGAGATGGCGGCCAGCTTCTCCTTCAGCGCCTGCTCGTCGCCCTGGCACCAGCACTCGTAGAGCTCGTAGATGCCCTGCAGGTATTCTCCCCGGGAATAGGCGATGGTCCCCACCAGCATCATCTCCTGCACGGGGTCGGAGTAGCCGGACAGTAGCTGCAGCTGGAATTCGCCGGACTCCACGTTCAGGATCTCCTTTCCGGCGCCCTTGGCCAGACGGAGCAGCCGGCTGTCCACGCCCTTGGAGGAGGTGAGCTTTCGGCCCTGGGACAGGTAGAAGTTCTCGATGGTGTTGCTCCAGACAAAGGGCTTCATCCGCTCGGCTAAGGAGCTGTAGTTGCCGGATACCTTCATCAGCAGGACGGCGGCGGCATAGATCTCGGAATCCAGGTGGTTGGCAATGCCCGTGCCGTCAGAGTAATAATACGCCTGGGCGACCTGCTCCTGCAGCTCCTCGCTGCCGGTGACGCTCTCAGTGAAATCCTCCGTGTCGAATTCCACGGCCAAGGCGTCGGCGCTGTCAAAGGCGTCGGTGACGACCTGGGGCAGATAGGCGGTGCGGTCGTCGCCCACGTGGATGGTGCCCAGCAGATACATGCGGGCCCCGTCTTCTCCCGTCACCTCGTAGAACACGGGCGTGGGCCGCACGGCGGGCTCCTCATCCGGCAGAGGCTCTTCGGTGATGGCCTCGTAGGTGTCCACGTCGTAGAGGCTGATGGCCATGTTCTGCTCCATCGTCAGGGCATAGGGGCTGCCCTGGATCGTGTGGAGGCCGGCGAAATTCACGCTGACCGCAGTGGGCAGCCAGGTGGCCTTTTCCACCGCCACCGTGCCCTTGATGTTCTTGGTGGTGTACTGCGTGGCGTAATTGTCCAGGTAGGCCGGATCGAAGAACATGATACGGGCGGCGGTATCCTCGGCCTTCTTGCCGAAGGAGTCCGAAGCCGCGTATTCGATCAGGTAGTAGTCGCCCACATCGGTGATGGACGCGTCCACCAGATCGCTGTACTGCGGGAAGCTGTTCATGGCGTAGAGGCGGATGTATTCCGCCGTGGCGTCGCAGGACCACGGCACAGCCTTGTCCGTGCCGTCCTCATACGTAAACACCAGCTTGCCGTCTTCGTAGCCCACGGTGTAGCTGTCGGAATAGGTCTCCTGGGTGGACAGATCCACGGCCTGCGCCGTGTGCTTCTCCGACAGCAGCAGCTTGTAGGCGTCATAGGTATCGGACTGCACCTGGTAGGCGCCCGCCGCCTCGCTGTAGATGGTCTCCGTGCTGTTGATGCTCAGCACGTCGGCGCCCTCCATGGCCACCCGGGCCCGCAGCAGCGTGATCGCCGCGTCCACGCTCTTCAGGGATTCGTACTGCTTCACGTTCTCGGGAACGGTCCCCGACAGGTCCAGTTCCTCGGGCGTCTCCACCGCGGCCTCCACCCGGGAGTGGATCGTCCCGCCGCCGAAGAGATAGCGGATCTCGTAGCTCATCGCCTGCAGAACGCCGTCCCCGGAGAGGGTGGCCGTCCCCTCGGCGGAGAGCAGGGTGCCGCCCTCGGGCATGCTCCAGCTCTCGGCCGATTGGGCCTCCCCAAAGCGGATGACCGTGCCGTCCTCCCCGGCTTCGCTGTCCAGAGAGGCGTAGCGGGAGGCGTCCAGCATCACGGCGGGGATCTGGCCGCCCAGGAACTGTTCCGCTGTCTCCCGGGAGTAGAAGCGGCACTCCTTGACGTCGGCATAGACGAGGTCTTTGACATATACCTGACGGCAGGCGGCGCGGACGTCGCCCAGGGAGATGGTCTCCGATACCTCGGCGATCATATCCCCGCTTCCGCGGTTCTGATACCGGGCGCTGCGCTCGGAACTCTCCGTCACGGTCTCGGTGCCCACGTTCCGCTCCTCCGTGATGCGGAAGGTCATCACCAGATTGGCCGCGCCGTTTACGGCCTCTGCCGCCGTCTCGTAGGCGGCCCGGCAGGCCGCCGCCCGGTCCTCCGCCGTCTCCTCCCCGGTGTTTTCCCCGTTGCCCGACCCGTCCGCCGGCTTTGTCGAGCCGGCGCAGCCGGTCAGGGTGCCCAGCAGCAGGCACAGACACAGCAGCAGAGAAAGGATGGCATGCAGTCTTTTCATCAGCGCACCTCCAGCGATCGATCCCTCAGACGACAGTTCCTGCTGTGCCGTTCATCGTTAACGGCACTTCTACATACATATAAACACGAAAGCGGGGATTTTGCAACAGCATGGAGAAAAAACGCGGAAAATGCCCTTTGCCGGCGAGCAGGGGTGCGATCCCGCCGCCGGGAGCGGCGGGATGAGGCCCCATACGGACGAAAACCCGCCCCTGTCCGCGGGGACAGGGACGGGTTTCAAAAAGCTTGCGGCCGGCCGTGCACGATCCGCCGGATCCAGCCCACGTAGGCCTCCGGGTGGTTGATGGAGAACTCCCCGTGGTACAGTCCGTCCACGATGTGGGTCCGGCAGGACGGGACGGCCTTCCGGATGGCCTTGACGGAATCCAGGATCTCCCGGTTCTCTTTTCCCCCGGCAAACACGCAGATCCGGGCGGAGGAATCTGCCACGGCGTCCTTCAGGGAATAGGTCGTGCTGGCCTTCAGAAAGGCAGCCATATCCCGCTTCTCGATCCGGCAGGTGTCCCGGTAATAGTCCTCAAACAGCGCCTTGTCCATGTGGAGGGACCGGAACTGCAGCCGGGCAAAGCGCTCGTTCCGGATCAGCCCGTAGCTGCTGCCCAGGGCCGGTCCGATCAGCGCGCCGGTCAGCCTGGAGGGAATCACCGCCGCGCTCTCCACCAGGGCGTACCGGCAGATATCCCCCCGCTGGGCCAGCATCTCCAGCAGGATCTGGGCCCCCAGCGACAGGCCGCCGATCAGCAGGACGGAGCCGCCCAGGTGCCGGTCGATGAAGTCGATGATCTCCGCGGCGTTTTGCCGAATGGTGGTGAAATGCCGGTCGCTGCCGGCGTGGCCGTCCAGGATCGGCAGGATCACCCGGTACTCCTCCCGGAGGAGCTGCGCCTCCCGGCGGTAGTTCCACCAGGACAGCCCGCCCCCGTGGAGCAGCAGGATGGTATCCGCCCGGTCTGCGCCGAATTCCTGATACTGCATTGCCTCGCCTCCCTTTGGGAAAAGCCGGTCAGAGGGGGAAACGGTCCCCGCCTGTCATCGGGATACCGCGCTGCCCGGCAGATGGGGTGCTGCTCAAGCGGGGAGATCCCCGCTTACTTCTTGTTTTTCTCCTTGGCGCGCTTGTCGTTGATGATCTGCATATGCTCGGCGGTGATGAGCTCCACGCCGTTCTCCCTGGCCCACGACACGCAGCCCTTCAGCACCACCGGCAGGAAGACCCGGGGCACGTTGAGGATGGTCTCCAGGGCGTCGTCGGTGAACTTGATCTTGTCGTCCACCCGGTCGGCGGCGTAGCGCACGGACTCCAGGGAGGCCTTGCGCATGGGCAGCAGCTCGGCGCGCATCTTCTTTTTCCGGTGGAACCAGAAGTTCTTGCTGTCCCGGTAGCCGTAGTCCACCGGCAGGGGCGGGAAGTCCCGGGCCTGGACCCCGTTGATAATGGCGTCGCTGTACTGCTTCTTCATGAGAATGCGGTCCACCCGCAGGATGAAGTGGGCGCCAAACTGGGAGGTGATGCCGTTGAAGTCGTGGTAGGGGGGCTGATAGCCGTCCAGCACGCCGGGCCGGTCGTCCTGGGCGTTGTCCAGCTCGCGCATCCAGGTGCATTCGATGACCTGGATGGCGTCGGTCAGCACCTGGGGCCGCTGCTCGCCGGTGTCCTCCTGGATCTGGCTGTTCTCCAGCCGGAACCTGCACTTGGGCATCTTGTCCTCCGGCTTGTCGCCGGGCCAGGAGAGCTTGACGCACTCCTTGAAGGTGGCGGGCTTGTCGTCCACGAAGTTGATGGCGCATTTGCCGCTGCGCAGGATATTCTGTGCGGTGTTGGAGGAGTTGCGGCAGCACAACAGCATGGCGTAATAGTCCCTGCCGGCCACGTAATAGGGCTGGCACAGGGAGTAGGGCCCCAGAGAGGTGGAGCCGTCCTCGCACAGGGTGCTGATGACCACCGTGGGCATGGGGAAGAACAGGGAGGTCTGATAAAAGTTGTCGACGATGCGCAGGTTTTCAAAGCTGGACAAGTGAGGTCACTCCTTTGACAGATGTTTGGCGGGGCAGAGGATGGCCCGCCGGCTGCTGTTTGGTCCATTATAACACGGTTTGGGAAACAGGGAAACACGGTTTTCCGCAGCTTTTTCAACGGGGCCGTGCATCATCCGTTTTCCGCGGCCAGGCGCCGGTTTGCCTGCTCAGTATTTGTTGTGGACTTTTTCGGCAAAGCACATGACGTCCCGGATGGCTATCCGGGAGCCGTCGTCGAGGACGGCTTTTCCCGACATGCGCCCGAACACCTGATGCTGATCGGAAACGATGACTTTGAAATCCAGACACGCCGCCCTGTCCAGCACCGGTTCGAACGTCATCTCAAACCTGCCGTCAGAAGAAGAGAAGGTCCAGGTGTCCATATATCCGCTCTCCGGGATATGGAAGACCACGTCGTCCAGCTTGTGGGCCTTTCCGTCCCAGAAGAGGATGTTTTCGGACGCCGCCCCGGTGTCGCCGAAGCCGTAGCCGATGTTCCAGCCGAAGGCGTGGCCGTCCACGTCCGCGTTGCCGGAGCCCCAGAACCAGGTGTTGTCGTAGGTCCACACGCCTCGGCCCCAGTCCAGCGTGCCGAAATCGGCGCCCGGATCGAACCGGTATGCTTTTCCGTCGAACCGGACTTCGCCGGAGGCGCGCATGCAGTTGATCTTTTGGTTGTAGTAGAATCTGCGCTTTTTCGGCCAGGGGGTGGCAATGACCATGGTGTCCATCGGAGGCTGATCGAGAACGATGTCGGCGTCCAGCGCCTTCCCGTCCATAAAGTTCTCAAAATGGCAGGTGATGTGCCGCTTCCGGTCCTTTGCCTCAAAGCGCATCTGCAGCCGTTTGTCGCGGTATTCCGTCACGCCGGACGACGAATCCTCCGGGAGGTGCAGCTTGCCCATGGGGAAGGCGTTCAGCACGGTCTCGGTGTGCTCCCACGGATGCTGGCCGAATACCAGCAGAGAGACCGACTGGAGGCCGACGTATCCGTCGTCCGAGATCGTAAAGGCGGCGGCAAAGCCGTCGTTGACAACGAGATAGTAATCCCACTCCTTGATGCGGAATTTCGGCGCTTTTATCATGGAACGGGAATACCGCTGCACCAGACTTCTGGACCAGCCCGGCTCTCTGAGCTCTCCGCTGCCGTTCAGCAGCGGACCTGCGTCGGTGACTTCATGGTTTCTCATGTCGTTCTCCTTTCTTGCGGGGCATTTGAAGGGCCCTCCGGCGCACCCGGTCGTCCGGCCTGCGGCGCTCAAAGCACGGGATGCCCTCGTCGTATCGCCTTGCAAAAGCCGCTGCAGGATACCAGGCAGACGATTCTTTCAGACAATAGCCTTGTTTTACCCCCAGAGCACTTGTTTTGTTAAGGCAATTATACTATATGCCGTCGCAGCAGGCAATAAAAAACCGCGCTTGTCCGCCTATGGATGAGCAGATCAAAAAAGATACCGCGTCTGACGACGGCTCCGAGTCGAAGCCCGGCGGAGCGGGTCCGATTCGGAAC
>JAFSZH010000061.1 GCA_017455685.1 Oscillospiraceae bacterium
GACCCCGCCGTGGAGCGTATCGCCACCCCGCGTATGGCGCTGACCGCCGCCGAGTACTTGGCCTTTGAGAAGGACATGCACGTGCTGGTCATCCTCACCGATATCACCAACTATGCCGAAGCCCTGCGTGAGGTCTCCGCGGCCAAGAAGGAAGTCCCCGGCCGCCGGGGCTATCCCGGCTACATGTACACCGACCTGGCCACCATGTACGAGCGGGCCGGCCGCCGCGTGGGCAAGAAGGGCTCCATCACCATGATCCCCATCCTGACCATGCCCGAGGACGACAAGACCCACCCCATCCCCGACCTGACCGGCTATATCACCGAGGGCCAGATCATTCTCAGCCGCGACCTGTTCCGCAAGGGCCTGGTGCCCCCCGTGGACGTGCTGCCCAGTCTGAGCCGTCTGAAGGACAAGGGTATCGGCGAGGGCAAGACCCGGGCCGACCATGCCGGCACCATGAACCAGCTCTTCGCCGCCTACGCCCGGGGCAAGGAGGCCAAGGAGCTGATGACCATTCTGGGCGAGGCCGCCCTCAGCGACGACGACAAGCTTTACGCCAAGTTCGCCGACGAGTTCGAGAAGGTCTACGTCAGCCAGGGCAACGAGACCAACCGCTCCATCGAGGAGACCCTGACCATCGGCTGGGAGCTGCTGGCCATCCTGCCCGAGCGCGAGCTGAAGCGCATCAAGCCCGAGTTCATCGAAAAGTACCTGCCCAGGAAGGCAGAATGACGCTGGCAGAAGAATTGAGGTGATCCCATGGCGACCATAACCCCGACCCGCATGGTGCTCAACCAGATGAAGGGCCGACTGAAAACCGCCTCCCGGGGCCACAAGCTCCTGAAGGACAAGCGCGATGAGCTGATGCGTCAGTTCATGGACGTGGTCCGCCGCAATCAGGAGCTGCGCATCAAGGTGGAAAAGGGCCTCACCGAGGCTTTCGCCGCCCTGTCCGTGGCCAGCGCCGTCATGAGCCCGGAGATGCTGGAGCAGTCGCTGCTCTACCCCCGGCAGAGCGTGGAGCTGGATATGCGCTTCAAGAACATCATGAGCGTCAACGTGCCGGTGTACGATTTCCGGACCAAGACAGCCGACCAGGGAGATATCTACCCCTACGGCCTGGCCCAGACCTCCGGCGAGCTGGACGACGCCATGACGGCCCTCTCCGGCGTGTTCGAGGACATGCTGGAGCTGGCCCAGGTGGAAAAGACCATGCAGCTGCTGGCCCAGGAGATCGAAAAGACCCGGCGGCGCGTCAACGCCCTGGAGTACGTGATGATCCCGGACCTGCAGAAGAACATCAAGTACATCACCATGAAGCTGGAGGAGAACGAAAACTCCACCAAGGTCCGGCTCATGAAGGTGAAGGAAATGGTGCTGCAGGAAGCGCACCACTACCAGTACTGATCCCCCTCTGCGGCGCAGAAAAAGGAAAGACCACCGGCTTGACCGGTGGTCTTTCCTTTTGATCTCTTCGGGTCAGTACACCCAGGGGAGAGTGTTCATCACGCCGTTGTTCCGGTCTACGATCCAGACCTCGGAGACGTTCTTGTTCTTGCCGTACATGTCGTTCATGTAGAGGTCCCGGGAGAAGAACACGTACATGCTGTAATAGCCGTAATCGGTGAGGGGGCCTTCCAGCTCCCGCCAGTCTTCCGGCGCCACCGGATCGGTGAGGACGGCGGACCAGAGCTTTTCCCCGTCGCTGAGCACGTACTCCACCCGCTTCGTGCCCGTCTCCTCGGTGAACACGGGAGTGAGATATCCGGTGTCCGGATCGGGCTCGACGTCGTACCGGCTCAGGTCGATATGGGCCAGCACGCTGGTGCGGCTCCCCTCGGGGTAGACGGCGTAGAAGAGATCCGTGCCGCTGATCACCGGGTGGTAGCTGGGGGTGTCGTTGAGCTTGAACTCCACCTGATCGGGCAGGTGCAGCAGATGCAGGCTCTCGTTGTCGGCGTCGTCCTGGAAGATCAGCCAGTCGGGATTGATGAACCAGGGGTAGTAGACCTCCCGGTCCAGGATCAGGCGCAGATCGCCGCCGTCCAGATCGGTGCTGACCAGCCGGCCGTCAGGGTCGGTGAAGACCAGCCGGCCGTCCACAACGGCGAGATAACTGCAGTCCCCCTCGTAAAGACAGGTCATGCCGCTGCCGTCGGTCTGCATCCGGTAGATCCCCAGGTTTTCGCTCCTGCCGCCGGTCCGGCACACGAAGTACAGGCTGTCGCCCAGCTTGTAAATATGCTCGGGAAAGTGATCCATGTCCAGAATGGAATAGCCCGTGCGGACGAACTTGTCGGCCTGCTCCTCCAGGTCCATGCGGACGAAAGCGGCGTAATACCGGTTCTTGATGAAGAAGCGGCCGTAGAAGACCCCGTCCTCCACCAGACAGCGGGGGTCGGCCATGAAGTTGCTCATGGCGATGGCTCCGTCCGCGTCGGTGCCGGGGAAGGACTCCCATACGGCCAGCACCGGTTCGGGAGGCTCGGTGGACTGAGGCTCCGCCGTGGGCGCCGGCTCCTCCGCGGGCCGGGAAGCGGCCTGCTCCGGCGCGGCGGAGGGCTCCTGCGCCGCAGCCGCGCTCTCGCCGGCGGCCTTGCCGGTCTCCGGCGCGGGAGCCGTCTCAGCCGGGGCGTTGAGGATGGCGTCACACTCGAGGGTGATGCTGATGCCGCTGTCCAGCACGTTTTCCAGCACCATGACGCCGTCGGACAGCGTGCCGTCCAGCTCCGCGCCGCCGCCCTCGGCGTGGAACGCGCCGTCCTCCAGGGCCCATTTCATGGAATAATCCTTGCCGTCATAGTGGAAAGTGGCTTTCCCGCCGTCCTTGAGCTCCAGGGAAAAGCCGTCTTCGAAAACGCTGTCGACACCGATCTGAAAACCGGACATCTCCGCGGTGACGGCCTCGTAAAGCCCCGCGTTGGGGTCCGGAGCCTTGCTTTCGCTGCCGCAGCCCGCCAGGGAGAGCAGCAGCACCAGGGCCAGAAGCAGAGAAAAAGCTTTTTTCATGGCGTCCTCCTTTTCTCCGGCGGAGCGTCCGCCGGACGGTCGAAGTCTACGGCGATATTATCCCATACTCCGCCCGCCCGGGCAACAGAAGAGGCGCACTTTCGGCGGAATCGTCACTTTTCACCAAAAGGATTTGGCAAATCCGCACAAACG
Source organism: Oscillospiraceae bacterium (assembly GCA_017455685.1). Classification (GTDB taxonomy): domain Bacteria; phylum Bacillota; class Clostridia; order Oscillospirales; family Oscillospiraceae; genus Apopatocola. Next base: position 3,166 of record JAFSZH010000061.1, read on the forward strand.
GATTTCCCCTTTGCTTCTCCCGGCAGGTGTGGTATACTTGACTGACAAAAACATACGGCGCCGGACCGGCGCCCGGTCTGCGGAGGGATAAGATGGCGACGATCATGGATTATCTGGAATGGCGGGGGGACGTACCCCTGGACACGGCGGGGATCAACGATGCCGACCGGTACGTCATCGCCAAATTCGGCATGCTGGACTACGACGGCATCCTGCCGGAGGACGGGACCTACGTGCCCGCCGGGGAGGCGGTGCGCCGGGCCCTGGAGGCCGGGGCGGCGAAGGAGCTGGGAACGGTGACATCGCCCCGGGTGCTGCCTGCCCTGGAGCTGGCCGGAAAGTCCCGGCGCTTCGGGGAGCTGCTGCTCTCCGGCTACCGTCTGCACGTCGCTCCCGAGGAAAACGAGCAGTTTTCCGCCGTCACCGTCCGGATCCCCGGCGGGCGGCACTTCGTCACCTTTCGGGGCACCGACGATACGCTGGTGGGCTGGAAGGAGGACCTGCTCATGAGCGTGCTGTCCCGGACACCGGCCCAGGCCGACGCGGTGAAATATCTCCGCTGGGCGCTGGAGACCTACCCCGGGACCCTGGAGGTGTGCGGCCACTCCAAGGGCGGCAACCTGTCCATCTGCGCCGCCGCCAGCGTGGAGCCCGCAGAGCAGCAGCGGATCGGACGGATCATCAACTATGACGGCCCGGGCTTCAGCGAGGAATTCCTCGCCTCGGAGAGCTACCGGCGCATCCGGGACCGGGTGGAGATCATCGTGCCGGAAAACGCCATGGTAGGCACGCTGCTGTACCGGGACACGCCCTGCCGCATCGTGCGCAGCACCGTGGGCATGGGCAGCGCCCACGACGGGTTTACCTGGGCGGTGACGCCCCGGGACGGCTTCGTCCCGGCCGAGGGCTTCTCCCCGGCCAGCCGAGCCTTCGACAAGACCATGAAGGAAATGCTGGAGGGCCGCACCCCGGAGCAGCACTCCGCCTTTATCGAGGCGCTCTTCGGCACCCTCACCGCCGCCGGCGCCAGGACCGTGACGGACATCACCGAGCAGAAAATGCGGGAGATCATCCGCACCGCCCGGAACCTCAACCAGGATCCGGAGGTCCACAGCTGGATCATGGACGTGCTGGAGGGGCTCATGCAGAGCTACGTGGCAGAGAAGCGCAGGGACCTGGCCCGGCTGCCCTTCCTTGACTCCCTGCTGCGGAAAAAGCAGGAGGAGGCCCCGCCGGAGCCGGAGGAAAAAACAGAAGAGAACTGGTACTGACAGAAAGACCGCGCTGCCCGAGGGCAGCGCGGTCGGTGTTATTGGGGGAAAAGCGCTTAGGCCAGCAGGTTGATATACCAGCTGAAGGCCTGGGCGTTGGCCGCTTCCAGCTTGGCCCGGGACGCCTCGGGTGCGTAGGGGTTGGCGGCCTTGTACTCGTCCCAGTTGAACAGCAGCCGGGACTTGAGAGGCTTGTCGATCTCGGGGTCGATCTGATAGCCCTCGCTGTTCAGCGGCGTGCCGAAGGGCTCCCCGGCGTTGGCCCAGTGGGAGTAATCCCGGACGAAGTTGGTCAGATCGCAGTACTTGTCGAAGTCCATGTCGCTGGCCACCAGCGGACCCTTGTTGAAGGTGAAGAGGTAGCCGCAGCCCGGCAGCATGATGTCCAGGAACTCCTTGGCCTTGTCCAGCAGCTTGGGCGTGTCGCAGGTGCGCATATACTCGAAGGGGAACATGCCCTCCAGAATGAACTTCTTGCCCAGCTTGTCCTTGAAGGCCTGGGGATCGCCCTCGTCGATGCGCAGCACGCAGCCGGCGGGGAACTCGTCGTAGATGAGGTCCAGATACCGGGTCCAGTCGTCCTCGATGAAGATCCAGGGCCGGACGCCGTGAGCGGCATCCTGCTCCATCAGCCGCTTGAAGGTGGGCATGTACAGCTCGCGCACGTCCTTCTCGCGCATGAAGGTGGGCATGTGCAGGGGGTAGAATACGTTGGCCTGGTAGTCGATGAAAGGCGGGCGGCCCATCTTCCACATGATGGGAGTCAGAGCCTCCACGGCCTCGGCCACCTCGCTGCGGCGGCGGCGCACGTCCACGCTGATCTGGGAGAAGCTGCGCAGCTGGTCCGCCAGGAAGTCGAAGGGAGCCTCGGCAAAGCCGCCGGTGCCCAGGGTACCGCCGTTGTGATAGCCCATCTTCATGCACATGCCGATATACTGGGGCATGTAGGCCTGCATCTCGTTATTGCGCTCGTTGATCTGGAGCTGCATGGTGTAGGCCATCTTGGCGGGATCGTCAAAGCCCATGTTCTTGTACTGCCGGGGAATGACCTTCTCTACCAGGAAGTCGAAGCCTTTTTCGATGAGCTCGGGGTATTCCTCGGCGACCATGCCCACTACCTCGGGATGCTGCACCAGGCCGTTGGCCGCCAGAACGAAGGACTGGGAGCCCAGGATCTGGTAGGGAGTGGCCGGCCGGGCGATCAGCACCGGGGGCATGAAGGGGCAAACGTCGGAGTAAAGCTTTTCCAGCAGCTTTTCATACGCGGGGAAAAGGACACTGGAGTTGTAGTGCCACTCCATCAGATCCTGTCCGCAGTAGCCCGCCACGGCGGGGTTCTGCAGGGCAGAGATCACGGGCATCCGCTCGGGGGTCACGTTGTGGTAGAAATCGTAAAAGATCTTGTCGCGCTCCGCCAGGAGCTCCATGGGGTTTTTGTTTTCTGCCATTGATCGAATTCCTCCTCAAAAACAATTATACAGTGCTGCTTACTACAACAGTTTTCTACAAAGTAATGATACCAAAAAACACTGGAAAAACACAGAAATATTAAGGAGCAATATAACCTGTTAATTCCTATAAAATGTAGGAACGGCCTCCGAAGGACCTCCTCGCCCGGACGGAAAAACTTTTCCCGCTCCGGTATTTTCAACGCCGGAAAAGAATGGTATAATATTTTGATAAAGACGTTTTTTCGGAGGCGGACCCATGCCGGAATTCAAGGTCGTAAGCGAATACTCTCCCGCCGGGGACCAGCCCCAGGCCATCGATGCCCTGGCCCGGGGCGTGGAGCTGGGGCTCCAGGAGCAGACGCTGCTGGGCGTCACCGGCTCGGGCAAGACCTACACCATGGCCAAGGTCATCGAGCGGGTGCGAAAGCCCACGCTGGTGCTGGCCCACAACAAGACCCTGGCCGCCCAGCTCTGCAGCGAGTTCAAGGAATTCTTCCCGGAGAACGCGGTGGAGTACTTCGTCTCCTACTACGACTACTACCAGCCCGAGGCCTATATCCCCCACACGGACACCTACATCGAAAAGGACGCCTCCACCAACGAGGAGATCGACCGGCTGCGGCTGAGCGCCACCTTTTCCCTGCTGGAACGGCGGGACGTGATCGTGGTGGCCTCGGTGAGCTGCATTTACGGGCTGGGCGAGCCCGACGATTTCGCCAACATGGCCGTGTCCCTGCGCCCCGGGACGGAGCTGCCCCAGGAGGAGCTCATGTCCCGGCTCATCGAGTGCCGCTACGAGCGCAACGACGTCGCCTTTGAACGGAACATGTTCCGGGTCCGGGGGGACACGGTGGAGATCTTCCCGGCCTACTACCGGGACAAGGCGGTGCGGGTGGAGTATTTTGGCGACGAGATCGAGCGCATCAGCGAGATCAACCCCCTCACCGGCCGGGCGGAGCGGGCGCTGAGCCACGTGGCCATCTACCCCGCCAGCCATTACGTGACGCCCCCGGAGAAGATGGCCCGGGCGGTGCAGGAGATCCGCCGGGAGTGCGACGAGCGGGTGGCGTACTTCAAGGCCATGGAAAAGCCCCTGGAGGCCGAGCGGATCGCCCAGCGGGTGAATTACGATATCGAGATGATCCAGGAGCTGGGCTACTGCTCCGGCATCGAGAACTATTCCCGGATCATTTCCGGCCGGCCCGTGGGCAGCGCGCCCATGACCCTGCTGGATTATTTCCCCAAAGACTTTCTGCTGATCGTGGACGAGAGCCACGTGACCCTGCCCCAGGTACGGGCCATGTATCGGGGAGACCGGGCCCGGAAGGAGGCTCTGGTGGAGTACGGTTTCCGGCTGCCCTCCGCCTTTGACAACCGGCCGCTGAAATTCGAGGAATTCCAGCAGCGGATCAACCAGGTGATCTACGTGTCCGCCACCCCGGGGGAGTACGAGCGCACCCGCTCCGGCCAGATCGCCGAGCAGATCATCCGGCCCACGGGCCTCACCGACCCGGAGATCAGCGTGCGGCCCACGGAAAACCAGATCGACGACCTCATCGACGAGATCCAGGGCCGTATCGCCAAAAACGAGCGGACGCTGGTGACCACGCTGACAAAGCGCATGGCCGAGGACCTGACCGACTACCTGGCCAACGCGGGGATCAGGACCCGGTACATGCACCACGACGTGGGGGCCATGGAGCGGATGGAGATCATCCGGGACCTGCGCCGGGGCGAGTTCGACGTGCTGGTGGGCATCAACCTGCTCCGGGAGGGGCTGGACCTGCCGGAGGTGTCGCTGATCGCCATTCTGGACGCTGACAAGGAGGGCTTCCTCCGCAGCGAGACCAGCCTGATCCAGACCATCGGCCGGGCCGCCCGGAACGCGGAGGGTACCGTCATCATGTACGCGGACACCATCACGCCCTCCATGCGCGCCGCCATCGACGAGACGGAGCGCCGCCGGGCACTGCAGACCGCCTACAACGCCGAGCACGGCATCGTGCCCAGGACCATCGTCAAGAGCATCCGGGACCTGATCGAGATCAGCGGCCCGGCGGCCAAAAACGAACACGGCGTGCGCATGACCGAGCGGGAGCGGAAGGCGGAGATCGAGCGGCTGGAAAAGGAGATGAAGAAGGCCGCCAAGATGCTGGAGTACGAGTACGCCGCCGTGCTGCGGGACGAGCTGATCCGCCTTCGGGGGGAGAAATGAGAACGGAAAACAACCGGGCGCGTTCCGCGGATTTTGCCCGGGGGAGCATCCCCCGGCTGGTCATGAGCATCGCCCTGCCCATGATCGCTGCCCAGATGGTGAACGTGCTGTACAATCTGGTGGACCGGATCTACATCGGCCACATCCCCCGGGTGGGCTCGGCGGCTCTTACCGGGGTGGGGGTGGCCCTGCCGGTGATCACCGTCCTCTCCGCGTTCGCGGGGCTGTTCGGGCAGGGAGGGACGCCCCTCTTTTCCATCGCCCGGGGACAGGGAAACCAGCAGGAGGCGGGCCGCATCCAGGGGAACGCCATGACCATGCTGCTGGTAAGCTCGGCGGCGCTGGCGATCCTGGCGCGGATCGTCTCCCGGCTGGTGCTGATGGCGCTGGGCGCGGGCGAGGCCACCATCGGCTATGCCGAGGAATACTTCCACACGTATCTGCTGGGCACCCCCTGCGTGTTCATAACCCTGGGGATGAACGGCTATATCAACGCCCAGGGCTTTCCCCGGTGGGGGATGATGACGGTGATGCTGGGAGCTGCCGCCAACATCGTGCTGGATCCGGTGTTCATCTTTCTTCTGCGCATGAACGTCCGGGGAGCGGCGCTGGCCACGGTGATCTCCCAGGCGGTGAGCGCCGGATGGTGCCTGACCTTCCTGCTGGGAAAGAGAGCGGTGCTGCCCCTGCGGCCGGAGCATATGCGCCTGCGGCTGCGAACGGTGAAGCGGATCATCGCCATGGGTACCTCCAGCTTTATTGCGCAGAGCACCTCCTCGGCTGTGGCGGGCATCGCCAACCGGCAGCTCTTCCTCTTCGGCGGCGACGTATACGTGGCCGCCATGACGGTGGTCAACTCCATGCGCATCATGATGCTGGAGATCCTCCACGGCATGGCCGCCGGGGTGCAGCCGGTGCTGGGGTTCAACTACGGCGCCGGGCAAAAGCGCCGGGTGCTCCAGGGAATCCGCTTCACCTCCGCCGTTTATCTGGGACTGAACCTGTTCTTCATGGTCATTTTTGAACTGTTCCCGGAATTTTTCGTGAGGATCTTCACCGGGGACGAGGCGCTGATCGCCGTGGCCGTGCCGGCGCTGCGGATCTATTACTGCGGCACCGTCTTCCTGGCCATGCAGAGCATCGGATTTACTGTTTATCAGGGCCTGGGCATGGCGCGCCGGGCGGTGTTCTTCTCCCTGCTGCGGAAGATCATCATCGTGGTGCCGTTGATGCTCCTGTTGCCCAGACTGTGGGGCCTGGGAGCCGACGGCGTGTTCTGGAGCGAGCCGGTCAGCGACCTGCTGGGAGGCGGAGCCTCCTATATCACCATGCTGCTGACGGTGTATTTCCCCCTTAGGCGGGAACTGCGGGAGGAAGAAAAATGCAAAAGCTGATGCTTATCGACGGAAACAGTCTGATCAACCGGGCGTTCTACGGCGTGCGGCCCCTGTCCGCTCCGGACGGGACCCCCACCAATGCGGTGTTCGGCTTTCTCGCCATCCTCCAGAAGCTGCTGGAGGACGAGGACCCGGCGGGACTGTGCGTCACCTTCGACAGGAAGGAGCCCACCTTCCGCCACAGGCACAGCGCCGCCTACAAGGCCACCCGGAAGCCCATGCCCGAGGAGCTGGCGGCGCAGATGCCGGTGATGAAGGACGTGCTGGACGCCCTGGGCGTCCGCCGCTGCGAGCTGGCCGGCTGGGAGGCCGACGACCTGCTGGGCACCCTGAGCCGGAAGGCGGCGGAGGCGGGCTGGGAGGCAGTGGTGGTCACCGGTGACAAGGACTCCCTGCAGCTGGTGGGCCCCGGCACCCGGGTGCTGAACGTAAAGACCCGCATGGGCCAGACCGAAACGGTGAACTATACCCCGGAGAAATTCCGGGAGGAATACGGCTTCGAGCCGGAGAAAATGGTGGATCTGAAGGCCCTCATGGGCGACAGCAGCGACAACATCCCCGGCGTGCCGGGGGTGGGGGAGAAGACCGCGCTGGATCTGCTGCACCGCTTCGGTTCCCTGGACGGGGTGTACGCCCATCTGGAGGACCCCTCCATCAAGGCCGGGCTCCGCGCCAAGCTGGAGAGCGGCCGGGACAGCGCCTACGACTCCTTCTGGCTGGCCACCATCGACCGGAACGCCCCGCTGGAGCTCTCTCCCGAGGAACTGCGCCGTCCCGCGGCCTACGGCCCGGAGGCCTACGAGCTGTTCAAGCGGCTGGGCTTTATGAAATTCATCGAGAAATGGGGCCTCCGGCCCGCTCCGGACAAAGCCCCCGAGCCGGCGGCGTTCGAGGGGACGTGCGTTTCCGTGATCCCCGCCGACAGCGCCCAGCTCCGGAGCGCGCTGGAAAAGGCGGAGGGGAAGACCGTCTATTACGCCTGGGATGAGGCGAGAAACGAGTTTGCCGCCCACTTCTCCCCCTCGGAGGAGGAAGCCGTGGCCGTGTTCCTGTCCCCGGAGACGTATGGGGAGGACTATCCCCGGGCGCTCTCCGCACTCTTTGACGACAGATCGCCCAAGGCGGGCCACGACGTGAAAAACCTTCAGCGCGCCCTGCTGGAGCAGGGCGCGGAGCCGGGGGAGAACTGGGTGTTCGACGCGGCCATCGCGGCCTATCTGCTGGATTCCACCGCCGCGGGCTACGAGCTGGACCGGCTGTGCATGGCCTTCTGCGGCTTTGAGCCCCTCTCCGCCGACCGGGAGGAGGACGGGCAGATGACCCTGTCCCTGGACGAGGACGGGGAGAAGAAGGCCCTGGCGGCCCGGGTGGGAGCGCTCGCCTCCCGGGCGGCGGCGGTGGCGGCGCTGGAGGAAAAGCTGCTGCCCCGGCTCCGGGAATTGGAAATGGAGGAGCTGTTCACCCGCATCGAAATGCCCCTCTGCGCCGTACTGGCCCGGATGGAGCACGAGGGGTTCCTGGTGGACCGGGAGGCCCTGCACGCCTTCGGGGAAAGCCTGGTGGGCCGGATCGACGAGCTGCAGGCCGCCATCTGGCAGGAGGCGGGGGAGGAGTTCAACGTCAACTCCCCCAAGCAGCTGGGGACGATCCTCTTTGAAAAGCTGGGGCTCCCCGGCGGGAAAAAGACCAAGACCGGCTGGAGCACCAACGCCGACGTGCTGGAACGGCTGCGCTTCGCGCCCATCGTGGGCCACGTGCTGGAATACCGGGAGCTCAGCAAGCTGAAATCCACCTACGCCGACGGCCTGCTGAAGGTCATCGGCCCGGACGGGCGCATCCACACCCGTTTCCAGATGACCGTCACCGCCACCGGGCGGCTCAGCTCCACCGAGCCCAACCTGCAGAACATCCCGGTGCGCCGGGAGCTGGGGGCGGGCCTGCGGAAAATGTTCGCCGCCGGGCCCGGAAACGTGCTGGTGGACGCGGACTATTCCCAGATCGAGCTGCGGCTGCTGGCCCACATCTCCGGGGACGAGAACATGCGCGAGGCCTTCCTCTCCGGGGAGGACGTGCACCGGGTCACCGCCTCCCAGGTGTTCGACATCCCGCTGGACAAGGTGACGCCGGAGGAGCGCCGCCGGGCCAAGGCGGTGAACTTCGGCATCGTCTACGGGATCTCCGCCTTTTCCCTGGCCCAGGACATCAACGTGTCCGTGCCGGAGGCCAGGGAATATATGGACGCCTACCTGCGCCGGTTCCACGGGGTCCGGGACTATCAGAAGCGGATCGTGGAGCAGGCGAAGGCCGACGGCTACGTGACCACGCTGTTCCACCGGCGGCGGTATCTGCCGGAGCTGAAGGGCAACTTCACCATGCGCTCCTTCGCCGAGCGGGTGGCGCTGAACATGCCCATCCAGGGCACCGCCGCGGACGTGATCAAGCTGGCCATGGTGAACGTGGACAGACGGCTCCGCGCCGAGGGTCTCCGGGCCCGACTGATATTGCAGGTCCACGACGAGCTGATCGTGGAGTGCCCGGAGGAGGAGAAGGAGCGGGCGGCCGCCCTGCTGCAGCAGGAGATGGAAAACGCCGTGCACTACTCCGTGCCCCTGATCGCCGAGGCCAAGTGGGGCGCCACCTGGGCGGAGGCCCACTGAGATGAGAGAGCTGCGGACCGCGCAGAAGACGGACCTGCCCGCCATCGCCGCACTGGAGAAGGCGTGCTTCCCCCTGGGCGTCTCCGAGGACACTCTGGAAAGGATGCTCTCGGACCCCATGACCGTGATGCTCTGCGTCACGGAGGGGGGGACCCTGCTGGGCTGGGGCTATTTCCAGACGGTGCTGGACGAGGGCTACGTGGGCGACCTGGCCGTGATCCCGGAGGCGCGCCGCCGGGGCGTGGGGACCATGCTGGTCAAAGGTATGACGGCCTCGGCCCGGGAGAGGGGACTGGCCTTTCTCACGCTGGAGGTACGCCAGAGCAATCTGGCCGGGCGGAAAACCTATGAAAAATGCGGCTTCCGGGAAGCGGGACGCCGCAGGAATTACTATGAGAAGCCCCGGGAGGACGCGGTGCTCATGACCGTATATTTCCGGGGGGAGGACGAGGAATGCTGATCTTATCTGTGGAATCCACCTGCGACGAGACCGCCGTGGCCGTCACGGAAAACGGCCGGAGGGTACTGACCGATCAGATCTTTTCCCAGGCGGACCTGCACGCCGTCTACGGCGGCGTGGTGCCGGAGATCGCCTCCCGGAGCCACGTGGAGGTCATCTCCCGGCTGGCGGACCGGGCCGTGGCGGAGGCCGGCATCCGGAAATCGGATCTGGACGCGGTGGCCGTGTCCTACGCTCCCGGCCTCATCGGCGCGGTGCTGGTGGGAGTGAACTTCGCCAAGAGCGCCGCCATGGCCCTGGGGATCCCGCTGATCCCGGTGCACCACATCCGGGGCCACATCGCCGCCAACTACATCGCTTACCCGGAGCTGGAGCCGCCCTTCTTGTGCCTGGCCATCTCCGGCGGCAACACCATGCTGGTGGACGTGCGCGACTATACGGACATGCGCGTGCTGGGCCAGACCCGGGACGATGCGGCGGGGGAGTGCTTCGACAAATCCGCCCGGGTGCTGGGCCTGCCCTATCCCGGCGGCGCCCCCATCGACCGTCTGGCCCGGGAGGGCCGGGACGACCGATACGCCCTGCCCCATCCCTACGTGGGGGACAACCCTTACGACATGAGCTTTTCCGGGCTGAAGACGGCGGTGATCAATCTGGCCCACCACGCCGAGCAGACCGGGGAGGAGCTGGACCGGGCGGGGCTGGCCGCCAGCCTGTGCAAAGCCGTCAGCGATTCGCTGGTGCCCCGGACCATGGCCGCGGCGGCAGAGCTGGGGTATCACAAGATCGCCGTGGCGGGGGGCGTGGCCGCCAATTCCCGCATCCGCGCCGACTTCCAGCGCTCCGCGGCGGAGGCCGGGGCGCAGCTCTTCATCCCGCCGCTGAAGCTCTGCGGCGACAACGCCGCCATGATCGGCTGCCAGGGCTACTATGAATACCTGGCCGGCCACACGGCGGGCAGCGATTTGAACGCCTATGCCAGCATGAAGCTGTAAAAAACCTTCATCGGAGGATATACAGGAAAGTGGGAACGCATGACGGACACCGGCAGAGAATGAAAAGCCGGTTCACGGAGCACGGACTGGAGAACTTCAACGACGTACAGGCGTTGGAGCTGCTGCTCTTTTACGCATCGCCCCGCCGGGATACCAACCCCGTGGCCCACGCCCTGCTGGAGCGCTTCGGCTCCTTCAGCGGCGTGCTGGACGCCTCGGAGGAGGAGCTGAAGACCGTGGACGGCATAGGGGACAGCGCCGCGGCGCTGCTGCGGCTGATCCCCGCGGTGAGCCGACGGTACATGGTGGACAAGACCCCCGACCGGGAGCCGGTGGATACCCCTGCCGCGGCGGGACGCTACTTCGTCCCCCGGTTCATGTACGAAAAGGAGGAGGTGGTCTACGCCCTGCTGCTGGACGCCCGGAAGAAGCCCATCTGCTGCCGGGAAATGAGCCGGGGCGTGGTGAACGGCGCGGAGATCAGCGTGCGCAAGGTGGTGGAGCTTGCCCTGAGCCGCCGGGCCAGCTCGCTGATCCTGTCCCACAACCATCTCAGCGGCGTGGCGCTGCCCTCCGCCGAGGATGAAATGCTCACCTTGCAGCTGCAGAAGGCGCTGTCCCTGGTGGGGATAGATCTGGCCGACCACGTGGTGGTGGCCGGATGCGATTATGTTTCCATGCGGGAAGCCCGTATGATGTGAGATCACTCAAAATCTTTTGCGCCTGCGGGCGCGGCTCTGCGAGGCAAGTTCAAATAATGCAGCCGGTTCTGCCCCTGGCGGGGCCGGCTGCATTTTTGCGCGCATAAATGGGCAAACCGGGGGAAAAGGGGCAGTTATGTCAAGAAAAAAACGGGCTTCGAAAAGGGCAAAAGTCCCATTTGCGGAATTGGAAGAATATGGAAATAATGGCGAAAACCGTTGAAAGTCAACGGCTTTTTTCTGTTCAAAAGTCTGTGGGAAATGTTGATAACTTTTAGGCGTAACCGTTACGGGAGACACTTATGTTAAACCCGTTATGCCTCCCGGAACCGTGAATTATGGTAAGTCAACAGGGCAATACGTAGAAAAAATTGGATTAAATTTTTATATTTTTGGGGATTGACAGAGAGAACGGGTCCGGTTTTGCAGGGAAGTCCGGGGATCGCGATGCAAATATTACAAGGTGTTATGAACAGGCTGAAAAACGGCTTGACAGGATATTACGGAAACTGTATATTATAAAGTATGATATTATGGGAGAAATGGGGAACTCCTTTAATTTCAAATCACCCTTTACCATAAAGAGTATGCACGAAGGAGGTGTACCGGATATGCCTTGGAACATCGTGATCGGCATCGCTGCCGCGGTGGCGGCGCTGCTCGTCGGCTTCCTGCTGGGCGTCACGTATCGGAAAAAAGTTTCCGAACGGGAGATCTCCAGCGCCGAGGAAGAAGCCAAGAGGATCATCAACGAAGGGATCAAGACAGCGGAAAACAAGAAGCGCGAAGCGCTTTTGGAAGCTAAGGAAGAATCGCACCGGATCCGCAGCGAATGCGAGCGGGAAGTGAAGGAACGCAGGCGCGAGGTACAGAAGCAGGAGACCCGGCTCCAGCAGAAGGAAGAGAACCTGGACAAGAAGACCGCCAGTCTGGAAGCCAAGACCGAAAACCTCAACCGGAAGCTGCAGGAGGCGGAAGCCCAGCAGGAAGAGATCCGGCTGCTGAAGAAAAGCGAAATGGAAATGCTGGAGAAGATCTCCGGCTACAGCGTGGAAGAGGCCAAGCAGTATCTGATCAAGAGCGTGGAGACCGAGGTGACCCACGAGGTCGCCGCCAAGATCCGGGAGGTGGAAGCCCAGTTCAAGGACGAGGCCGAGCAGAGAGCAAGAGAATATATCGCCACGGCCATCCAGCGCTGCGCCGCCGACCACACCAGTGAAGTGACCGTATCCGTCGTTCCTCTCCCCAACGACGAGATGAAGGGCCGCATCATCGGCCGTGAGGGCCGGAACATCCGCTCCATCGAGACGCTCACCGGCTGCGATCTGATCATCGACGATACGCCCGAGGCCATCACCCTCTCCAGCTTTGATCCCGTCCGTCGGGAGGTGGCCCGCATCGCCCTGGAGAAGCTGATCCAGGACGGCCGCATCCACCCCGCCCGCATCGAGGAAATGGTGGCCAAGGCCCAGAAGGAAGTCAACGCCGCCATCAAGGAGGCCGGCGAGCAGGCCGTGTTCGAGACCAATATCCACGGACTGCACCCCGATCTCATCAAGCTGCTGGGCCGGATGAAATACCGCACCAGCTAC
>JAFSZH010000062.1 GCA_017455685.1 Oscillospiraceae bacterium
ACAGGTCGTCCACCATGCCGAAGCGGCCGTTGACGGAGCCGAAGCTGGTGAGGAACCAGATGACGATGGAGGATACGACGATCACGCTCCCGGCGCGCTTGATGAAGGACCAGCCGCGCTCCCAGGTGCCGCGCAGCACGTTGCCCCAGGCGGGCAGATGGTAGGCGGGCAGTTCCATGACGAAGGGCGCGGGATCGCCCGCAAACATCTTCGTCTTCTTGAGCATGATGCCGGAAACGACGATGGCAGCTACACCGATGAAGTAAGCGGAGGTAGCGATCCAGGTGCTGCCGCCGAAGAGAGCGCCCGCGATCAGGCCGATGATGGGCATTTTCGCGCCGCAGGGCATGAAGGTCGTGGTCATGATCGTCATGCGGCGATCGCGTTCGTTCTCGATGGTACGGGATGCCATGACGCCGGGGATGCCGCAGCCGGTACCGACGAGCATGGGGATGAAGCTTTTGCCGGAGAGGCCGAAGCGGCGGAAAATACGGTCCATGATGAAGGCGATGCGGGCCATGTAGCCGCAGTCCTCCAGAAGGCAGAGCATCAGGAACAGGACCAGCATCTGGGGCACGAACCCCAGCACGGCGCCGACGCCGGCGAGGATACCGTCGGAGATCAGGCCGACCAGCCAGGGCGCGGTGCCCCAGCCTTCCAAAATGGCGCGGGAGCCGTCGGTCAGCCAGGCGCCGCCGAGAACGTCGTTCGTCCAGTCGGTGAGGAAGGTGCCGATGGAAACGCCGCCGTCCGCGATCGAGCTGCCCATCGAAAGGGCGTAGACCAGAAACATAACGGCAACGAAGATCGGCAGAGCCAGGATGCGGTTGGTCACGATCCTGTCGATCTTATCCGAGACGGAGAGCTGACCCTTTCCTTTCTTTTTGTAAATGCCCTTGAGCATGTTCCCGATGCATATGTAGCGCTCGTTGGTGATGATGCTCTCGGCGTCGTCGTCCAGCTCTCTCTCGGCAGCGGCGATATCCTGCTCGATATGGGCCCTGATCTCATCCGGGATCTTCAGGCTTTCCAGCACCTTTTCGTCCCGCTCGAAGAGCTTGACCGCATACCAGCGCTGCCGCTCCTCGGGCAGATCGTGGACGGTGACCTCCTCGATATGGGCCAGTGCGTGCTCCACCGGACCGGAAAAGCTGTGCTGCGGAACGGTTTTGCCGTTCTTTGCCGCCTCGACGGCGGCCAGAGCCGCTTCCTTGACGCCGTCGCCCTTCAGCGCCGAGATCTCCACGATCTTGCAGCCAAGCTGACGGCCGAGCTCCTTGACGTTGATGCTGTCCCCGTTCTTTTTCACCAGGTCCATCATGTTCAGTGCGACCACCACGGGGATGCCCAACTCTGTGAGCTGGGTGGTCAGATACAGGTTGCGTTCCAGGTTGGTGGCGTCCACTATGTTCAAAATGGCGTCGGGCTTTTCCTCAATCAGGTAATTCCGTGCCACCACCTCTTCCAGCGTATAGGGCGAGAGCGAATAGATGCCGGGCAGGTCGGTCAGGATGACCTCCTTGTCGACGATCAGCTTGCCTTCCTTGTTCTCTACGGTCACGCCGGGCCAGTTGCCGACGAACTGATTGGAGCCGGTCAGCTTGTTGAACAGGGTAGTCTTGCCGCTGTTCGGGTTGCCCGCCAGGGCAATACGCAGTTGTTTCTCCATGGCTTCCTTCTCCTTTACTCGACTTCGATCATCCCGGCGTCCGCCTTGCGGATCGACAGTTCGTAGTTTCTCACGTTGACCTCGATGGGGTCGCCGAGGGGGGCGAGCTTGCGGACGTAGATCTCCACGCCCCTGGTGATGCCCATGTCCATGATGCGGCGTTTCACAGCGCCCTCGCCGTGGAGCTTCACGACCTTGACGGTCTCGCCGACGTTCGCGTCTCTGAGTGTTTTCATCCTCATTTCTCCTTTATCCTCATTTTGATCAGACCATGATCTTTTGCGCCATTTCCTTACTGATCGCCACCCGGGATTCCTTGACCTTGACGATCAGATTTCCGCCGATGGTGTTCATCACCGTCACGACGCCTCCGACGGTAAAGCCCATGTCCTCCAGGTGCTTTTTCATCTCGGGACTGCCTCCCACCTTCCGGATCACGTTTTCCTCTCCGGGATCCGCCAGGATCAGCGGGACCATCGTTCCTACCCCCTTTTCTCTCTGATTAGCTTTCGCTAACCCACATCCGTAAGAAATGGTTAGTCATCACTAACCTTTTTGCATTATAGTTGTTTACTGCTAACTTGTCAACTGTTTTTTTGCGTTTCCGCCCAGTTTTTTCTTCCTTGCTTATCTGCGGCAAATATGATATAAAAGAATCAAGCAAAATGATTTTCGGGCGACGTCCCGAAGGGAGGAATCCGCCATGACGCTGCAGGAATCCGGCGAAATGTACCTGGAAACCATACTCATTCTCTCCAGGAAGAAGAATTACGTCCGCTCCATCGACGTGTGCGAGGAGATGGGCTATTCCAAGCCCAGCATCAGCCGGGCGGTGGGCATTCTGCGCAACAACGGGTATCTGGATATGGACAACCGGGGGTATCTGACGCTTACGGAAAAGGGCCGGGAGGTGGCGGAGAAGATCTACGAGCGGCACCAGGTGCTCTCCTCCGTGCTCAAGGCCATCGGCGTCAGCGAAAAGACCGCCGCAGAGGACGCCTGCCGTATCGAGCACATCATCTCTGACGAGACCTTTGAGATCGTCAAGAAGCTTATGTCCGAGCACCCGGATCTGCACGTCCCCGTGGAATGAGCGATACAGCAAGGCCGCCGGAAGCGATTCCGGCGGCCTTTTTCATTTATTCCTGTCAGGGGGTGGTTTCCCGGTCAGGACTCGAGGGACCGTAGAGCTTGGGATAGTTTTTCCTGTCCATGCCGATCAGTCGGACGGAAAGCAGCAGCGAGGCGGCGGCCGCCGCCATCACGATGGTCCAGGCGCCGGCGGAGCCCACAAGATCGTAGACCTTTCCGATGAGCACGTCGAAGCCGGAGAGCAGGGCGGCCTGGATCACGCCGATGACGCTGTTGAGCCTGCCCCGGTGGGAGGACGGGATGCGGTTGTTCACGTAGGGCCCCTCCGCCAGAGTGTTGAAGATCTCGCCCCAGGTGAAAAGGACGATGGCCGCGTAGTAAGCCCAGACCCGGCCCAGCATCAGCACGAAGAGCAGATAGCCCAGGATCAGCAGCACCCGGCCGACGGTCATTTTTCCCGTCTCCCGGATGCGGGTGAACCATCCGGTGATCAGCGGCGTGAAGAGGACCACCACCACGCAGTTCAGACTGGTGACCGTACCGAAGATCAGCGCCCCCTGTTCCCCGTGGATCCGGCCCATTTCCAGAGGCATGAGGAAGTTGAACTGATTGTAGGCGGCGTAGTACAGCGCGATGATGATCACGTACAGCAGCACGGTCTTGTTGTCCCACAGGACGCGGAAAACGTTTTCCCCTTCCCGGGCTGTCTGGTAGATAGCCTCCTCCCCCTCCTCCCGGATGGGGGCGATGTTTTTGACGAAGAACACGATCATCACCGTGGACAGGCCGATGGCCACGCCGCTGATGATGAAGGAGAGCCAAAGGTAGTCGTTGAACAGGATGCCCGCCAGGGTGGGCGATACCATCAGCCCGATGTTGGAGCCCAGGTACAGCAGCGAATAGGCCCGCTCCCGGTCCCGGGTGGGGGTGATATCCGCCAGCAGGGCGTTGTAGGACGGTCCCTCTATGCTCTGGAATACGCTGGCCAGCAGCATCAGACCGATGGTGATCAGGGACAGGGGGATCAGTCCGCAGAGGATGAAGCAGGTTATGGACACCAGGTCCCCGATGACGATGATCTTTTTCTTACTGCACCGGTCCGCCAGCTTGCCGCCCAGCAGGTTGGCGGGCAGGCAGATCACGGTGCTCACCAGGAACAGCAGCGCGATGTCCCCGGCGCTGTAACCCAGTTTTCTGTCCAGGATCAGGGTGAACATGGGCCACACCATGGAACCCATGTTGGTGACGATATTTCCGAAAAACAGGACGTAATTCTCGCGGCGCAGTCCGCGGTATTGCTGAAACAGTTTCATATGATGCCTTCCCGGGACGGGGGCTCACAGCCAGTCGTTGCCCACGGGGGTGAGGAACAGCCGCCGGAACTCCTCGTCGTCAGCCGCCTGGCCCAGCGCCCATTCCACCTTGGCCACCACGGCCTCGGTGGTCATGGTGAAGGACTCCAGCAGCTCGTATTTTTTCTTGATGCCCAGTCCCACCCGGTAGAGGGCCATGTGGCTGCCCTCGTGGGCGACCTGGGTGGTAAAGATCACCTTCACGTGGCTTTCCAGCAGCTTCCCGATCCTGCGGGAAAACTCCTCGTTGTCGTAGCAGGGCACGCCGCCTACGCCGAAGCTCTCGATGATCACGGCGTGGAACCGCTCGGCCACGAAATCGAAAATATCCGGGTCCATGCCGGGGATCAGCTTGATGACACAGACCTTGCTGTCCAGAGTATCGTAAAACCGCACCGGGCCGGGATACTCCTCCTGTATGTAGGTGCGCACTTCCCCGTCCCGGATGTAAGCCACCTCCGGGTAGTCGATGCTGGAAAAAGCGTTGAAGCTCCGGGTCCGGGTCTTCCGGGCCCGATTGGCACAGATCACCTTGTTGTCGAACACCAGGTGTACGCCGCAGCCGCTGTCGCTGGCGGCGTACAGGATGGCGCCGCGCAGGTTTTCCCGGGCGTCCGTGTCCCGGGCGTGGATGGACACCTGGGAGCCGGTGAGCACCACGGGTTTGGGGCTGTTCTGGATCAGATAGTAAAGCGTGGCGGCGGCGTAGGCCATGGTGTCCGTGCCGTGGGTGATGACGAAGCCGTCGTACGCCTCATACCGTTCCCGGATCAGCCGGGCCACAGCCAGCCAGTGCTCCGGGCGCATGTTGGTGCTGTCCAGATTGAAAAGCTGCACCGTGTCTACGCAGCAGTACTGCTGGACCTCCGGGATGCACTGGAGCAGCTCCTCCGAGGTCAGCTCCGGGGTCAGGCCCTCCTCCGTGTCCCGGGAGGCGATGGTCCCGCCGGTAGCGATCAAAAGGATCTTTTTCATCTGCCCCGCCCTCCTTGCGTGAAGGATGATCTACGGGTATAAAATACCATAGTTTTCAATCCTGTTCAAGTGTGGTAAACTATGGAGCGTAAGTTCCCTGCAAGGAGATCGACCGTGGCCAACAGAGACAAAACCTGGACCGCCGGCGCGCTGAAAAGCCGGGGCTGGACCGAAGAGCTGATCTCGGCCCTGCTGCCCCGGCCGCGGTATTTCTACTTCAGCGGCCGCCGGGTCCGGTGCTGGAAAATACAGGACGTGAAAAACGCGGAGCAGATGGAGTCCTTCCGTTCGGGCCGCGTCAATGCCGTTTCCGCCCCCGGCGGCGACGTGCCGGCGGAGGACGCCCTGGCGCTGACCGCAAAGCTACTGGAGGACGCCTGGTCCGCCTCCGACCACGGCGGCGAGCCGAAGGACGTGCTGGCTCTGCGCTATCACCAGGCCCTTACCCGGCAGATCCCCACCGTGGGCTGGGCCGTCCGGCTCAAGCAGGGCCAGAGCATGAGCTACGTGGACCAGTTTCTCCATCTGGAGCAGAGTCCGGGGGCGGAGCCCCTGTCCGCCGTGCTGCGCCGGTTCGTCACAGCCGCGCCCTGGATCGGGCGCAATCTCTCGTCCCCGCTGGCGAAGAAGCTGACCGAGCGCTACGTTTCCACCCTGCTGGCCGTGGCGGAGCGGGATATTGCCGTCTTCACCCTGGCCCAGCCCGAAGTCGAGCTGAAGGATCTGCTGGCTCCCGGCTCCTTCCCGGTGAACGAGCTGCTGCAGCACCCGCTGGGCTATCTCTATTCGGTCTACTACGTGCCCCGGGCCATTCGCTCCAGTCTCCGGCTGCTGGTGGCGCTCAATCCCAAGGACGAGTACCCCGAGGCCCGGGCCATGGAGCGGCATTTCATCATCCACATCGGCGGCACCAACACCGGCAAGACCTACGCCGGGTTCCAGCGGCTGCGGAAGGCCGCCACCGGGGTGTATCTGGCCCCGCTGCGTCTTCTGGCTCTGGAGGGTCAGGAAACGCTGCTGGACATGGGAGTGGCCTGCTCCCTCACTACCGGCGAGGAGGAGGACACCCGGGAGGACGACACCCACGTCTCCGCTACGGCGGAAAAGCTGGATATCGCCCGGCGCTTCGACGTGGCGGTGATCGACGAGTGCCAGATGATCGCCGACCGGGAACGGGGCTTCGCCTGGACCCGGGCCATTCTGGGCGTGCTGGCGCCGGAGGTCCATCTCTGCGCCGCGCCGGAGGCGAAAAACCTGCTGATCCGGATCATCGAGAGCACCGGGGACAGCTGGGAGGTGGTGGAGCATCAGCGGAAG
The DNA here is from genome assembly GCA_017455685.1 of Oscillospiraceae bacterium. Taxonomy (GTDB): domain Bacteria; phylum Bacillota; class Clostridia; order Oscillospirales; family Oscillospiraceae; genus Apopatocola. The sequence continues at coordinate 6,406 of JAFSZH010000062.1, forward strand.
GTGCCGCTGGTGTGCATGCGCAAGGCCGTGGATTTCGAGGATATCCGGCCCGGGGACGCGCTGATCACCTTCTCCAAGATCGGGGTGCTCTCCCTGGCGGAGGACCTGCGCCAACGGGGCAAAAAGCCCGCCATCATCTACGGCGCCCTGCCCTACTCCACCCGCCGGAAACAGATGGAGGGCTTTCTCGCCGGGGAGATGGAATACGTGGTGTCCACCGACGCCATCGGTATGGGGCTGAATCTGCCCATCCGCCGGATCATCTTCATGGACACGCAGAAGTTCGACGGCGTGGAGCGCCGTGACCTGAAAAGCGCCGAGGTACAGCAAATCGCCGGCCGGGCCGGACGCTACGGCATGTACGACAGGGGCTACGTGGGCGCGGTGGACAACCTGGAATTCATCCGCAGCGCTCTGGAAGCCGAAGTGCCGCCGCTGCAGCAGGCGGTAACGGGCTTTTCCGAGCTGGTGCTGCAGGTGGAGCACGATTTGCTGGAGGTGCTCACCGAGTGGAACAAGATGCCCACCACGGCCCCCTACGTGAAGATGGACGTGAGCCGGTACATTACCCTCATCGGCAAGATCCGGGGCATGGGCTTCACTCTCACCCGGGAGCAGGAGCTGCGCTGCGGCAACATTCCCTTCGATGAGACCGAGGAGGAGCTGCTGACGCTGTTTTACTCCTTCCTGCGAGCCATGAAGAGCGGCCACGCCCTCACCCGGCCGGAGCTGCCGGAGAGCCGCAGCAGGTGGACCCTGCCGGAGCTGGAGCTCTACTGCCGGAAGCTGGATCTCTACTTTTCCTTCGCCAAGGCCTTCGGCTGCCCCGTGGACAGGCAGGCGCTGTATGAAAAGCGGGAAGAAGTTGCTGATCTGATCAATGAGATCCTGCTCTACAACCTGCGCAGCAACATCCGCTTCTGCGCCCGCTGCGGCGCCGCCCTCCCCCTGCACCAGGCGGGGCGGCTGTGCAACCAGTGCTATAAAAAGCTGTACGCCGTCTCCCGGCCGGTAAAAAAGCGGCGGTAAAGCGGAGAAACCGGAGGGCAGGCTCCTTTCCGAACCGTCGGTCTTTCCCCCTCCCCGTCGTGAAAACGAACCGATCCTGTCGTTCCCGCGTCCTGTTGATATACGCAAAAGACAAAACCTGCGGGAAAGCGAGCTGCTTATGAAAAAAACCTCTGTGATCGTCAACAACTGTTTCCTGGTTTTCGGGATCCTGTGCATCATCTTTTATTTGGCCTCCGGGATCCGGGTCCGTTTCGGACAGTCCCTTCTTTTCCTCTGGCCTTTGATGGGTCTTGCCTGTATCGGACGATATATTCTGTGGAAGCGTGCCTGGAAACTGGGAAAAAAGCACCCGTTCCCCCGTTGGTTTCTGATCACTGAACGGATCGTCCTCTCGGTTTGCTTCGTCTTCTTCCTGTTTGTGGAGTCGCTGATGATGTCCGCGGCTCTCACCCCTCCGCCTGTCGGGCTTGACGCCGTGATCGTCCTGGGGGCCAGGGTCAACGACGACGGTCCCAGCGGCGCTCTCAGCCAAAGGATCGACGCCGCGGCAGCTTATTTGAGGAACAATCCCAACACGATTGCGATAGCCTCCGGCGGCCAAGGAGACGACGAGCCCATGAGCGAGGCACAGTGCATCGCAGATCACCTTATTCTCGCAGGCATTTCTCCGGACAGGATCATCCTGGAGGACACATCCACCAGCACGGTGGAGAACCTGGATAACAGCTTTGCCCTTCTCGCGGACAAGGACGTCTCCAACGTGGGGATCGTGACAAATGAATTTCACGTTTACAGGGCGCTGAATGTCGGCAGGGCACTGGGCGGATACGACCTTTACGGTGTTCCCGCAAAATCCGCAATCTTCGGATTCGTACATTATGCGCTGCGTGAGTTCTTCGCCATTGTCGTCTCCTGGCTTCGGGGAAGCATGGCCATCGCCTGATCATATCTCAATAAATAGAGCGCCGTTCCCGGGAAGGAACGGCGCTCTTTTATTGTCCGGTGATCTCCGTGACCCGGGATATTTCCCGGATCTCATAGTCCACTGGGATATTGCGCGGGTTTGGTTTTCCGGCGGGATTATACCAGCAAGTGCGGATGCCCGCGTTTACCCCGCCCAGCATGTCGCTGGTGAGAGAGTCTCCCACGATCAGCACCTCCCCGGGGTCCGGCTCTCCCAGCTCGGCAAACACCGCGTCGAAAAACGCCCGGGTGGGCTTCTCCGCCCCCATCAGCTCGGAGATGAACACGTGATCCATGATCTCCCCCAGCCCGGAGGCGCGCAGCTTGGGGATCTGTACGATCTTGTTGCCGTTGGTGACGATGCTCTGGACCACCCGGCCCCGCAGAGCCTCCACGGTCTCCCGGGCCCCGGGCAGAAAGATCACCGTGTCCGTCAGCCGCTCCTCATACTCCAGATTGAAGCGCTCGGCCAGTCCCCCGTCCCGGCCGCAGGAGGTCAGAAATTCCCGAAACCGGCCCGGAAGGATCTCCTCCCGGGTCATCTCGCCCCGTTCCAGCTTCTCCCAGTAGCGGACGTTGACGGCGGAATACCGCGCTGCCATCTCGTCGGTGCACTCCCCCAGGCCGAAGATGGCAAAGCACTTCTTCACCGCCGCCCGCTCGGCGGAGAGAAAGTCCAGCAGCGTTCCGTCCAGGTCCCATAGTACGTGCCGGATCATGGCTTCTCCTTTCCCGTGAACACGTCCGTGAGATAGCCGTGGGCGTACCAGGTAGTCTCGTAATACATAAAATCCAGTGTGTTGGCGTCCCACAGACAGCGGAACCGGGAGGGGAATTCCTCGTCTCCCTCCCAGAACTGGACCCACACCGGGAAGAAATCATACAGCGGCAGGATATAGCTCACGTCCCCCTGCCGTCGTTTTTCCCCGCCCAGCTTTTCACACAGGGCGCAGAGCTCCGCGCTTCTCCCGTTAAGGGCGGCCAGCGCCGGCCGCAGGATCTCCACGTGCCGGGAGGCGATGTTCCCGCCCAGCTGGGTGATGCTGACCCACTCCCCGGAGAGCGTGGGGCGCTTCTCCGCCCGGGAGAGGATGTCGTATACCGGGCAGGCGGCGTTGAAGCTCACCGGTTCCCCGCCGCAGGTGACAACGCCGGTTTTCCTCTCGATCCGGGCTTCCCGACCCAGGATATGGAAATACAGATCGTTTTCGTCGTACGCCAGGTGAAAATGGCGGATCATCTCCTGCTGATCGTAGCGCAGAAAGAGCTCCCGGCTGCTGTCGTAGAGCGTTTTATAATTATCAGCCACGGCGTCCTCCTTATCGTTTTTCCCACGCTTCACGTACCCAGGCGATCTCGGAAGCGTAGCCCGCGTCGTCGTTGGGCGTTTCCAGTATGAACGGCCGTCCCGCCAGCGCCGGGTGGAGCGCCGCGCATAGCATGGTCTCCGGGCGCATGACGCCTTCCCGCAGGGGCGCGTGGCGGTCCTTGCGGCTGCCGCAGGGATTTTTGGAATTGTTGAGATGGACGGCCTTCAGCCGGTCCAGCCCGATCGTCTTGTCGAAGCGGGTCAGCACCCCGTCCAGATCGTTTTCGATATCATAGCCGGCGTCCCACACGTGGCAGGTGTCCAGGCAGACGCCCAGCTTCTCCCGCAGGGTCACCCGGTCCAGAATCTCCCGCAGCTCCTCAAAGGAGCCGCCCACCTCGCTGCCCTTGCCCGCCATGGTCTCCAGCAGCACCGTGGTGTGCATCTCCGGCGTCAGCACCCGGTTCAGCAGCGCGGCGATGGCTTCGATGCCCGCCTCCGTCCCCTGTCCCACGTGGCTGCCGGGATGGAAGTTGTAATAATTCCCTGGAGTCAGCTCCATGCGCTGCAGGTCCTCGGTAAAGGCCAGATGTGCGAACTCCCGGACTGTCTCCTTGTCGCTGCAGGGGTTGAGGGTATAGGGCGCATGGGCCACCAGCGTGCCGAAGCCCCGCTCCTCCGCCCAGGAAACGAAAGCCGCCGCGTCCTCCGGCTCGGCCTTGAGGGCCGCGCCGCCCCGGGGATTCCGGGTGAAGAACGCGAAGGTATTGCCGCCCAAAGCGGCGGCTCTGCGGCCCATGGCCATATAGCCTCCGGCGGCGGAGACGTGGTAGCTCAAATACAGTTTCGTCGGGTCCATATCCATCCCTCCCGGTCACGGGAGCATTATACAATACGGCGCGAAAAAAGGAAAGACCGCTTCATAGTGCGGTCTTTCCTTTTCAGATCTCGAACGTCTGGCCCGGTCCCGTGATCCGGGCGATCCGATCCCGGTAGGGCTCGGACACGGGCATATCCCGCAGGGAATCGATATACCCGTACTTCTCCCACATGTGCATGGGAAAGGCTATGCCCACCTCGGCGGTGCGCATCACGGCGTCAAAGCCCATCCAGAAATTCTCCTCCAGCCGGGGATCCAGCGGCAGGAACGCCGCGTCCAGCGGCAGGCCCTTGAGCTTGCCCACTTCTTTGGAAAAACGCTCCTTCATCTGCTTTTCCGCCTCGGCGCCGCCGTCCGGCCAGGCCCACAGGTGAAGGTCTCCCGCGTGGTAGACCGTTTTTCCCCCGTAGTTGACCACGAAGGCCACCCCCAGGTCGGTGGAACGCAGGGTCGTCACCGACATGACTCCCTTTTTCCCCGCGGCGAAAAGCCGGTGCTGCTCCGGGGACACGCGGACCAGCGCGGCGGCGTCTCCCTTCGGCAGAGCCGCCTTCACGTCCGAGGACAGCAGGAAGGTCCGCCGGGGAAAGGCGCCGCAGCGGGCAAAGAGCTCGGGGGTGAAGTGATCGGGGTGACTGTGGCTCACGAAGGCGTACAGCCGCTTCGACCTGTCCGTCTCGGGCAGTTCCCCCTCCACCCAGTCGAACAGGCAGACCACGTCCTCCCATTCCACCATAAAGCCGCTGTGGCCGATATATGTGACTTTCATGGGTATCCCCCTCAAATGCTTTACATAAAAAGCGGAAATACTGTTATGTAAAGTAAGTATAAGGGGGAACCACGTCGGCTTCAAGTTACAGTTTTGTCTTTTTATTGGAAAAATAAACCAGCTTTCGACAGAGGCGAAAGCCGGTTTATTCTCTATTGGTAAACTCTGTGTTTTATCGGCCGAAGATCTCGGTCATGCGCCGGATCTTTTTGGTCAGCGCCGGGGTGATCGCCCGTTTTTTCATGCGCCAGCACCAGTTGCCGTGGCCCAGCAGCCCGGGCTCGTTCATGCGGCTGAACGCGCCCAGCCCCAGCCAGTCCTGCATCTGCACCACGAACAGGTCCGCCGGACAGCCCATGCCGCCACGGAGGATCCCCCGGGCGTAGCCCTCCTGCCGGTTCAGGCCCAGATACTCTCTGGCAAAGGCCAGCGATTCGGGCGTGGCGTCCTCCTCCAGCCACTGGGTCAGCGTGGAGTTGTCGTGTGTGCCGATATAGCAAACGCTGTTCCGGTCCATGCGCCAGGGCAGATACTCGCTCTCCCCGGAGGGGTCGAAGGCAAACTGCAGGATCTTCATGCCCGGCCAGCCGGAGAACTCACGGAGCTCGATGACCTCGTCGGTCATATAGCCCAGGTCCTCCGCGATCAGGTCCAGCTCGGGCAGGGCGTTTTTGATGGCGGAGACGAACTTCTTGCCCGGGCCGGGACGCCAGCGGCCGTTTTTGGCAGTCTCGTCCCCGTAGGGCACCGCCCAATAGCTTTCCAGGCCCCGGAAGTGGTCGATGCGCACCACGTCGTAGAGCCGGGCTGCGGCCTTCATCCGGCGGACCCACCAGCCGAAGCCGTCAGCTTCCATCTTCTCCCAGTCGTACAGCGGGTTGCCCCAGAGCTGGCCAATATCCGTAAAGGCGTCCGGCGGGACACCGGCCACCTCGATGGGGCGGCACTGGTCGTCCAGCTGGAAGAACTCTCCCGCGGCCCACACGTCGGCGCTGTCCAGGGGCACGTAGATCGGCACGTCCCCGATCACGGAAATGCCCAGCTTGTGGATATACGCGCGAAGGGCGTTCCACTGGCGGAAAAACAGATACTGGGTATACACGCAGAAATCCACGTCCTCCCCCAGCTCCCGCTCCCACCGGGCCAGGGCCTCTTCGCTGCGGCGGAGCCGCAGATCGTCGTCCTCCCACTCGATCCAGCTGCGCATGCCGAAATGGCTTTTCAGCGCGGTGAACAGAGCGTAATCCCGCAGCCAGTCCTCGTTTTCCCGGCGGAAAGCCTCCACCTGCTCCCGGTCCCTGTCCCAGCCCCGGCGAAAGGCCAGCCGCAGCAGCTCATAGCGTCCGGCGTACAGCGCGCCGTAGTCCACCCGCGCGGGGTCGTCGCCCCAGAAGCGGCTCTCGATCTCCTGCCGGGTCAGCAGTCCGTCCTCCCGGAGCATGTCCAGGTCGATGAAATAGGGGTTGCCCGCGAAGGCCGAGGTAGTCTGATAGGGGGAATCCCCGTAGCTGGTGGGGCCCAGGGGCAGGATCTGCCAGTATTTCTGGCCCGCGTTGCGGAGGAAGTCCGCAAAATCGTAGGCCGCTTTTCCAAAGGTGCCGATGCCGTAGGGCGACGGCAGCGAGGATATATGCATCAGGATGCCGCTGGCTCTTTCTCTCTTGTCCATGGATAAAGCTCCTTCCCTCGGGGCGCTTCCTACGGGGATCGCCCCGCTTATTGTAGCAACTGATCAGGGTCAATGCAAGGGGTTATTCGCGTCCCGAAGACGCAAAAAGGGCGCGGCTGAATGCCGCGCCCCTGCATGGGATAATCAGAGTTCCCAGATCTCCTCGGCGTACTGCCGCACGGCCCGGTCGGAGGAGAACTGACCGGCGGCCGAGACGTTGTACAGGCATTTTTTGGCGAAGCCGATGCGGTCCTTCCAGTCCTTCAGAGCCCGGAGGCGGGCCTCCCGGTAGCTCTCAAAGTCCCGCAGGACGAAATAGTTGTCCGCAGGCTGCCAATTCTCGCCGTAGATCAGGGCGTTGAAGAGCTCGCGCTGGTCGTTGTCGGTCTCCACGGTGCCGTCCACCAGGGTGTTCACCGCCCGGCGGATCCGCCAGTCGGCGTCGAAGAGGGCCTTGGGGTTATAACTGCCCCGGGCGGCCTTGTTCTCTTCCACGGTGGCGCCGAATATGTAGTTGTTCTCTTTGCCGGCCTGCTCCACGATCTCCACGTTGGCCCCGTCCAGGGTGCCCAGGGTGACGGCGCCGTTGAGCATCAGCTTCATGTTGCCGGTGCCGGAGGCCTCCGTTCCGGCGGGAGAGATCTGCTCGGAGATGTCCGCGGCGGGAATGATGATCTCCGCATAGGAGCAGTTGTAGTTCTGCACGAACACGATGCGCATCTTGCCGTTGACGGCGGGATCGCTGTTCACCAGAGCGGCCAGCCGGTTGATGTAGCGGATCACCGCCTTGGCCCGGCGATAGCCGGGAGCCGCCTTGGCGCCGAAGATGAAGGCCGTGGGCGGAATGTCCTGCTGCTCGCCGTTTTTGATATCGAAGTACAGGTCCGCCAGCCCCAGTGCGTTCATCAGCTGCCGCTTGTACTCATGGGCCCGCTTCACCTGCACGTCGAAGACGAAGTCGGCGGGGATATCCACGCCCTCCGCCTTGCGGATATGCTCGGAGAGCTGGAGCTTCTTTTCGTATTTCACCTTGTTGAACCGCTCAGCCAGGTCGTCGTTGACGTGGTCCTTCATATAGCCGATGCGGTCCAGATCCCGCAGGAAGCCCTCGCCGATCTCGTCCCGGATCAGGGCGGTCAGCTCGGGATTGCACAGGCCCAGCCAGCGTCGGGGGGTAATGCCGTTGGTGACGTTGATGATCTTGCCGGGGCAGCGCTCGTTCCAGGCCTTGAACAGGTCGTTCCGGAGGATCTCGCTGTGGATCTCCGCCACGCCGTTGACCTTCTTGGACATGTAAACGGACATATCCGCCATGCAGGCCATGTTGTCCCGCAGGATGTGCAGCCCGCTGTCGGGATACTCCTGACGGAGCTTTTCCTCGATGCGCAGGATGATATCGCAGATCTCCGGCACCACGGAGCGCAGCAGCTCCATGTTCCAGCGCTCCAGCGCCTCGCCCATGACGGTGTGGTTGGTGTAGGAGAAGGTCTGGCGGGTGATCTCGAAGGCCCTGTCAAAGTCCACCCCTTCCAGCATCAGCAGCCGGATCAGCTCGGGGATGGACATGGCCGGATGGGTGTCGTTGAGCTGGATGGCGTACCGCTTGGAAAAGTCGTTGAAGTCGCCGGAGCCGTACTGCTTGAAGTTTCGGATGATATCCTGCAGAGACGCGCTGGAGAGGAAATACTGCTGCTTGATGCGCAGGCGCTTGCCCTCCCAGGTGGTGTCGTTGGGATAGAGGACCCGGGTGATGTCCTCGGCCCGGTTTTTCTCGGTCAGGGCCCGGACGTAATCCTGCTGGTTGAAGGCGTCGAAGTCCAGCTCCTGCTCGGCCTCGCACTGCCAGAGCCGGAGAGTTCCCACGTTGTCGGTGAGGAAGCCGATCACCGGCGTATCGTAGGGCACGGCCAGCACGGTCTGGTCCGCGAAATGGACCTTGACGATGTGCTTCTCCCGGCGGTAGCTCCAGGGGTCGCCGTACTTTGCCCAGTCGTCCGCTTTTTCCCGCTGAGCGCCGTTCTCAAAGCTCTGCTTGAACAGGCCGAAGCGGTAGCGCAGGCCGTATCCGCTCAGGGGGATGCCGCAGGAAACGGCGCTGTCCAGATAGCAGGCCGCCAGACGGCCCAGACCGCCGTTGCCCAGAGCCGCGTCCTCGATCTCTTCCAGGCACGCCAGATCCACGCCCCGCTCGGCAAAAGCCCGGCGCATCTCGTCAAGAATACCCAGGTTGAACAGGTTGTTGTAAACCAGCCGTCCGATCAGGTATTCCGCGGAGAGATAAAAGGCCTTCCGGCTCTCCGCCCGGCGGGCCCGGGATTTTGCCCAGTTGTCGCCCACCGCCAGCATCACCGCCCGTCCAAGGGCGTTGTGCAGGTGTACGGGTTCCGCGTCGCGCAGGCTTTCGTCCTCATCATATTTCAACAGGGACTCTGTGGTGTTCAGAATGTCCTGGGTCGAGTACCTCATATCTTCCATATCCTTTCTCCCCCTCGGGATGCAATAATCTCTGTCTCTCATCATTGCGATCAATACAGACACGCAGAAAATTATACTCACTCCCCGACCCGATTGCAACCGTAGTATAAAAATTTCTATATAATATTTATTAATAAAAAACGGCGCTCTGAAAGGCACGGTTATCGTGCGATTCGGAGCGCCGCTTCGGTATGGGGGCCATTTATCCCGCGTAGGGAAGGTTTTCAAAGTACTCGTTTTCGGGCACGCCGTCGATGGTCCAGCCGACGAATCGGCCGTCCGCGTCACGGGAATACTCCATCTCCAGAGCGCCGGTGACGCCGTCCTCGGTGATGAAGCGGACACGGCTGCCCTCGGTGGCGGTCAGAGTCAGCTTCGTGCCGGTCTCCAGCTCCGCCGAACCCCCGTCCGGGAAGAAGGCGGGCAGCGGCTTTTTCACCGTGAGAACAAGGTCTTCGTTGTTGTAAAACAGCCAGCCGGGCTCAAGCCAGGAGTTGGTGCAGAAGGCGGGAGCGATCTCCCCGTTCTCCGTCAGCTCATAAGCGCACAGGGTCATATAGGTGCCCAGCTGATAGGTCCAGCTGTCCAAATAGAGATAGCCTCCGCCGTAGCTGAAATCGACGCAGCCGTCCGCCGCCGCGGTGAGCTCCCCGGGGTCGCTGCCCCGGCGCCGTTCCCCCGTGAAGGGGATGCTCTCCAGCGTGTCTCCCCGCCAGGCGCAGGTCACGTAGTCGTCCGAGCCCATGTCGCCGCTGAACAGGATCTCACATTTACCGTCGTAGCCCAAATCGACCAGCCACAGACTGATGAGTTCCGCGTCCAGGGCGTAGACGTCCCCGGCGCTCACGCCGTCCACCGTCAGCATCCAGCGGGTGTCTCCCCCGCCGCGGGTCAGATCGATGATCTCCCGGTCCCCGTCGCCGTCAAGATCGTAGCTGAAGGGCAGCCGCCCGGAGATCTCCAGGGGCAGCGGGTCGTAGGGCGCCGCGTCCAGCAGCGCCAGCGAGCCGTCCATGCCGCTCTGGGATATGAGATACCGCTCCTCCCGGCCGTGGGCGTCGGTAAAGGAGATCTGCAGGTCCGGGAGGATCTCCGGGATCCAGGTGCGCACGGAAAGGGATTCCCCGTCCCGGAGCATGTCCGCGTACCAGTAATCCTCATCGGTGAGGAACACGTTGCTGTACTCATAATAGCTCACCCGGCTCAGACGCACGTTGGTCACGTCCCCCTCTGCGGTGAACACTACCAGAGCGCCCATGCCGTCAGTGCCGTCGTCCAGGGCGTAGGTCGTCTCCGCTTCCCCGGCGATCTCGCCGGCAAGGGTCCCCTCCGACGCCGTTTCCGGAGGCAGGTATTCCGGCTTGATCCGGAGCGCCAGCCAGTCGTAGGGCAGGCTGAACTCGATCACACCGGCGGCGTAGGGGGCGATCTCGTAGGGGTTGGCGATCACGGTGACGCCCTGCCCGTCGAAATACCAGTTCCCGTCCCGGAGCAGATCGGGCAGGTAGTCCTCATAGTCGTCGAAAAAGCCGCCAGCCCCGGCGCGCTCCCGCTCCCGGCAGATCGACCGCAGCAGTTGTACGCAGTCGGACAGGAAGGCCTCGCCGTCCTCTGCCAGGTCCGCAAGGGCGAGCGGCTCCCCCGTTTGGGTGTCGAAGACCCAGCCCGCGATGCCGGAATAGCCGTGGACGCCGCCGGTATAGGTGGAGTCCATATAGCTCATGCTCAGCACTCTGCCATCGGCCCGCTGCACGTTCACCGTACGCCAGAGGTGGAAGCCGTAATACTCGCCGCCGGGCTCGTATTCCTTCCGCATGGAGTAGTCCTCCCGGGCGGCGGCCAGGAAGCCCTCCGCGCCGCTGAGTCCCTCCATGCCCGCTTCTCCGTCGGTGAAAGCGGCTCTTTCCGCTTCCAGCGCGGCGTTGATGCGCTCCTGAGCCTCTTCCCGGCCGGGCAGGGTCACGGTGGGCGCGGTGCAGGAAAAGCTCAGCAGGGTGACGCCGCTCTCCTCGTCGCGGTAGTCCTCCGCCTGGGTATGCATTTCCACGATGACGCCTGTCGGCACCTCCGCCGGAGCTTCCTCGCTCTCCGCCGTTTCCTCCGGGACCGGCGTCAGATTCACCGCCGGCTCTTGGGTCCAGGCGGGCGCCGGGGTGGGCTCCGGCTCTCCGGCCGAAGCGGAAGCGGCACAGCCCGAAAACGCCAGCGCGGCGCAGAGGATCAGCGCGATGGTTTTTCTGTTCATTTCGTTTTACTCCTCGGAATAGAAAGTCAGGGCATAGTTGTAAATTTCATGCCCGGTCTCCAGCGTTTTCCCCTGAACGGTGAGGATCACGCTCTCGGCTTCAAAATAGTCCAGCACTGTGTTCACCACGCTGCCCATGTAAAGCCATTCTCCGGAGGTCCCCATGGAACGCACCAGACTTCCGAACGCTTCGTCCATATCCACCCGTACCGTGCCGCCGTCCTCGACCTCCACGGACAAAAACTGCCCGCCGTTGAGGACGTCGTCGGCCATAGCCAGGTTGAACATCTCCGCATAGGAGCCCAGCGTCTGCGCGTCCAGCACGTCAACGGCATAAGTCCGGAAATGCTCGGCGGTACTGTCCGGCGCGTAGACCCGGACCATGTTGGGCACAGGCAGTCCCAGTCCCCGGTAAATATAGGAATAGACCCGGCGGATCTGGGGGCCAGAATAGTCCCAGGTCCCGGCATAGCCGCAGTCGTCCAGCAGAGCGCGGTTCGCCCCGTACAGGGACAGCGCCGTGGAATACATCATGGCCAGCTTGTCCTCCATAGACTCGCCGTACTGGTTGACCATGCCCCGGTCCCAGCTGCGTGCCGTGACCTCTACGGCGTCCAGGCCGATCTCCTCGCCCTTGCTCACCAGAGAGGCGGCATACCAGGCTGCCTTAAGGCTGCTGCCCGCCGTGCCGGGATGGTAGTTGTCAAAAACGCCCTCCAGCAATTCGTAGAACTCGGCGCTGTACTCTTCCGGCGCTTCCGCCGGCTCCGCCGTGGGTTCCGCGGTGGGTTCGGCGGTGGGTTCCGCGGTGGGTTCGACCGTGGGTTCCTCCGTGGGCGCCTCGGTGGGGTCCGGCACGGTGGAGGGCGGCTCCGGCGTGGCGGTCTGCTCCGGGGCCGGCGCGGCGGCTGGGGCGGCGTCTCTGCCAACGCACCCGGCAAGCAGCGCCAGGCACAATACCAATACGATCAGACGTCCTGCTTTATTCATAAGTACTTTACTTCCTTTCACGAAAGTTCGTTGTTCGTCTTCATTATACAGCATTAAGACGCGGGAGGGGAAGCAATCGTTCCCCTCCCGCAAAAGTTTTTTCAAAATACCATTTCCGCCTTGAAGAGATCCCCGTCCAGCGTCAGCTGCAGCGTCCCGCCCATGAGCTCCATCAGGCTTCGGGCTATGGAGAGTCCCAGCCCGCTGCCGTCGGTGCTGCGGGAAGCGTCCCCCCGGACGAATCGCTCCATCAGTTCCTCCGCCGGGATGTTCAGCGCCTCCCGGGAAACGTTCTTCACCGCGATGACGGTTTTCTCCTCCCGGCGCAGCAGGTCCAGATACACCCGGGTCCCGGGCAGAGCGTATTTCACCGTGTTGGTCAGGAGATTATCCAGTACCCGCCAGGTCAGCCGCCCGTCAGCCCGCACCACCCAGTTTCCCGGGGGCGTGGAAAGGACGCATTCCAGCCCGGCCAGGGAGAACCGCTCGGCGTACTCCCCCGCCGCCTGCCGCAGCAGCTCCGATAAGTCCAGATCCTCCGGCGCCACCGTCAGCGCGCCGCTGGACGCCTTGGAAGCGTCCACCAGATCCGTAGTCAGCTTTTTCAGCCGCTGGCTCTGCCGGTCCAGTACCTCGATATACTCCCGGGCGGACGGATTGTCGATCTCCTCTTTTTTCAGCAGGTCCACGTAGTTCACGATGGAGGTCAGCGGCGTTTTCAGATCGTGGCTCACGTTGGTGATGAGCTCGGTCTTGAACCGCTCGGACTTCATCCGCTCGTCCACGGCTCTGGTCATGCCCCGGCTTGCCGCCCCCAGGTTTTCCGCGTGCTCCCGAAGAGCCGGGAGCATGTGCTTCGTGTCTGCGTTGTAAGCAAGATCTCCGGCGGCCAGGGCGCGGCCCGCCGCCTGGAGCTTTTTGAGCTGCAGCGTCACCCAGATCACTCCCGCCAGTCCGGCCAGATCCAGCACGACCAGCAGGAACGACCAGGCCTCGCCCCGCATGCTGTCGGCGCCCAGCGTCAGAAGCACGTTCAAAAACGTGAAGCCCCCGTAGAGCAGCACGCCCTTCCAGGCCAGCGGCAGCGCCAGGACCAGTCGGCTCAGTCCTCGGAAAAAGCCTCTAACCAGGCGCCAGCACCATTTCACCAGCCGCCAGAGCCATTTGAGGCAGAAGAACGTGACCGTGTTGCGCCACCAGCCGGCGACCTTGCACCGGGCGGCCAGGTCCATGCAGAAAAGGAGCGCCGCCGCGCCGATGCCCAGGCCGCATGTGCCGTAAAGCGCCGCGTACATGGGGATATGCCGGATCTGGGAGCCATAGCTGTTCTCCGCCACGACCCAGGCCAGGCCCACGGCCAGGAAGACCAGGCACCCGGCGAAGATCTCCCAGGGCCAGCGGTGCAGGCCCGTCAGTCTTATGCCCTCCGGGGTCCTCCCCGCCGCAGCCATGAGAAACACGAACAGCAGCAGCGCCAGCAGTCCCAACGCCGCGCCAACCGGCAAAAAGAGTTCCCGACCATTATAGAGAAAGTCATAAAGCCGCACGCAGGCGTCCAGCGGCGATCCCCGCCGGGCAGGCAATTCCAGGAAAGCCCGGGCCGTATAGCCCTCGACGCTCCAGTAGACGCCGTCGGAGCCCACGGCGCACGCCTTTTCGGTGCGGGTGTCCGCCACGACCTCCCCGTCCGGATCCAGGATCACAAAGGAGATGCCCTCCGAGGGAGTGCCCAGATACGGGCCGCCTTCGTCGTCCAGGGTGCGTACATACAGCTCCAGGGTACTCCACATATCCTCATTGGCGTAGCTCCAGGCCAGGCCGTTCCGGAGGAAGCCCCGCTGTCCGCCCTCCGTCTGATCCGGCTCATAATAATTGTAAAGGAAACAAAAGGCACAGCCCGCCGTGCCCACGGCAAAAACGAGGCACAGCAGGAACGCCAGCACCCGCACACCGCGGCTTTCCAGCATCTTTTTCATCGTTTTTCCTCCTCCAGCTTATAGCCCTTGCCCCAGACCACCTTCAACAGCCGCGGATTCGCCGGGTCGATCTCCAGCTTTTCCCGCAGGTGCCGGATATGCACCGGCACGGTGCTCTCCGCCGCAACGGGGACGTCCTTCCATACCCGGGAGTATATCTCCCGGGAAGAGAACACCTTGCCCGGGTTTTCCAGCAGCAGACGAAGAATGTCGTATTCCGTGGGAGTCAGGGCGACCTCCTCCCCATGGAGGGTCACCCGCTTGGCGTCGTCGTCCATTTGTACGCCGCCGAGAGCGAGGGTCCCGCTCTTCTCCGTCATGCCGCCCAGCCGGGCATAGCGGCGAAGCTGGGCCCGGACCCGGGCCATCACCTCCAGTGGGTTGAAGGGCTTGGTGATATAGTCGTCCGCTCCCACGGTCAGCCCGAGGATCTTGTCCCCGTCCTCACTTTTGGCCGTGATCATGATCACCGGCACGTTGCTCTGCTCCCGCAGCCGGGCCGTGGCCGTCATGCCGTCCATTCCGGGCATCATCACGTCCATGAGCACAAGATGGACCGTGTGCTCAGCTATCAGTTCCAGCGCCTCTGCGCCGGTCCCGGCCTCCAGAACGTCCATCCCCTCCCCGGTCAGGTAGATCCGCAGAGCACTGCGGATATCCGGTTCGTCGTCACAGATCAGGATCGTGTACATTGCTTTTCCCGCCTTTCGCTTACAGCTTACCAGAAAGGTTTTTAAGAAGGAAGAGGCAAAGTCCTTAAGACTTTTTTAACCTTCCCCGTTTCGGTGCGGTTTTCCTCTGTTTTGCAGCAAACAGTTTGCTCTCATTATCCTTGACTTTCTTTATAAAGTGATATATCATGCCGAATGATAATTCAATGTGCTTAAGTGCCGTCGGTTCCCGCAGGGGGCCGTCGGAGAATAGGGAATCCGGTCAGAAGCCGGAACGGTACCGCCACTGTAAGCGCTTTGGCCGTGCACGCGATGAAGAATCAGTCATTGGGCTTTGCCCGAGAAGACAGTGCACGCGTCGGGACAGCGCAAGTCAGGAGACCTGCTTAAGCCTGTTTTTGTCCGTGTCCCCGGTTTTGGGACCACGGGGCGATTCTTTGCGGGAATACGGCCGCGGGAGTACAACTCCCGCGGTCTTTCTTTTGTCCCTTTTATCCCGGAAACGGGAAATTCTATAGGAAAATACTTAAGGGGGTAAACAATCCATGAGCAATCTCAAGAAAGCCCTGGCTGTCATGCTCGCTCTGTGCATGATCCTGTCTCTGACAGCCTGCGGCACCAAGCAGGCCGCTCCCGCGGCGACCGCCGCGCCGGCAGCCACGGAGGCTCCCGCCGCAACGGAAGCGCCTGCGGAAGAGCCCGCCGAAGAAGCCGATCCCGACCAGGCCGCCGCCGACCACGTGGCCGAGCTGATCGACGCCATTTACGTCCAGGAGTGGACCGAGGACACCGACGCCCAGTGCGCCGAGGCCAAGGCCGCCTGGGACGCCCTGACCGACGAGCAGAAGGAGCTGGTCGAGGGTGAAGAGGCCGATCCCGATTACTTCGGCCGCGACACCGGCGACGCCTCCCAGGACGATCCCCGCAACGCCGATGACATCGGCGAGAACGAGCTGCTGGTCGTCAGCTTCGGCACCTCCTTCAACGAGAGCCGTTCCACCGACATCAAAGGCATTGAGGACGCCCTCCAGGCCGCTTATCCCGACTGGTCCGTCCGCAGAGCCTTCACCGCTCAGATCATCATCAACCACGTCCAGGCCCGCGACGACGAGCACATCGACAACGTTGCCCAGGCTCTGGAGCGCGCCGTCAACAACGGTGTGAAGAATCTGGTGATCCAGCCCACCCACCTGATGCACGGCGCCGAGTATGACGAGCTGTGCGACGCTCTGGCCGAGTACGAGGACAAGTTTGAGTCCGTCGTGGTCGCCGAGCCCCTGCTGGGCGAGGTCGGCGAGGACGCCACCGTCATCAACGCCGACAAGGAAGCCGTTGCCGTTGCCGTCACTGCCGAGGCTGTGAAGACCGCCGGTTACGCTTCCCTGGACGAGGCTGACGCCGCCGGTGTTGCCTTCGTGTTCATGGGCCACGGCACCAGCCACACCGCCAAGGTCACTTATTCTCAGATGCAGGCCCAGATGGATGCTCTCGGCTACAAGAACGTGTTCATCGGCACTGTTGAAGGCGAGCCCGAAGAGACCGCCTGCGAGAACGTGATCGAGGCCGTCAACACCGCCGGTTACAAGACCGTGATCCTGCGGCCCCTGATGGTGGTTGCCGGCGATCACGCCAACAACGACATGGCCGATCCCGAGGACGAGGAGTCCTGGCTGAGCATGTTCACCGCCAGCGGTTACTTTGAGAACATCGAGACCCAGATCGCCGGTCTGGGCCGCATCCCCGCCGTGCAGGAGCTCTACGTGGCCCACACCCAGGCCGCTCTGGACGAGCTGAAATGAGAACCGGCCCGATCTCCCGCAGGATCCTCGCGCTGATCCTTGTTGTTCTTCTCGGATGCGGTGCGGCCGCATGCGGCGGGGGCTCTGCCCCTGCCGCCGCGGCGCCCACGGAAGCCCCCACCGAAGCGCCCACGGCGGTCCCCGAACCTAAGGACCCCAACGCGCTGGCGGACGGCGTTTACGTCGTGGACGTGGACACGGACAGCTCCATGTTCCACATCAACGAGGCCTGTGAGGGAACGGGCGTCCTGACGGTGGAAAACGGAGAGATGACGGTGCATATCGTTCTCCCCTCCAAGAGCATCGTCAACCTGTTCTCCGGCAAAGCGGCCGACGCCGCCAAAGAAGGCGCCGCGCTGATCGATCCCACCACCGACTCCGTGACTTACAAGGACGACATGACCGAGGAGGTCTACGGTTTTGACGTGCCGGTGCCCGCTCTGGACGAGCCTTTCCCGGTAGCCATCATCGGCACTCATGGAAACTGGTACGATCACACCGTGGTCGTCTCCAACCCCCGGATGGAGTGATCCGGACAAAATAAAAAGGCAGTACCCGTCCGCGGGTACTGCCTTTTTTCATCAAGATCCTGTTCCGGTCAGGTCCACTGGGAGAGCATGGTGCGCATCCACTCGGCCACGTCCATGGAATAAACGCCGTTGAGCACCGCCGGGTCGAACACCGCGTCCCCCTCCCCTGCCATGGCCAGCCGGCCGTTGTGCAGCAGCAGGGCGTCCGTGCCGTAGGCCCGGGCCAGGCTGAGATCATGGACCACACTGATCACCGCCCGCCCGCTCTGGGCAAGCCACTGGCGGATCAGGGCGAAGATCTGCTTCTGATAGACCAGGTCCAGATGGTTGGTCGGCTCGTCCAGGATGAGGATCTGCGGGTCCTGGGCCAGCAGCTGGGCCAGGAAGGTCCGCTGCAGCTCGCCGCCGGACAGGGTGAGCACCGACTGCTTGAGCATGGGCGCTATGCCTGTGAGCTCCACGGCCCGCTCCACGCTCTCCTCGTCGGCGTCGCTGTGTCGGGAGAAGATGCCGGGCGCGTAGGAGTACCGGCCCAGCCGGACCACCTCCTCCACCGTGAAGGAGTAGCCCACCGAATGGTTCTGGGATAAAATGCCGATCTTTTTCGCCAGCTCCGTGGGTTTAAGGCGCCGCATATCCTCGCCCTCGTAAAGGATCCGGCCCGTATAGGGAGCGCTCTGGGCGATGGCGTTGACAATGGTGGACTTTCCCGCTCCGTTGGGCCCGATGAGCATGAGCCAGCGGCCCTCCTCCAGAGAGAAGCTGACGTCTTCCACCACGGTGCGCTCACCGTACCGGACGATGAGATTTTGAACTTCCAGCATGGCCATCAGCGTCCCCTCCTCGTCTGATAAAAGATGTTCACAAAGAGGACCGCGCCGATCAAACTGGTCACCACGCCGATGGGCAGCTCCACCGGATTAACGATCACCCTGGCCACCAGATCGCACAGCAGCAGGAACGTGGCCCCGCCGAACAGGCTGGCGGGCAGGATCCGCTTGTGGTTGGGTCCGGTGATCATACGCACCATGTGGGGCGTCACCAGGCCCACGAAGGCGATGGTGCCGCCGATGGACACGCAAACGCCGATGAGCACCGAAACCGTGATCATCACCGTGAGCTTCACCCGCTTCACGTTGACGCCGATGTGCCGGGCGTTGTCCTCGCCGATGGCGAAGGCGTTCAGTTCCCGGGCGTGGAGCAGGATCACCGATCCGCACAGCACCAGAGCGATCAGAAGGACCAGAGCGTTCAGGTAGCTGCTGCCGGCCAGGGAGCCCATGGTCCAGTAGGTGATGCTCCGGAGATGATCTCCGGCGAAGGCGATCACCAGGGACATGACGCTGCTGATGAACATGGAAAAGATGACGCCGATGAGGATGATGGTACCAGTGGCCAGGGAATAATCCAGCCGGTAGGCCAGCGACAGGATCAGCACCAGGGAGAGAAAGGCGAACGCCATGGCCATGACCATCGTTCCGGCGAAAGGAAAGCCGGGCAGTGTGATCTCCAAGGCGATGGCCAGGCAGGCGCCCAGGGCCGCGCCGGAGCTGACGCCCAGGGTAGAGCCGTCCGCCAGGGGGTTTTTCAGCAGGCCCTGCATGGCCGCGCCGCAGAGAGACAGCGCCGCCCCGGACAGCGCCACGCACAACACCCGGGGGATCCGCACCGAGAGGATGATGGACGAGGAGGTTCCGGGGATCTGGGGCAGGCCCTTCACCGCCCGCCAGATCACGGAGACGATAGTTTTCAGCGGGATGGTCACGCTGCCCACGCAGATGCACAGCGCCATGGCAGCGAGCATGACGATGATAAACGCAGCGTAAGCCCCGGGGCCGAAGCCCTCGGAGCTTTTCCGCAGGATATGACGGGAGGGCGCTTTTGCGCCCTCCCGCTGCTTGTTCAAATCAGGCCGCATTCTGAAGCTCTTCCGCTCCGTAGATGAAATCGTACATCATCTGGGCGCCCTGCATCAGACGGGGAGAGGGACGGCTCAGCTCGTTGTCCACCAGGTTGAGGATGGCTTCGTTCTTCACGGCGGTCACGTTCTCCCAGCCGGGACGGGCCAGGATCTCCTCCACAGGCGTGGGGCCCTCGCCGTAGTACATGGTAATGGTGACGATATAGTCCGGGTTCCGCTCCAGGACCTGCTCCTCGGAGATGGCCGCCCAACCATCAACGTCGCCGAAAGCGTTCTCCAGGCCCAGCATGGTAGCGATCTCGTCCATGAACGTGCCCTTGCCGGCGGTCCACAGACCCCACTGTAGCGGAGAGACCTCGAAGTACACGGTCTTGCCCTCGTTGGCGGCGGCGTTTTCGCTCAGCTTCGCGAAGGAATCCTTCATCTCGTTCACCACGGCGGCGGCATTGTCTTCCTTGCCCATGACCTTGCCGATCATCTCAATGGCGGAATAGACGCCCTGGATGTCCGTAGTCTCGGAGACGACCACCTTCACCCCGGCAGCCTCCAGAGCGGCGATCTGCTCCTCAGTCTGCGCCATGGTGCTCATGAACAGCACCTGGGGTTCCAGAGCGATGATCTGTTCGGTGTTGGTATCATAGCCGGACTGCACAGAGGGCACGTCCAGCACCTCGGCGGGAGAGTCGCAGTATTCGCCACGTCCGACTACGGTGTCACCGGCGCCGATGGCATACAGGATCTCACAGTCGGCGGGCTGCAGAGCGACGACCCGGGTAACAGGCAGCTCGACGGTGACTTCCCGGCCCATCATGTCGATGACGGTGACGGTCTCGGGCTCGGGTTCGGGTTCTTCCGTAGGTTCGGGAGCGGGGGCTTCCGTGGCGGCAGGCGCCTCGGTAGCGGCGGGGGCCGCCTCCTTCTTGCTGCAAGCCGTCAGGGTCAGCAGCAGGCACAGGATCAGGACAATGGACAGCAGTTTCTTCATCATTCTTTCCTCCTAATCTGTTTCAAACAAACAGAAAAACCGCCCTCCCCAGAAAAAGCGGCAAAGCGGCGATGAGGTCATCGTACAGCTCCGCCCCGTCCCAGGGGCATCCATCCGCAAACAGGTCTCCCGACTTGGCATCATCCTCCGGGGCCCCTTCCCGCCCGAGGGCAGTGGTCATGGCCCCATCATCCGCTTCACGGTTACTGGGATAGTCCGGAATTCTCATCCGTGTTCCCTCGGCGGCAGGGCCGCCGGCGCTGACGCGCAGATGCGAACGCTGTTTATTTGTTATTCGAATAATAGTACCAAACGGGGCGTCCTGTCAAGCCGACAGGACGCCCCGCTCCATAAATTTGAACTATATCCGTCAATACACGCTGAAGAGGATCTCGCCGTAGGACGGATAGGGCCAGTAGGTCTTCTCCGTCACCGCCTCCATGGCGTCGGCGCACTCCCGCAGCTCCGCCATCTCCGGCAGGAGCTCCTTCCAGCAGCACAGTGCAAATTCCTCCGTGCTGCCGGAGACGGCGTCGGCGTGGGCCAGAGCGCTCTCCAGCCGGGCGGCGGACTGCCAGGCGCGGTCGATGAGGCCGCTGAGCCGTCCCGCGATCTCCCTCTCATACCGGCATGCGTCGCCTGGCAGATACTGCTCCCTGCAGCGGCCGGCGGCGCTCAAATCGCCGGTGAAGCGGCTGACGGCGGGCAGCACGTCCTTGCGGATCATATCCAGCATGGTGAGGGCTTCGATCTTGACCTCCTTGGCGTAATGGCTCAGGATGATCTGATACCGGGCGTGGAGTTCCGCTTCGCTGAACACCCCGTTCCGGGCAAAGAGCTCCACGTTCTTCCAGTCCAGCAGCCGGGGCAGGCACTCCGGCGTGGTGCGCAGGTTCAGCAGTCCCCGGCTCTCCGCTTCCTTCACCCAGGCTTCGTCGTAGCCGTTGCCGTTGAAGATGATGCGCTTGTGCTCCCGGATGGCGGTGCGGATCAGCCCGTGGAGGGCGGAATCGAAGTTGTAGGCGTTCTCCAGCGCATCGGCGTAGCGGCGCAGCACGTCCGCCACGGCGGTGTTGAGTATGATGTTTGCCTCGGAGATGGAGGCGGAGGAGCCTACCATGCGGAACTCGAACTTGTTGCCGGTGAAGGCGAAGGGCGAAGTCCTGTTCCGGTCGGTGGTGTCCCGGGGGAAGGACGGCAGATTGTGGACGCCAACCTTGAAGATCACCTTTTCGCCCTTCTGATAGGGGGTGTCGCTCTCGATGGCCTCCAGGATCTCCGTCAGCTCCTGACCCAGGAACACGGAAAGGATGGCCGGGGGCGCCTCGTCCCCGCCCAGCCGGTTGTCGTTGGCGGCGCTGGCCACGCTGATGCGCAGCAGGTCCTGATACTCGTCCACTGCCTGGATCACCGCCGTCATGAACAGCAGAAACTGAGCGTTCTCCGCGGGAGTGTCCCCGGGGTTGAGCAGGTTTTCTCCGCGGTCGGTGGCCATGGACCAGTTGTTGTGCTTGCCCGAGCCGTTGACTCCGGCGAAGGGCTTTTCATGGAGCAGACAGACCATGCCGTGCCGGTCCGCGATCCGCTTCATCCGCTCCATCACCAGCTGATTGTGGTCGGCGGCGATGTTCACCGTGGAGTAGACGCAGGCCAGCTCGTGCTGGGCCGGGGCCACCTCGTTGTGCTCCGTCTTGGCCGGGACGCCCAGCTTCCAGAGCTCCTCGTCCAGATCCGCCATGCACGCGGCTACCCGGGGCTTGATGGCTCCGAAATAGTGGTCGTCCAGCTCCTGGCCCTTGGGCGGCCGGCAGCCCATCAGCGTCCGGCCGGTGTAAACCAGG
>JAFSZH010000063.1 GCA_017455685.1 Oscillospiraceae bacterium
CCGACACTACATCCGGTACGACGTGCTGTACACCTACGTTCTGGAGCGAATCCAGCATTGGGCTGTCCGTGCCGAAAAGGATGAAGACAGACTTCTGGAGGATCTGCTCCAATCCGGAGATCGGGAACGCGCTGCCGCAGCCAAGAAGCAGACCGCCGAGCTGAAGAAGGCGGAGAAGCGCAAGGCCGAGTTGGACAACATGTTCGCCAGGATGTACGAGGATTGGACCGCGTGCCGCATTACGGAAAGCAACTTTAACATGCTCTCTCAGAGGTATCAGAAGGAGCAGGAAGAGCAGGAGCAAAAGATTGAGACCTGCAAGGCTGCTTTGTCTGCCGGGAAACAGACCGTTGAGGACGCCCAGAAGTGGGTCGAGCTGATCAAGCAGATCGGCGTCCCAAAGGAACTGACTGCAGAGCTTTTGAATACCCTGATCGAGAAGATCATTGTCCATGAAGCAACGGAAGACGACTTCGGCTTCCGACAGCAGGAAATCGAAATCATCTTCCGTTTCGTAGGCAAGATCGACTAAGCTATAAACAAGTATCCTTAACTAAAGGAAACGGGCGAGACCGTTCCCAACACCGATACGCTCAAGCTGCTCTCCCGGCTGTTCGGCGTTTCCATCAATACGCTGCTGGGCGAGCCCCGGAAGCTGATCTGCCAGTGCTGCGGCATGCCGCTGGAGGATGGGATCATCAGCCGGGAAAAGGACGGCACGCCCAACGAGGAATACTGCAAGTGGTGCTACGCCGACGGGACCTACACCTACAGCGACATGGACGATCTCATTGACGTATGCGTCCGGAGCATGGCCGACCAGGGCTTTACCGAGGAACAGGCCCGGGCTTATCTCCGGGAGACCCTGCCCAGGCTGGATTACTGGAAACGCTACGAAGAGCTCAGCGACAACGGCCAGTTCGAGGCGTTCAAGCGTCAGCTCATTCAGGAGATCAACGATCTGCACGTCGAGGGCATGCCGAAGCTGGAAAAGCTCAACGCGCTGGTCGGAAGTTATGTTAACCTATCCTACCGGCTGCCCGGGGGCCAGACAGTGAAATTCCTGGACGACACGACCACCTATCTGGGCAATCAGCTGGAATCCGAGCTCGGGGAGGATCTGTGCTTCGGGGTCCTGGCCAACATGGATTTTATCCTGATCTGCACCTACCGGGAGGGCGGCGCCGACCCCGAGCTGCTGCTCTACAAAAAAAGATAAACCTTTCTGCCGCAAAGCGCGCCCTGACGGGCGCGCTTTTTGCTTGTGACCGGGAAGCAGCCGTGCTATGATAAGAAAAAAACTGTGAAAGGGCGATCTCCATGAAGAAGAAAATCGCTGTTATCGTCTGTCTGGTGCTGGCGCTGGCGCTGGTCGGTCTGCTGGTGTTCCAAAGCGCCTATCGGAAGATCACGGTGGTCTCGGGCAAACAGTTCGTCGACGAGTGCCCCCGGTTCGCCCGGCCCGGGCAGGAGGTCACCGTCACCACCGCCGTCATCGACGACGGGGAGATCTACGTCAACGGCACGGACGGGCGCTACGTGCGCCCGGGAGTCTACGTGTTCACCATGCCGGACGAGGACGTGCAGCTGAAGATCAATGTCGTTGCCAACCCCAACGGAGCCTGACGGCAGAGTGCAAAGGGAACGAAAAACCGGGCAGGGAGAATAGGGACATGATCGAAGACGCAGTCAGAAAAACAGAGGAATTCCTGCGGAAGAAGCTCACCGGGGGCGAATATCTCGCCGCCCACCCGGAGGCGCTGGCCTATCGGCTGGGACACTCCTACCGGGTGGCCAACATCGGCCGGCAGATCGCCGAAAAGGAGGGCTTCGATGCGGACGAAATGACCGTGGCCTGTCTGCTCCACGACGTTTCCTACTGCGAGACCTTCGGGGAAGACGGCTGGATCGAGCACGGCCGCCGCGCCGCCCGGATCGCCCGGCCCTTCCTTCAGACCCTGGGACTGCCGGAGGACCGGATCGAGGACATCTGCTACGGCATCGCCATCCATGTGGACGACAGAGCGGACTTTCCCGGGGAGCGGACGCCCTTTGCCTTGACGGTGCAGGACGCGGACAATCTGGACCGCTTCGACGTTTACCGTCTCCACGAATCCCTCTGCCGGGACGACTTTCTCGCCATGGGTCCGGAGGAGAGGGAAACGTATCTGTCCGGGCGGCTGGCCCGGCTCCGGGAGCTGCTTTCGGCGCCCACTGCCTCGGCGACGGCGGAAAAGCTGTGGAAAGAGCGGCTGGGATTCCAGATCGTCTTTTACGAAAAGCTCCTGTCCCAGCTCCGGTCCGGCAGGGGGCTGGCATAAAGCGAAAAAACGCGGTTCCGCTCAATTCGGACTGGAAAAGCGGGAAAACCCGTGGTAAAATAAAAAATCATTTTTGAAACGAAAAAAAGGAGAGATACGATATGATGTGGGACAGAAGGGAACTCAAGGCCCGCGGTAAAGCCGCCTTCCGGGCCAACTACTGGCGCTGTGTGCTGGCGGCGGTGATCATGTCCATTGTCATCGGCGGCGGCGCCGGCGGCAGCGCCACCAGCGCGGCCAGCAGCTCGTCCAACGACGGGAACAGCATGATCCAGATCACCCAGACCACCAACAGCTATTCCAGAACGGAAAGAGCCATCATCAGCGGCGTGGCCGCCTCCGTGCTGGGCATCGCAGGCGGTGTCGCTCTGGCTCTGGACGTCTTCGTCTTCAATCCCCTGGAGGTAGGCGGTCAGAGGTTCTTCCTGGTGAACACCGCCACGGCCGCCGAGGTCAACGAGTTCGGCTTCGGCTTCAAGTACCGCTACGGCAACGTGGTGGTGACCATGCTGCTCCGGCAGATATTCCTGCTTCTGTGGACGCTCCTGTTCATCATACCGGGCATCATCAAGGCCTATTCCTACCGGCTGGTGCCCTTTATTCTGGCGGAGAATCCGGACATGGCCCCTATGGACGCCATCACCCGCTCCCGTACGCTGATGAACGGCCACAAGTGGGACGCCTTCGTGCTGGACCTGAGCTTTATCGGCTGGGTCCTGCTGGGTATCGTCACCCTGGGTCTGTCTCTCATCTTTTACTCCAACCCGTTTTATTACGCCACCAACGCGGAGATGTACCGCTTCCTCCGGGAGCAGGAGGGCATCGCCTGACAGTCGCAAAAAAGCAAAGGCCCGCCATTCGGCGGGCCTTTGCTTTTCCTGTCCGGCTCAATAGCCCTTGGCCGGGTCGATGACGTTGCGGAGCTCTTCGCCGTTGAAGTACCGCTCCAGATTGTCCAGGAAGAGCTGCACGTGCAGCTCCCGGGTGATCTCCGCGCCCATCTGCCCGGCGCAGTGGGGCGTGATGAGCACGTTTTTGGCGTTATGGATGGGGGCGTCCTCCGGGAGAGGCTCCACCCGGAACACGTCCAGCGCCGCCCCGGCCACCTTCCCGGCGTTCAGCGCCTCGGCCAGCGCGTCCTCGTCGATGGAGGTCCCCCGGCCCACGTTGACGATGTAAGCGCTCTCCTTCAGCATGGCGATCCGTTCCCGGGAGAGGGTGTTCCGGGTCTCCCCGGTCTCCGGCAGGGCCATGGCGATCACGTCCGCATCGGGCAGCAGTTCGTCCAGCTCGGAGGCGGGCCGGGTCTCGTCAAAGGCGGGTCCCGCGTCCCGGCCGCTGCGGTTCACGCCCACGATCTTCTTCGGCTCAAAAGCCCGGGCCAGTCTGGCGTAGCGGGAACCGATGTCCCCGATGCCGATCACCAGCACGTTTTTTCCGTACAGGGTCTCCATCTGCTGGTCGTGGCGCCAGACGCCCCGGCGCAGGTTCTCCTGGTGCTCGGGGATCCGCCGCATCATCATCAGCAGTACGGTGATCATGTGCTCGGCGATGGTGACGCCGAAGCAGCCACGGGCGTTGGTGAGGACGGTGCCCTTCCGGAGGGCGCCGCCGCTGAGATAGGCGTTCACCCCGGCCCAGGTAGAGGCGAACCATTTGACCTCTTCGGCCACGGTGAGCAGCTTTGGGTCGTAGGCGTAGATCACCTCCGCGTCCGAAACGTGCTCGTATGCCTCGTCCCGCTGGCAGAAGACGGTCTCATATCCGTACTTCCAGCACAGATTCTTGATGCGGTCGGCCTGTTCGGCGCTGATCTCATAGGGGTTTTCCATGGTGCAGACGACTTTTTTCATATTGGATCGCTCTCCTTTGCTGTGACGGACGGTTTTCCCTGTCCGGTCCTCTCTTATGATGATTATACCTGTCCCGGGGCGGAAAAGGCAACAGGTTTTTGCCCTCCGCCCGGCCCGAAAACTGGAAAAAATTGACTTCATAATATATGTGAAAAAACATAAAATACTCTTAACAAAAAGTTAGCACTCTCGTCATGAAAGTGCTAACTTTGGTGTTATAATCAGAATCGAACAGAGGAACGAGGGGCTGTGATAGTCCCCGGAAACTCGGCCGACAAAACGGTTTGACATTTCAAAGGAGGAATGACTTATGTTGCCGAGTATTTTTGGTGAAAGCATTTTTGACGACTGGATGGATTTTCCGTTCAGAGATTTCCGTAGCGCGGACAAGAAGCTGTACGGCAGCCACGCCGCCCGGGTAATGAAGACCGACCTGAAGGAAAACGACGACGGCTATGAGCTGAGCGTGGACCTGCCGGGCTTCAAGAAGGAGCAGATCGGTCTGGAGCTGCACAACGGCTACCTCACCATCAGCGCCGCCAAGGGCCTGGAAGAGGAACAAAAGGACGACCGCGGCAGGATCGTGCACCAGGAGCGCTACACCGGCTCCATGCAGCGGAGCTTCTACATCGGCGCCAACCTGACCGAGGAAGACGTAAAGGCCAAATTTGAGGACGGCGTGCTGACGCTGACCTTCCCCAAGGAAGAGGCCAAGAAGCTGCCCGAGCGCAAGACCATCATGATCGAAGGATAAACCCCTTGTCAACAAGAACCCCCGGAGGACGATTCGTCCTCCGGGGGTTCTTGTTTCCTTCGGCAGCTTATTCGCAGTCGTAGATGGTCTCCGTGCCATCGGGCCGGACCAGCGTGTAGACGGTGAAGCCGTCGTAGTATAGCTGGCCGTCCTGGCCGCCCTGGATCAGGCAACTGGAGGAATAATCGCTGCCGGTTGGCTCGCCGATGAGATCGTAGAGATCCTGCACCGGCTGATCCTTCATGGTGAGGATCTTCGCGATCAGCTCGGAATTGTCCGGAACCGCTTCCACAGGGGCCTCGGTGATCTCCGGAGCCTGGGTGGTCTCCGGCACGGCGGTGGGTTCCGGAGCGGGAGTCTGGGTGGCGGCGGGGGCCGCTGTGGCCGCCGGGGCTTTTTCGGAGCCGCCGCAGCCGATCAGAGTCAGGCACAGCAGGGCGCAGAGCGCCAGAATCGTCAGTTTTTTCATTGGTATCCTCCTAACAGGGCTTTCATGATCCTATGACGCCGGGAAAGGCCGTCAGGTTCCCGGCCCGGAAGAAAACGATCCGGACGGGCCCGGCCGTTTCCCCTTCGGGAAGGCAGAGAGAAAAGCCCTCCGGGGTGGGGAACGCCTCGTAAAGAGCGCTCTCCGTTTCCACCCATACCGGGGAAGAATCGTCCGGCGTCAGCGCGGCCAGCTCGCCGCGCAGCACAGTATATCCCTCTCCGCCGCCTTTTGCAAGGGTCAGTTTCACCGTTCCCGTCCCGTCCGCCGCCTCCGCGATCAGCGAGGCGTCCCGCGCCGGCGCGGGCATGGTGGGCACGTAGACGTTGAGATACCGGAGATTGCGCTCCACCAGCTCCACCACCATGTCGCCGCCGGGGGACAGCTCCAGGGGGGAGTAGTCGTTCCGGCGGGAAAACAGGCCTTCGGCATAGCTCTCCGCCAGATAGGGGTAGAGGTTGCGCCCGAAGGAGTCCCGGTAGCACAGCAGAGAGCCGCTGCCGCCGGCCTGGGTGCGCAGGGTGATGGCGTCCGGGTTCTGACTGCTGGCGGTGAAGGTGAAGCCGGGGGCGTAAACGAGGTCCCCGTCCGTCTTTTTCCCGGCGGGATAGAGCATTTCGTAAAGATCGCCCTTATGCTCGGCTGCGTTGAACACCCCGGCATAATATCCGCTCTCCCGGCCCAGGGCGGAGAGAATGGCGTCAGCCGCCAGAGCCGCGCCACGGGCGTTCCAGTGGCTGTCGGTGGGGAAATACAGCGTCTCGTCCTCCGCCTCAAACACGGCGAAGAGGTCCAGGTAACGCACGCCCATCTCGTCCAGCACGGCTGAGAACACCTCCGCGTTGGAGGCCCCGTCCCCCCGGGGATATTCGGGCATGTTCTCCGGATAGAGAGAGTTCTTGTTGGGGGCCAGGGTGAAGAGGAACCGTCCTCCCTGCGCCTCCGCGTACTCCTGCAGCAGGGCCAGGGTCCGGCCCGCGCACCACAGCTCCCGGGCGGTCATGCTCTCGGAGCGGGCGTAGTCGGCCAGGGTGGGAGCGTAGTAGAGCCAGCCCTCCCTGCCCAGCAGCACGCTGTCGGTGACACTTGTGCGGAAGAGGACGGCGTTGAGCCCGGCCCAGGCGGTGACGGCCTCCTGCCGCAGGGAGAAACGGTCGTTGATATATTCCGCCCAGCCGGCGAGATAGTCGCTGTTGAGCTTCCCGTCCCAGTCCCGGAGAGCGGGCTTCACGGCCAGGACCTCGTTGGCCCCGGCGGCGGAGCCTCCGGTGAGCAGCAGGCCCAGGAAGGGCGCCGCGCACAGAAGCAGGAACACGGCGGTGAACAAAAGGGCAAGCGTCTTTCTTTTCATATCACGCCTCCCTCAAAACTGCTGGTAGATGAACGGGCTGAACCCACCCCCGGACATGGCCAGCACGCACAGGAAAAGCCCTGCCAGCGCCAGCGCGTCGCCCGCCAGCTCCAGAGCCGGGGAGCCTTCCCCCAGCTTTTCCGCCGCCAGACGGCGCAGAGCGGGACCCGCGGGCAGGGAGAACACCGCACCCAGGAGCAAAGCCCCGATCCGCCCGGGAGTCAGCACCGAGCGGCAGACCAGCTGCGCGGCCAGCCCCGCCGGGGTGAAGGAGAAGAGCCGGGAGAGCATCAGCCAGCCCTGGGCCAGGTCGGAGGCCCGGAACATCACGAAGCCCAGCAGCACCGCCAGCAGGGTGTAAAGCCGCAGCAACGCCCGGCCGACGCACCGGCGGCTCAGCCGCTCCAGAGGCTTTTTCGCCAGTCCCTCGGCGGAGACCAGCGCCCCGTGCCACAGCCCCCAGAGGATGAAGGTCCAACCGGCGCCGTGCCACAGCCCCGTGGCGAAAAAGACGATCAGCTTGTTAAGCACCGTGCGGGCCTGCCCTTTCCGGCTGCCGCCCAGAGGGAAATAGAGATAGTCCTGAAACCAGCGGTTGAGCGTCATGTGCCAGCGCCGCCAGAACTCGGACAAGCTCAGGGAGGCGTAAGGATGGTCAAAGTTCTCCGGGAAGGTGAAGCCGAAGAGCCTGCCCAGGCCGATGGCCATGTCGCTGTAGCCGGAAAAATCGTAGTAGATCTGCAGGCAGTAGCCCACCGCTCCCAGCCAGGCCAGGCCGGAGCTGAGGCTTGCCCCATCCAGGGCGTAGACCGCGTTGACCACGGCCGCGGCGCTTTCGGCCAGCAGGAGCTTTTTGGCCATGCCCCGGACGAAGCGCCGGAGCCCGGCGGCGGTGTCCTCCGCTGTGACGGTCCGCTCACAGAGCTGTCCCCGGCCCTCCTTCCAGCGGACGATGGGCCCGGCCAGCAGCCGGGGGAAGAAGGCCAGGTACAGAAAGAATCTGCCGAAGTTCTTTTCCGCCAGGGCGGGATCACGGTACACGTCCACGGCGTAGCTCACCGCATGGAAGGTGAAAAAGGAAATGCCCAGCGGCACCGGCAGGGCCCGGCTCAGCCCCGGCAGACCCAGGGCGGAAAGCAGAAAGTCCAGATATTTATATACACACAGCAGTCCCAGGTCCCCCAGCACCGCCGCGCAGCACCACAGTTTTCGGCGGCCGACCTCCCGGGCCAGCAGCCGCCCCAGCAGATAGTTCCACACGGCGGCCAGCAGCAGCACCGGCACCTGAGCCAGCCCGCCGAAGGCATAGAAAACCGCGCTCAGCAGGCACAGCAGGGCGTTCTTCGCCGCCCTCCCCGGCACGACCCTTTCCAGGATCACCGCTGCGGGGAGGAACATGAAAAGAAAGGATGCGCTGTTAAATACCACGGTCCGGTTCCTCACTCAAAAACGTTTTATTTATTATAGCCCAGAATCGCTCCCGGCGCAACAGAAAGCGAGCTTACGAAAAGAGCTCCCGACGCACTCTGTCGAAATAGGAGATGGCGTGCATGTTTCCCGCCGGCAGCTCCCGGGGAAGAGGTCCCGCCAGATCGCAGAGAAGCAGGCGTTCCTCCGTGCCGAAATAAGAAGCCAGACGCCCGCCCTTGGGATCGTATACGGCGATCCCGCCGCCCCGGGGGACGCTCTCCCCGGCCCTGGGCGGGAACAGAAGATTGCACGCGATGACGAAAGCGCCGTTGTCCGAGGCCCGGGCTGGCAGCTGCACGGCCCAGTTGTCCCGGCACTTTTCACCGCTCATGCCGCTGGCGTAGGGCGTCAGCAGCAGCTCGGCCCCCTGCCGCCGGAGGGCGGCGGAGATCTCCGGAATATGGGTCTCCCAGCAAAGCTGCATCCCCGCCGGGCGGGGCGCCGCCAGCACGGGGAAGGCGTCCCCGGGCGCGAAGGCCGCCTCCTCCCGGGTGCCCAGATGGGTCTTGCGGTACAGGGCCCGCCCGCCCCGGAAGTACAGCTCCTGGGTGATATGGGGCCGGGGCTCGTCCCGCTCAATGAAGCCGAAGCACACGGCGGTCCCCAGCCGGTCGCTCTCCGCCTCCAGGGCCCGGATCAGCTCATCCGAAGCCGAAAGCGGGCGCAGAACGCCCGCGTCCGCGGCGTAGCCCGTGAGAGAGCACTCGGGGAAGACGACCAGCGCCGCCCCGGCTTCCGCCGCCTGCCGGAGAAAGCGCAGGTGCTTTCCCGCCGTGTCCTCCGCCCGGCGCTCCGGGTACAGCTGCACCGCGGCGACTTTGATGGGTTCCATTGGTCATTCCCCCTGCTCTTACTATAGGGGATCATCGGCTTCGTGTCAAACGCCGGAGAGCCCGTTTCCCAGGTGCGCCAGGCGGAAAAGCGGCGGATGATCGGCAAAAACCATATGGCAACCACAAGCCTTTCGGATCGGCCGCTACCCCCGGTTTGTCCCCGTTCCTTCGGGAAACGCCCGAAATCTCCTCTTTCCTGGGGGTCCGGGCCGGACCGAGGTCGGCGGGATCAGGCGCCGTGTTTTCAGGGCAAAGCCTTTTTTGACGAAAGCGAAAAAGATGTACAAATTAATAATGTAATTTTTGTTTGGTGTGCGGCGTTGACAGTGTTGTTACACCCCGGTTTTTAATAGATAGTACAAAGGCATTCTGGGCTCTTCGGAGTAAGGAGAATCGTTTTGGATATGCTGGAAAACATCACCATCCCCCAGCTGCTTCACCGTACTGTCCGACAGTTTCCGGATCGGGAGGCGATCTGGGATCGAGGCCGGACCGTTTCCTATGCCGAGCTGGAAAGCAAGGTTGCCGGATACGGAGCCGCGCTGTGCGCAGCGGGCGTAAACAAAGGAGATCACGTGGCCATCTGGGCGGAGAATTCCCCTCAGACGCTTTACGCGTTTTACGCCGTGATGTCCATGGGCGCCGTGGCGGTCATGATGAACACCAGTATGATGTTTGCGGAGATGGAGAGCATGCTCCGGTTCTCCCGCTGCCGGTGTCTGATCGTCGGCGGTCTGTACAAAGCCTCCGTAGAAAAAAAAGAGCTGGACCACATCAGAGAAGCCTTTCCCGAATTATTGCAGATCTTTACGCTTCCCGGCGCAGAGGCGGAGGGCTACGTTTCCCTGGACGCCGCCGGGGAAGAGCAGGATGCGGAGATGCTGGACGTTTTCCGCCGCCACGAGAGATCCGTGGTGCCGCAGGACACTGCCACGATGCTCTTCACTTCCGGGACCAGCGGCAAATACAAAGGCGTCCTCACCAGCCATTTCAGCCAGGTGAACTGCGGTCTCCAGCAGGCCCGGGACCTGCGCGCAGACTGTAAAGACCGGTTCTGCTGCGTGCTCCCCATGTTCCACTGCTTTTCCATCTCCACCAACCTTTTCTGCTGTCTGGCCGCGGGAGGCTGCCTGTGCTTTCCGGAGAACCGGCGGACGGGCGCCATCGTACGGACCATCAAAGAAGGCCGCTGTACGGTCTTTAACTGTGTCCCCACTCTGTTTTACTCCCTCATGGCCCGCCCGGATTTCCGGAGCGAGGACTTCGCTACTCTCCGCACGGGAATCATCGGCGGGGCGCCGTATTCCCCGAAACAGTTTGCCGATATTGAAAAGGCCTTTTCCATGACGCTCATGTGCAGTCTCGGCCAGACGGAGGCCACTTCCGCTCTGAGCACCTGCGAGATGGATGATCCCCTTTCCGTACGCAGCACCACTCTGGGACACTTTATTTCCAACATAGAAGGCCGCATTGCCGACCCGGTCACCGGAGAGGCCCTGCCGGACGGACATACCGGAGAGATCTGTATACGGGGTTTCAGCGTCATGCAGGGCTACTACCGCATGCCTGCCGTCACCGCAAGAGTCATCGACTCCCAGGGCTGGCTGCACACCGGCGATCTCGGTATGCTGGACAAACGGGGCTATCTGGTACTGAAAGGGCGGCTGAAAGAGCTCATTATCCGGGCCGGGGAAAAAATCAGCCCGGCGGAGGTGGAAACGGCCATTCTTTCGCTGCCCCAGGTCATGGACTGCAAGGTGCTGGGTATACCCAGCAGTCACTACGGCGAAGAAGTCTGCGCCTGCGTGGTGCTCAAGCCCGGGGAAAAAATGTCCGGTGCCCGGCTGCGCAGCGCTCTCCGCCCGCTTCTTGCGGAGTACAAGATCCCTTCTTACATATGTCTTCTCCGGGAGCTCCCTCTCAACGGCATCGGAAAAGTCGATATGCCCGTCCTGCTGAGCCGGATAAAGGAAAGCATCCCGGCCTGCTCAAATCCCTGAACAAAAAAGAAGAACAAATAAACGGAGGTATGAAAATGATCCTTGATGCAAAGCACGCCATGGAACAGAAGCTGTTCCGGCAGTTCGCGGAGACGGAATTTACCAAGGAGATCCAGGACGAGCTGGATCAGACCGGCAAATTCAATTGGGAAGTGTTCAGAAAAATGGCCAAGTATGGCTTCTGCGGCGTTCGCATCCCCAAAAAGTATGGCGGCGCCGGCGGCGACTACCTGAGCTTTGCTCTCATGGTGGAGGAGCTGGGCAGAGTGGATGCGGTGCTGTCCATCTACGCCAACACCTCCAACTCTCTGGGCGGCGGCCCGCTGATGCTGGCGGGCAGCGAGGAGCAGAAGATGAAATATCTGCCTCCGCTGGCGTCCGGAGAAAAGATCATGTCCTTCGCTCTGACCGAGCCCGGTGCCGGCTCCGACGCGGGCGGCATCGCCACCACCGCCGTGGAGGACGGGGACTTCTACGTGCTCAACGGCCGGAAATGCTTCATTTCTGCGGCGCCCATTGCCGACTGGGCCATCGTCTTTGCCCGGACCGATCTCAAATCCAAGGGCTCCCGGGGCATCAGCATGTTCATCGTGGACATGAAGCAGCCCGGCGTTTCCCTGGGCGCCCCCGAGAAAAAGATGGGCATCGGCGGCTATCCCACCTGCGACGTGGTGCTGGAGGACGTGCGCGTTCCCAAGGAGAACCTGGTCGGCCCCCTGCACAAGGGCTTCTCCGTAGCCATGCAGACTCTGGACGGCGGCCGTCTGGCCATGGCGGCCCTGGCCGTGGGCATTGCCCAGTCCTGCCTGGAGGAATCCGTCAAGTACGCCAAGGAGCGCAAGCAGTTCGGCCGGCCCATCGCGGAATTCCAGGGCATCAGCTTCATGCTGGCGGAGATGGCCACCGAGATCGCCGCCGCCCGGGAGCTGGTGTACAACGCCGCCGTGCTCAAGGACGCCGGCAAGGACTCCACCCAGGCCTGCTCCATGGCCAAGTACTTCGCCACGGAGATGGCCAACCGCTGCGCCTACAAGGCGGTGCAGATCCACGGCGGTTACGGCTACATCAAGGAATATAAGGTGGAGCGGCTGTATCGCGACGCCCGTATCACCAGCATTTTCGAAGGCACCACCCAGGTCCAGCAGATGGTCATCGCGTCCCAGCTGCTGAAGAAGTGAGCAGGAGGTAAAGAGAATATGAAGATCTTCGTTACTGTCAAGCAGGTCCCGGATACCACCGGTAAGGTGGCCGTGAATCCGGACGGCACCCTCAACCGGGCTTCCATGCAGGCCATTACCAACCCCGATGACCTGAACGCCGTGGAAGCCGCTCTCGCTCTGAAAGAGGAGCTGGGCTGCAAGGTGGTCGCCCTTACCATGGGTCCCGGCCCAGCGGAGGCCATGCTGCGTGAGCTGCTGGCCATGGGCGTGGACGAGGGCGTGCTGATCTCCGCCCGGGAGTTCGGCGGCAGCGACACCTTCGCCACCAGCCAGATCATTGCGGCCGCCATCGACACCTACGGCGTGGATGAGGACGACATCATCTTCTCCGGCCGCCAGGCCATCGACGGCGACACCGCCCAGGTTGGCCCCCAGATCGCCGAAAAACTCCACCTGCCCCAGGTCACCTACGCCGGGGAGATCAAAAAGGAATGCAACACCCTGCTGATCCGGCGGATGCTGGAAGACGGCTATATGACCGTGAAGGTCCAGACCCCCTGCCTGATCACCTGCATCAAGGAACTGAACACCCCCCGCTACATGTCCGTTCTTGGCATCGAGGAATGCTTTGACAAGCCCATCCGCGTGATGGATTACGCCGCGCTGAAGGATCACCCGCTGATCGACGCCACCACCATCGGCCTCAAGGGCTCCCCCACCAACATCTACAAGTCCTTTACGCCCCCTGTCAAGGGCGCCGGCACGATGATCGAGGGCAGCGCCAAAGAGTCTGCGGGCAAGCTGGTTTCCCTGCTGGCTGCCAAGCACATGATCTAAGGAGGAAAAAGGAATGGAATTCAACAGCGCGGATATTTCCGCTTTCAAGAACGTCTGGGTATTCTGTGAGCAGCGTCAGGGCGCGATGATGCCCACCACCTTCGAGCTGGTCTCCGAGGGCCGCAAGCTGGCCGACGAGCTGGGCGTGGAGCTGTGCGGCGTCCTGCTGGGTGACGACGTGGACGGCATCGCCAAGGAGCTGGGCGGCTACGGCGCGGACAAGGTGTACGTGTACAACAGCCCCCTGCTGAAAAACTATACCACCGACGCCTATACCAAGGTGATCTGCGACGCGGTGAAGGAGTTCAAGCCCGAGATCCTGCTCTTCGGTGCCTCGAACATCGGCCGTGATCTGGCCCCCCGCTGCGCCGCCCGGCTGCACACCGGCCTGTGCGCCGACTGCACCCACCTGGACGTGGATCTGAACGGCTACGTCAACTTCCTCCGCACCGGCTCCAACCTGGACGTGGACAACATGAACTTCGACAGCAAGCTCTTCGACGTGAAGACAAATCTGAAGATGACCCGTCCCGCCTTCGGCGGCCACCTGATGGCCACCATCGTATGCCCCCGGTTCCGTCCGGCCATGGCCACGGTCCGCCCCGGCGTGATGAAAAAACGCCCCTATGACGAGGCAAAGGCAGAGGGCGTGGAGCTCCTCCACCCCGCCTTTGAGCTCAGCGAGGCCGACTGCAAGACCCAGGTCCTGGAAGTGGTCAAGGCCGCGAAAAAGCTGGTGGATCTCATCGGCGCCGACGTGATCGTGTCCGTGGGCCGCGGCATCGCCAAGGACGTGGAGGGCGGCATCGCCCTGGCCGAGGAGCTGGCCGGCGAGCTGCACGGCGTGGTGGGCGCCTCCCGTGCCGCCGTGGATTCCGGCTGGATCAGCGCCGACCATCAGGTTGGCCAGACCGGCAAGACCGTGCATCCCAAGATCTATATCGCCCTGGGCATTTCCGGCGCCATCCAGCACAAGGCCGGCATGCAGGACAGCGAGTGCATCATCGCCGTGAACAAGAACGACGCCGCTCCCATCTTCGAAATCGCCGACTACGGCATCGTGGGAGACCTGTTCCAGGTGGTGCCCGAACTCATCGCCGCTATCCGTGCGGAGAAAACCGGCAAGTAACTCTGCGATCAGCAAAACCCGTTCCTTTTCAAAAGGATCGGGTTTTGCTTTTCCCCCGTTCATCCGAGGAGCCATTCTGCCTTTCTCCTTGCTTTTTTGAACAAAAAAACCGATACAATTTTGTTTGCCGCGGGGCGTTGACTGTGTGGTAACACCGCGGTTTTTAATATAATCAGTATAGAAATAATTTATATTAGCGTATTTTTCTGTAAGGAGTGAAACTATGAACGCACTGGAAGGCATCCGCGTAATCGATCTTACTACATCCTATTCTGCCCCCATCGGGACCATGCAGCTGGCCGATTTCGGCGCCGAGGTCATCAAGATCGAGCGCCCCTATGTCGGCGACGGTTCCCGGACCTGGAGCCCCGTGGTCAACGGCGAAGGTCTGAGCTACGTCATCATGAACCGCAACAAAAAGAGCGTCGCGGTGAACATGAAGTCCGAAGAAGGTCTGGAGATCATCCGCGAGCTGGTCCGCGGCGCCGACGTAGTGGTGGAAAACTTCCGTCCCGGCGTCGTCAAGAGGCTGGGGCTGGATTACGAATCTCTCTGTAAGATCAAGCCCGACATCATTTACGCCTCCCTGTCCGGCTACGGCCAGACCGGTCCCGACGCCAAGAAAGGCGCTTTTTCCAACCTAGCGGAGGCCCAGAGCGGCCTGATGTCCATCACAGGCTTCCCCGATGAAGAAGGCGGCGCGCCCACCGGCAGCGGCGTAGCTTTCGGCGATTCCGTCGCCGGCATGTATCTGGTCCAGGGCATCATGTACGCCCTGTTCCACCACGAGCGCACCGGCGAGGGCCAGTACATCGACATCGCCATGACGGACGCGCTCATCGGACTTCTGCAGCACGCTGTGATCAACACCTCCGTGTTCGGAGAGAACCCGCCCCGGGTAGGCAACCGGGACCTGTCTGAGTATCCCTACGACACGTTCCTTGCCAAGGACGGCTGGTGCCAGCTGGGCAACGCCAAGGCTACCGACTGGACCGATTTCACTCTGGCTATCGGCCGGCCGGATCTGGCTGAGCGGGAAGAACTGAAGACCCCCGGCGGTCGCTGGGAGCACGTCAACGAAATCCACGACATCGTCGCCGAGTGGGCCTCCCAGCGCACCCGTGCCGAGATCGAGGCACGCTTCGCCGAGTACGGTCAGCTCTACAGTCCTATCTGCACCATCAAGGAGATGATGGAGCTCCCCCAGACCATCCACCGTGAGATGATCGTCGACATGGAATACCGGGGCATGAAGTACAAGATGCAGGGTATCCCCCTGAAGTTGAGCAAGACCCCCGGCTCCATCCGCAACGCGCCCCCCACGCTGGGCGAGAACACGGACGAGATCCTGCGTTCCATCGGCTACGACGACACCAAGCTGGCCGAGCTGCGCGAAAAAGACATTATCCAGTAAAAATACCGATTTCAATAAGGGAGGATCATTATGGGAGTCCTGCACTACGACTTCAAAGGCATGCTCTACGACGAGTGGGAGGAAAACCACGTTTACACCACTGCCGCCCGCACCATCACCGACGCGGACGTGAATGCGTACTGCGCTATCTCCGGCGACTATAACCCTCTGTATACCAACAAGTATTTTGCTGAAAGCAGCATCTACGGCAAGCCCGTCGTTCCCGGTGCGCTGACCTTCATCATCACTAACGGTCTGGACTGCCAGACCCTGTGGGTGGACGGCAGCTACATCGGTCTGCTGGATCAGCAGCAGTCCTTCAAAAAGCCGGTCTATGTGGGAGACACCATCTATCTTACGATGACCCCCGTGGCGAAGCGGCTCTCCCGCAAGCCCGGCCGCGGCATCATCACCTACCGCATGGCGGCTTACAACCAGAACGACGAACTGGTCATGGACGGCACATGGGTGATCCTGATGGCCACTGACCGCGACCACATGGAGTAAGGAGGAACAACGATGGCACTGAGAGATTACGTATTCCCCGGCAAGGCTTTCGACGAGTGGGAAGTGGGCGAAGAGCACATCACCGGTGCTCGTACCATTACCGAGGCCGATATCGTCAACTTTGCCGGTCTCTCCGGCGACTGGAGCGCTACCCACACCAACGACGTCTACGGCAAAAGCACCATTTACGGTTCCCGCATCGCCTACGGCAACGTGACGTTCCTGGTAAGCCTGGGCCTGATCAGCCAGACCCGGCTGTTTGAGGGCACCACCCAGGCTCTGCTGAGCTTCCGCATCAGCTATCAGGAAGCCGTCCGGTTCCAGGACACCATTTACTGCAAGTTCACCGTGGAAGAGAAGCGTCCCTGTGAGCACTCTGACCGCGGCGTGCTGACGATCCACTCCCTGGTGTTCAACCAGAACGACGAGCAGGTCGCCGAAGAGCAGCTTGTCTTCCTGGTCTCCAAGGAGAAGGCTCACCTGTAAAACCCTGCCCCGGTCCGGTGCGCCCCGGGCCGGGAAACAACACCGTATTATGACAGGCGCTTCAGCAGAGAGCGCCTGCCAGAATAGAGGAAAGATCTAATAAATATTTGGGAGGAATTCGTATGGACATTAACGCAATCAAAAACGGTCCCGGCATGTGGATCGCCTCGGGCATTATGGTCGTGGTGATCCTGGTTCAGGCGCTCCTGTACCTGCGCCTGTCCAAGAAAGAAGCCGACAATCTCGGCATCGACAAGGCCCGTCAGAAGGAAGCCCGGCGCTCCGCTATCATCGCTGCCGCCGGCCCCACCCTGGCCCTTTCCATCATGCTCATCACCCTGATAGCCTCTCTGGGCGGCCCCACCGCCTGGATGCGGATGAACGACGTGGGCTCCGGCCGTACCGAGCTCGCCATCGCTTCCACCGTCAAGGACATGGTCACCGCTGAGGCCGGCACCCCCGAAGCCGAGCTGCAGGAGCTCTCCTACGCCGTCTGGGCCCAGGGCATCGACGTGGCCGGCTGGCTCATCGGCGCCATGGTCATGGTCCTGGCGGGCAGCGCCGTCACCAAGACCCTCAATGAGAAGCTCAACCCCACTTGGGCAAAGATGCTCATGGGCGGCTGCCTGGTCAGCCTGTTCTCCTACCTGCTCATCAACCAGGTTTACAAGAAGGCTCCCCCGTACCTCATCGCCGCAATTGCCGGCGGCATCACCATGTTCCTGATGAACATACTGTTTAAAAAGAATAAACGTCTTCAGGAGCTGGCTCTGGGTATTTCCATTCTTGTGGGCGCCTTCTGCGGTGCTATCGCAGCTTAAGGGAGGTAAATGAATTATGTTTGATAAGAAATGCCTTACGCTGGGCCTGATCAGCATGTGCGTCGCCGTCTTCGCCAGCTTCTGCCCCGCTCTGTACCTGTACTTTGCTTACGGCGTGATCCCCTCCGGGCCGGACATCGCCTCCATCGCCAGCCTGATGGTTGCCGGTTACGGCGTGGGCTGGATCCTGCAGCCCATCACCTTCTACCCCGCCATGGGCGTGGGCGGCTCTCTGGCCAGCTGGACCACCGGCAACGTGGCCGACCTGCGTATGCCCGCTGTCAGCGCCGCCCAGAAGAGCGCCGGCGTTGAAGGCGGTACCCCCGAGGGCACCGTCATGGCCACCATGGGCGCCGCCACCTCCAACGTGGTCACCGTGATCTGGCTGACCTTCATCACCTTCATTGGCAGCGTTCTGATCTCCCTGCTTCCCGCCAGTGTGAAGGCCGGCTTCAGCTACATCGCTCCCGCTATCTTCGGTGCCATCATCGTGGACTACGCTATGAAGAACCTGAAGAACAACGTTCCTCTGATCATCGCCGGCTTCATCACCTACATCGTGCTGAAGGCCGTCGGCATGTCCACCGTGTGGATCACCCTGCTGGTGGTCATCGTCGGCATGTTCGTGTCCCGCGGCGTGTTCGTCCTCTCCAACAAGAAAAAGCCCGAGGCTTAAGGTTTACGCCCGCCCCGCGGCCATAGCGAACCGCTTCCCCTTTCCCTCGCTGGTATGCCTGATGTCTGCTGCATCAGACATACCAGCGGGACCTTGTTATTTAGGTCAATAACAGGCCGCCGTCGTGCCTGAAACGTATATAACATCTGATCCTTACAGGAGGAAGAACAGATTATGGACAGCATTCTCAGCGCCTATGAAATGGAAAACAGCAGCATCGTAAAGGAATTTATCGAGCTGGCAAAGATCGACACCTTCTCCCGCCAGGAGCGCGCCATTGTGGACGTGGTCAAAATGAAGCTGGAAAACCTGGGCTGCACCGTCACCGAGGACGACGCCGCCTCCAAGATCCCCGACGCCACCGCCGGCAACGTGTTTGCCGTGCTGGAGGGCGAACTTCCCGGCTCCATTCTGTTCTGCGCCCACCTGGACCGGGTCCAGAACGGCTTCGGCATCAAGCCACAGATCAAGGACGGGATCATGACCTCAGACGGGACCACCATCCTGGCCGCCGACGACCTGTCCGGCGTAGCTGCGATCCTGGATGGTCTGCGCCGCATCCGCTACTCCGGAAAAAAGCACCCCCGCATCGAGATCCTTTTCAGCGTATGCGAAGAGATCGGCCTGCGCGGAAGCTATAACTTCGACGCCAGCGTGGTCCAGTCCAAGTTCGGTTTCGTTTTGGACTCCCCGGGACGGATCGGCCGCATCCTGCGCTCCGCCATGGGCAAAGCCCAGCTCTTTCTGGAGGTCACCGGCGAGTCGGCGCACGCCGCTTACCCCGAGCGGGGCAAGAGCGCTCTGCGGGCCGCCGTCAAGGTCCTGAGCTCCATCGGCGACTGCCGGGTAGATGAGGAGACCGTTATCAACTGGTCTTACTTCGACTGCCCCAGCCCCTGCAACACCATCCCCGATCACGTGCTGGCCAAGGCTTTTGCCATGAGCGGCAACAACGAAAAGCTGGACGCCTACATCAGGAACTTCCAGGAGACCGCCGCGCAGGTCGCCGAGGAGACCGGCTGCAAGATCGACGCCAGGGTCATCGTGGATTACCCCGCCTTCCACACCTCCGATGAGAGCATCTGTGTCCGTCTGATGCAGAAGGTCTTCGAAAACATGGGCGTCAAGGCCTCTGTGGAGGACGGCGCCGGCGGCTTCGACGCCAACCTGCTGAGCCGGTGGGGCATTGAGCTGGTGGGCCTGTCCACCGGTTATTCCCTGAACCACACCGTTAAGGAAAACCTGGTGGTGGAGGACCTGTACAAGTCCGGCAAGATGGTGGCCAACGCCGCTCTGACATACGCCGAGCTGTAAGCCCCCTTTTTTACGCAAAAAACGCCCGCGGTCTTTGGACCGCGGGCGTTTTTTGTCTGAATGATCATTTTCTTTTGAAGGGGATCAGGATCTCCTTCACGTAATAATCCGGATCGTCTATGGACAGATGGTTGACGAAATCGCACTCGATGGCGTCTCCGGAGACCTCCGCGCCGGAACGGGCGATAAAATCCAGCAGCTGCCGGTAGCTTTCCGAGATCCTGCTGACAGGGCCGGAATGGTAGATGACCGCGTATTCTCCCCCGGGCAGTACGCGGCAGGCCGGGTCAGGCACCTGGGCACCGACCCGCAGGCAGAGCTGGGAGGGTGCGTTGAACTGGCCGCTGAGGATGTTTTCCCTGGGCAGGAGCGTGCGGGTGAGCATGCTGGAGGCCAGACCGTAGACGGCGTGGCACCGGCGCCAGACGGAAAAGAGTCTCTGCAGCGCGTTGGTGTACCCTTCCATATCGCTCCGGTCGATGGACTCGCCCAGGACGTACATTGGGGCCTGTTTTACGATCTGCGGCTTTTCGCTGTACCGGGACCGCAGGATCAGGCAGTCCTGGATCGTCATGTCCATGATCTCTTTTCTGCGGCGGACGATCTCCATCTTTCTGCTCAGCAGCGTCTGCTGCCGGATCAGCATCTGCATATAGCTGTCGCTGGACCGGCTGCGGATATACTCGCCGCATTCC
Organism: Oscillospiraceae bacterium; assembly: GCA_017455685.1. Taxonomy (GTDB): domain Bacteria; phylum Bacillota; class Clostridia; order Oscillospirales; family Oscillospiraceae; genus Apopatocola. The sequence goes on from JAFSZH010000063.1 coordinate 20,109, forward strand.
TCCAGCGTCATATCCGTCCACTTCATGGATTTGATCAGGTCCACGTCAAAATACTGATCGTAGGTGTAGTAATGGTATCCGTTCTCCCCGACGAACGCAGGGGCCAGGAGGCCTTTTTTCTCATACCAGATCAGGGTATTTTTCGTGATGCCGCAGAGCGACGCGAACTGTGAACTGGATAAAAACCTTTTCTTCATGGCAATCCTCTCCGATCGATCAGCACAGCATATCCTTCCACATTCCCAACAATCGAAAGGCGGATCGACCCGCCCTATCTCATGGCTTGCCCTCCACGCAATAATAGGTGAAGTCCCCGGTGGCAAGCAGTTTTCCCGTCTCGTCCGTTACGTCTGCCCGGACCAGGCAGGTGGTGCGTCCCCGGCGGACGAGCACGCCCTCCGCCCTCAGTCTGCTGCCTGAAGCCGGACGAAGAAAATGAAAGCCGGAATCCAGTGTCACGTATTTCCTGCCGTCGGACCGCGCCGCCGCCCCGGCTGCGGAGTCCGCCAGGGTGAAGTACACTCCTCCATGGACGATGTGGTAATAATTGAGGCAGAACTTTGTGATCTCCATAGTAAAAACCGCGTGATCCTTCTCAAAAGTCTCCACCTTGATCCCGATATTCGAGGCAAAGGAGTCCTCCGGGATAACCTGCCCCAGTCCTTCCACCGCTCCCATGGATCATCCCTCCTGTCTTTTTGGCGGAGGAATTATACCACATCCGGGCAGAATTGAAAAGAGGCTTCCGTCCGCCGTTTTGTGCTTTCATTCCACGCTTTTGAGGGATTCGGCCATGTCCACACGCTCCAGCTTCCGGCGCATGACCGCGTTGGTCAGCACGGTGAACACCAGCGTGATGCCGAAGGACAGCACGTAGCTCAGCGGCGCGATGCGGACGTCGTAGGTCATGTACTCCACCACCACCGCCCTGACGACGATATAGTGGAGCCCCTTGCCCAGCAGCAGACCGAACAGCGCTCCCAGCACGGACAGCAGCACGTTCTCCCGCAGGATGTAGGACGCCGTCTCCGCCGGGTAAAAGCCCAGCACCTTCACCGTGGCGATCTCCCGGGTGCGCTCCATGATGTTGATGTTGGTCAGGTTATAGAGCGTGATGAAGGCCAGCGCCCCGGAGCACACCACCAGCATGGCCACCAGCAGGTCCAGACTGGCCATGGACTGCTCCATGAGCTCCCGCTCCTGCCGGGTGAGGGACACGTAGGTGACGCCCTTTTCCGACCGGAGCCGGGCCCCCAGCCGGTCCGCGTCCACGCCCTCCGCCGCCGTGAGCAGGGCGGTGTTCCGCCGCATGCCGGGCAGGGAATCCAGAGACAGGAACACGTAGTGGTTGAGATAGTTCTTGCACACGGCCGTCACCGTCAGAGTGATCTCCTCGCCGCCGTCGGTGCGGACCGTCACGGCGTCGCCGGCCTTGACGCCCAGCAGATCGGAGAGCTTCTGGGCGATCACCGCCTCCCCTTTCCCCGGGAAAGGCAGCTCTCCGTGCTCGTCGTGGAGGCTCACCACCCCGTCCAGCTCGCCGGGCAGGGCGGCCATGCAGCGGGTGCTCTTCTCCCGGCCCTGGAAGATCAGCGTCACCGGCTCCTGGGCAGTGAGAGCGCAGAGAGACGTCTCCCCCTCCCAGAGGGAGAGCATCTCCCCGTCGTCGGCGAAGGAGTCTGTGTCCAGGCTCACCGACATATCGTAGAGGAAGATCTCCCCGTACTGGTACTCGGAGATCCGGGCGATGGAATCCTTGGCCCCGAAGCCCGCCACCATCAGCGCCGTGCAGCCGCCGATGCCCAGCAGCATCATGCCCACCCGTACCGGATAGCGGAAGGCGTTGCGCAGACTCACCTTGGAAAGGAACGGCAGCCGCCTCCACAGGGGCCGGATATATTCCAGCAGGATCCGGCGGCCCTTTTTGGGGGCCTTGGGCCGGATCAGCTCGGCGGGCTTCTCCGAAAGCTCCCGGCGGCAGGCCAGATACGTCACCGCCGCGGTGCCGGCCACGGCCACCGCCAGCGACAGTCCCACCAGGGCGTGGCTGAAGCTGATCTCCAGCGTCCCGTAGTCATACATGATGCCGTAGGCGATCCACACCAGATAGGGGATGGCGGTGGAGCCCAGGAAAAAGCCGCCCAGACAGCCCAGCAGCGCGGAGCTGCCCGAATAGATCAGGTATTTCGACATCACCGCCCCGCCGCCGTAGCCCATGGCCTTCATGGTGCCGATGACGGTGCGCTCCTCGTTGACCATTCGTGTCATCGTGGTGACGCACACCATGGCCGCCACCAGCGCGAAAAACAGCGGGAACACGTCCGCGATGCCGTCCACGATGCTGGTGTCGTTGTTGAAGGTCACGTAGCCCTGGTTGGTCTCCCGGTCCAGAGTATAGAGCTCCAGCTTCAGCTTTTCCTCGATCTCCGCGGCGGCGTCGGCCAGCTCCCGCTCCGCGTCGGCCAGCTTCTGCTCCCCGTCGGCCAGCTCCCGCTCCAGCTTCGCCTCGCCGTCGTAATACTGCTCCCAGCCCTCGTTGACCTCTTCCCAGCCCCGGATCAGCTCCGCCTCGGCCGCGTCCAGCCTGCGCAGGTTTTCCGGATAGTCCCGCTCGGCGGCGTCCAGCCGGGCTTCCGCCTCGGCGATCTGGGCCAGGCCGTCGGCGATGGCCTGCTCTCCCTCGGAGATCTGGGCCTCCAGATCGTCAACGTAGGCCCGGATCTCGGCCAGGATGGTCTCCGCCTCCACGAGCTCGGCGTTTTCGGGGTCGAAGTTCGCCTCCGCCTCCGAGAGCGCCGCTTCCGCCGCATCCAGGTCCGTCTCCCTCTGGGCCAGCCGGGCGCGCAGCTCCTCCGGGTCTCCGGCGTTGGGCTGACCGCTCTCCGCCGCCTCGATGGCTGCGTTCAGCAGATAGATCTCCGCCCGGATGGTGTAGACCTCCTGGTAATAGGGGGCCAGCTCCGCGTAGCGGGCGGCGTCCGAGGCCTCGATCAGTTCCAGGAGCGTCTCCTCGTTTTCCGTCAGCAGGATCTTCGCCTCGTCCAGCAGGGCCCGATAGATCTCCACCTGCTGCCGGTTCTCCTCGATCAGCGCCAGGTTTTCCGCGATCTCCTGCCGGGCGGCGGGGATCTGCGCCATGCCCTCCTCCAGGTCGATGCGGCCCTGGTTCACCAGCGCGGCGTTTTTCCGCAGCAGCTCCTCGGCGTTGACCAGCTTCTGCCTTGCTTCGGCCAGCTCCGCTTCGCCGTCCATCCGGCCCTGCTCCAGGTCCGCCCAGCCCCGGTCGATCTCGGCGCGGGCCTCGGCCAGCTCCTCGTCCGCCTCCGCCCGGAGCACGGCATAGCGCTCGCTGCCCCGCCGGCTGAGAAGGCGTTTGATCCCCGCCTCCATCCGGTCCCGGGCGGCGCCGTATTCCTCGGAATAGAGCTCCCCGGGCAGGTCGCACCACAGGCGGATCTCGTGATACGCCTCGGAGGAAAAAGCCTCCGTGGGAAGGAAGAGAAAGCCCCGGATGCTCCCGCTGCCCAGGGACGTGCTGCCACGGCTGTCGCTGATATACCGGGGCGAGCGGGCCAGGCCCACGACGGTGTAGCTGCCGCCGGGGAGCATCTCCCGCACGTCCACATCGTTTTCTTCGCTGAGGGTCAGCGTCTTGCCCAAGTCGGCTTCGGAAAAGGCGTGGGAGTCGGCCAGGCACTCGTCCGCCCGCTCCGGCAGACGGCCCGCTGTCAGGTCCGGCAGGTCCACCTGCTCCGGCAGGCTCATGACGTGGTAGACCTCCTGCCCCCCGCTCCCGCCGATGAGGACGTCGGCAAAATATCCTCCCTCCGCCCGGGCCACGCCCTCCAGGGACGCAAATGCCTCCGCGTCCTCCGCCGTAAAGCCCAGGGTGGAGAGAAGCTGAAAATCCTGAAAATGCAGCTGGCGCAGATAGGCGTCCGCCGTGGACAGCATCACGGGCTGGGCGCTTTTCAGTCCGGCAAAGAAGCCCACGCCCAGGGCGATGATCCCCAGAATGGCCAGATACCGGCCCAGGCTGGCGCGAATGCTGCGCAGCAGCATTCTGATCGTACAGCGGTTCATACTCTCACCATTCGATCTCTTCCACGGGGATCACCGTCTCGTTTTTCTCCACGGACCACACCGTTCCGCTCCGGACCCGGATGACCCGGTCCGCCATATCGCACAGCGCCTTGTTGTGGGTGATGATCACCACGGTCATGCCGCTTTTCCGGCTGGTGTCCTGCAGCAGCTTCAAAATGGCCTTGCCGGTGTTGTAATCCAGCGCGCCGGTAGGCTCGTCACACAGCAGCAGCTTGGGATTTTTGGCCAGGGCCCGGGCGATGGTCACCCGCTGCTGCTCTCCGCCGGAGAGCTGGGCGGGAAAGTTCCCCAGCCGCTCTCCCAGCCCCACCTGCCGCAGGGTCTTCGCCGGGTCCAGAGCGTCCCGGCAGAGCTTGGCGGCGATCTCCACGTTTTCCAGCGCGGTCAGATTGGGGATCAGGTTATAGAACTGGAACACGAAACCCACGTCGTTCCGGCGGTAGGCGGTGAGCCGCCGCCTGTCGTAGGAGGACACGTCCTCCCCGTCCACGACCACCCGGCCCTCGGTGAGACTGTCCATGCCGCCGAGGATGTTCAGCAGCGTGGTCTTGCCCGCGCCGGACTCGCCCACGATGACGCAGATCTCCCCCCGGTCCACCGTGAAGGACGCGTCGTGGAGGGCCGTGACAGCCACCTCGCCGGTCCCGTAGACCTTTTTCACGTTGTCGAAAACAATAAAGCTCTCCCGCATGATCGTCACCGCCGCATCACATGAAAGTATATGGATATTATAGCATACGGCCCGGAGGCTTCACAACAGAAAACAGCGGGAAACGCGCCGTTTCCCGCTGTTTTTTCACTTCAAATAGGGGTCGTATTTTTTCAGCATCAGGTCCGCCGCGGTCCTGTCGATCATATACACCGAAGCGCCGCCGACCATGTCCGCCCAGCCGGGCAGAACCTCCGTGGTCATGCCGCCCAGATCGCCCTTGAGCAGCACACGGGCGATCCACAGCACGTTTCTGGGTTCCAGATCCGTGACCATGTTCTCCCGGTAGAGCTGCCACAGCTCCGGCAGCACCTTGAGCGTGTCCGGCCGGGCCCACTGGCGCATGGCTTCCTTGATGAACTCTCTCTGCACCTCCGTGCGGCCGATGTCCGCCGTGGCGTAGCCGGAGCGGTAGCGCAGCACCCACAGGGCTTCCCGGCCGCTCAGATGCTGCATCCCGGCCCGGAGGTCGATGACCAGATTCTGGGAATAGTCCTCGTAGTGCATGTCCTCGGGCACGTTGAAGTCCACGCCGCCCAGCAGGTCCACCATGGCCGCCACGCAGTCCAGGTCCACCAGCACGTAACCGTCCGGAGCGAAGCCCAGCACCTTTTCCGTCTGGCGCATCAGCTCCTCCATGCCCCTCTCGCCGGTGCCCGCCGCGCCGTAGGCGGAGTTGATCTTGGGCACGGCGTAGTCCGGGGCGTAGGTATCCCGTGGGATGCTCAGGAGCCGGATCTCCCGGCTGCCCCGCTCCAGGGACAGGAGCATGATGGTGTCGGTGCGCAGGCCGCTCTCGTCGGTGCCGGCCAGAAGGATGTTGCTCCGGCCGGAGGACCGGTCAGCACCGGAGGCGTTGCGCACCGGCGGCGAGCCCATCAGCAGCAGGGCGATCCCCACCAGGATCAGCGCCACGATGATCGTGCGGACGGGGTGGCGTCTCCGGCGGCGTCTGCGGCGGGTCCTTCTCCGGGCGGCGCGGGTCTTCCGCGCCGCTTTGGCCTTCACCTGCCGGCGGGGAGGCTCGTCCTCGTAATCCTCCGCGTATTCCTCCTCGTCGTATTCCTCATCCTCGTATTCGTCGTATTCGCCGTCGCAGTATTCCTCTCCCTCGGGCGGGTACGGCGCCGCCTCCCGGCGGGCATAATAGGCGTCCCGCTGGGCGTAATAGGCGTCGCGGCTGGCGTAATAGGCGTCGCGCTCGGCATAGTAGGCACGCCGCTCCGCCTCGGTCATGGGCCGTTCCGCCGGCCGGTTCCAGTCGTCGAAATAGTCCTCCCGGGGCTCGTCCGGGCCGCCGCGGCCTCTGTTCGGTTTTGATCCGTTGTAATTCATGCTTCCCTCGCTGCGGGTCAGATTCTGTCCGTAAGGACGTCCGGGCGGGGCGAATCGTTCATTCTTCCCGCTACGGCGACAAGTATAGCAGAGTTCTGTCCGCCGCGCTACCGCGATTTTCCCGGAAAAAACTATTTCTTTCTCGAAAAAATATGGTATACTGTAAAATGAAATTTTATCAGCTCTGCCGTCGGTGCCCTGCCGCGCCGCGGCCGCGGCCCCACGCCGCGTCAGAAACAGAAAAAGGAGATGTACAAATGGCAGAGATCATTATTACTGCGGACAATTTCCAGCAGGAAGTGCTGAATTCCCCCATCCCCGTGCTGGTGGATTTCTGGGCCACCTGGTGCGGCCCGTGCAAAATGGTAGCCCCCGTCGTGGCGGAGATCGCCGAGGAGCTGGCCGGTGTGGTCAAGGTCGCCAAGGTGGACGTGGACGACAACCGGGAGCTGGCCATCGAGTACGGCATTTCCAGCATCCCCACGCTGATGGTGTTCAAAAACGGCGAGCCCGTGAAGGCCGCGGTAGGCGTCCGGCCCAAAGCCGCCATTCTCTCCATGCTGAAGTGAATCCCCGCTCTCCGGCACTGCCGGAGAGGCGCTGTCCCGACCGGAGGTCCGGTCCATAAACAGGAAAAGGAAGGTGAGAACTTGAAGAACTACACCAAGTATGCTCTGAAGGCAATGGACGAGCTTGCTCCCTATCTGGCGGAAGCGGATAAGGTGTTCGTTCTTGCCTGCAACAAGTGTTTCAAGGAGTTTGAGACCGCCGACGAACCGGAGTGCGCCCAGTTCACCGAGGCCTGCCGGGCGATGGGAAAGACCGTCACCGGCGCCATGCGGGTGGATTTCCTGTGCAACGCCGTGCAGACGGAGAAAAAGCTCCGCGATCTGATCCCCGAGGAGACGGAACGCGTTTTCGTCGTCTCCTGCGGCCTGGGCGTCCAGACCGTGGCGGGGCTCACGGACAAGCCCGTGCTGGCCGCCGCCGATTCCCTCAATTACCGCGGCCGCCACGGCATGGCCCTGACCGAGAAGCGCTGCGACGCCTGCGCCCAGTGCTACCTGAACGTCACCGGCGGCGTGTGCCCCATCGTGGACTGCGCCAAGAGCCTGACCAACGGCCAGTGCGGCGGCGCCAAAAACGGCAAATGCGAGGTGGACCCCAACCGTGACTGCGCCTGGGAAAAGATCTACCGGCGGCTGGAGCAGCAGGGCCGGCTGGAGGAGTTCACCGCGCAGCCCGTGCAGTTCCGGGATCATTCCAAGGTCAATTACAAGGTCATCAACGACTACGTCAAGTCCATCCGGGAAAAACGGCTGGACGGATATTACGGCGGCGTACATCCTCTGGAGCGTAAGGAAATGAGCGAGCACTGCGCTCTGCAGCGCTTCCCCGCTCCGGAGATCGTGGTCATCCCCCTGTCCCAGCACTCCGGCAAGCCCGCCGAGCCCTGCGTGGCGGTGGGCGACAGCGTGAAGGTGGGCCAGAAGATCGGCCAGCAGGCCGGCTTCATCAGCGCTCCGGTCCATTCCAGCGTCAGCGGCACCGTCCTTTCCATCGAGAGCCGGGTCCACCCCGCCACCCGGGGCGGTCTCAGCGTGGTCATCAAAAACGACGGGAAGTACACTGTGGACGAATCCGTGCAGCCCCACAAGGACATCGAGGAACTCACCCCCCAGGAGATCGTGGGCATCGTCAAGGAGGCGGGCATCACCGGCATGGGCGGCGCCGGCTTCCCCACGTACGTGAAGCTCATGCCCGGCAAGCCCATTGACGCGGTGCTGCTCAACGGCTGCGAATGCGAGCCCATGCTCACCGCCGACCATCAGGTGCTGCTCCATTACGCCGACGACGTGATCTACGGCCTGCGGGCCATCATGAAGGCCGTCGATGCGCCCCGGGGCGTCATCGTGGTGGAGGACAACAAGCCCGACGCCTTTGCCCTGCTGCAGGAGAAGACCGCGGGGCTGGAGGGCGTGGAGGTGTTGTCCGTGCGGACCAAGTACCCCCAGGGCGCCGAGAAAATGCTCATCAAGCGCGTGCTGGGCCGCATGGTCCCCAGCGGCGGTCTCCCCGCCGACGTGGGCGCCGTGGTCAGCAACGTCAGCTCCGCCAAGGCCATCGCCGACGCCATCCGCACCGGCATGCCGCTGGTGGAGCGGGTGGTCAGCGTCACCGGCGAGAGGATCAAAAAGCCCGGCAACTTCCTCGTGAAGGTGGGCACCAGCGCCAAAGAGCTGGTGGACTATTGCGGCGGAATGCCCGAGGGCGAACTGACCGTCAAGATGGGCGGGCCCATGATGGGCATCCCCCTGTCCGACGTGGACGTGCCCGTGATCAAGTCCTCCAACGGCGTCATTGTCTACGACGCCGACCCCACGAAGGAAGTGGAGTGCATCAAGTGCGGCCGCTGCGCGGACGTGTGTCCCATGGAGCTCTCCCCCCTGTATTTCAACCGGTACCTGAAGGACGGCAACATCCAGGGGCTGAAGGACATGAACATCATGGACTGCATGGAGTGCCGCTGCTGCGAATACATCTGCTCGTCCAAGATCCCCCTGGTCACCCGGATCAAGGAAGGCAAGAATGCGGTAAGGGGGTTGAAGTGATATGCTGATCACCAGACTGAAAAGCGCGGAGACCCTGGAGAGCCTGCTCAAGGGCCAGATCTTTATCATCAACTGCCACGGCTGCCGGGAAGTGAGCTTCCCCACGGCGGAGGCGGAGGCGCTGGAAAAGGCGCTGGCCGAGCAGGGCCGCGTCGCCGGCGTGATCACCACCGACTACATCTGCAACCCGGAGAACCTGTCCGTCCGGCTGGAAAAGCACGCGGACGCCATTGAAGCGGCGGACACCGTGCTGGTGCTCTCCTGTGGCGTGGGCGTACAGACCGTCAGCGCCATGTTCCCCGGCAAGCGGGTGTGCGCCGGGTGCGACACCTATCCCCTGCCCGGCTTCCAGGGCGTCACGCCTCTGGAGGTGGACTGCCGTCAGTGCGGCGAGTGCTATCTGAACATCACCGGAGGCATCTGCCCCATCACCGCCTGCTCCAAGAGCCTGGTCAACGGCCAGTGCGGCGGCGCCAAGGACGGCCGCTGCGAGGTCGACCACAACATGGAGTGCGGCTGGGAGCGGATCTACCGCCGGCTGGCCCAGGTGGGCCGCCTGGACGTCCTCAAGTGCCCGGTCCAGATCCGGAACTACGCCACCGACAAAAACGTCGGCGAATAACGCGGCTGAATAAATAAGATTAGGAGCTTTGGTATATGAAAATTACGGAATCATTTGCCCGCGGCGAATTTGTCGTTTCTGCGGAAGTGGGCCCCTCCAAGGGCGTCGAGACCGCTTCGCTGGTGGCGGAAGCCAAGGAATATCTCAGCAACATCACGGCGGTGAACGTCACCGACTGCCAGTCCTCCGTCATGCGGCTGGGCTCGCTGGCCACCTGCATCAAGCTCAGGGAAGCCGGCCTGAACCCCATCTATCAGCTGACCTGCCGTGACCGGAACCGCATCGCCCTCCAGTCCGACATCCTCAGCGCCGCCGCCTTCGGCATCGAGAACATCCTCTGCCTCACCGGCGACCATCCCACCCTGGGCGACCATCCCCAGGCCAAGCCCGTGTTCGACCTGGACTCCGTCTCCCTGCTCTACACCGTGAAGAAGCTGGAGGAGGGCGAGGACCTGGGCGGCAACAAGCTGGTGGGTCCGGCCCCCAGCTTCGCCAAGGGCGCGGTGGTGTCCCCCTGCAGCGATTCGGTGGACGCTCAGCTGGCCAAGATGGAGCGCAAGGTCAGGGCCGGCGCCCAGTTCTTCCAGACCCAGGCCGTGTTCGAGCCGGAGAAGTTCATCGCCTTCATGGAGAAGGCCGGACAGTTCGGCGTGCCCGTGCAGCTGGGCGTCATCATCCCCAAGAACGCCGGCATGTGCCGCTACATGAACAACAACGTGGCCGGCGTCCACGTGCCCGACGACATGCTCGCGGAGCTGGCCGCCGACAAGGAGCGGGCCAAGGCGGGCATCACCGGCGTGGAGATCGCCGCCCGGGTCATCAAGGCCTGCCGTCCCTACTGCCAGGGTGTGCATATCATGGCCCTGGGCTGGGAAGCCAAGGTCCCCGAGGTGCTGAAGCTGGCCGGGATCTGAATGCATCAAAAAACCGATGAAGAGCCCCTCTTCATCGGTTTTTTGCAGTTTGCGCCCCTGTGATTCGTATATTTTATAGGATGGAGTTTTCTCGGGATTTCAGACGATTACACAAACGGTTTTAAGCACTCTGCCCCGGGTTTTCCCTTGACCCTTTTTCGAAAACCGTCTATAATGATCGTGTCTCAATATAATCGGAACGCCCGGCGCGGGAGAAGGCTCTTCCCCCGCAGACGGGGCCTTTTTCCGACTCGAACATCAGAAAAACCAATATTCGAAAGGAGAACAACCCGCATGCTCGATCCCACCATTTACAAAGACTGGCAAATCGCGGAGGACGCCGAGAGCCGCCTCCCCTCCGTGGAGTATTTCCGCGAGAAGATGGGACTGCTTCCCGACGAGATCATCCCCTACGGCCGCACTCCCAAGCTGGACTTTCTGAAGATCATGGAGCGCCTGAAGGACAAGCCCGACGGCAAGTACATTGAAGTCACCGCCATCACCCCCACTCCCCTGGGCGAGGGCAAGTCCACCACCTCTCTGGGCCTGATCGAGGGTCTGGGCAAGCTGGGCAAGAACGTGGGCGGCTGCCTGCGTCAGCCCTCCGGCGGCCCCACCATGAACGTGAAGGGCACCGCCGCCGGCGGCGGCAACGCCCTGCTGATCCCCATGACCGA
>JAFSZH010000064.1 GCA_017455685.1 Oscillospiraceae bacterium
GACGCGGGGCCGCTGCGGGTGCCGGCCCCTTCCCATGCTCTTTTCCGCATCATCTCTTTTTTTCCCAAGGAGGTCCTGCCTATGAAACGAATGAAGCAAGTCCTTGCTCTGCTGCTGGCCCTGGTGCTGGCGCTGAGCCTGACGCCGACCGTGGCCCTGGCCGACCCGCCCCAGGGTGAATGCCGCGAGGGCGGCGAGCACATCTGGGACGTCTATTCGGATTCGGCTACCTGCACCCAGGCCGGCGAACGGATGTGGCGCTGCCGGAAGTGCGGGATCTGGTGGCGGGAGAGCTCGCCCGCCCTGGGCCACGACTGGCGGGAGGGCGAGATCATCGAGAGCGAAGGCCTGCTGGGACCCGTGCGGGTGCGCTACGTCTGCAACCGCTGCTATGAGGTGAGGGTGGAGACGACCCATCCCAACGCCACCGCGGTGCTGAACCGGTTCCGCAACGTCCCGGCCGATGCAGCCAACGCCTCCGGTCTGGTCATCACGCTGCAGCCGGTGGGCGGCGTCCTGCCCGCAGCCTCGGACGCCTCCTGTACCCTGACCGTGGCGGCGGAGGGCGGCGTGGAGCCCTATACCTATGAGTGGCACGGGGTGGACAGGGGCGTGACCGAGTACATGGACGGCAGCCCCGTGGGCTACGCGGTGCACAGCAACAGCCGCCGCGCCACGGAGGAGGCCAACCGGCGCCGCGCCGCGTTCTTTGAAGCCTACCTGAAGTACACGCAGGAGCATTTCGGCGTGGAGGACGTGGAAGGCGCCCGGCGCGGCTGGACGGAGCTGCAGATCCGGGAGTACGGCGATATCGAGGTCAGCAGCGGCGACAGTCCCAGCTATGATGCCGAAATCGGCAACTGCTATTACTACTGCATCGTCCGGGATTCCTCCGGCAAGGAGGCCTGTTCGGACAGCGCCTTTGTGGGCAATCCGCTCTACATCTACCGGGAGCCGGTGGACGCGGAGCTGTCGGACGGCAAGGCTTCCCTGGTCTGCACAGCCAGCGGCGGCAGCGGCAATTACAGCTATACCTGGTACCGAAACGACCGGGATCACGAGCTGAGCTCCCACGCGTCCAACGTGACGGTCAAGGAGCCGGGCGAGTACTTCTGCTGTGTGCGGGACGGGGACCAGGAAGTGACCAGCGTCACCGTCACGGTGGCGGAGGAGAGCGCGCCCGTGAGCGAGGCCGCCCCCGTCATCGTTCTCCAGCCGAAAAGCATCAACCTCAATCCGAAATCCAACAACCACTACAGCGTGACGCTGCATTGCAAGGCCAAGCTGGACGACGGCAGCGCGGGGAATCTGCGCTATCAATGGCAGCGCAAGGGGAACTCCGGCTGGGTGAGCGTTCAAAACGGCAACAAGAGAGACCTGAAGATCAGCGGAAAAAGCGGGAATGTCAGCGGCCAGTACCGCTGCATCGTTTACAATCGCGACAACGGGAAGCGGGTCTGCAGCAAAACGGTCCAGGTCCAGGTGACGATGAGCGTCAAGGATTTCCGCTTCCGGGGGAAGACCCTTCACGCGACGATCCGCGGCGGCGTTCCGCCTTACAAGGTTTTGGTGGTGCAGGTCCGGAAATACGATTCCAAGAATCCAAAGATCGTTCTCTCCAGCACGAAGGTCGGAGCCAAGGGCGTTTTCAACAGGAAACTGGCGCCGAAAAATTGCAGGAGCTATACGATCTACGTGAAGGAAGACGGCGAGTGGGTCAAGAAGACGTATCGGGCCACTTACTATATCGTTGTCTACGATTCTCTGGGCCAGAAGGTCTCGACGACCCCGATCCGTTACCCGGACTGAGCCGGCACACGGCGGGAAAACCCGGATGATTTCCAGTTGACAAGCAGATTTTCAAACACGGATAAGGAGGACGTGCCGATGAAACGATCAAGACAAGCCCTTGCCCTGCTGCTGGCGCTGGTGCTGGCGCTGAGCCTGGCGCCCCTGTCGGCCAGCGCCGACCCGCCCGCAGGCGACTGCAGATACGCCCCTGACGGGGAACACCACTGGGTCGACTACGGCATCGTGAAGGAGCCGACCTGCACCGATCCCGGCGTCCGCGGCTGGGCATGCAAGTATTGCTACACGCCCTATTACGAGGACGTTCCCGCCCTGGGCCATGACTGGCGGGAGGGGGAGGTCATCGAGAGCGACGGCCAACTGGGACCGCAGAAGGTCCGCTACGTCTGCAACCGCTGCTATGAGGTAAAGGTGGAGACCGTACAGCCCAGCGGCTCTTCCGTGCTGAACACCTTCCGCAACATCCCGCCCGACGCGGACCTGGATTCGCCCATCCACGTGATCCAGCAGCCGGAGGGCGGACGCCTGGACGGCAGCAAGGGCCAATACGTCCCGCTGACCCTGGAAGTAGAGGGCGGCGTTCCTCCCTATGTCTACGAGTGGCACATTGTGGACAAGGGCGTGACCGAGTATCTGGACGGCAGCCCCGTGGGCTACGCGGTGCACAGCAACAGCCGCCGCGCCACGGAAGAGACCAACCGCCGCCGCGCCGCGTTCTATGAATCCTACATCAACTACGCCACGGAGCACTTCGGCTGGGCCGACGAGCAGGGGGCCATGCGGGCCTGGACGGAGCTGCAGATGCACGAGTACGGCGATTATACCCTGGGCACCTACGAGACGCCGGATTATACCGCCGAGATCGGCAACTGCTACTACTACTGCGTGATCCACGACAGCGCGCTGAACGAGGCACGGACGGTAAACGTCTTCGTCAGCGTCCCGCTGTACATCGACGTGCAGCCCTGCGACAACGATTTCAGAAGCGGCAGATGCTTTCTGAGCTGCGAAGCGGCCGGCGGCAGCGGAGAGTACAGCTATACGTGGTATTGCGGCGATTTTGACCACGAGCTGTCCGAGACCGGCAGCACCGTGGAAGTCTTTGAGCCGGGCGAGTATTTCTGCGTCGTCCGTGACGGCGAGGAGGAGATTACTTCCCGCACAGTCACTGTCAGCGAGGGCGCCGGCATTCAGCTCCCGGAAGAGGGCGAAGCGCCTGTCATCACCGAGCAGCCCGCAGACCATAACCTGCCCTATATGGACCCGCCCTATGAAGGAGCGCTGCTGCTGTTCCTCTTAAACTGCGTGGCCGTGAATGAGATGGGGGATGACAGCACCCTTGTCTACGAATGGGAGTACAAGGATTTTGAGAAGAGGGCATGGACTTTCCTCGGCGAGGGAAGCGTGCTGCCGGTAGAGGGCATGGGCGGCGTCTTCCGCTGCAAGGTCACCGATCAGCGAAACGGCTTGTACACCTACAGCAGAGAGGCGACCGTGGCACAGGAGTTGGTCTGTCTGGATCTGCACTATTCCTCCTACTATATGCCGGGCTACAGCAGCGCGTATAAGATTGAGGGAACGATCGCGGGCGGGCTGCCGCCATACGAGGTGTATATCATTCAAGCACGGCCAAAGGATTCCGAATATTCGGAAGTGTTGACACCCATCCATTGGGTACAGGAAGTAAGTGGAGAGTTTTCCCAGGAACTGAATCCGATTTTCTATCAAATGTATGATTATGTGAAGACGGAGCACGGTTTTCCGGAAATGGGACGGGCGGTGGCCTATTATAGCATCTGGGTACGCGATGCGGTCGGGCATGAATGCTATACAGATCCGATCCAATACCCGGTTTACTGAAACGGCGGAGAGGAGGAGAAACATATGAAAAAACTGTTTGCCATTCTGTTGGCCTTCACGATGATCCTGGCTCTGGCCGCCTGCGGCGAGACGGCGGCCGAGACCGTTGCCGAGACCGAAGCGCCCGCCGCGGAGGATGGCGCTGTCAACGACCTGCCTGACGATGATGCTGCGGAGGAAGAATCCGGCGAGCCCGACGACCCGGGTGAGGAATACGACGCGCCGGAGGAGGGCGAGGTGACCGGCCTCTGGTACTGCAGCTTCGGCGCCGCGAACCTGAGCCTGGAGCTGCGGGAGGACGGGGCCTACACCGTCGCTTTCCCCAAGGACCCGGAGGGGAGCGTCACCGGCGCCTGGGAGGAGCGGGACGGCTTCATCTACCTGGACGGGGATGAGACCGCGCCTCTGGCGCCTTACGGAGTGCTGCTCGCCTGGCCGGCCGCCGGGGTCTATCTCAGCCGGGAGGAGCCCGCGCCGCTCTACGTGCCCGCGGCAACGCTGGAGACGCTGCCCGAGGGGATCCTGGACGGCTACTGGGTGGCCGCCTTTCTGGAGCTGGACGGGGAGGTCTTCTCCGTGGAGGATCTGAACGAGCGGATGGACCTCTACGTGGAGGGCAGCCGCGCGGCCCTGGGCGGGCCGGTTTTCGGCGACCAGATCGTGGATCTTGAGGTTCTGGAGAACGGTCTCAGCTTCTCGGGAGAGGGCTTCCGGGTGGACATGAGCCTGCAGGCCGACGGCTTTCTGCGCCTGAGCATGGAGGCCGATGGGGAGGGCGCGCTGGTGTACTACCTCTACAACGCCGGCCCCGCGGACGAGGTTGAGACAGAGGGCGAATGAGCGCCGCCCCCACGACGGCTCAAAATGGAACAAAACGAAACCCGCCGGGCTGCTGCCCGGCGGGTTTCCCGTTCCTGCCGCGCCGGGGAAGAGCGCGTGCGAAAACTCCCCGCCGGCAGCAGAATTCTGTTGACCTGCGGGGTTTTTGATGGTACAATACCATGAATTATTATGGACCCGGCAGGGAAAGCCGCGGCCAAATGGGAGAAAAACATGTGGATCGCTGATTCTTGGCAGGATTTTGAAGTCCTGGACTGCTCAAAAGGGGAGAAGCTGGAGCGCTGGGGGGACTATTATCTGGTCCGCCCGGATCCCCAGGCCATTTGGGACACCCCCCGAAAGAATCCCCACTGGAACGACCGGGACGCCCGCTACCGCCGCAGCGAGAGCGGAGGCGGCAGCTGGGACAAGGGGAGCCTTCCGGCGGAGTGGACCATCCGCTATAAGGAACTGCGCTTCCACGTGAAGCCCATGAACTTCAAGCACACCGGCCTCTTTCCCGAGCAGGCCGCCAACTGGGACTGGGCCATGGAGAAGATCCGGAAAGCCGGACGGCCTATCCGGGTGCTGAATCTCTTTGCCTACACCGGCGCCGCCACCGTGGCCTGCGCCAAGGCGGGGGCGGA
>JAFSZH010000065.1 GCA_017455685.1 Oscillospiraceae bacterium
GCTGATGCCGGCCACCGGCGCCTTCAGAGGCACACCGGCGTCCATGAGGGCCATGGTTGTGCCGCAGATGGAGCCCTGGGAGGTGGAGCCGTTGGAGGAGAGGACCTCGCTCACCACGCGGATGGCGTAGGGAAAATCCTCCACGTCGGGGATGACGCTCTGCAGCGCCTTCTCTACCAGCGCGCCGTGACCGTATTCCCGACGGCCGGTGCTGCGGGCCGCACGGGCCTCGCCCACAGAGTAGGAAGGCATGTTGTAGTGATGCAGGAACCGCTTTTCCGTTTCATCCCAGATGGTGTCCAGCTTCTGGGCGGCGGAGAGGGTGTTCAGCGTGGCGATGGACAGGACCTGGGTCTGGCCGCGGGTGAACAGAGCGGAGCCGTGGACCACGGGGAGAACGCCCACCTCGGTGCCAAGAGGACGGATCTCGTTCATGGCACGGCCGTCCACACGCTTGCCGGCCAGGAGCCACTTTTTCACGACCTTCTTCTGCAGCTTGTAGAGGATCTCGTCCATGTACTGCATCATGTCGGGGTGGTCGGCCTCGTACTTCTCCTGCATGGCGGTGATCCACTCGTTCACACGGGCTTCCCGAACGTTCTTGTCGTCGGTGTCCATGCAGTATTCCATGCCGGCGAACTCATTCTCCACCAGGGTCTCGAAGAGCTCGTCATCAAAGGAGGCGTGCTCATAGGAGAACTTGGGCTTGCCGATCTCGTCGACCATGCGGTCGATGAGATCCAGCCTGGGCTGCAGCTTCTCGTGAGCCTGCACGATGCCCGCGTACATCACGTCCTCGGGGACCTGATCGGCCTCGGACTCGATCATGACGATCTTCTTGTGGGTGGCGGCCACTGTGGTGGTCATGCGGTTGGTGTCCTTCTCCGCGGCGGTGGGGTTGAAGAGGAACTTCTCACCGTCCCAGCCCAGCACGATGCCGGCGATGGGGCCGTTGAAGGGGATGTCGGAAATGGAGACGGCGGCGGAGGCGCCGATCATGGCGGTGATCTCCGGGGAGCAGTCACGATCCACGGCCAGGACCTCGCAGGCGATGACGACGTCGTTGCGCAGGTCGGCGGGGAACAGGGGGCGCATGGGCCGGTCGATCAGACGGCTGGCCAGCACGGCGTTCAGAGAGGGGCGGCCCTCCCGGCGGTTGAAGCTGCCGGGGATCCGGCCCACGGCATAGAGCTTTTCATTGAAGTCCACGGCCAGAGGGAAGTAGTCGATGCCGTCCTTGGGACGGGCGGAAGCGGTGGCCGTCACCAGAACGCGGGTCTCGCCGTAGCCCACCAGCACGGCGGCGTTGCACAGCACGGCCATCTTGCCGACTTCCATGAAGAAGGGCCGGCCGCAGTAGTCCATTTCATAACGCTTGAAATTGGGGAATTCTTTGTGCTTGATGATCATTCTTTCATTCTCCTTCTATACACTTTTCAAATTCAAAACCAACAAAAAAACGAGGGGACATATTCAATTGTCCCCTCGTTCAACCTTCATAACCCTCGGCGCGGCGTCTGTAAGAATTACTTACGGATGCCAAGTTTTGCGATGATAGCGCGGTAACGCTCAATGTCCTTGCGGGACAGATACTCCAGCAGACGGCGGCGCTTGCCGACCATCTTGTACATGCCCAGACGGCTGTGGTCGTCGTTGGGGTGCTGCTTCAGGTGCTCCGTCAGCTGACGGATGCGCTCGGTGAGAATGGCGATCTGGACCTCGGGGGATCCGGTGTCGTTCTCATGGGTCTTGTTGCTGTCGATGACGACGGTCTTCTGCTCTTTGGTGATCATAGTCTTGATCCTTTCATATTATTTTCGCATTCCGCTCGGCTAAGTCGCGGTCGAAAGGAATCCGGCGACTGGGCTCGACGGTCAAACGCTGATACATATTATCACACGAAAACCGGCTTGTAAAGAAGAATTTACACTTTTTTGCAATGAATTATCAATCGGTATTCCAGCGCCGATTCCGCCAGCGCAAAGGAGAGCGCGCCGTCCTTTTCCATGCCGTCCAGAAAGGCGAGGACTGCGCGCAGCGCCTCCGGCGCCGTACCGCTCTCCCGGCCCGGTGCTTTCAGCATTTCCTCCACGCAGCTCTCCGTCTGCGCCACGTTCAGCGAGCAGCGCAGCACGGCGTCCAGCGCACGGAGCTGTTTTTCCCTGTCTCCCAGGCGGAGCAGGGCCCTGGCGTGGCGCTCGGAAAGCCCCGCTTCCTCCATCCTCCTCCGCACGTCCTCGGGCAGCTTCAGCAGCCGCAGCCGGTTGGCCACAGAGGACTGGGACCGGTGGAGCCTTTTGGCACATTCTGACTGGGAGAGCCCCGTGAGGTGAATGAACCTTTCCAGGCGGCGGGCGTCTTCCCAGCAGGACCCTGTCCGTTCCTGCAAGGCTTCCTCCAGGGAAATGCTCTCGCTCTCCTTGGGCAGCTCGCACAGCCTGTAACTCCATATGCTTCTTTCTGACGCCATGCCCCGGTCCAATCTTACCGCCCCTGCCCGTATCGTGATGGATAAATCATAAAACCCGGCTTCTGCGGACTTGGACGAACAGGGGAGTGCGAGAAAACGGTTTCCCTCGACGGATTTGACATAAAACCATAAATATGATAAATTAACGTTTACGCGAAAGGAGCTGCATTCTCCATGAAAAAAAGGATCCCGTTTCTCATCGTCTGCGCGCTGCTGGCGGCTTCGCTGCTGCTCAGCGGCTGCGGTCTCTCGGTGGAAAACGTTATGAACGTGATAGCGCCCTCCGAATCGCCCGCGCCAGGTTCCGATCTCACCTTTGAAGGCGTCTCCTCGTCGGAGAAAGAAGAGCCGCTGCAGCTCACCTACGAGACCATGAACGGCGTCTTCAACCCTCTGTGGGCGTCCTCCGACGGCGACAGGACCGTCGTACGGCTCACGCAGCTCTCTCTGCTGGGCAGCAACGCCGCCAAAGCTCCCGCCGCCATTACCCGGGAGGACAATGAGGACGGCTCTGTCAGTCTGACGATCCGGCTGGAAAAAGGCATCCTCTGCTCCGACGGAGTGGAGCTCACCGCAGACGATCTGCTTTTCGATTACTATGTCCTTCTCGACTCGGATTACGACGGCCCCTACGAGCTGATGACCGTACCCGTCCGCGGCCTGCCCGCCTACTGGAACGGCATGGACACCGATCTGTATGCGAAGTACGTCTTTCTCTACGACAGCATCTATCGGAACGGGAAGTACGACCAGGACCTTCAGAATCAGCTGAGCAAAGCGGAGGAATCTCTCCGGCTCGACGAGGTCCCCGAGGATCGCTGGATGAACAATAACGAATACCGCACCGCGAAGGAAGCCCTGGACAATTACGACGCTGAAAAGGCGGACGAGATCCGCACCGCCATCCAGCAGGCCTGGCGGCAGGACGCCGACGAGCTTGTGGAATATGTCATGAGTCACTATTCCGCCACCATCACCATGGGAACCTCCTATACGCTGGAGGAGATCTGGTCCAACGTGGGGCTGCAGGTGATGTGCACCATGCGGGAGCGGCTGTTCGGACAGCTGAACGACGACGGCTCCTTTACCAGCGCCAGCGGCAACACGTGGGATCTGAAAAACGAGTTTCCCACCACGGACGATCTGTTTGACGAGATGTACGCGGCCTATCAGGGCGACGCGGAGCAGTACTGGCTCATCGAAGGCATCGGCAGGCCCAGCATGCTCGCCGCCGTGGAGAATCGGATCATCAAGCTCTGGGCCGCGGAGGACGAGTACTGGACCGGCGGTGTGGATTTTATCTCCGGCATCGAAAAGCTGGACAACTACACTCTCCGGATCACGGTGGAATACTTTGAGGAACCGATGGAAAGGATCCTCACGGACATCATGATCGCGCCGCTGCACGTTTACGGCGACGTGGCGAACTTCGATCCGGGCCGCCATTCCTTCGGTCTCAAGCGGGGCGATCTGCGCTCCCTTCGGACCAAATACCAGGCAGCCATCGGAGCTGGGGAGTACGCTTACGATCACACCGATATCCGCACGGTGTATCTCGTACCCAACGAGCACTACTGGCTGGGGGAGAGATGGGCCAAATCCGTGGTCCTGTCCAAAGGATAACGAACGAACAGAAGCGCCGGCGCGGAGATCCCGCGCCGGCGCTTTTTTATAAAAAGTCCGCGGAGGGGCTCTCCGCGGAAAAACAGGGTTGTGGGATAAAGATATGAGCTGCTCGGGTCAGCGCCGTTGGGATTTGCGCCGACCAATTGATAAGCTGTACTGTGAGCATACCGCTTGTCCCGCCGATTGTAAAGAGCGAGAAAGCACTACTTTTGTCGAACGTATAAAATCTTTTCATTTGAGCAATACTTTCCCCGACCGTATCATCGGTCAGAGAAAGGAGAATGCTCTATGATCATGGATCGTATCGCCCTGACGCTGGCTATTATCGGTGGGCTGAACTGGGGCAGCATCGGCCTGTTTCGCTTCGACCTGGTGGCCTATCTGTTCGGAGGGCAGACCTCTGCGGTCAGCCGCGCGGTGTATACGCTGGTTGGCCTGGCCGCCGTATGGTGCGTTTCTCTTCTGTTCCGGGAACGGGACGACGTGGACGAAAGAGCATGAGACCGGAGCTGATTTCATCGGAGATCAGCTCCATTTTTCTTGGACGCTTATTTGACATCACCCTGCCCCCATGCTATAATGCAAGGTAAATTATTATGCATTTTTATAGATAGATTACAGCAGGGGGTGAGATATATGCCGGATCTGGAAGATCTGAACCCAAAAGGATCTCCGGAAAACGCCGATGCGCCGACCTCTGACGCCGAAGCAGTTTCCGACGGGGCCGTTCCCGCCGAAAACACGGAACCGGCTGATATTTCCGATCAGGTGATCACCACGGACGAGGAAGAGGCTGCCGCTCCCGCGCCGGCCCCGGAGGAAGCGCCCCGTGAAGAAGCCGGGAAAGACGAGCCCGCCGGAAGCGGGGAAGCGAGCACGGTACAGACCGGCTTCAACGGCATCAGCCTGGGCATGGCCCTGTGCGACGCGGTGGTTTACGCCGTTGGCCGGGATCATTTCCACGGCGGCATCCGTCCGGACAACATCTCCGTACGGGACGAGCAGGTCTTTCTGGGCGGGACGCTCAAGCACGCGGTAGGGGAGTTCACTCCCCAGGAACTGGAATATATGGCTCCCGAGCTTTTCTGGGACGGGATCCGTTCCCCCTCCGCCGACGTGTACTCCCTGGGACTGGTGCTCTATTCCATCTACAACTACGGCAGGCTGCCGTTCTGGCCCGCCTCCGGGTCCATCACGCCCAACGCCCGGGCCGCCGCGCTGCAGAAGCGCATGAGCGACGAAGCCCTGGTGCCGCCCGCCCGGGCGGACGCTGAGCTGGCCGCCGTGATCCTGCGGGCCCTGGCTTTCCGGACGGAAGAGCGCTGGCAGGACGTGATCGAGCTCCGGGATGCCCTGGGCTCCTGCGACGCAGCCAATTCTCCCATCGATATTTCCCTGGCCATGTCCGGACTACTGTCCCGCAGCGTGGAGCCGCGTCCCGCGGACAGCGCCGCACCCCGACCCGCAAAGCCCGGCAGGACCTCTCTTGACGACGGCGACGTGGCCAACTTCCGCCGTCCCCAGAAGCGCCGCAACCTTTCCTGGCTGTGGATCCTGCTCCTCATCGCTCTTGTCGCCGGCGCGCTGGTGCTCCTGCTGAACGATCAGTTCAAGCTGAAAGCAGACGATACCCCGGTTGCCACCGTGGAGCCCACGGCTGAGCCCACGCCGGAGCCTACGCCGGAACCAACCCCGGAACCCACGCCTACCCCCGAGCCCACCAAGAAACCCTCCGGGCCGAAATACATCGTCTACCGCGAGGACGTTTCCTGGACCGAGGCCAGAGAGAGGTGCGAAGAGCTGGGCGGCTGGCTGGCTGTTCCCATGAACGAGCAGGAGCTCGCCGATATGTCCCGTCTGTGCAACAATCAGGAGATCACCTACGTTTGGCTCGGCGCCGCCCGTGCCGCGGACGGAAACTGGCTGAATCAGACAGATGAACTGGTCACCTATTTCCCCTGGGCGGACGGCGAACCCACGCTGATCGATCCCGGCGACGGCGCTGCGGAAAACTATCTGATGCTCTGGAAGTCGGCCGACGGCGATTGGCTTTTCAACGACAGCAGGGAAGATCCTCTGGAGGACTTTTCCAACATTTATTCCGGCAACATCGGCTATATCTGCCAGATGTGGTAATCAGAATAGCAAAGAAGCACGGCCCGGTCGGGTCGTGCTTCTTTTTTCGGTCATCCCAGCAGAGCTCTGTCACTGGCAAGATCGCCGCCCGAGGCGCTGGCGAATTTTTCCAGCAGGTCTTCCACGGTCAGCTTTCGTTTTTCCTCGCCGGAGCAGTCGAAGATGATCCGGCCGTTGTTCATCATTATGATCCGGTTGCCGTGGCGGATGGCGTCGTGCATGTTGTGGGTCACCATCAGCGTCGTCAGTCGGTTTTCCGCCACGATGCGGTCCGTGATCTCCAGCACCTTCTGGGCCGTTTTGGGGTCCAGCGCGGCGGTGTGCTCGTCCAGCAGCAGCAGCTTGGGCTTGCGCAGCGTGGCCATCAGCAGGGTCAGCGCCTGCCGCTGTCCGCCGGACAGCAGCCCCACCTTGGCCGTCAGCCGATCCTCCAGCCCCAGGCCGAGAGTACCGAGGAGCGATCTGTACTCTTCTCGTTCCGGGGGCGTGATGTGCCAGGCAAGTCCGCGCTTTCTGCCCCGGCGCAGCGCCAGAGCCAGGTTTTCTTCGATCTGCATGTCTGCGGCGGTGCCTGTCATGGGGTCCTGAAAGACCCGGCCCAGCAGACTGGCCCGCTTGTGTTCCGGCAGGGAGGAGATCTCGTGCCCGTCCAGCTCGATGGTCCCCTCATCGATGGGCCAAACCCCGGCAATGGCGTTGAGCATGGTAGATTTTCCCGCGCCGTTGCTGCCGATGACGGTGACGAAATCCCCGTCCTCCAGATGGAGGTCGATGCCGTTGAGTGCCCGGCGCTCGTTGACCGTGCCGCGGTGGAAGACCTTTGTCACGTTTTTCAGATCAACCATGGGTTATCGCCTCCCTTTTCCGCCGGCTGTTTTTCGGCCGGAACCCTTTCTTTTTCAGATTGGGTACAGCCAGGGAGACGGCGACGATCAGCGCTGTGAACAGCTTGAGATCGTTGGTCGGCAGACGCAGCCAGAGGGCCACGCCCATGACCACGTAGTAAATAATGCCGCCCACGATGACGAAGATCAGCCGGATCGAGAAGTTTTTGGTCTCCTTCAGCACTGCTTTGCGCACCACGTCGCCGATGATGATGGCCGCCAGGCCGATGACGATGGCGCCCCGGCCCATGCTCACGTCGGCGAAGCCCTGATACTGGGCCATGAAGCCGCCCGCCAAAGCCACCACGCCGTTGGCGATAGCCAGAGCAAATACCTTCATGCGGTTGATGTCGATGCTCTGGGCCCTGGACATATTGGGGTTGGCGCCGGTGGCCCGGATGGCGGAGCCCAGTTCCGTGCCGAAGAACCAGTAAAACAGCGCGATCAGCGCCGCGGCAAGCAGCCCCGCCACCAGAATAGCGGGCCCGGGGTGGCGCAGAGAGAGCAGCAGCCTGTACTTATCCACGCTCAGCGCCTGGTTGGCTTTGTTGCCCAAAATATGCAGATTCACCGAGTACAGGCCGATCTGTGTCAGGATGCCGGACAGGATCGGCGCAATGCCCAGTCTGGTGTGCAGCAGCCCGGTGACAAGCCCGCAGAGAACGCCCGCCGCCAGCGCGATCAGGATCGCCGCCCAGGCAGGGAAGCCCGCGATGATTAGTACCACCGTAACGGCGCCGCCGGTGGCAAAGGAACCGTCCACCGTCAAATCGGAAAAGTCCAGCACCCGATAGGTGATATACAATCCCAGCGCCATGATGCCCCAGATGATCCCCTGGGCAAGACAG
Organism: Oscillospiraceae bacterium; assembly: GCA_017455685.1. GTDB lineage: Bacteria > Bacillota > Clostridia > Oscillospirales > Oscillospiraceae > Apopatocola. The sequence goes on from JAFSZH010000065.1 coordinate 7,965, forward strand.
CCGGGGAGGGCGGTCATCAGGGAAGCAAGTCGGATCGACATAGATTATCCTCCATCGGCCTCCGGCAGGAATTGCCGGAGGCCGTCTTTTTACGATATGAGATCAGCCGATGGCCACGTAGCCGTCGGGAATGGTGATGCCCAGCTGCGCGCAGATATCGGCGTTGAACTTCTTGGTCACGGGAGCCTTGCGGATATCCATGGAGCCGGCGTCTGCGCCGTTGAGGATCTCCACGGCCATCTCGCCGGTGGCGTAGCCCAGATCGTAGTAGCTGATGGTCAGCGCGGCGATGCCGCATCTGGCGGCGATGCCCTCCTCACCGCAGATGATGGGCACTCCCGCGGGCAGGGCCACGTTGTTCACCGTTTCGGGGTATGCGGCAACGGTATTGTCCGTGGGAACATAAAGCGCGTCGCTGTTGGCGCAGGCCGTAGCGGTCACGCTGGCAAGGTCGTTGGAGTCAGAGAAGCTGAAGCGGGTGACCTCATAGCCCAGATTGATGAGTTCGGCTTCGACCACGGTGGCCTGGTACTCGGAGTTGGCCTCGGCGGAGCAGTAGAGGATGCCGATCTTCTTCACGCCGGGCAGCAGTTCGGGGAACATCTTGGCCTGTTCGTCCAGGGGCGCCAGGTCGGAAGTGCCGGAGATGTTGGTGCCGGTGTGTCCCTTCCAGTCCGCCTCGGCGATGCCCAGAGCGGAGGGGTAGTCGGTCACGGAGGTGCCCAGGATGGGAATGGTGTTGGTGGCAGCCGCCGCAGCCTGCAGGGCCGGAGTGGCGTTGGCCATGATCATATCCACGCCCTCGGAAACGAACTGGTTGGCGATGGTGCTGCAGGTAGCGGTATCGCCGGAGGCGTTCTGCTCGATGAAGGTGACCTTGTCGCCCATGGCGGCGGTCACGGCGTCCTTGAAGCCCTGGGTAGCGGCGTCCAGCGCCTCGTGCTGCACCAGCTGCAGGATGCCGACGGTCTTCTTGCCGTCGTCTTTTTTGCCGGAGCTCCCACAGGCAGCCAGGGAGAGGATGAGCACCAGGCACAACAGAATGGAAATGACCTTTTTCATTTGAATCGCTCCTTCATAAAATTCAATATAAAAGCGGCCCTGCCGTCCGGCAGGGCCGCTGCATTGACTCACTCGCTCATGCAGAGACGCGTTCACCGCCGGAAAGGAAGAAAACAACATAAAATCGGGCATAGCTATACACACCCGCAAAATAGCGGATGGTAAATCGACCAAAGCTGAATCGATCAAAGCGCATGCCTGATCCTCCTTTCCTTACGCAATTTAAATTATAGCACTTTAAATGGCAAAAGCTACTGGCAAGATACACAAATATAAGGTTTTTTCCGGGAGAAAACCGTCCATTCGTCCTAAAGCTCTCTCAGTGACTGCGATGCAATCCCCGGGGCTTTGTCAAGTGCCCTCGGGTTCGGCCCCTTATATTAGTTTCAAGATCCCCGGGCCACCAACGGTGGTCCGGGGATCTTGGTGCCGGTGACGGGGGTCGAACCCGTATGCCTCGCGGCCTGGGATTTTAAGTCCCATGCGTATGCCAATTCCGCCACACCGGCACGGCTGTTCGGCGATTCTTAAAGTATCATTTCCGGATAAGGCTGTCAAGAAGAAGCATATTTTACGCCCCGCTTCCACTATACTGTACCGGAGGCGATGGTATGCAGGGGGAAGAGAAACGCCCGCGGGCCCAGAACCTGATCCTGGAGAGCAGAAAACGGCTCAGCGTTTCGGGCGTGTCGGAGGTCATTGAGTTTGACGACACTCTCATCCGCATGAAGACCGACCTGGGCGATCTCATCGTCCACGGGGACGGCCTCCATGTGGAAAGCCTATCGGTGGAAACGGGAGATCTGGTCATGACCGGGGAGGTAAGCGCCATGAACTATGAAAACGTAAGAGAGCGTTCCGGTCTGTTCGGTTGGCTGGGCAGATGAACGTCGCCGTAAAAACGCAGCTCTCGGAGCTGCTGACCGCTCTTGTGCTTGGACTTTCCGGTGGTGCCGCCTACGCTTTGCTGCGCGGTTTTTTCTCCTGTCTGTCGGGGTATCGCGGCTGGATGGCAGATCTTTTTTTCCTCGTGCTGTTCGGCTGCGCCGTCTTTGCCGTCGGTCTTCTCACCGGTGCCGGACTCCGGCCCTTCTTTCTGCTGGCTTCCTTCGGCGGACTGTTCTTTGCGGCAGGCGCGTTGACGGCGTTGTTCAAGCATTTTTTTCAGAAATAAACGCCTGTTTTGCATGAATATTGCATGGATTTAGTTTGCTAAAGCAAACTCTTTGATAAAAATGCAAAAAAACAATTGCATTCCCAAAAAAATCGTATACAATACGTTTAATCGCAGGGCATTATATCCGTTTTTTCGGATACTTTGTCCGCAGGAGCAGTTATGCAGAATATCACCCGCTGGATGTATGCTTTCATTATTTCCGCCGCGCTGATCTTCGCTCTGACAAGGGTGGTCGGCGTATGGAAGGAGATCGCGCGCGCCGAGACGGCGCTGGTCGTCCTGGAGCAGACGGCGGACGGTCTCCGGGAGGAGCTCGGCGCCAAAGCGCCGTGAGGAGAAACTACCTGCTTAACCGCAGAACGATATATGCAAGGCAAAGATCAACACAGTCAGAGAGAAAAGAAAGGATGCGCATGGACTTCGAAGTAGGATCCATCCTGGACGGAAAAGTGACCGGGATCACAAAATTCGGTGCGTTTGTACAGCTGCCGGGGGGAGCAAGCGGTCTTGTACATATCTCCGAAATCGCCAACGCGTTTGTAAATGACGTGAATGATTTTCTCACTATGGGCCAGTCCGTCCAGGTGAAGGTCATCAGCGTCAACGAAGCAGGCAAGATCAATTTGTCCATCAAGCAGCTGCAGCAGCCGGGCTTTAAAGCCGCACCGCGGCAAGCCCAGGCGAGCGTCAGCCGTCCCATGACCGCCCGCCCGGAGCCCAGGCCCTCCGCCGAGCCATACGCCGGCGAGCTGCACGGACCTTCCGCCGACGCCAGCTTTGAAGACAAGCTGAGGCACTTCATGCAGGAATCCGACAGCAAAATGAGCGGCAACAAGCTCTATGCCGACCGCCGGAGCAACAACCGGCGCAGAAAATAAAAACTGTCAAACTGGAAGCGATGCGAGATCGCTTCCAGTTTTTTCATCGGAAAACCGCCGATAATTCTCCGCAAAACCGACATCCTAAGGGAGAATTCATTTTGGAGGTTTTCGAGAATGAAAAAGAAAACGATATATTCTCTCGCGGTGCTGCTGGCGTTCTCTTTCCTTGTCGCCTGCGGCAGAAACGGCGCCACGGAAGTCCTGCCTGACGGCTCGCCCATCGTGTCCGCCAGCCCAATGGTGGTAACGCCGGATATGAACGACGGCGTTGTCCGGGATGATGACGGCATCATCACCGACAGCGACACCGGCAACACCGCCACGTCCCGGCCTGAGACGAGCCCTTCCGCCTCTCCGGCGGAAAAGGCCAGCGCCAAACCCACGGCGACGCCGAATGCGTAAAAAACGCCCCTGTGATCTCATGCGGTCACAGGGGCGTTATATTGTATTGACCAGATCTGTAAGCCGGGTTCTGTCTCAAACAGCCATCTATCTAGACGCACCGTTGCCGATGCGTTCCAGCCGCCTCCTCGGGACGACCGGGCCGATCTTATGTCCCTCCACGGCGTTGCTCCGGATAGAGTTTACAGCATCGTTCCGTCTCCGGACGATGGGTGAGCTCTTACCTCGCCTTTCCACCCTTACTGCGCGGGTGCGAGCCCCCGCAGCGGTATATCTCTGTTGCACTTGTCCTGGGGTCACCCCCGGCGGGCGTTACCCGTTATCCTTGCCCTATGGAGCCCGGACTTTCCTCACGCACAGGCTTTCGCCTTATGCCCGCGGCTGCTCGATCTGCTCAACAGCAGTATTCTACACAACTGTTTTGCCCTTGTCAACCGGGTTTTTGCAGCGCCCGGCGATACGAATCAAGGATTGAATTTCCCCGGCCGAAAGCATATAATATGGAAAAACGCGATCATGGGAGGAGCGTTATGACTCTCGATCAATACATAGATTCCCTCAAATCCAAAACCGTCGCCGTGATCGGCCTCGGGGTCAGCAACAAGCCGCTTCTGGAGCTTCTTCTGAACGCCGGCTGCCGCGTCACCGTCCGGGACAAACAGGACCGGGAAAAAATGGGCCCGAAGGCCGACGAGCTGGAAGCGCGGGGCTGCACTCTCGTCCTGGGGGACGAATACCTCTCGAATCTGACAGAGGACGTGATCTTCCGCACCCCAGGGCTTCTGCCCACGGTACCGGCGCTGCGTGAAGCCGCCAAGCGCGGCTCGCAGCTCACCTCGGAGATGGAGGCGTTCTTCGCCCTCTGTCCCGGTCATATCATCGCCGTTACGGGCTCGGATGGGAAGACCACCACCACGACCGTCATTTCCGAGCTGCTGAAGGCCCAGGGGATGCGCGTGTTTCTGGGCGGCAACATCGGAACGCCCCTGCTGGACAGGGTTTCGGAAATGGCCGTCTCGGACTGGATCGTGCTGGAGCTCAGCTCCTTTCAGCTCCACAGCATGGCATGCCATCCCCGCATCGCCGTGATCACCAACGTCAGCCCGAACCACCTGGACGTGCATGACAGCTATGAGGATTATCAGGTCTCGAAAAAGCAGATCTTCCTCGCCCAGGAGAAGGACGACGTGCTGGTGCTCAACGCTGACAACGCCATCACCGCTTCCTTCGCCGCCGAGAGCAGGGGACAAGTCCGGTTTTTCTCCCGGCAGACCCGGCCGGAAAACGGCTTTTATATGGAGGACGGGATCATATGGCGCAGTGAAAACGGAACGTCGGAGCGGTTTCTCGATGCAGACGAGATCCGCATTCCGGGTCTGCACAACGCGGAGAACTTCATGGCGGCTTTTGCCGCTGTGGACGGGATCGTGTCTCCGGAGAACTGCCGTCGGGTGGCCAGGGAATTTGCCGGGGTCGCCCACAGGCTGGAGAAGTTCCGCACCCTGCGGGGCGTCACCTACTGCAACGACTCCATCGCCTCCAGTCCCACCCGGACCATCGCCGGGCTCCACGCCCTGGACCGAAAGCCCATCCTGATCGCCGGCGGATACGACAAGCACCTTCCCTTCGACGTCCTGGGAGACGAGATCTGTCTGCACGTGAAGGAGCTCTTTCTGACCGGGTTCACGGCGGAAAAGATCCTGGCGGCGGTAAAAGCGTCCCGGTACTACGATCCGTCGGCCCTGCCCGTCCACGTGATCCCCTCCTTCCGGGATGCCGTGTTGGCAGCCTCCGCCGCGGCGAAAGAAGGGGATATGGTACTGCTCTCGCCCGCCTGCGCCTCCTTCGATATGTTCAAAAACTTCGAGGAACGGGGAAACACCTTCAAAAGCATCGTCAACGAACTGTAATAAATGCCGGAGGTCACATTACCTTGAACGAAAAACAACTTTGGACCCTTGCGGAAAAAACGGAGGACGCCCTGCAGCCCGTCTTCAGACGGCTGGAGCGCACCGCCGAGGAAAACACCCGGCGGGTGCTGGACGCCTTTCGGGAACACCGGGTGTCGGACGCCTGCTTCGCCGGGACCACCGGATACGGATATAACGACCTGGGCCGGGAGACGCTGGAGAAGATCTTCGCCCGGGTCTTCGGCGCGGAACGCGCCCTGGTGCGCACCACCTTTGTCAACGGCACCCACGCCATCGCCTGCGCTCTTTACGGGACGCTGCAGCCGGGGGACGTGATGCTCTCTGTCACCGGCGCGCCTTACGACACCCTCCACTCGGTCATCGTGGGCGGTGAGCGGGGCTCGCTCTCCTCCTACGGGGTGAAGTACCGGCAGATCGAGCTGGCTGCCGACGGTGGAGCGGATTATGAGGCCATCCGGCGCGAGGCGGCGGAGCTGCGTCCCGCCGTGGCCTATATCCAGCGGAGCCGGGGCTACGCCCCTCGCCGCGCCCTCTCCGTGGAGGAGATCGGGCGCATCACTGAAGCGGTCAAGGCCGTCAGCCCGGACACCGCCGTGGTGGTGGACAACTGCTACGGGGAATTCACCGAGACCCGTGAGCCCTGCGCGGTGGGTGCAGATCTCATTGCCGGGTCGCTGATCAAAAATCCCGGCGGCGGCCTGGCCCCCATGGGCGGATACGTGGCCGGACGGGCCGATCTGGTGGAATACGCCGCCGAGCGGCTGTCCGTTCCCGGCATCGGCAGCGAGTGCGGCGCCACGCTGGAATCCAACCGGGCATTGTTCCAGGGATTCTTCTTCGCGCCCCACACCGTTTCCCAGGCGCTGAAAACCATGGTCTTCGCCGCCGGGATCCTCTCGGCGCTGGGCTTTGAGACCTATCCCGCGCCGGATGAACCCCGGTCCGATATCATACAGACCATCCGTCTGAAAACCGCCGACAATCTCATCAGATTCTGTCAGGGCATCCAGCGCGGTTCCCCGGTGGACAGCTTCGCCTCGCCCGTACCCGACGCCATGCCCGGCTACGATAGCCAGGTGGTCATGGCCGCCGGCACCTTTATCCAGGGGGCGTCCCTGGAGCTCTCCTGCGACGGACCTCTCCGGGAGCCCTATCTGGGCTTCCTGCAGGGCGGTCTGACCTACGAGGCGGGGAAGATCGGCGTGATGAGCGCGCTGTCTGAAATGCTGCTGTAAAGCATATACTGGGCATAAGGGGGTTGCCTTATGCCTATACGATCTTTCGCCCCGGACGCTGCCATAAAAAGCCGGTCGCTCCGGAAAAAGACACGACGGGCGCTGACGGTCCTTTTCCTGGCGCTGTGCCTGATCTCCGTGCCCGTGTTCCACGTTTTTCGAACCCTCACCGGTTCCATGGCCGTGTCCAACGCATCGGACCTGATCACACAGCGGGTCAGCGCCATCGTGGAGGACAAGATGCGCCGGCTGGAGGGAGAAGGCGGTTCCTTTGTCAGCTTTGAGAAGGACGCCGCCGGGAACATCACCGCTATCGTCACCGATACCGCCCGGGTGAACATTCTCTCCTCGGAGCTGCTCAAGGACGTGGTCACTGCCGCCAACGCGGGGGATCTGAACCTCCGTGTGCCGCTATGGGATTTGCTGGGGATCTCTCTGCTTATGGGCAGGGGACCCCGGATCCCCGTCAGGATCACCATGCTCACGTCCTCCCGGGTGGAGTTCAAAAACGTCCTGTCCGACGCCGGCATCAACCAGACGAAGCACCAGCTTCTGCTGGAGGTGCAGGTAGACGCGGACGTGCTGCTTCCCTGGGAGATCCGATCCGCCCGGATCATTACAGAGGTCCTGGTGGCCGAGACCGTCATCGTCGGGCGGGTGCCCGACACCTATATTTCCGCCGAAAAACCCTTCCGAACGAACCAGTAAGGAGTACGCCCATGAACAGAGAGGAATACGTCCAGCTTCAGAAGACCATCAAGTACCACATGGACCGGTACTATAACCAGGACGCCCCCGAGATCTCCGACTATGAATACGACCAGCTGATGCAGCGGCTGAAAGCCGCGGAGCGGGAACACCCCGAGTGGGTGGACGCCAATTCGCCCTCCCAGATCATCGGCGGCGTGGCCAAGCGTGAAGCGGGCGTCAAGGTGGCCCACAACGTGCCCATGCTGTCCATCGAGGACGTTTTCCACGAGGAGGACGTGACCGCCTGGGTGCAGAAGGTCCACGCCATCCATCCGGGGTGCAGGTTCTCCGTGGAGACGAAGATCGACGGGCTGAGCATGTCCCTGCGGTATCGCCGGAACGAAAGCACGGGGAAGCTGACGCTCTTTCTGGCCGAGACCCGTGGAGACGGCCGCACCGGCGAGGACGTGACCGCCAATGCCCTTATGATCCCGGACGTAAAGCGGGAGCTGGACCTGCCTTGCGAGTATCTGGAGCTCCGGGGCGAGGTCTACATGACCCACGACGCCTTTTTCCGTTTCAACGAGCAGATGGAAGAGGCGGGGAAGAAAGCCTCCGCCAATCCCCGGAATCTGGCCGCCGGCACGCTCCGGCAGCTGGATCCCGCCGTCACCAGGGACCGGGGGCTGAGTATGTTCGTCTTCAACATCCAGGACGCCGACCCCCGTCAGTTCATGTTCAGCCACTGTCAGGGCATGGACGCTCTGGCCGCGGCGGGGGTGCCGGTGGTGCGTCATATCCTCTGCGAGACGGAGGAAGAGGTGATCGACGCCATCCGTCAGATCGGGGAAATGCGGCAGGACCTGCCCTATGATATCGACGGAGCGGTGGTGAAGCTGGACGACGTGCGCCTCCGGGACGATTTCCCCGCCGGGAGCAAGTACGCTGCCGGGCACATCGCCTTCAAATACCCGCCTGAGGAACGGGTGGTGGTGATGGATGAGATCGAAGTCACCGTGGGCCGGACCGGAAAGCTTGGTTTCATCGGCCACGTATCCGACGCCGAGACGGGGAAGCCCGCCCGGCTCTGCGGCACCAACGTGTCCCGGGTGACCCTGCACAATCAGGACTACATCACGGAAAAGCATATCGGCCTGGGCGGGCAGTATCTGCTGAAAAAGTCCGGCGACATCATCCCCAAGCTGGGGGCTGTCGTCAAGGAGCCGGAGGCGATCTACACCGTGGCGCTCCGCTGCCCGGTGTGCGGGGAAGCCGTGATCCGGGAAGAAGACACGGCGGATTACCGCTGCGTCAGCCCGGCCTGTCCGGCCCAGCTGAGCCGGACTATCTCCTATTTCTGCGGCCGCTCCGCCATGGACATCATGGGGCTGGGGGAGACGCTGATCGACGCGCTGGTCACCGAGGGATATCTGAAGGACTACGCGGATATCTATTCCCTGAAGGACCGCCGGGACGAGCTGATCGAAAAGGGGATCATCGGCAAGGAGAAGAACACAGACAAGCTGCTGGCGAACATCGAGCGTTCCAAGGAAAACGACCCGGTGAAGCTCCTTACCGGGCTGGGTATCCGCAACGTGGGACAGTCCACCGCCCGGGAGCTCATGAGCCACTTCAAAACGCTCTCCGAGCTGGCCGGGGCCTCGGTGGAGGAGCTCTCCGTGATCCAGGATATAGGCCCCACTACGGCGGTGTGCATCCATGATTTCTTCCGGAACGAGGAAAACCGCTTCATTCTCGGCAAGCTGGCAGCCGCCGGCGTGAACATGGCCATGCCGGAGATCCGCTCCGACTCGGAAAAACTGCAGGGGCTGGTGTTCGTTGTTACCGGCACGCTGGAAAAGTATGGCCGCAAGGAGATCGAGGAAAAGATCCTCGCCAACGGCGGAAAGGTGACCGGCTCCGTCAGCAAAAAGACCGGCTATCTGCTGGCAGGGGAGAACGCCGGCAGCAAGCTGGTCAAGGCGAAGGCCCTGGGTGTTCCGGTGATCACGGAAGAAGAGTTCGAGAGCTTGCTCTCCTGACAGAAGGAAAACGACCGCTGAGCTTTCCGCTCAGCGGTCGTTTATTCTTTATGCATGAAGGAGTAGTCAATCACCTGGTTTTCCCCGGTCCAGGAGCCGTCGATCTTGCTCATGGCCCGGTCGTATTCCTCGGTGCCCGGCTCATACAGCGTGGGGCGGTAGTCGTTCCCGTCGGCGCGGGAGCTGATGCTGCAGGGATAGATCCTCGTCCCGCTGACGGACAGCGATCCGTCCGTGGCGCGTTCGATCACCACCTGGGCCACGGCGGAGTCCAGGTCCCCGGGGGCCGTGTTGCCGCCGAAAACGAAGTTGCCGAGACTGTAAAAGATCACGCCGCCGTTGTACGTCTCCGCTGTCTGCAGCCGGTGGGGGCCGTGGCCTACGACGATGTTCGCTCCGGCGTCGATGGCCGCGCGGGCGCATTGGACCTGATTGTCGTTTTTTATAGTAGCTTGCCTCGTTGCCCCAGTGGGCGCATACCACAACGATCTCCGCTCCCCGTTCCCGGAGCTCCCGAACCCCGGCGGCGACGGTGTCCGGGTCGGGGTTATGATAGGCATAGGTCCCGTAGAGCCCCACCGTGAGACCGGAGGGCGTGACCAGAAGGATCCCCTCGCCGTCGCCTGTGTGGGCGATCCCCGCCCGGTCCAGATTGGCAGCCGTGTCGTCGTAGACCGCCTGACCGAAGTCCATGGCGTGATTGTTGGCCATGGTGGCCGCGTCCACGCCGCCCCGGGTCAGGATCTCCACCGCCTCCGACGGCGCCAGGAACGAAAACGTGGTGGGCGCCCAGGCCGTCAGATCGGAAATGCAGCATTCCAGATTCGCAACGGTCAGATCGTCATGGAGAAAAAGCTCCCTCGTGCCGGAGAAAGGATAATCCCAGTCTGTTCCGACCACAGACTCGAAGGAAACGCCCCAGCCCCTGATGTCGGGATAGCTGGCCAGCGTGCAGTCGCCCACCAGGGAGATCACGTATCTCACCGGCTCCGGTGTGGGCGAGGGGGTGGGGACCGGCGTGGCCGTGGGCGCAGGCGTGGCCGTGACAGGCGGAGCCATCGTGGGAATCGGCGTCGCTGTCGCCCCGGCCGGGGCCGGTGAGGCATTGTCTGCTGCAGGAGAAGCCGCGTTCCGCGCCGCCCGGAGAAAAGTCCAGATCACCAGTCCCAGAAGAAATACCAGCGCCGCGGCGGCCAGGAGCTTGCAGAGCCGTATCCAGAAACGGCTCATGCCGTCCGGTCTCCGCAGAAGCTCTTGACGATCTCAATAAGTACCCGGGGCATGATTTCCAGGCTGTCCACGGGGATGAACTCCTGGACGCCGTGGAAGTTATAGCCGCCGGTGGAGAGGTTCGGGCAGGGAAGCCCCTCCCAGGTGAGCACGGCTCCGTCGGTTCCGCCCCGGACCGGCTCGGAATAGGGCGTTACGCCGCAGGCGCGGAAGGCGTCCTCCGCCCGGGTGAGCAAATGAGCGTGGGGCAGGATCTTTTCCTTCATGTTGTAATAACCGTCCCGCAGCTCGGCTTCCGCCGTACCCGGGCCGTAAATGCCGTTGATTTTGTCCGCCGCATCGAGTATCAGCCGCTTTTTCGCTTCAAAGAGCTCTTTGTCGTGGTCCCTGATGATGTAGTCCAGCTCCGCTTCCACCACGTTCCCGGTCATATTCATCAGATGGATGAAGCCCTCGTAGCCCTCGGTCTTCTCGGGCACCTGGTCGGCCGGGAGAAGGGCGTGGAACTCCATGCCGATGGTCGCGGCGTTTTTCATGATGCCCTTCGCCGAGCCGGGATGGATGCCCACCCCGTGGAACCGGACCCGTGCGGACGCCGCGTTGAAATTCTCGTACTCATATCCGCCCAGCGCACCGCCGTCCACGGTGTAAGCCCACCGGCAGCCCAGGGCGTTCACGTCCAGACCTTCGGTTCCCCGGCCGACCTCTTCGTCCGTGGTGAAGATGATCCGCAGCTCGCCGTGGGGGATCTCCTCCCGGAGCAGGGTCTCCACGGCGGTCATGATTTCCGCCACGCCCGCCTTGTCGTCGGCGCCAAGCAGAGTGGAGCCGTCGGTGACCAGCAGTTTCTTGCCCCGGACCTCCTTCATAAAGGGGAACCGGCTCTCGCCTAGGGTGACGCCGTGGCCCAGGACGATCTCCGTGCCGTCATAGAGCACTTCCCGGGCATGGACGTTCTCACCGCTTGCGGCGCAGGAGGTGTCCACGTGAGCGATGAGCGCCACCACGGGGGCTTCCGTATCCGGCGCGGCAGGCAGGGTGCCGATCACGTTGCCGCAGCTGTCCATAAAAACGTCCCGGAGCCCCAGGTCCTTCATCTCCGCAAGCAGCTCTCTGGACAGGTCCAGCTGACGCATGGTGGAGGGACTGGTCTCGCTCTCCTCGCTGGACGTGGTGTGATAGCTGACGTATTTCAAAAATCTTTCCTTACTTGTCATGTGAGCTTCCTCCGTTTTCTTTTTTGTTCGCGAATCATTATAGCACGCTTTCCCGGAAAAAACCATGCCTCCGGCAGCGCGCTGCGGAATGATCCGTGAACTTTTTTTCAGTGTTTTTCGTCATAGTTACGATAAAATATGGTTATTTCAAGCCATCTGAATCTTCAAGAGAAAGCGGGGAAGACAATTGTTCTACGTTCTCAAAGACATGCCCCAGGCCGGCGCCGTGGTGATCTTCGTGATCCTGGCGCTTTTCGCCGCGGCGCTGGCTGCGCTGTTCATCGTCTGCGGCCGCTACCGGCGCATTTCGAATCTCGTCAGTGAGGGCAGGGAGGAGGATCATCCTTTCCTGACGGAGCTGAAAAATGACTTTTCCTCCGCCTATAAGGACTTCGGCCAGGATACCAATACTCCCGGCATCATCACCAGCGTCATGGGTGTGAAGCTCAACGGTCTACTGCTGGCAGAGCGTTTTCTCAACAATGCCGTGTCCCTTTTCGTCACGCTGGGCCTGTTCGGTACGTTCCTGGGGCTGAGTCTTTCCGTGACCTCGCTGACCCGGCTGATCAGCTACAGCAACACCTCCGAGTGGCTGAGCGTGCTGGACAGCGTAGGCGGCGGGCTCATGTCCGCCCTGTCCGGCATGGGCGTGGCGTTCTATACCTCGCTGGTCGGAGCGGGCTGCTCCATTTTGCTGACCATCCTGCGCACCATCTTCAACCCCCAGAGCCAGCGGGAGAAGCTGGCCACCCAGCTGGAGCTCTGGCTGGATCACGAGGTGGGACCGACGCTGCCCGATCAGCCCGTCAAGGGAGAAGAGCAGCTCATCAAGAGCATGATCAGCGCGCTGGACCGGGCCTCCGAGAGCATGGAATCCTCGCTGAACGCCGCCGGGACCTCTCTGCGGCAGACCATGGAGGGCAGCAAGCCCTATCTGGTGGCGTTCCATCAGACCGTGGAGAAGTTCAACTCCGGCGTCCGAGACTTCTCCGAGTTCGACTATAACCTCCGGGGCAGCGTGGAACGGCTGGATCTGGCAGTGCGTGATCTCTCCGCCGCTTTCCGAAAGATGAACGAAGGAGCGGGACGATGAAGCGCGTCCGTTCCGGAGCCGGTTCCGCCCTCGTCAAGACGGCGGAAGGGGAGCAGGGCTTCTGGCCGTCCTACGCGGATATGATGTCCGCGCTGGCGCTTATTCTGTTTTTCCTTATGCTGCTGTCCTATATCCAGAATCTTATCACCGGCAACGATCTGCAGAACACCCAGGAGGTGCTGGAAGACACCCGTCTCCAGCTCTCCGCCACGCTGCTGGAAGTTGAGGATGCCGAGGCGCTGCTCTCCGAGGCTCAGGGAAAGCTGCTGCTGGTCTCCAAGGACCTGGAAGACGCCCAGCTGACGCTCCACAACCAGCAGGAGGAGATCACCCAGTATGCCCGGCGCATCGACCAGTACGCCCGGGATCTGGACGCCTACGCCGAGGAGATCAGCGGCCAGGAGGAGACCATCGCCAGGCAGCAGGAGCTGATCGACCGGCAGGAGGATTATCTTGCCGCCGCCGACTCGGAGCTGCGGGAGATGCGATCCCAGATGCAGACCATCGCGGTGTTCCGGCTGTCCATCCTCGAGCAGATCCGGGAGAGCATCGTGGACGTCATGGGCGACGCCGCCAAGGTCTCCATCGGGGAGAACGGCAGCATCATCCTCAGCGAAGGCGTGCTGTTCGATCTGGGCTCCTCGGAGATCAAGCCGGACAGTCGTCCGGTGCTGGATCAGCTGGTGCAGGTTTTTTCCAAATTTCTCTCCGATGAAGAAAATGCAAAATACGTTGACAGCATCGTGATTTCCGGGCATACTGACAGTATCGGCACAGCGGAATCCAACCGGGTGCTGTCCACGGATCGGGCCAACTCCGTTCTGAACTACCTTCTCTCTGCCAACCGGGGAGAGCTGAACGAGTACGCTCAGTATTTCTGCGCCGCCGGCTACGGCCTCACCCGTCCGGTGGAATCCAACGACACTGAGGCCGGCCGGGCCGCCAACCGCCGGATCGAGATCTCCATTATCCTCAAGGACGAATCCGTGCTGAAGATCGTGGAACAGTACCTGGCGCTGGAAGTGCCGGAGATCGAAACACAGGAGCAGTAAGAAATGAAAAAGATCGTTTGTATCGCCGCCGTTTTGTTCTGTCTGGCCGCAGCGTGCGGCTGCGCCGCAGAGAGCCCGAAGCCCTATACCACCAACCCGCCCGTCACCGCCGCGCCGCCGGAAGCCACCGAGGCTCCCACACCCGAGCCTACACCGGAGCCGACGCCGGAACCTATCCCCACCTTCGATCCGGACAAGTACGACGCCGCAGCGGCCTCCCTGCTGGGAGAATACCTGTCGATCCTTCCCTTTGACCCCGAAAACTTCGACGAAGCCGCCCATCCGGAGATCCCCTGGTACTCCGCTATACTGCTGCGTTTCGAGGAGAACAAGGTGTATTACGGCTATTACGATTTCGACGGCAACGGCGTCAAAGAGCTGGTGATCGCCGTGGGGAACGAGGAACATCAGCAGCCCATCGGGATCTACGCCTTTGACGGGGAAAAAATGGTCTACCTCTGCAAGGAGCAGGCTCTGGGAGAGCGGGCGTCCGTATCTTTAGACAACGGCGTTTTTTCTGTTCGCGGCAGCGGCGGCGCCGCCACCGGCAGCGTGATCTCGTACCGGATCGCCGGGGACGGCTTCTCCACGGAGATCATCAACGACTATGACTATGAGTTCCAGGAGGACGGCAGCGTCAAGCTCACCGTCCGCACAGGCGACATGGCGGAAAAGAGCTTTGATGCGGAAAGCCTCGGAAAAACGTTTGACGTGCCCATTGAGTATTCCGAGCTGGTTCCGGAGGAGGCGTGATCCTCCGTTCAGCGAAAACTGCCCTGCGGCTTTGCGCCGCAGGGCAGTTTTTCTGTTTTGAGAGATCAGCGGAAATATCTGACCGCCGCTTCGAACATCCGGATATCGTAATTGCCAGGCACGTTCCGGTAAAGGCCGCTGCCGATGCGCTCGGAGTGGCCCATCTTGCCAAAGACCCGGCCGTCGGGAGAGGTGATGCCCTCGATGGCGTACAGGGAGCCGTTGGGATTGAAGCGGATATCCTCGGTGGCGTTTCCGTCCAGATCCACGTATTGGGTGGCGATCTGTCCGTTGGCAGCCATCTGACGGATCAACGTCTCCTCGGCCAGGAACCGCCCCTCGCCGTGGGAGATGGGCACGTTATACACCTGGCCCGGCTCCGTCAGAGCCAGCCAGGGGGACTTGTTGGAGGCCACCCGGGTGCGGACGATGCGGGACTGGTGACGGCCGATAGTGTTGAAGGTCAGGGTGGGGCAGTGCTCGTCTGCGTCGATGATCCTGCCGTAGGGGACAAGCCCCAGCTTGACGAGAGCCTGGAAGCCGTTGCAGATGCCGCACATCAGTCCTTCCCGTATGTCCAGCAGCGACGTAATGCCCTCCTTGACGGCGGCGTTGCGGAAGAAGGCCGTGATGAACTTGCCGGAGCCGTCCGGCTCGTCGCCGCCGGAAAAGCCGCCGGGTATGAACACCATCTGAGCGTCCTTCAGCGCGGCGGCGAACCGCTCCACGCTGCGGGAGATGCCCTCGGCGGTCAGGTTGTTGACTACGATGATCTCCGGCTCGGCCCCCGCGTCCCGGACGGCCTTGGCGCTGTCGTACTCGCAGTTGGTGCCGGGGAAGGCGGGGATCAGCACTTTGGGCCTGGCGCAGCGGATGGCCGTGGCTTTCCGCTCCGATGCTTCATAGCTGAAGGTCTCCATGGGCGCGCCGGAAGCGGGGATGTTGCAGGCGTAAACGCTCTCCAGCTTGTCCTCCCAGACGGCCTGCAGATCCCGGAGAGAGAGCTTTTCCCCGGCGGGCCCGACGATGCTGTCCTCCTCCGTGGTGACGCCCAGCAGGTACGCGTCCAACGCCTCCGCGGATTCCACAATGAAGGAACCGTAGCTGTAACCGAAGACTCGCTCCGGCCCGGCGTCCTCCGCGAAGCGGAAGCCCACGCCGTTGCCGAAGCACATCTTCATCACGGCCTCCGCCGCGCCGCCCGGTCCGGGAGTATACACCGCCAGGGCTTTGCCGCACCGGACCAGCTCCGTCACGGTATCGAACAGCGACAGCAGGGAGGCGGTATCGGGCAGGCCGTTCTCGTTTTTCTCCGGCACAAGGAGATAGACCCTGTGGCCCGGTCCCTTGAATTCCGGAGAAATGATTTCATCCGTCTTTCCTGTGGTTACCGCAAAGGATACCAGCGTGGGAGGGACGTCCAGATCCTCAAAGGAGCCGGACATGGAGTCCTTGCCGCCAATGGCGCCGATCCCCAGCTCCAGCTGGGCTTTGAAGGCGCCTAAAAGCGCTGCAAAGGGTTTTCCCCAGCGGCGGGGATCCCGCATGGGCTTTTCAAAATATTCCTGGAAGGTGAGATAAACGTCCTCAAACCGGGCGCCGGAGGCGATCAGCTTGCTGACCGATTCCACCACGGCCAGATAGGCCCCGTGATAGGGGCTCTTCTCGGTGATAAAGGGGTTGTAGCCCCAGGCCATCAGCGAGCAGTCGTCCGTGTGCTTTTTCTCTACGGAGATCTTCTGCACCATGGCCTGGGCGGGGGTCAGCTGATACTTGCCGCCCCAGGGCATCAGCACTGTTCCGGCGCCGATGGTGGAGTCGAACCGTTCGGAGAGGCCCCGTTTGGAGCAGATATTCAGATCCCCGGCCAGGGAGAACAGGTTTTCCCGGAAGGACCCGGTCACGGGCTTTACCCAGGCGGCGGGGGCGGCTGGCTCGACGACGATATGCTTGTCCGCGCCGTTGGAGTTCAGGAATTCCCGGCTCACGTCCACGATGACGTTTCCGTTCCAGTGCATACGAAGCCGTGGCTCGGCCTTTACCTCCGCCACAGGGCAGGCCTGCAGGTTTTCCAGGTCCGCCAGCCGGAGGAAGGCGGCCACGTCTTTCGCCTCCACCACCACGGCCATGCGCTCCTGGGACTCGCTGATGGCCAGCTCCGTGCCGTCAAGGCCCTCGTACTTCTTGGGCACAGCGTCCAGGTCGATCTCCAGCCCGTCGGCCAGCTCGCCGATCGCCACGCTCACGCCACCGGCGCCGAAGTCGTTGCAGCGCTTGATCATCCGGCAGGCCTCTTTATTGCGGAACAGTCGCTGGAGCTTGCGCTCCTCGGGGGCGTTGCCCTTCTGCACCTCGGCCCCGCAGGTCTCTACGGAGTGGGCGGTGTGAGCCTTGGAGGAGCCGGTGGCCCCGCCGATGCCGTCCCGTCCGGTGCTGCCGCCCAGCAGGATCACCACGTCCCCGGGAGCGGGGACCTCCCGCCGGACGTTTTCCGCGGGAGTGGCTGCGATGACCGCACCGATCTCCATACGCTTGGCGGCATAGCCGGGGTGATAGAGCTCGTCCACGATGCCGGTGGCAAGGCCGATTTGGTTGCCGTAGGAGGAATAGCCCGCCGCAGCGGTGGTCACGATCTTCCGCTGGGGCAGCTTTCCGGGGATGGTCTCGCTGACTGGCTTCAGCGGGTCCGCCGCGCCGGTGACGCGCATGGCGCCGTAAACGTAGGAACGGCCGGAGAGGGGGTCCCGGATAGCGCCGCCGATACAGGTGGCCGCGCCGCCGAAGGGCTCGATCTCCGTGGGATGGTTGTGGGTCTCGTTTTTAAAGAGCAGCAGCCAGGGCTCCTTGACGCCGTCCGTCTCCACCTGGATCTTCACCGTGCAGGCGTTGATCTCCTCGGATTCGTCCAGCCCGGGCAGTTTGCCCTCGGCCTTCAACTGCCGCACGGCCAGCGTGGCGATATCCATCAGACAGACGGGCTTGGTGCGGCCCAGGGACTTCCTGACGGACAGGTATTCCTCATAAGCGCTTTGAAGCAGGGGGTCCTCGAAGCGCACGTCGTCGATGATGGTATTGAAAGTAGTATGCCGGCAGTGATCGGACCAGTAGGTGTCGATCATGCGGATCTCGGTGATGGTGGGGTCCCGGCGCTCAGACCGGAAATACGCCTGGCAGAAGGCCAGATCATCGTTGTCCATGGCCAGGCCCAGGGACGCGCCGAAGGCGTCCAGCTCCTGCCGCTCCATCCGGATGAAGCCGTCGATGGTCTTTACCGTGGTGGGGATCTCGTACTCCGCCGCCAAAGTTTCGGGCTTCTCCAGCGAGGCCTCCCGGGCCTCCACAGGGTTGATCACGTATTTCTTGATCCGGGCGATCTCCTCATCGGTGAGAGCGCCGTACAGGGCGTACACTTTGGCGGAACGGATCAGCGGCCGCTCCCCCTGGGAGATGATCTGGATGCACTGGGCGGCGGAATCCGCCCGCTGGTCGAACTGACCGGGAAGATACTCCACCGCGAACACAGCCGCGCCGGAGAGGTCCGGCTCGTCATAGGTCAAATCTACCTGTGGTTCGGAAAAAACGGTTTTCTGCGCGTAAGCGAAAAGCTCCGGGGTGATGTTCTCCGCATCGTACCGGTTGAGAAGGCGCACGTCCTCCAGACCCTCGACGCCCAGCAGGGAACGCAGGTCGTTTTTCAAAGCTCTTGCCTCGTCAGCCAGGGCTTTTTTCTTTTCCACATAGACTCTGAATACCATTTTATTCCTCCCGGAAAGCACGCAGGGCTCTCTGGCCGATGTCGTGCCGGTAATAGGCATTTTCAAAATGGATCTTTTCCACCATCTTATAGGCCTGCTCGATGGCCTCGGGCAGGGAGTCCGCCACGGCTGTGCAGCCCAGGACCCGGCCGCCGTTGGTGCAGAGCACTCCGTCCTTCCGGGATGCGCCGGCCACGTATACGTTCCGCCGCACTTCCTCGGGGATGGTCAGCGGAAAGCCCTTTTTATAGGCCACCGGATACCCCTCCGAGGCCATGATCACGCAGCAGGCGTGCTTATCGCCGAAGCGGACCTCCGTTTCGGCCAGTTTCCCGTCGGTGACAGCGCGCATGACGGTAAAAAGATCGCTCTCCAGCAGGGGAAGCACCACCTGCGTCTCGGGATCGCCGAATCGGCAGTTGTATTCAATGACCTTCGGTCCGTCGCGGGTGATCATCAGTCCGAAATACAAGCAGCCTTTGAAGGTGCGTCCCTCGGCGTTCATGGCCCGGATCGTGGGCAGGAAGATCTTTTCCATGCACTCCTCCGCCACGGCGGGGGTGTAATAGGGGTTGGGCGCTACGGTTCCCATGCCGCCGGTATTCAGCCCGGTGTCGCCGTCTCCGGCCCGCTTGTGGTCCATGGAGGACACCATGGGGACCACGGTCTTTCCGTCGGTGAAGGAGAGCACGGAGACCTCCGGCCCTTCCAGGAACTCCTCGATGACGATCTGGTTCCCGCTCGCGCCGAACTTCTTTTCCTCCATGATTTCCCGGACCGCCGCGAAGGCCTCCTCCCGGGTCATGGCGATGAGGACGCCCTTGCCCAGAGCCAGGCCGTCCGCCTTGATGACCGCGGGCAGCGGCGCTGTTTCCAGATAGCGCAGCGCCGCAGACGGATCGTCGAAGACCTCGTAGGCCGCCGTGGGGATGCCGTATTTCTTCATCAGGTTTTTGGCAAAAACCTTGCTGCCC
>JAFSZH010000066.1 GCA_017455685.1 Oscillospiraceae bacterium
CGTGTTGTAGTCAATGCCCCGGATGGCGTTTCGCAAAAAGAGCATGTGGTTGCTGGTGCAGGCGAAGGTCATGGTGAAGAGCACCGCGTTGAAGCCGGAAAACCAGTTGGGGTTGAAGTCCGGGAAGGTGTTCTTCATCACGCTGGTGAGCATGCCGTCCCCGGCGTAGAGGAACATGTAGCCGGTGACCAGGGCCACGCCGGAATAGATCATGGTGGTCATGTAGCCCAGGCGGAGGATCCTGGCGCCCTTGATGTCAAAGTATTCCGTGAGCAGCACCAGGGAGATGCCCACCACGTTCACCGTGATCACCAGGCACACCGCCAGCTTCAGGGAGTTCCACACATAGCGCTTCATTTTGCCCGCCATGAAGAAGCGGATCACCGCGAAGGGGTCCACCTCGCCGGCGGAGTTTTTCGCCCGAAAAATGCTGGTGAGGGTGTTCAGGCAGGGCATCAGCATAAAGCCGAAGAAGAGATAGGCGAAAAAGCAGATGCCCACCAGCTGCAGCAGCCATTCCGGACGAAGCTTATGTTCCAGCGTCCGGTTCATTTGGCCACCTCAACTTCCTCTCCGGGTTCGTAGGCCATCACGTCGCCGGGATCGATCACCACATTGATATCGTTCGGCAGCTTGCCGCCGGCAGGTCCACCGTTTTTTTCGATGACCTTCAGCGTCTGACAGCCCACGTCTACCATGTACTTGATATACATTCCGTAGAACTCGCGGCTGACCACATGACCGGGAAGGGCAAGCTGCCCCTCTTTTGGTTCCGCATTCACCTGCACCCGCTCCAGCCGTATGTAGTTATGCTTTTCCGGACTGATCTGCGGCGAAACGGCGGCAAGCTTTTCCACCAGTTCGTCCGAGAGGCGGTTGATATCGCCCAGAAAGTTGCACACAAATTCCGTCCTGGATAAGTTGTACACCTCGTTGGGAGTGCCGATCTGCTCGATATACCCCTTGTTGAACACCGCGATCCGGTCTGAGAGAGTCAGCGCCTCCTCCTGGTCGTGGGTGACGTAGATGGTGGTGATGCCAAAGTCCTTCTGCATCTTCTTCAGCTCGTTGCGCAGCTGCACCCGGAGCTTGGCGTCCAGGTTGGAAAGGGGCTCGTCCATGCAGATGATGGCGGGCTCGGTCACCAGCGCCCGGGCGATGGCCACGCGCTGCTGCTGGCCGCCGGAGAGCTGGCTCACGGCCTTCTGGAGCTGCTCGTCCGAGAGGTCCACCTTTCTGGCGATCTCCCGGACCTTCTTGTCGATCTCCGCCTTCTTCATCTTCTTGATCTTCAGGCCGAAGGCAATGTTGTCATACACCGTCATGGTGGGGAACAGGGCGTAGCTCTGGAACACGATGCCGATGTTGCGGTCTTCAATGGGGACGTGGGTGATGTCCCGGTCCTTCACTACCACGGTGCCCTCCGCGGGCTCGATGAAGCCGGTGATGGTCCGCAGGGTGGTGGTCTTGCCGCAGCCGGAGGGCCCCAGGAAGGTGAAGAACTCGCCCTCCTTCACGTGGACGTTGATATCGTGCAGGGCAGTGAAATCCCCGAATTTCACCACGATGTCGTTGAGCCGGATCATTGCGCATCTCTCCTCGTATAGTATTTCTCGTATCGCCTGAAAAAAGGCGCCCGTAAACGCCGTTGCTTCCCGGCGCTTGCGGCCGCCCGTTTTATACGGCTATGGCGAGCCGGGGGACCCGGCTCGCCATATTGGTTTTTGGGGGTAGCTTCGGAATCAGCCCTGCTTCTGGGTCAGGGTGCTCCAATCCAGGTTGTCCCAATCGGGCTCGGGCTGCGCGTCGGCAGCATCCTTCCAGTAGAAGCCCAGGTTGGTCATGATGTTGGTCCACTCGGCGCTGTGGGCGGCCACGTACTCGGCATAGATCATGTCGGTGCCGGGGACGTTCTCCAGCGCGAAGTTCTTGATGGTGTAGATGGCGGGCACACCGTCATAAACCATGGCGGCGGCGTCCTTGTTCAGCGGGTAGGAGTCGAACTCCTCAGCCCAGGCAGCCTGGACCTCGGCGGAGCCGAACCACTCGGCAAAGGCCTTGACGGTCTCGGTCTGAGCCTCGGTACGGCCGGCCTTGTCAAGGATGCCGATGTACTCGCCGATGTAGTAGGTGCCGTCAGCGATGTCGACCAGGGACCAGTTCTCGGGCTCCAGCGTGCCCAGCAGGGGATGCTCGCTGCTGTCAGCCGCGGCGTCGATCTTGCCGTACAGGGAGGAGGAGTAGAACGTGCCGACCTGGACGTCGCCCCGGTTCAGAGGATCGAAGCCGTAGGAGTCGCCGGTGAACACGCCGTTGGCGCAGTACTTCCACAGGGTCTTCCAGCCGTCCACGGAGATGCCGCCGGCGGGAGAGGCGGGATCGGTGAAGGCGTAGAGCATGGCGGAGTTGATGTTGGCGTTGGTGGTGCCGCCGACCTTGCCCTGGCGGTACCAGGTGTAGCCGCAGTCGACGATGTCGGCCCAGTGCTCAAAGTGCAGCTCCTCGCCCTTGGTGCCGAACTCATCGTTCCGGTAGAGCATCAGAACGTTCTGGATGACGATGCCGTAGGCCTGGCCGGGATACACGTAGTCGGGATCCACGCTGCCGGCCCAGGAGGGAGTCCACTCGATGATGCGCAGGTTCTCATACTGACCGTTGATCAGCTGGCCCCAGCGGGTCTCGTTCAGACCGAAGATCAAATCGCCGTCCTTCTTCTCGTTGGCGGCTTGGATGGCGGCGGTGTCGCCGGAGATGACGGAGTTGTCGTCGATGCTGATGTCGAAGCCGGCCGCCTTGGCCTCGTTGATGAGCCAGGTGGTCCGCTCGGTGGAGTTGGAGTTGGAGTAGATGCGGATGGTGTAGCTCATGTCGGGCTCCACGGCGGCGGGTTCAGGCTCGGCGGCGGGCTCGGCGGCGGGCGCGGGCTCCTCGGCCTTAGGGGCCTCGGTGGCCGCGGGAGCCGCGGCGGGCTTGCTGCCGCAGGCAGCCAGGCTCAGGATCATGACCAGAGCCAGAAGCAGGCAAAGTGTCTTTTTCATATGGTTCCTCCTTAGTTTGTTTCCCGTTTTCCGGGAACTTTACGAAGCACATTATAGTAACTTGCCGGGAGAAATGCAATAGAAAACAGAAATTATCGGCCTCTTTTTATGTATTATCCACAAATCCGCTTGTATAAATCGGAAAAAGACGCCCCCAACGGGGACGTCTTTTCTGCGCCCGGATGCCGGAAAGGTCAATCCGTAATGTTCCAGTGGGCGGCGATTTCATCCATGCCGTCCTCATGGGCACGCCATACTTCGTTTAGATGATCCTTGAGAAAGCCGGAATATACCTTCAGCAGCTCCCGCATCCGTTTGTCCTTGAAGGCTTTTTTGGAGTATACCAGACAGATCCGGTATTTGTTGTCCTCGTCATCCAGGGGGACACGGACCACGTCCTTGTATTTCGGCGTCAGATCCGCGCCGATATAGATGCAGTTCCGGTTGTGGAGCCGCCAGTTGATGAAGTAAGTGTTGCTGGTCTCCAGAATGACGCGGGGCGTGAACCCCGCCCGGGCGCAGCTTTTGCGAATTCGGTCAAAGATCTTTGTTCCCTGGACCAGCATGATGAAGTTCTCATCCCGCAGATCTGCGTACCGAAGGGCCTTCTTCCGGGCCAGAGGGTGATCCTGGTGCATGAAAATACACAGCTTCCCCTGGTAAAGCAGATTGTATTCCAGATTCGGGTAAGCCAGGGGCGGCCCCGAGATGGCAAGATCCACGAGCCCGTCCCGCAGAAACTCCTCCAGCTGACTGTCCGGGTATTCATACCCGCAGATGCCCTGGACGGAGTAAGTATCGTTGAGCATGTCCAGCAGCTTCACGTTGAAATCATAGCCCAGGATCTCCTGCACCCCAAGGGCGGTGGCCAGGCGTACCTGCCGCTTGTCCCCGTTTTTGATGCGCTCGATTTTCCGGACGGAGCCCTCATACTCCGCGATGGCCGGCATAACGGCATCCAGAAACTGCTCCCCCTCCGCAGTCAGCGTTGAGCCTTTGGCGGTGCGCTGAAAGATCTGGAATCCCAGTTCCTTTTCCAGGGCGCGGATGCTGCCGCTGAGGGACTGCTGGGAGATATACATCGCCTCCGCTGCCCGGCTGATACTCTTGTGCCGGACGACCTCATATACCGCCTGATACTGCCGGATGTCCATGGCCATCGCCCTTTCAAAATAATAGTCCCGGGGAGCTTTTCCCCGGGACTATTATATAATTGCATCCGATTTTTGAAAAGACTTTCCTTTTTACAGCTGCATCAGCAGCGTGAGGAACGTGGCCAGCATGGGAACGCGCTGTTCTTCAGGCAGAAATTCCAGGCTGGCGGCAGCCTTCTGAAATCCTTCGGGATAGGAAAAATCCAGTTTTTCGTTCATATCGAAATTCATCGTTTTCTCCTCCTTAATCCTTTCTCACCAGATCCATGACGGCCTTGAGAGTCTCGGGACGGGCGTCGTTGCGATAGGAGAGCATCTTGTCGCTGCTGAACACAAAGCCGTCGCCCATGTCGTCGATGAGCTTTTTGGCGAAGTCCACGCACTCCTCTACGGAGGCGGTCCCCAGCAGGGCGCTGGGCATGCCGCCGCCAAGAGCGATGTTGGGCAGCTTTTTGCGGGTGTCGCGGATGTCGTCCAGCTCCAGGTTGATCAGCACGGAGCCCTTGTCGAAGTCCTGGAAGAACTCGTAGAAGTTCTGCAGGCTGTTCTCGCAGAAGATGTAGTACATCTTGCCGCTGGAAATGACCGTGTCCATCAAGGGCTTGAGGTAGGGAGCGTAGAACTCCTCGAACTGCTTGCGGCTCATAATGGTGGAGGCCAGGATCACGGATTCCGCATCGAACACGTATCTGTCCTCCGAAGGACCGGCCGCCACAGCCTGCGCCTGGGCGATCAGGCCCTCAAACATTTTGTCGCTGGCAGCCTTCACGTCCGCCCTGCGTCTGCGCATGTCCAGGGAAAGATCGCGCATGCCCCGCACGCCCATCATCAGCGATTCGATGGGGACCTGCAGCACGGCGTTGTAGAGCACGGGGGTGTTGTACTCCTGCACCATGATCTGCTGGATCTTGCCGTTGAAGCCGAAGAAGCCCAGCATGGCGCCGATGGTGGCCTGCAGCTGCCCGTAGGTGAGATCCGGATTCAGCCGCTGCAGCGCTTTCGACCAGTTGAAGGCCTGCTGGTCGGCGGTGAATTCGGGGTATTCCTCGGGCTGCATCAGGCTGTAATCCTCAATGACGATGGCGTCGGCCTTCTCGTCAATGCGGTGCCGGAAGCTGCCCAGGGCCTTGGAGATCTGCATGGGGTTGCGGGTGCCCAGATCGAAATACGTATCGAAATGGTAGCGCTCATGGAACTGCCGGACGACCTTCTCCATGACGTCATAGTCAAACAGGGCTTCCTGCAGGGTATAGCCGGCGTCATAGATCTTGTAGGACCAGGCGTTGCACAGGCTGGGGACGCAGCCCTTGTTGTTGAAAGCAAGGGTGTCTCGGAAAAGCTGTTTCCTCTCTGCCAGATTCATAGATGAAATCCTCCTCGTGAATCGTATCACATGGTTTTCCTGTACTTACTGTACTTACAGTTTAGAGGAAGAATCCACCGCATTCAAACAGTAATATTTTTATTAGCCACAGGCTTGACCTGTGGGGTGAAAAAATATAACTGTTTTTTCTTCTTTTCCGTCCCCGGTATAATGCTTTTCACCGGGGAGACGCCCGGAAGAAGGGAGAGGGCGTATGCAAAAACGGTTTTTTGGCTGGCGGTGCGCTGTGGGGTGCTTTCTCATCGCCTTTTGTCATTCGGGCATTTTCTCCTGCCTCCCGGCGCTCTATCCTTTCTTTCTGGAAAAGCTGCACACCTCCCTGACGCTGCTGAGCTTTTCCATGACGATCTCCACCGTGTCCGGAACGCTGGCAGCGCTGATCGCGGCGCCGCTGCTGGACAGACTCGGGGCGCGGCGGATGTTTTTTCTCGGGACGATCAGCGCCGTGGGCCTGCTGCTGCTGTTGGCCGCGGCGGACAGGATCATCATCCTCTGGATCGCCATGGCCTTGGGCGGGATCACCATGTCCTTCGGCCTTCGTGCGGCCTCGGTAGCGGTGATCAACGCCTGGTTCATCGAAAAAAGAGCCAGTCTTCTGGGGGTCATATTCGCGGGCATGACCCTGGGCGGCTCGGCCTTTCTGGCCGCCACAGGCCGGCTGATCGCGCCCCTGGGCCAGCGGGGAATGTTCCTGCTTTTCGCCGCCGCAGTCGGGCTTTTGTGCTTCGGCAGCGAGGCCTTCCTGATCCGGGATGACCCCGAAAGCTGCGGGCAGCGCCCGCTGGGTGCGCAGTCCGCAGAGGCGGCGGCGGAGCCCGCAGGGAAGGAATTGAGCGGAGCGGAGATCGCCGCCATCCGGCGGAGCCGGACGTTTCTGCTCCTGGCGGCGGCCATGATCCTCACCGCCGTAACGGCGGGCGCCTTTACCAGCTACGGGACGATGTTTCTTGTGACAAACGGGTATTCGCAGGAGCGGGCGGCCTCTGTCGTCAGCCTGATCCCCCTGTGCGGCACGGGAGCCAGCGTCCTGCTGGGCGTGCTGGCGGACAAGAAGGGAACGCGGGCGTACACCGCTGCGGCGCTGGGCTGCTACGTGCTGGGGCTGGCTTTTGCCATCCTCTGGGGCTCTGTTCTGCCCTTCGGACCGCTCCTGATTCCGGTCGTGCTCCTTTGCTCCTTCGGTACGCCGGCGCTGAGCATCGGCGCCACGGTGACGCCCACCCTGTTCGGCCGCCGCGCCGCCACCTCCGTCAACAGCAGGCTCATAGTGTTCACAACGGCGGGATCTGCGCTTTGCTCTTTCGTGGGCGGCGCGCTCTACGACGCTGCGGGCTCGTTCCTGCCGTTTCTGGCGCTGTCAGCCGTCCTCCTGGGCTGCGCGTGGCTGCTGTACCGATCTGCTTTCCGACGTTCGGCCGGCCCGGGGGATCCTGTTTAAAAAGAAAAAAAGAAAGAAGCGGCATGACTTCGATCATGCCGCTTCTTTTTTCGGGGATGGGCGGGCTTATTCATCTCCCGGGAAGCGGATCCCGGCGGAGGCGCGCAGCCGCTCCAGCGTGCGCACCGTGTCCAGCGTGATTTCCTGCCGGGCGGCGAAGGCCTCCCGGTCCTCGGAGAGCATCAGCTTCGTCAGGGCCTGCACCTCGTAGTACCAGCGGTCCGGGTCGGGCTGGAGGTTGATGGTTTCCTCGGAGTCGTGGGTGACGACGCGCAGCTCGGCCAGGCCGTTGCTGCCGCCCCGGACGCAGATGAAGCCTTTTTCTCCCTCGATCTGATAGGTGTTCTCCCCCCAGGTGTCCTTGGCTCCGGCGCAGGAGGCGGTGAAGCCGTCATAGCGCAGCAGCGCCACCCCGGAGGTGTCGTATTTGCCGTCGAAGAGATTGGCGTGGTACACCGCCTCCGCCGGGGCGCCGAACAGGGCCACGGTGAGATAGACGTTGTAAAAGTTGATGTCCATCAGGCAGCCCCCGGCATACTCCGGATTGAAAATGTTGGGCAGCTCCCCGGCGAGCAGCCTGTCATAGCGGGAGGAGTACTGGCTGTAATTGCCCAGCACCAGCTTCACCCGGCCCACCCTGGGCAGGACCCGGCGCAGCTCGGCGTAGTTGGGCAGGAAGGAGGTGGGGGCCGCCTCGGTGAGCAGCAGGCCCTTTTCCCGGGCGATGGCGCACAGCTCCTCCGCCTGGTCGGCCCGGGTGACGAAGGGCTTTTCGCAGATCACGTGCTTGCCCGCCAGCAGGGCCTTTTTCGCCTGGGGATAGTGGAGCAGGTTGGGGGTGGCGATATAAATGGTGTTCACCACCGGGTCGGCCAGCAGAGCGTCCAGGTCGGTGTACACCTTGCCGCAGCTGTATTCTCCGGCCAGGGCGCGGCCTTTTTCCCCGCTGCGGGAGTAGACCGCCTCCAGGCAGATCCCCTCTGTGCGCTGCACGTTGTCCAGAATGGAGTGGACGATCACCCCGGAGCCGATGGTGCCCAGTCTTACTTCTTCCATGACTTGGCGACCTCCGTGGCTTCCTCCAGGATCTCCAGCACCTTCACGACCTCTTCGTCTTTGATGCATTTTTCGGCCCCGTTTTCGATGGCGTCGATGAGATTGTCGTACACCCGCTCGTAGTGGGCGCAGCCCACCGGCACCTTCTCGGTGATCTTCCGCCCGTCCTGCCAGTAGACCAGGGTGCCCCAGCGATCCTCGGGGGCGGGCTCGAAGCTGACCTTATGCCGGCCCAGCACCTTGGCCTTGCCGGAATTGTGCACCACCGGGGGCAGGGTGAAGCTGCCGTTGGTGCCGTGGAGGGTGAAGCGGGGGTAGTCGATGGACACGCACATGCTGGTGCTGACGCTGGCCTTGCAGTTGCCGTAGAAGAACTCCAGATCGTAGTAGTCGTCTCCCACGCCGGGGTGATGGATGCTGCGCACGTCCAGCACCGTCCGCTCGGGGATGCCCAGAAGGGCGATGATCTGGTCGGTGGTGTGGACGCCCAGGTTGTAGAGGGTGCCCAGGTGGTCGTACCAGCCGTTGGACTTGAAGTAGTCGTAATGGCTCTCCAGCCGCACCAGCTGGCCCAGCCTGCCGCCGGCCAGCACCTCCTTCACCGCCAGGAAATCGGCGTCGAAGCGCCGGTTCTGGTTGGGCATGCACACCAGACCCTTTTCCTTCGCCAGGGCGAAGACCTCCCTGGCCTTGGCGGCGGTGGGAGCAAAGGGCTTTTCCACCAGGCAGTGCTTGCCCGCGCTGAGGATCTGCTTGGCATAGGACACGTGGAACCGGTCAGGGGCGTTGACCACCACCAGGTCCACCTCCGGGTCGGAGAGCACCTGCTCCAGATCGGTGGTGAAGGTGATCTCGGGATAGAAGGGCTCGTACTCCGCGAAGGCGGGGATGTCCTCTTCCCGTCGGAAAACGTATTTGACTTTGATATCGTCCCGGTTCTCCACGTAGGGGATGTGGTATTCCCGGGCACTGACGCCGAAGCCGATGTACGCGACGTGGATCATAAGAGCATTTCTCCTTTTATAATAGTGGTATTATCTTTCCTCGCAGACGGCCCGGCCGCCGCGCTCCACGACGCGGACAGGGAAGCCCTCCCCGGCCAGCGCGCCGTAGTCGTGGCCCGCGTCGGAGCCCCAGCAGGCCCCCACCACCAGATCTTCCGCGCCTGTGTTCACCAGCCGGTGGGCGGTGAAGCCGGGAATATAGTGCAGGGATCCGGGCTCCACCGCCTGGGCGGTGCAGCGGCCCGCCTCGTCCGAGAGCAGCAGCATGCCGGTACCGGAAATGCCCCAGTAGTATTCCGCGGCCTCCCGCCGCTGATGGAAGTGGCCCTTGGTCATGAAATACTCGTTCCCCACCTTGCCGGGATGGAGGATGCTGGTGCCGAAGAACAGCCCCCCGGGCGTGCCCTCCGGCACCGTCTGGCGGCTGAGGACCTCATAGACCACCGTATCCGGGTCCATGGCGGAGCGGGCGGCCTCGTCGGCGAAGACCCCCGCCAGCTGGCCCAGGGTCTTCCGGGAATACAGCACGTCCGTCCCGGTCACCTGCCCGGTGGTCAGCTCCGTCCGGGCGGGACTTTTTTCGATGTTCACGGCTGATCGCCCTCCTCTGTGCCGGGCCGGATGAAGGCCCGGATGACCTTGATGGGATAGTTCCCGGCGGGGCGGATGGCGTAGGCCCCCGCCCGGGCGGGCAGGATGAAGGTCTCGGCGTAGTGGACCTCAAAGGGAGCGAAGGCTCCCGTGGGGCTCTCCACCACGGCGGCCTCGCCCTCCACTAAATTGAGCATGTTCACGTTGTTCCGGGTGTCCAGCTCGCAGCGGCCCGTGACGGTATAGCGCCTGGTCTCGATGGGCTCCAGGGGATGGAGCCCCGTTCGCTCGGCCCGGCAGCCCGGCTCTTCGGAGAGAGGGACGACGCGGTTCACCAGATTGTCCCGGACCCAGCGGGTCCGCCGGTCCCACTGGATGACCTTTTCCCCGTGCTGCAGATGGATGGGCCGGGGCCTGCCGTCCAGACCCAGCCGCCCCCAGTCCCACAGCTTGAAGGTGAAGATGTAGGGCGTGGCGCTGATCTCCAGCACCATGCAGTTGCTGCCCGAGCAGTGGATGGTGCCGCCGGGGATGAGAAAGTGGTCGTGCTTTTTGGCGGGGAAGCGGTTCACGTACTTCTCCGCGTCGAAGGGGGCGCCCCCCTCCTGAGCCGCCCGGAGCGCCGCGAGCATCTCCGCCGGATCCGCGTCCTCCCGGACGCCCAGATACACGCAGGCCCCTTCCCCCGCGTCGAGAATGTAATAGCTCTCGTCCTGGGTATAGCTCATGCCGAACTGGTTGTGGATATAGTCGGTGAGCGGGTGGACCTGCAGGCTCAGATTCTGCCCGCCCATGGTGTCCAGAAAGTCGAAACGGATGGGGAACTCCGCCCCGTACCGGGCGAAGACCTGGGGCCCCAGCAGCTCCTTCGGGCAGTAAAACACCGCGTTGACGGCCGGGGACTCGATCTGCACGTCTCCCGCCCGGAAGAGGAGGCTGTTTTCCTCCGGCACCCCGTCGAAGCTCCAGGCGTAGTTGGCCCGGCTCCTGTCCAGACCGCAGACCTCCTTCATCCACTGGCCGCCCCAGACCCCGGGGTCGAAGTAGGGCACCGTGCGGAAGGGACCCTCGGTGATCTGCCGGAGCCCGGCGCGGAGATCGTCCCCGGAGAGCATGGCCGGGTCTCCGGGCCGGTTGGTGTCCAGATAGTAGTCCGCCCGGTCCAGCAGCCGCCGCTTGATCTTGTCGGCCATGCGCCACTCGAAAAAATAGCCCTGCTTGAACTTTTTGAGCACGTCCTCTCCGCCGTTGTCGGAGTAATAGTTGGGCGCGCCCCGGCGGAACCGCAACTGGATCTCCCACCGGGCCATGTCCGCCAGCACGGTCACGTCCGCCGGGCATAGCTCCGAAGCTCCCAGCCCGTAGACGATCGCCAGCCCCCGGCAGGCCTCGATGCGGGCGCGGAGCGCCGAGAGCGCCTCCGGCCGCTGGAAGTCCCGGAGCTCGCCGTAAAACATCCGGCCGAAGACCCGGTCCTCGGTGAGGTACGGCTTGATCAGCCGGGCATATTCCTCCTTCGGCGGGAGGGCGCAGCGCATGTCGATCACCGTTTCCGGCGCCAGCCGGTCCAGGGCGGACAGCAGCTCGTCGTCGTCCACTCCGGGGTAGGTCTCCACCGCCAGGACGCACCGGCCCGGCTTTGCCACGACCCGGGCGGCCAGCTCGCCGATCACGGCGTCCCAGCCGCCCCAGGCCCGGGGCTGTCCCCGGAGCACGGTGACGGGATATTTGTCGTAATTCATATGGCTCTCTCCGCCTTTCACGGACGATAGTTTTCCCAGAGCGAGGCAAAGCTCCGGGGATCGGTGACGAAGGGAAACCGGTCCCGCCGCTCCGTATACTGCCGGTAGATGGGCGCCCCCCGGACGAGGCCGAACTCGGGATAGTCCCGGGCGTCTTTTTCCGTCAGGGTGCCGGAGCGGTAAGCCGGGTTCTTCACCCAGGTGAGCCCCGTCCCCTCCGAGAGCGGGAACCAGGCGATGCCGCCGTGGCGCCGCACGTCCCGGTAGTCGAAGCCGTAGTCCCGGATGCACCAGGCCCCGAAGGTCATGGGCTCGTCCGGGCAGGCGTTGACGGTGGCGTGGACCCAGCCGGGAGGCACGATGATCACGTCTCCCGCCCGGCCGTACACGGCGAAGCAGTCCCCTGGGTCGTCCCCGCCGGAGGGCTGCATATAGATGCAGGCGAACCCGTCCCAGATCTCATAGACCTCGCAGGTGGAAGCGCCGCAGGAGGGGGACACGGCGTGGATATGTCCCTGGGACCGGATGGGCTCCCGGCCCAGCCGCCCCTTCTGATAGGTGACCACCCCGTAGAGCAGGTGCCGGGCGCGCAGATCCGCCAGGTCCTCCTGCCTGGCCACGTCCATGGCGATGCAGTAGACGTGCTCCGGCCCGGCGCAGTCCGGCTCCAGCAGAGAGGGCCGGATGGCGTCCAGCGTCCGGAGCTCCGGCGCCGGACCCGAGACCCCCGGGCCGTAGACGAAGCCCATGGGATCGGACAAAACCGTGATGGGGAACCCGGGATCAAAGTCCATGATGCCGCCTCCTTTTCCGGGCCTGCGGAGAAGGATCGTGCCAGATCCGTCTTCGCAGTTCCATACTATCATTCTTTTCGGGGAAGTCAACGGCTTCCGGGGCGTGGGGAACAATTACTTAAAAAGGAGATTTAACACTTGCTTTTTTTGGGCAAAAAGACTATACTCTCAATATCCCTCAGCAAAGAAGAAAGGAGTCTTTCAAAAATGAAGAAAACCATTTGCATTCTTTTGGCGCTGGTCATGATCCTGAGCCTGGCCGCCTGCGGCAGCAAGAAGGCCGAGGCCCCCGCCGCGGCTCCCGCCGCCACCGAGGCCCCCAAGGCCGAGGCTCCCGCCGAGCAGCCCGCCGAGCAGCCCGCCGAGCCGGAGAAGCCCGCTTCCACCACGCTGGTCATCTACTCCCCCAACTCCGACACCGAAGTGGAGAGCGTGATCCCCGCCTTTGAGGACGCCACCGGCATCCGCGTGGAGCTGATCTCCGCCGGCACCGGCGAGTGCGTCACTCGTATCGACGCCGAGAAGGAGAATCCCCAGGCCGACGTCCTGTGGGGCGGCATGAACTACGGCGTGTACGTACAGCATCCCGACCTGTGGGCCGACTACACCTCCCCCAACGAGGGCCTGATGGACGAGGGCTACCGCCAGGGCGAAGTGAAGTGCTACACCAACTACACCCTGTCCGGCTCCGGCTGCCTGATTATCAACAATGAGCTGATCAAGGAACTGGGCATCGAGATCAACGGCTACGCCGATCTGCTCCAGCCCGAGCTGAAGGGCAAGATCGCCTCCGGCGACCCCACCAAGTCCTCCTCCGCCTGGGCTGAGCTGACCAACATGCTGCTGGTCATGGGCGACGAGCCCTACGACGAGAAGGCCTGGGAGTTCGTTGAGCAGTTCGTGGCTCAGCTGGACGGCATCCAGCTCGACTCCTCCTCCGCCATCTACAAGGGCGTTGCCAACGGCGAGTACGTTGTCGGCGTGTCCTACGAGGACCCCTGCGTGAAGATCCTCAGTGACGGCGCTGACGTCACCGTCGTCTACCCCGAGGAGGGCACCGTGTGGCTGCCCGCCGCCGTGGCCATCGTGAAGAACGCTCCTCACGAGGACGCCGCCCAGAAGTTCGTGGACTTCCTGATCTCCGACCAGATCCAGACCGTCTATGCCGGCCAGACCACCCGTGCGGTCAACTCCTCGCTGCCTCTGGGCAACCCCTACATGAAGCCCTTCAGCGAGATCAACGTGGCCTACGAGGACATCCCCTTCTGCGCCGAGCACAAGACCGAATGGCAGGCCAGATACGCCGAGATCCGCGATAAGTAATCTTCGATGAACACTTCGGAAAGGGCTGATCGCAAGATCAGCCCTTTTCCAAAATCGGGAAAGGACCGAGAGCTATGAGCGTTAATATCAAAGTCAAAAACGCCGTGAAGAAATACGGGGACAACACCGTTATCCCCGACCTCTCCGTGGACATCCGGGAGGGCGAGTTCTTCACGCTGCTGGGCCCCTCCGGCTGCGGAAAAACCACCCTGCTGCGCATGATCGCCGGCTTCAACAGCATCGAGGGCGGCGACATCTACTTCAACGACAAGCGCATCAACGATCTGGACCCCGCCAAGCGGAATATCGGCATGGTGTTCCAGAACTACGCCATCTTCCCCCATCTGTCCGTCCGGGACAACGTGGCCTTCGGTCTGAAGCAGCGCAAGCTGGACAAGGCCACCATCCGGGAGCAGACGGACAAGTTCATGAAGCTCATGCACATCGACGAGTTCGCCGACCGTATGCCCGAGCGGCTCTCCGGCGGCCAGCAGCAGCGCGTGGCCCTGGCCCGGGCCCTGGTGATCCAGCCCGACGTGCTGCTGATGGACGAGCCTCTGTCCAACCTGGACGCCAAGCTCCGGGTGGAGATGCGGGCCGTCATCAAGGAGATCCAGCACACCGTGGGCATCACCACCGTGTACGTCACCCACGACCAGGAGGAGGCCATGGCGGTCTCCGACCGGATCGCGGTCATGAACCTGGGCGAGATCCAGCAGATCGGATCCCCCAAGACCCTGTATCAGCGCCCGGCCAACCTGTTCGTTTCGTCCTTCATCGGCCGCACCAACATCCTCCAGGGCAAGCTGGAGATGAACGGCGAGACCCCCGAGCTGGTGCTGGAGGGCGGCTACCGGGTGCCCATGGAAAACGTGCAGGAGAAGTACCGCTATGACGCCCCCGTGCAGGTCTCCGTCCGGCCCGAGGAATTCGTCATCAGCCCCGACGGCGAGGGCGTCCGCGCCGTCATCGACGACAGCGTGTTCCTGGGCCTGAACACCCACTACTTCGTCACCACCGCGGAGGGCGTCAAGGCCGAGATCGTCCAGGAGTCCTTGATCGACAGCATCCTGCCCGCCGGCATGGCCGTCACGCTGCAGGTGAAGCGGGAGAAGATCAACGTCCTCACCGAGGACGGCAGCGACAACATCCTCACCGGCGTGCTCAACGACAAGCAGGAGGGATGACCATGAAAAAGGCGAAAAAGAGGGACGTATGGTCTCTCGTGTCCCTTCTGATCCTGGCCACGTACGCCTTGTTTCTGATCTACCCGCTGGTGAAGCTGCTGCTTGCCTCGTTCATGAAGGACGGGCAGTTCACCACCCAGTATTTCGTCAAGTTCTTCTCCAACCCGTATTACGGCAAGACCCTGGGCAACTCCTTCAAGCTCTCCATCGCGTCCACCATCGTGTCCCTGGTCCTGGGCACGCCGCTGGCCTATTTCTTCAATATGTACAAGATCAAGGGCCGGACGCTCCTGCAGATCATCATCATCCTCTGCTGCATGTCCGCCCCCTTCATCGGCGCCTACGCCTGGGTACAGCTCCGCGGCAACAACGGCGTCATCACCCGCTTCATCGCCCAGATCATCGGCCACAAGCCCCCCAGCATCTACGGCTTCCGGGGCATCGTCATCGTGCTTTCGCTGCAGCTGTTCCCGCTGGTATACATGCTGGTGTCCGGCGCGCTGAAGAACGTGGACAACTCCCTGCTGGAGGCCAGCGAGAACATGGGCATCACCGGCGTGAGCCGGTTCTTCAAGGTGGTCATCCCCCTGTGCATGCCCACCATCCTGGCCGCGGCCCTGCTGGTGTTCATGCGGGCCTTCGCCGACTACGGCACACCGCTGCTGATCGGCCAGGGCTACCAGACCTTCCCGGTCATCATCTACAACGAGTACTTCGGTGAAACGGGCACGGACCACAACTTCGCCGCGGCGGTGGCCGTTGTCGCCATCATCATCACCGCGGTGATCTTCCTGATCCAGAAGTGGGCCTCCAACCGCTTCGAGTTCCACATGAACGCCCTGCACCCCATCGAGCAGAAGAAGGCCAAGGGCCTGACCAACGTGCTGATCCACCTGTACTCCTACGTGATCATCGGCCTGGCGTTCATGCCCCAGGTGTACGTCATGTACTGCTCCTTCCGCAAGACCAGCGGCAAGATCTTCGTACCCGGCTACGGCCTCGGCAGCTATCAGAAGGTGGCCCGGGATCTGCCTCTGGCCATCCGAAACACCTTCGTCATCGGCATCCTGGCCCTGGCGGCGGTGGTGCTGCTGGCCATCCTGATCGCCTATCTGGTGGTGCGCCGGAAGAGCAGGCTCAACGACACCATCGACACCGCCTCCATGATCCCCTACATCATCCCCGGCTCGGTGGTGGGCATCGCCCTGGTCATCGGCTTCAACCAGAAGCCCCTGGTCCTCACCGGCACCATGTTCATCATGGTGGTGGCCCTGTGCATCCGCCGTATCCCGTACACCATCCGCTCCTCCGTGGCGATCCTGCAGCAGATCCCCATCACCGTGGAGGAGGCGGCCATCTCCCTGGGCTGCTCCAAGATGCAGGCCTTCTTCAAGGCCACCGTGCCCATGATGCGCAGCGGCGTCCTCTCCGGCGCCATCCTCAGCTGGGTCACCATCATCACGGAGCTGGCCACCGGCGTCATCCTGTTCAACCGGAACACCGTCACCCTGACGCTGGCCATCTACACCCAGGTCACCCGCGGCTCCGACGGCCCCGCCGCCGCCCTGGCCACGGTGCTGAACCTGCTGACCATCACCTCGCTGCTGATCTTCATGAAGGTCTCCAAGAACAAGGAGATCACCTTCTGAGGAGGAAAGAACAAAAAGGCTGCCGCGGCCTGCGGCAGCCTTTTGCGTATATCTCATAAGGAGTGTTGGAAGTGAACCACGTCACCATGCTGGATTATATCGCCGCGACGCCCGCGGCCATGGAGGAGAACGTCCGCCG
Source organism: Oscillospiraceae bacterium (assembly GCA_017455685.1). Lineage (GTDB taxonomy): Bacteria > Bacillota > Clostridia > Oscillospirales > Oscillospiraceae > Apopatocola. Next base: position 16,500 of record JAFSZH010000066.1, read on the forward strand.
CAGCCGGGAGCTCACCCGTCCGCTGACGGAGGAATACGTCGGGAACGGGTATAAAAATGTGTGGATCGTGGCCTGCGGGTCCTCCGCCAACGCGGCCTGGTGCGCCCGGCCGTTCGTCCGCCGGCGGCTCCGGTGCGAGGTCAAGATCGTCACGCCCTTCACCTTCGCCGTCAGCGAGCACGATTTCGGCCCGGAGGACATGGTGCTGGTGGTGTCCCAGAGCGGCTACAGCCTCAACGCCCTGTCCGCCGCGGCGGTGATCCGGGAACGGGGCCGCCGGTGCCTGGCGCTGACGGCGGACCTCCAGAGCGACCTGGCGAAGACGGCGGACCTGGCCGTGGACTACGGCGGCGGCCGGGAGACCGTCGGCTACGTGACCCGGGGCATGACCACCCTGGCGCTGTTCTTCATGCTCTTCGCCCTGGAGACCGCCCGGGCCCTGGGCTTTGACGCGCCGGAGGAGACGGAGCGCCTGCGCAGCCAGCTGCTCCAGGCGGCGGAGGCCCACCGGCAGGTGGAACGGACCTGGCCGAAGTTCCTGCGGAAGCACTACGACGCCCTGGCCGCCATGAACGTGACCTGGTGGTGCGGCGTGGGGGCCAACCTGGGAACGGCCATGGAGGGAGCGCTGAAGCTCTCCGAGACCATGAACATCCCCGCCTCCGCCTTTGAGACGGAGGAGTTCATCCACGGGCCCAATCTGCAGCTCACCCCGGACTACACGCTGTTTTTCCTGGACGGAGGCGCGGGCAGCCGGCGGATCGGACAGATCTTTGACGCGGCCTGCATCGTGACGGAAAAGGCGTTTCTGCTGACCACGGACCCGGAGCGCCGGGGAGAGCGGGTGTTCCGCGTGCCCGCCGACGTACCGGAGGAGATCACGCCGCTGTGCTTTCTCCCCATCGTGCAGCTGACCGCGTACCGCTTCGCGGAGGACCTGGGCCGATGGAAAAAGCACCCCCTGCAGAGAAAAATGGAGCAGGCGCTCTCGTCCAAGTCGGACAATTACAGCGCCAGCTCCCTAAACGCGGACACCCCCGAACGGTGAGAGGCAAAAGGAGACCCGGACAGAGATCGCAAAGACCTCTGTCCGGGTTTTTCAGCAGACGATCTCCAGAAACTCCCCGGGCCCGGAGAGAACGAGCTTTCCCGCCCCGGCGGGCACGAAGGCGCAGCCGCCCTTTTCCAGCGAAAGGACATCGGCTGCGCTTTTCAGCCGGCCGCAGCCCCCGGTGCACAGCAGCACGGCGAAGCTGTCCTCCCGGCCGGGGAGGGTGATCTCCCCGTTTTCGGGGCTCAGCCGCCGGACATGGAAATACTCGCAGCCGCCCAGATCGCCGGGGTCGTCTCCGGCGGTCTCCGGCAGCGCCGCCGGGCCCAGCCGGGCCACCCGCAGGGCTTTTTCCACGTGAAGGGGCCGGAGGGCCCCGGTCTTGTCCCGGCGGTTGTAGTCGTAGAGGCGATAGGTAAGATTGGAGTTCTCCTGGATCTCCGCCACCAGAATGCCCCTGCCGATGGCGTGGACCGTGCCCGCCTCCACCAGGATCACGTCCCCGGCCTTTACCGGGAGGAAGCGCAGCACTTCCTCCAGCGTGCCCGCCCGGATGCGCTGCCGCAGCTCGTCGGGGGTCACCTGCCGGGTAAAGCCGTATACCAGCGTCGCCCCGGGCTCGGCGCTGAGCACCACCCACATCTCCGTCTTGCCTTTGGAGCCGTTTTCAAATTCCGCGGCGAAGGCGTCGTCCGGGTGCACCTGCACCGAAAGAGGCGCCGCCGCGTCGATGAGCTTGACCAGGATGGGCAGCTCTCCGTCCGGATGCCGGGTCCCCAGCAGCTCCGGCCGGGCCGCAAGCAGCGCCGCTAGGGTCATGCCCGCGTACTCCCCGCCGGAAACGCAGCTGGGCCCGTCGGGGTGGGTGGAGCACTCCCAGGTCTCCGCCAGCGGCGAGAGGTCGAAGCGCTTGTTGTATTCCGTTTTCAGCCGGGAGCCGCCCCACAGATAGTCCTTGCCCGTGGGAGAGAGCAGGAACGGGGCGTTGGTTTTCTTCGGCATGAGAAGCCCTCCTTTGCGTCAAAGGGGCGATTTTTTGATCTGGGCGAAGCGCCGGGGATATCTGGCGGGGGTGGGGGAGGCCTTTTCGATCAGCACCAGAGAGTGCACCGCGTCCGTGCCGGGCACGGCGTACTTCTCCACCCGGACGGCTCCGCCGCCCAGCAGGGCGAGGGCCCGTTTCGCCTCACGGATCTCCTCCTCCGGGTCCGGGCCCTTCATGGCGGCGAAGACACCGCCCGGCCGGACCATGGGAAGAGCCAGCTCCGCAAGCACGTTCAGCCGGGCCACCGCCCGGGAGGTGACGATATCGAAGCGCTCCCGGAAGTCCGTCATTTCCTCCGCCCGGCCCGCCGTGGGACAGACCCCGGCGAGACCCAGGGCGTCCGCCGCCTCCTGCTGGAAGGCCACCCGCTTCTGCAGGCTGTCCAGCATGGTCAGCTCCATGTTCGGGCACAGCAGCTTCAGCACCAGCCCCGGGAACCCGGCGCCGGAGCCCAGGTCCAGCACCCGCTTCCCGGCGGGATCGAGCCAGCGCAGCAGCGCCCCGCAGTCGAGAAAATGCAGCCGGGCGGTCTCTTCTTCCCCCTGGATGGCGGTCAGGTTCATCACCCGGTTTTTCTCTTCCAGCAGCGCGTAGTATTTTTCCAGACCGGCCAGGGCCTCCCCGGTGACCGGGACGCCCAGAGCTGCGAAGCCCTCCCGCAGGATCTCTTCCATATACGCTCCTCTTGCCGGGTCCGCCCCGGCTTTTTTTCTGCTCCGATTTTATCACGGGGGCAAAACCCCGTCAAGGACGGGGCATAATCCCGTCCCCGCCGGCATAGGATGCCCTGAACAGGAAGGGAGGCGTCCTATGGATCGGAACTGGTCCGCGCTGTGGGCGGCGGCGCTGTCCGCCGCCGTACTGTCGGCCCTGCCCGCCCCGGCGGAAACGGCGGAGGCGGTGCGGCCGCTGCTGGAAAAGCTGTCGGAGCTGACGGTGACCTGGGAACTGGGAGCACCCCGGCAGGGGGCGCGGCTGCTGACCCTGCTGGGAGCGCTGGGCCGCGGAGGGACAGGCTCTGACGGCGAGCTGCCCGCCATGGCCCCGTTCTTCCGGCCTGCCGGGGAAACGCCCTCCCCCGCGCCGGAAGAAGCGGCCGCGGAGGAAGATGCCCTTTTCGCGCCGGAGATCGGGGAGGCCCCGGCCCCGGACCCTGCGGAGAGCCTGACGCCGGAGCCTGCGGAGAGTCCGACACCGGAGCCTGCGGAGAGCCCGACGCCGGAGCCCGCGGAGAGCCCCGCGCAGGAGACCGGGGAACCCACCCCGGCCGGACCAGAGGCCTCCGGGGGACCGGAGATCCGCACCTTTACGGACGCCCCCGGGGTCCGGCTGAAAAACAACGCCGGGGTGACGGTGGATATAAACGCCCTGGCGTCGGAGGAGCTCTCTCTCCGTCTGCCCGCCGAGGGCCCCCAGGTGCTGATCCTCCATACCCACGGCACCGAGGCTTACCAGAGCGCGCCCGGGGAGGAATACGAGGCTACGGACCCCTACCGCACCACGGACGCGGACCACTCGGTGATCCGGGTGGGGGACGTGCTGGCCGCCGCGCTGGAGGAGTGCGGTCTGCGTGTGCTCCACGACCGGGAGCTGTACGACTACCCCAGCTACGCCGGGTCCTACTCCCGCAGCGCCGGGGCGGCGGAGCGCTGGCTGGCCCAGTACCCGGACATCGCCGTGATCATTGACGTGCACCGGGACGCGGTGGGCTCCCAGCAGGTGATCTACAAGACGCTGGCCCAGACCACCGGGGAGAGCGCCGCCCAGGTGATGCTGGTGATCGGCACCGGGGAGAACGGCCTGCCCCACCCCCGGTGGCGGGAGAACCTGAAGCTGGCGCTGGCCATGCAGAGCGCCATGGACGATACTCTGCCTACCCTGTCCCGGCCCATCCAGCTCTCCCGGGAGCGGTACAACCAGCATCTGGTCCCCGGGGCGTTCCTGCTGGGGGTGGGCACCAATGCCAACACCCTGTCCGAAGCCTGCCGGGCGGCGGAGCTGTTCGGCAGGACCGTGGGTCCCCTGCTGGTCTCTCTGGCGGAGGATTAAAACGCCGGCTTTCCGGACATACTCCTTACAGACGGAAAAAACGCTAGGAGGATGGATATGGAAGTACGGGACGTTATGACCGGCCACGTGATCACCGTGGGCCAGGGGGAGAGCGTGAACGCGGCGGTGGCGCTGCTCAAGCGGTATAACCTGGGGGCTCTGCCGGTGTGCGACGCCGCCGGACGGCTTCGGGGCATGGTCACGGACAGGGACATCGTGCTGCGGTGTCTGGGCCAGGGCGCGGACCCCGCCGCCACGAAGATCTCGGAGATCATGTCCCGGGGCATCGTCACCGCCGACAGCGGCGACAGCGTGGCCTCCGCCGCGGAGACCATGGCCCGGGACCGGGTGCGCCGTCTGCCGGTGACGGAAAACGGCGCTCTGGTGGGGATGCTCTCGGTGTGCGACCTGGCCCGGCACGAGCGCTGCGCCGCCGAGTGCGGACAGGCCCTCCGGGCCATCTCCGCCAACGTGATCCGGTATTGACGAAAAGAGCTCCGGCGAGTGCTTCGCCGGGGCTCTTTTCCTTGACATTCCCGGGGAAATCCAATATAGTGGAAGCAGGAATCGGAGGGCTTTTCCGCCCTCAAAAAACTCAAAATCGGATTTGGAGGTTCTGTTATGAAGAAATGGGTTTGCCCGGTTTGCGGTTACGTTCACGAGGGGGAGGAGCCCCCGGAGAAGTGCCCGGTGTGCAAGGTCCCCGGCTCGAAATTCACCCTGCAGGCGGAGGAGCTCACCTGGGCTTCCGAGCACGTTGTGGGCGTGGGCAAGGTCTTCGGCGCCGACGTGCCCGAGGAAGTCAAGGAAGAGATCATCGCCGGTCTGCGCTCCAACTTTGAGGGCGAGTGCTCCGAGGTGGGCATGTACCTGGCCATGGCCCGGGTCGCGTACCGTGAGGGCTACCCCGAGATCGGCATGTACTGGGAGAAGGCCGGTCTGGAGGAAGCCGAGCACGCCGCCAAGTTCGCCGAGCTGCTGGGCGAGGTGCTGACGGATTCCACC
>JAFSZH010000067.1 GCA_017455685.1 Oscillospiraceae bacterium
GGATGGAGGCGCGCTGAGAGAGCGCGCACTCCATATCGTTAAAATTTACAGTTTTAGTCCCGTCCTTGTAATTGAGTGCAATGACGGCTTTATCATCGTAGAGGTAGATCGCGTTGACGAAGGTGCCAATCAGCATCTTCCAGTGCTCCAACTTGGTTGTGTCGAGATACCGTAGTCTTGGATTCTTCTTTTTCTTGCGGCGTTTCTTCCGGCGGAGAGATGATCGTGCGAATGGTTTTCAGTTCATCCAGATCAACCTTAACAGCATCCAGCTGCGGCTTAAGATCGGCGACTTCAGCGGTCAGCTTTTCTAATTCAGCTCTTAAATTGCTAATGGGGACCTTCTTATCCGGGTACCACCGCCCCGTATTACAACTTCCCCTGGGACTGTGTGCTGCGCTACAAGGAGCAGGATAGCGACGCTCCGGAGGATCCGGACAACGAAGGGACCTACACCGTGCAGCCGGGAGACTCTCTCTGGAGCATCGCAGAAAAGTGCCTCGGTGACGGCTCTCGCTGGGCGGAGATCCAGAAGGTGAACGGACTGGACGGGACCGCCATCTTCCCCGGCCAGGTGCTGATCATTCCCGGAGCCTCCAATGGTCCCCTAAAAGACGCAACGCCAGACGTGGTGAACGACGTCGTTCACGGGGTCTACGGAAACGGCACCGAGAGGATTGCCGCGCTGGAGCGTGCCGGCTATAACGCCCAATCCGTCCAGGATCAAGTGGAGGAATGCTACGCCGTGGCGCAAAGCTGTTTGCGGTATATCCGAGGCAACGAGCAGTATCTGAACACCATCGTTTATCTCATAAGAAATTTGATGTAAAGGTGGTGAGGAAAATGCAGATCGTTTTGACGTGGCAGACAATCATCACCATCGGGTCCGTGCTCGGTGCGCTGACTCTGATTTTCAAGACCTACAACAAGGTGTACGACATGATCAAACATCAAAAGGAGCAGGACGAAGCCATCAAGAGCATTCGAGAAGAGCAAACCCTTATGACCTTTGGCATATTGGCATGTTTGAAAGGGCTCCATGAGCAGGGTGCAAACGGACCCGTTACAGAGGCAATAGAAAAGTTCGAGAAGCACCTGAATCAGAAAGCTCATAAAATCTGAAAGGAGGAGTAGTCATGCCCGAATTCGCTACCGTAGCCGGCATCACCGTGATCTGCTATCTGGTCGGCATGATCGTCAAGGCGTCGCCGCTGGACGACAAATTTATTCCGATCATCGTCGGCATTTGCGGCGGTGCGCTTGGCGTCGTCGGTATGAACACCATGTCGACGTTCCCTGTGGACAACATTATCGACGCTATCGCCGTCGGGATCGCGTCCGGCCTGGCCGCCACCGGCATCAACCAAATCTACAAGCAGCTCACCAAGGCGGAGTAACGCTACTTAACCGGACAGCCGCCACTTTCCGGTCCGCCTCGCTTGGGACAGCAGATGAAAACCGCCCCCGGCTTTTACCGGGGGCAGCTGTCGCAAGGGGGGCAACATGGAGTACACGAACAGTCAAATGCGGAATCTGATCGCCGAATACATACACAGCGAGAGGGACCGTCGTGTTCTTTTGAGAGTGTATATCGACGGCATAGGACAGGAGCGCCTGGCGGAGGAAATGGGGCTCTCTACCCGGCAGATCCAGAACATAATATATAAGCACCAAAACACGATTTTCATCCACCTGTGAAAATTGCGTATGGATTGCGCAAAAGATGCCTTCCGGCTTCGTGGCCGGGGGGCGTCTTTTTTTCTATCCTTGAAGGTGAAAGGCGGGTGAGAACATGTTTGACAATTCGTACACACAGACGCTCCAGGACCAGATTGGACAGCTAAGCAAGCTCCTGGGCGGGCAGGCAGCCGGCACCGTGCCGGAAGTGCAGACACCGGCGAACCGCTTTGATTATGTGGCCGGCATTGAGGGTGCACGGGCGTTCCTGCAAAAGATGCTGGCGAACACCAAGCACATCGTTTGGGACAGTGAAAAAGCGGTGTTCTACATTCTCCAGAAGGACGCCAACGGAAACCCGGCGCGGATCCAGATCTGCCCGTTCACCGTGGAGCTGGAGCCGACCATGGAAGAAAAGTACGTGTCCCGCGAGGACTTCAACGCCCTGGTGTCCAGACTGGACGCCCTGATCGCAAAGGAGGCGGACAATGGCTAATCCCCTTATGAGCATTTTCAGCGGCATGGCCGGCGGCAACAACAGTCTGCTCATGCAGGCCGTCGGCGCCATGATGCGCGGCGAGAGCCCGCAGGACTTCATGCGGAACCTTGCCAACAGCAGACCGGAGCTCCGGAACGTGGACCTGAACGATATCAATGGCTCCGCCCGCAGGATCTGCCAGGAGCGCGGCGTGGATCCGGACAAGCTGTCTGCCGAGATCCGGCAGAAACTTCCGAAATAACACCTGGCCAGGGTTATAAAAAATAATTTGAAGGAGGTGCAAACAATGGGAAATCTCGGTGATTGGATTGGTGTATTCCTTATCATTGCTGTTCTGTTCGGCGGCGGGGGTTTCTTTGGCGGCGGCGCCCAGGAAGCCGTCGGCTACCAGGCCACGCAGACGGGGATCAGGGACATTCTCCTCTCCAGTGCAAACAACAACTATGAGACCGCTATGCTGGTCTCCAACCAGACCCGTGATCTGATGGCGCAGACCTATGCCAACCAGATCAACGTCGTCCAGGGCTTCAACCAGATCAGCTCTGCTATCGCCAGCCTGTCCTCGCAGCTGGGCACTTGCTGCTGCGACATCAAGAGCACGCTGCTCCAGGACAAGTACGACGCTGCCCTGCGTGAGCTGGCGAAGGCCCAGAACGAGGCGACCAACGCCGCCCAGAGCGCCTACCTGCTGTCCACTATGGGCAAGTGGGTAGCCAATCCCGCGGCCACTACCGCCTAACTCAAAAGGGAGACGGGCGGGGTAATACCCGCCCGTTTTCAGAAAGGAGGACCACATGGAGATCATCAGAAAACTGTCCGATATGATCGAGGAAGAGCTGGAAGATGCTGATAAGTACGCCAGCTGCGCCCTCAAGCATAAGGAGGACAATCCGGACCTGGCACAGCTCTTCTTCCGGCTGTCCAACGAGGAGATGGAACACATGACCAGCCTGCACAAGGCTGTCGTGAACATCATCGAGGAATACCGCCGGAACGTGGGTGAGCCGCCCGCTGCCATGCAGGCCGTGTACGATTATGTACATGAGAGACAGATCGAGCACGCCACTGCTATCAAGGCCAAACAGGCCATGTTCCGCGGGTGACTTTAGCCGGGTGAATTGCGGCACATGCGGCAGATTTTGACATCATTTTTGACATCAATTAATGCCTCTATATGCACCAAAAAGCCCCACTTTGCACATGCGCGGTCAATGGAAGACCGGGGGCAAAGAGCCTATACAAAAGCAAAAAACCCTTGAAAAATCAAGGGTTTTTTGTCTTGGTGGGGGCGGGTGGATTCGAACCACCGTAGGCATTGCCAGCAGATTTACAGTCTGTCCCCTTTGGCCACTCGGGAACACCCCCATATCGTCGTCACAAGCTGCGGATCGTCTCGCTTCCGGCCATGGCTGAAAGCTCGCTCCCTCCGCTGCTCCTCCTCTTCAAATCGAACCCGCTGCGCTGGGCTTCAATTTGAGAATAAGAACGATTGGCCGCCTGTGACTATCCGCCGCCTTCGGCGACGGTGGAGCTGGTGGACGGATTCGAACCCCCGACCTGCTGATTACAAATCAGCTGCTCTACCGGCTGAGCTACACCAGCAGGAAATCCAGCCTGCATATAATACCAAACAATCCCCCCCTTGTCAACTATAAAAATTCCCTAAATCCTTTTTCCCTCTCCGCGGGAAAAAATGCGGTTTTCACAGTCTGTTCTGCAAAGAAACCGTTGTCGTTTCGGCTCTTTTTGTTTATACTGTAAGCAAGAGGTGATTCTTTATGCGCATCGGTATCATTACGGGCGCCTCCTCCGGCATGGGCCGGGAGATGGTGCACGCCATAGACAGGGAATACGCTCTGGACGAGCTGTGGGTCGTCGCCCGGCGGGAGGACCGGCTCCGGGAGCTGGGCGAGAGCTGCTCCACGCCCGTTCGTCCGGTGCCGCTGGATCTGGGCCGGGAAGAGAGCATCGACGCTCTGGCGTCGATGCTGGAACAGGAAAAACCTCAGGTGGAGATCCTCGTCAACGCCGCGGGCTACGGCCTCTTCGGCGCCTTTACGGAGATGGACCGGAAAGCCCAGACCGGGATCGTGGACGTGAACGCCCGGGCGCTCACCGCCGTTTGCTACGTCGTGCTCCCCTATATGGACCGGGGCGGGAAGATCGTGAACTTCGGCTCCAACTCCTCCTGGCAGCCGGTGCCTTACATCAACGTGTACGCCGCCTCCAAGGCCTACGTGCTCTCCTTCTCCCGCGGCCTGGGCCGGGAGCTGAAGCCCCGGGGCATCCACGTGATGTGCGTGTGTCCGGGGTGGATCAAGACGGATTTCTTCGACACCGCGGTACACGACGACACCATCCGGTATTACGACCGGTTTTACACCGCCGAACAGGTGGTGAAGCAGGCCATGAAGGACCTGCGGAAAAACAAGACCATCTCCATCCTCGGCCTGCCGGTTCGGCTCCAGGTGATGATGGTGAAGCATCTTCCCGTAAAGCTGGTCATGGATATCTGGTGCCGCCAGCAGGGAAAACCGTGAACGATAGACAGGAAAGGAGAAAAAACATGGATCGAAAAGCGTTGTACAATCTGGAATACGGCGTGTTCCTGGTCTCCTCCCGGGCGGGGGACGCCATCAACGCGTGCATCACCAACACCTGCATCCAGGCGGCCGCCTCCCCCGTGCGGCTGGCCATCAGCTGCATCAGCGGCAACTACACCCCCGAGCTGATCCGGGAAAGCGGGCTCTTTACCGTTTCGGTGCTGGATACCACCGCGGACTTTGAGCTGATCCGCCGCTTTGGTATGCAGTCCGGCAGAACGGTGGACAAATTCGCCGGCTTCGACTACGCTCTGGACGCCAACGGCCTGCCCTATCTGAAGGACAAGGCCAACGCCGTGTTCAGCTGCAAGGTCACCTCCGCCATGGAGCTGGGCAGCCACACCCTGTTCGTGGGCGAGGTGCTGGACGCCGCCGTGCTGGGCAGCGCTCCCTCCCTCACCTATGCAAAGTACCAGAGCGACGTGAAGCCCCGGCCCAGGCCCAAAGCCGAGGAGCGGCCCATCATCGGCTGGAAATGCAAGATCTGCGGCTACGTCTACGAGGGCGCCGTGCTTCCGGCGGATTTCCTCTGCCCCCTGTGCGCCCATCCGGCGGAGGACTTTGAGCCCATTTACGGATGATTTCCGATAGAAACAAAGCAGCGCGGACGGTCTGTCCGCGCTGCTGTTTCACGTCAAAAGATATTATGTAAACTTTATCGTCAGCGGCTCCGCGGCCAGGGCCACGGTGACGCCGTTCCGGGCGGTCTTATGGACGACGATCCGCTCCGCGCCCAGCAGGGCGGCGCGCTCGCACACGTTGTCCACCCCGGTGACGCTCCTGACAAACTCGGAGACAACAAAATCTCCCGGCACAGCCAGTAATTCCTCCGCGGAATAAAACTTCACCGGCCAGCCGTTTTCCTCGCAGAAATCCAGCAGTCCCCGCTCGTCGGCCTTCAGGTCGATGGAGGCGGCGCATTTGACGGCCCGGCGGTCGATGCGGTTTTCCCGCAGGACCTCCTCCACCAGCTCCGCGATGCGTTCCCGGGGCGTGTCCCGGCGGCAGCCCAGCCCCAGATGCAGCACGGGGGGAACAAGCCGCAGAGTCTGGGCAAAGGGGGCGTCGGCGGTGCAGGTGAGATAGATCCCCAGCTCCCCCTCCTCCCCGGCGATCACGCCGGGAGGCAGCTCCGTGACCACGGGGAAGTCGCTTTTCAGCGGCACGTCCCGCTCCAGAATGGCGGCGGACACCAGCTTGGCCGCGTACATGCTGCTGATGGCAAAGCCCTGCCGGGCGGCCCAGGCGTCCACGGAAAAGCGGCGGTTGATATCCGTGGCGGTGGTGACCACCGGCACAGCCCCCAGCTCGTCGGCCAGAACCTGGGCCAGGGCGTTGGCCCCGCCGATGTGCCCGGACAGCAGCGGCACTACAAAATGCCCCAGCTCGTCTATGCCGATCACCGCCGGGTCGGTGCGCTTGTCCCGGACGTGGGGGGCGATCTCCCGTACGGCGATGCCCACGGCGCCCACGAAGATCATGGCGTCCACGGTGCGGAACAGCTCGCCGTAAAACGCCTGGGCGGGCTTACCCAGCGGAGCGAAGCCGTCCTGGGCGTATTTCTCCATGGTATAGGCGGAAACGTCCTCTCCGGCAAAGAAGTCCAGCACCCTCCGGGCTGTGCGGCAGCCCTGGCGGCTGTATGCGAAGACCGCGGCTCTCATCCCATCGCCTCCCGTTGCGGATGGGGGGATTATAGCAGAAAAACCGGCTTTTGTGAAGTGGCCGCCGTGTTTTTCCCACGGAATGCAGGTTGCCGCCGACGGGGATTTGGAGTAAAATATCGAAAAGAGAGCTTTCGGGAAGGAGGATGGGCTGTGGAGCGCAGTGCAGGACCCGGCCCCGGGGAACTGGCCCGGGCAGCGGAATATCTGGCCCGGGCGGACGGACCGGCGGACGCCGCCACGGCGGCGCTGCTCCGGCAGTACCCCGCCGCGGTGCTGTGGTACTTAGTGGACCGGGGCGACAGACGGCTCCTGGCTGCGGCCCTGCGCAGCGGGTTTTTCACGCCGCAGCTGGCCCGTCGGACCGCAGAAAGCGCGGCCTCCCTTTCCGTGGAGGCCAGGCTGCTGCTGACCCGGCCGGAGCTGGCGGAGGCGGTGCCCCCGCCGGAGCCCGTTTCCCCGGAAAAGCCGGATAAGCAGGACCTCCGGGAAGCCCGGGACCGGGCGCTGGAGGAGAGCATTTCCCGCTGGAAATTCGCCGTGGGCTCCGCCTTTCCCTTTCTGCGGCAGGCTTTGTCCTCCATGGAGACGGTCCCGGACGGCGAGGTCGACCGCTTCGGCACCGACGGGCTGGCGGTCTATTACCGGTCCGGCGCCGACGCGGCCATGGAGGAGGCGGACTTCCACCACATGCTGATCCACTGCGTTTTCCGCCATCTGCCCCCGCCGTACGGGACGAACCGGGCGCTGTGGGACTTGTCCAGCGATATGGCCTGCGAGTACCTCCGGGCGGAGCTCTTTCCCTTCCCCGGCGGCAGGGAGCTGCAGCTGGCGGCGGAGGACGCCCTGCCCGCCGACTGCGACCCCCGCTCCGCTGCCTCCGTGTACGCGGGGCTGATGGATCTTTTCGCGGACGAGCTGGCATTCCTGCGCCGCCGCTTCGCCCGGGACGATCACCGATACTGGTACTCCCTCCCCCGGAGCCGTCAGCGCCGGAAAGACGCGGGCGCGCTCGGGCCCTCTGACGGGAACGCGCCCTTTGACCGCTCCGGCGGCGGACAGGGAAAAGCCGCCGAATCCCCCCTCTCCGGGGAAGAGCTGGCCCGGCTCATGGAGGAGCTGCGGCAGAAGCTGGCGGAAAAGTGGCAGGACGCGGACGGCACGCTGACCCGGCGGAAAAACGCCCCCAGGCGCTATGGTCTGGCCCCCGGCAGCCGGGAGGAAAAAATGATCCTCCGGGAACAGGGAAAATATGACTTCACCCGGTATCTCCGCCGTTTTTCCGTCATCCGGGAAGAGATGCAGCTGGATCAGAACAGCTTTGACTATATCCCCTATTACTATGGTCTGGAGCGCTACGGCAACATGCCGCTGCTGGAGCCGCTGGAGACCACCGAGAGCTGCAAGATCGAAGAACTGGTCATCGCCATCGACACCTCCGGCTCCTGCACCACGGAGACGGTGCGCCGCTTTCTGGCGGAGACCGAGCGGATATTGATGCACAGGGAAAACTTTTTCCGGCGGATGAACATCCACATCGTCCAGTGCGACGCCCTGATCCAGGACGACCGGGAGATCCGCTCCCCGGAGGAGTGGAAAAAATACGTCTCCGACCTGCGCATCCGGGGCCGGGGCGGCACCAACTTCACCCCGGTGTTCACGCTGGTGGAGAAGCTGCAGGCCCAGGGGAAGCTGAAGCACCTGAAGGGGCTGCTGTACTTCACTGACGGAGACGGGGTCTACCCCGTGAAAAAGCCCCCTTACGAGACAGCCTTCGTATTTACCGAACGCGCCGCACTGGAACGGAGATTCCCCGAGTGGATCGTTCCGCTGTGCCTGGAATAAATGAGGTGACGATATGAACATCCAGCAAGCCAAGCAGGAGATCATCCGCACGCTTCGGGCCTACACCGCCCGGGACGCCGACGGCGCCTATGTGATCCCCCCGGACAAGCAGCGGCCCATTCTGCTCATCGGGCCTCCGGGCATCGGCAAGACCGCCATCATGCGCCAGATCGCCGCGGAGGCCGGCGCCGGGCTGGTGGCCTACACCATGACCCACCACACCCGGCAGAGTGCCATCGGCCTGCCCTTCATCTCCCGGCGGGACTATGACGGGAGGGAATACTCCATCACCGAGTACACCATGAGCGAGATCGTGGCCTCCATCTACGACTACATGAACGACACCGGGAAGAAGAGCGGCATTCTCTTTCTGGATGAGATCAACTGCGTCAGCGAGACCCTGGCCCCGGTGATGCTGCAGCTGCTGCAGAACAAGACCTTCGGCAATCATCCCCTGCCGGAGGACTGGATCATCGTGGCCGCGGGCAACCCGCCGGAGTACAACAAGTCCGTCCGGGAGCTGGACATGGCCACCCTGGATCGGGTGAAAAACATGGAGATCGCCGCAGACCTGGCCGTGTGGCAGGATTACGCCCGGCGGCAGGAGATCCACCCGGCCATCCGTACGTATCTCTCCATCTACCCGGAGCATTTCTACAACATCACCAACACGGACCGGGGCCAGCTGTTCGTCACCGCCCGGGGCTGGGAAGATCTGAGCTGCATCCTCCTGTCCTACGAGGCCGCCGGGGAGAGCGTGGACGAAGAGTTTTTCCTGCAGTATCTGCAGCACGACGACATCGCCCATTCCTTTGCCATGTACTATTCCCTGTACCGCAGCTTCCCTGCCGCGGAGGGCGCCGACGCCGACGTCTTTGCGGATACGCTGCTGTCCCAGCCGGAAAAGCTGGAAAAATGCGGCAGCGCCGAGTGCCTGGCCATCGCGGCCATCTTCTTCCACGGCATCCAGGCCAAAGCCGCCCGGCGGAGCGCCGCGCTTTTGCGGCTCAAGCGGCTGGAGGAGCTGACGCGCCAGCTGCCCGCGGAAGGCGATCTGGCCGAGGCGGCGGTGCGGGAAGCGTTCTTCGCCAAGCGGCGGCAATCCATGGAGATCCTGATCTCCTTGGGCCAGATGCAGCCCGGGGACGAGTTCCGGGAGAAGAGCGTGCTGGACGAGCTGGAGCGGGACATGCTCGGCTGGCTCACCGGGGAGCGCGCTCTCCCCTTCCCGGCGTACGAGACGGCGCGGATCGCCGCCCTGCGGGAGGAGCAGGAGCTCGCCGCCCAAAGCGTGCTGGAGGACATTGACCGTGCTTACGCCGTGCTGGAAAAGTGCCCCCAGGGCAGGAGCGCGCTGCTGTACCTCACCGGGGACCTGGGCGGCGAGGCCGCCACGGAAGAGCTGCTGCGGGACCACAGCTCCCCCGTCTGGCTGCGCTGGTGCCGAGAGCTGCTCTCGGCGGAATAAGCCGTTGACAAAGCGACTTTGACAGCGTACAATCACTCCATTCTTCGTTTCACCGGAAATCACAGGAGGAAATTCCATGAATTTTGTGTTTATCTCCCCCCATTTCCCCCATACATACTGGCATTTCTGCGACCGGCTCCTCGGCAACGGCGTGAACGTGCTTGGCATCGCCGACACGCCCTATGAGGCGCTGGAGGAGCCTCTGCGCCGGGCGCTCACCGAGTATTACCGGGTGGACAGTCTGGAGAACTACGACCAGGTCTATCGGGCGGTGGCCTACTTCGCCTTCAAATACGGCAAGATCGACTGGCTGGAATCCAACAACGAGTACTGGCTGGAGCAGGACGCCAAGCTGCGGACGGACTTCAACATCACCACCGGCGTCAAGGCCCACGAGATCGGCAGCTGGAAGCACAAGTCCTCCATGAAGCCTCTGTACAAGGCCGCCGGGATCCCCAGCGCCCGCTGCCACAAGATCACCACTGAGGCGGCTGCCCGGGCTTTTCTGGAAGAGATCGGCGGGTTCCCCGTCATCGTCAAGCCCGACGTGGGCGTGGGCGCGGCGGACACCTGGAAGCTGGAGGACGAGGCCGGGCTGGAGGATTTCTTCGCCCATCAGCCGGCGCTCCCTTACGTAATGGAAGAGTTCGTCTACGGGGACATCTGCTCCTATGACGCCATCGCCGATTCCCACAGCGAGCCGCTGTTCGAGTCCACCGCCACCTTCCCGCCTTCCATCGCGGATATCGTCAATCAGGACCTGGATCTGAGCTATTTCGTGCTGGACAAGGTCCCCGAGCCCCTGCAGAAGCTGGGCCGGGCAGCTCTCAAGAGCTTCGGCGTGAAGAGCCGTTTCGTCCACATGGAGTTTTTCCACCTCACCAGGGCCCGGAAAGGTCTGGGCGAGGTGGGTGATTACGTGGGGCTGGAGGTCAACATGCGCCCTGCCGGCGGCTACACGCCGGACATGATGAATTTCGGCCACGCCACGGACGTTTACAAGATCTGGGCCGACATGGTGGCCTTTGACCGGCGCACCCTCCCCGAGAGCGGCGCCGACCACTTCTGCGTGTACGCCAGCCGCAAGGACTCCCACCGCTACGTCCACTCCCATGAGGAAGTGCTGGCCCGCTACGGCGACAGGATCGCCATGTGCGAGCGGATGCCCGAGATCATGTGGGCCACCATGGGCTGCCAGATGTACACCGCCCACGCTTACAGCATGGACGAGGTCCAGGAGTTCATTAAGTTCGTTCAGGAAAGGGTCGATTGATCATGCGTGTGGAATACCCGAAAAAATACAGCTATAACCTCGATCGGGAGATGGAATGCGCCGTCTACGGCGAGAGCGGCAAGCTCTGCCTGGTGTTTCCGCCCCAGAACGGCCGGTTTTACGACTTCCCCAACTTCGGCATGATCGACACCGTGGCCCCCTGGATCGAGGCGGGCAAGCTGCGCGTCGTCAGCGTGGACGGCATCGACTGGGAGAGCTGGACCGGCGAAGGCGATCCCCGCCGGCGGATCGAGCAGCAGGAAAAATGGTTCCGCTACGTGGTGGACGAGCTTCTTCCGGACTATCTCCCCTGGGGCGAACGGGCCATTGCCACAGGCTGCAGCATGGGCGGTCTCCACGCCGCCATTTTCTTCTTCCGGCGTCCGGACCTCTTTGACACCCTGCTCTCCATGAGCGGGCTGACCAGCGCCCAGTTCTTCTTCCGCGATTACATGGACGATCTTGTTTACGCCAACTCTCCCATGCATTTCCTGCCCAACATGCCCTGGGATCACCCCTGGATGGATCTGTACCGGCAGAGCAATATCATCTTTGTGGTCGGCCAGGGAGCCTGGGAGGACGAGATGCTGGCAGATCTCGCCGCCATCGAGCCCACGCTGCAAAGCAAGGGCATCCCCTACTGGGCCGACCGCTGGGGCTACGACGTGAATCACGACTGGCCCTGGTGGAAAAAGCAGTTCCCCTATCACGTGGGTCTGCTGCTGGGCGCGCCCTGACAGGAAAAAGACGGAACCGTTTTCGCATAAACGGCTCCGTCTTTTTGCTATCAAAACCCCTTGCAAAAGCAAAGAGTGTATTGCGTATTCACCCCGCTCCGTGATAAACTATTATTGAATATCATACCGCCGCCGGACGACCCGGCCGCGGGAAAGCGTTCCGGGCGAGGCGGCCGTCTCCCCCGCGAAAAAACCGTTCGTTTTTCCCTAAAAAAACAGGAAAAAGCATTGACAGCGCCCCGAAAAAAAGTATAATGGAAATATAAATTGGTTGGTTGACCAACCACCGCATTTTCACACGGAAGACCAAATAACAAAAATAAAGGAGACGCGTATGAAAAAAGTGCAATTCACCGAGACTGTGCTTCGTGACGCCAACCAGTCTCTGGTGGCCACCCGGCTGAGCTTCGACCAGTTCGCCCCCATCCTTGAGACCATCGACAAGGCCGGCTTTTACTCCGCCGAGGTCTGGGGCGGCGCCACGTTTGACGTCTGTCTTCGCTATCTGAACGAGGATCCCTGGGAGCGTCTGCGGAAGATCCGCGAGGCCATGCCCAATACCAAACTGCAGATGCTGCTCCGGGGCCAGAACATCCTGGGCTACAAGCACTACAGCGACGACGTGGTCCGCCGCTTCGTCCGTGCCAGCGTCCGCAACGGCATCGATATCATCCGCATCTTCGACGCCCTCAACGACGTGGAGAACCTGCGCGTTGCCGTGGAAGAGACCGTCAAGTCCGGGGCCATCGCCTCCGGCGCCATCTCCTACACCACCAGCCCCGTGCACACGCTGGAGAAGTACGTGGATATGGTCAAAGAGCTGAAAGCCATGGGCGTTTCCACCATCTGCATCAAGGACATGGCCGGCATCCTCTCCCCCAAGTGCGCTTACGATCTGGTCAGCGCCATCAAGGACGCGGTGGATATGCCCGTTGTGGTCCACACCCATTCCACCACCGGTCTGGCGTTCATGACCCTGCTCAAATCCGTGGAGGCCGGCGCCGACGTGATCGACACCGCCATCTCCCCCTTCTCCGGCGGTACCAGCCAGCCCGCCACCGAGACGCTGAACTACGCGCTCAAGGAGCTGGGCTATGAGTCCGATCTGGACGACGCCGCCCTGCTGAAGATCGCCGACTTCTTCAAGCCCATCCGCGCCGATTTCCTGGCCGACGGCACGCTCAATCCCATCTCCATGGCCACCGACACCCAGTGCCTGACCTATCAGATCCCCGGCGGCATGCTCTCCAACCTGCTGAGCCAGCTGAAGATGATGAACGCCCTGGATAAGTTCGACGAGGCCCTGCTGGAGACCCCCAAGGTCCGGGCGGACATGGGTTATCCCCCGCTGGTCACCCCCACCAGCCAGATCATCGGTACCCAAGCGGTGCAGAACGTGCTGGCCGGCGAACGCTACAAGAACGTGGGTGCCGAGCTGAAGGCCTACTGCCGCGGCGAGTACGGCCGGACCCCCGCCCCCATTGACCCCGAGATCTGCGCCAAGATCCTGGGCGACGAAAAGCCCATCGAGGGCCGCTACGCCGCCACGCTGCCCGGCGATATCTACGAGAAGGCCGCCGCCGAGCTGGGCGACCTGGCCCGCAACGGAGAAGAGGACGTGCTCAGCTACATCGCCTTCCCGCCTGTTGCCGAGAAGTTCTTTGAGGAGCGGAAAGCCCGCATCGAGAGAAAATCCCGTTACTCCATCGAAAAGGTTGAGGAGGAATAATCCGTGACAGACTTGGTAAACATCTCCATTCCGACGGCGGGGATCACGGCGCTGCTGGGATACGCGGTGGTGTTTTTCGGGCTGATCCTGCTGATGTGGGTGATCATGATCATGGGCAAGGTGATGCGCCATGAAGCGCCCAA
>JAFSZH010000068.1 GCA_017455685.1 Oscillospiraceae bacterium
ATCCGTGCTGGAAACACGGACATATCCGTAAGTGTTCGTACTATTCCCTCCTCATTCCATAGGCAAAGCCCTCCTGTCAAAATGTGTATCATTTTCGTTTCTGCCAGATAATATCGTAGCCGAGCACATCGGCCAGCTCCACGGCCTCTCCGTAGCGCAGAGAGCCCCGGCGCAGCTTTCCGGACAGATTGGGGACGCTTTCGCTCCAACCGTATTCCTCGGCCAGCCGCTCTACGACCTCGCTCATGGTCATGCCCTCCCGGACGATATAGGCCTTGATCTCGTTTCGAATGTCCGTAATGATCCCTCCTTTTCCTGTTCGCTCAAGGGCAAAGCGAGTACGCGGTCATGCGTACCGGCTTCACCGCAGAGCAAAATAATCGTTTTTGCTATCATGAAATAGTGCAGCCGCCCATGGTCCTCTGGTCTCATAGGCGGCTGTTCCGTTTCGTCATTCCGCGTGATATCATGCGGAACAGCGATAATCCGCACTGATCCGCATACGCTGTTTGCGGATCGGCGCGGCGCTGTTTGATGTGGTTTCCGGTATAAAACCGGAAGATAGTTCGCGGTTTTCACTTCCTTTGAGTTCTGGCAGCCGTTTTGCCGTTCTATCCTCGCTGTTTCCTGACAGGCAACCCTGCTCGGCGCTGTGCCGTCAGCCCTGTATGGGCTGCGCTCCCTCTTTCGAGATCATGGCGGTTTATCTCAGCTCGGACGGTCATTCAGTTTTTCTGACCGTATAGTAGCAGGAAAAAAGGCCTTCTCCCGTATATCCAGGATGTTGGAAATCGGCATGGAATTGCGAAAAATTCCGCGCTCGAGGAAATGATGTGATATAATACCGAAGAACATAGTTTTCCGGCGAAGGAGAGAACGAAAATGTATGTAAAACTGTCTGTTCCCGAACGATTGAAGGACTTGCGGACGGAGCGCAAATTGAAGCTGGAAGAGCTTGCCGAGCTCACCGGCTTGTCCAAGTCTGCCCTCGGTAGCTATGAGACCGACGACTACAAAGACATCAGCCCGTTCAGCATTGTGACGCTCGCTGAGTATTACGGCGTCTCAACGGATTATTTATTGGGAGTCTCGGAAATGAAAAATCACCCAGACACAGACCTGGCCGGTCTGCATCTGAGTGATGACATGCTAAAGTTATTGGCAAGTGGGAAAATCAACAACCGCTTGCTATGTGAAATTGCGACACATAAGGATTTTCAGCGCCTTATGGTGGATACGGAAATCTGCGTTGATCGGATCGCGGCCATGCGGGTACACGACATGAATGCCGTTCTTGCGGAGGCGCGGAAACTTGTAGAGGAAAGGCACAATCCCGGCGAGGATGATCTGCACATGCGGACGCTGGAGCTGGCGCAGATCGACGAAATCGAGTATTTCAGCCGGGTCGTGCATGATGATTTGGATGGGATCATCCGGGATATCCGGGAGTCCCACATAAAGGACACGACAACCGCCGATGCAGTCAATCCCTCCGACACGGTACGGCAGGAGCTGGAAGCGGCCATGAGCTATGAGGGAAGTCCTCAAGAACGTCAAGTCCGCGTGTTTTGTAAGCAGCTCGGGATTGACTACGATCAGCTGTCAAAGGAAGAATTCGTCACTATGATCAATATTCTGAAAAAATCCTCTCTGCTCAAAATCCCGCCGAACAAGCGCGGGAAGAACAAGCCAAAGCGGAAATAGCCCAGAAACGCAGAAAACCGGTATGTCACGCACTTTTCAGTACGCAACATACCGGTTTTCTTGCTTTCCAACCCCGTCAGACAGATGCCCAAATCAGTTTTTGTTTCAAAACTTCCTTATGAGCATCGGCCATTTCCGGGAAGAGCTTTTTTCTGCTCATTTTATGACTTATTGGCTTTCATGGCCAGATAGGCGTTGATGAAGCCGTCCAGATCGCCGTCCATGACGGCGTTGATGTTGCTGTTCTCATAGCCTGTGCGTGTGTCCTTGGCCAGGGTATAGGGCATGAACACGTAGGAACGGATCTGGCTGCCCCACTCGATCTTCATCTGCACGCCCTTGATGTCCTCGATCTTTTCCAGGTGCTCCCGCTCCTTGATCTCCGCCAACTTGGCCCGGAGCATTTCCTTACAGTTTTCCAGATTCTGGAAATGGCTCCGCTCCACCTGGCTGGAAACCACGATGCCCGTAGGAATATGGGTCAGCCGGACGGCGGAAGAGGTCTTGTTGACCTTCTGGCCGCCGGCGCCGGAGGAACGGAACACGTCCATCTTGATATCCTCGTCCCGGAGCTCGATCTCCCCGGCGTCGCCGATCTCGGGCATGACCTCCACGGCGGCAAAGCTGGTCTGCCGACGGGCGGAGGCGTCAAAGGGGCTGATGCGCACCAGCCGGTGGACGCCGTGCTCGCTCTTCAGATAGTCGTAGGCGTTTTCGCCCTCGATCTTGATGGTGGCGGACTTGATGCCGGCCATATCGCCGTCCTGGTAGTCCAGCAGGGTGTACTTGTATCCGTGGCGCTCGGTCCACATGGTATACATCCGGTAGAGCATCTGGGCCCAGTCCTGGGCCTCGGTGCCGCCCGCGCCGGCATGGAAGGTCAAAATGGCGTTGTTGGCGTCGTACTCGCCGGTGAGCAGGGTGGACAGGCGCATGGACTCCAGATCCTCGTTGAAGGAGGAGAACTCCTCCTCCAGCTCCGGCAGGAGGGAATCGTCCTCTTCCTCCAGGGCCATTTCGCACATGGCGAGCATGTCGTCCCAGCGGGAGCACAGCTTGCGGTACCTGTCACATTTATTCTTCAGCTGCTTGATGCGCTGCTGGACCTGCTGCGAGTGCTGCACGTTGTTCCAGAAGCCGTCCTGGGCGCTTTCCGTTTCCAGTTCGGCGATCTCCCGCTCCGCTTCGGAAAGCTGCAGCGCCTCCCCCAGATCGTCCAGCGCGGGCTTCAGCCCGCCGAGCTTTGTCTTGTATTCTTCAAATTCCAGCATAATCGTTCATCCTTTACAAAATTGCGTTGGTATTATATACAAAAAATCTATACTTGTAAAGGGCGGAAAAATGTTTGTCTTTCCGGAAGATTGTGGTATACTTCCATTTGGGAGGATAGTACCTCTCCCCACATATATAAAGACAGAAGGGTGATTTGGTTTGATCTCACACGGGAAAGAAGTCAAGGTGTTCAGCGGCAACTCCAATACCGTTCTCGCTGAAAGCATCAGCACCTATCTCCACAAGCCCCTCGGAAAAGCAGATATTAAACGTTTTGCCGACGGAGAATGCTCCGTCTCCATCCTTGAGCCCGTCCGCGGCGCGGACGTTTTTATCGTGCAGTCCACCTGCAAGCCGGTAAACGACAACCTGATGGAGCTGCTGGTCATGATCGACGCCATGCGCCGGGCCTCCGCCGGGCGGATCACCGCCGTCATGCCCTATTTCGGCTACGCCCGTCAGGACCGCAAGGCCAAGAGCCGCGACCCCATCTCCGCCAAGCTGGTGGCCAACATGATCGAAGCCGCCGGCGCCGACCGGGTCCTCACCATGGACCTGCACGCCAACCAGATCCAGGGCTTCTTCGACATTCCTGTGGATAACCTGCGGGGCGCTCCCCTGTTCGCCAACTATTACATGGATATGTTCGGCAAGAGCAACCCCGACGTGATGGTGGTTTCACCGGACGTAGGCAGCGTAGCCCGTGCCCGGCAGTTCGCCATGAAGCTGGACATGAACCTGGCCATCGTGGACAAGCGGCGGGAAGTCGCCAACAAGTCCGAGGTCATGAACATCATCGGCAACGTGGAGGGCAAGTCCGTCATCATCCTGGACGACATGGTGGATACCGCCGGCTCCCTCTGCGGCGCGGCCAAGGCCCTGATGGAAGTGGGCGGCGCCAAGGAGATCTACGCCTGCGCTTCCCACGGCGTGCTGTCCGCTCCCGCCCTGGAGCGCATCGAGCAGAGCTGCATCAAGGAGCTCAAGCTCTGCGACACCATCCCCTATCCCGTAAACGAACCCCGTCTGGACAAGATCACCTACGTTTCCGTGGCGAACCTCTTTGCCGAGGCCATCGAGCGCATCTACGAAGAGGTCTCCATCTCCCCGCTGTTCGAGTAAGCTCCCATGCTGTTTCACCGATCCGGCGGCGCCGAGTGGATGATTGTGTTTCTGGGCAACCCCGGTCCCAGGTATACCGGCACGCGGCACAACGTGGGCTTCCGGGTGGGAGACGCTGTGGCGAAGCACTGCGGCGTCAGCATCAACCGGCTGAAAAACCGCGCCCTCACCGCCCGAACCACCCTGGGCGGCAAGGAAGTGCTGCTGGTCAAGCCCCAGACGTATATGAACCTCTCGGGGGAGGCTGTCCGCCCCCTGGCCGATTATTACAAGATCGCCCCGGACCACGTTCTGGTGGTATCGGACGAGACGGCGCTGGAGCCCGGACGGCTCCGGCTCCGTCCCGGCGGCAGCGCCGGAGGCCACAACGGTCTGAAGAGCGTCATCCAGCATCTGGGCACCGACCGGTTCCCCCGGCTGCGGCTGGGCGTGGGCGCGCCGCCCCACCCGGATTACGACATGGCCGAATGGGTCCTTGGCGTCCTGCGGGGCGAGGACGACGCGGCGCTGAACGCCGCTGCAGAAAAAGCGGTCAAGGCCATTGAGTGCTGCGTGGAGCACGGCGTCGACCGGGCCATGAACCTCTACAACGGGAAATAACGGACTATACAGCAAAAGCGGCTGATCCCCACGGGATCAGCCGCTTTATCATTCTGTTCTCGGGAAAGGGCTCATTTGTCCTTCATCACGTAGCGCCACATGAAGGTGTGCCGGGCCTCCACTCCCTCGGTGGCCGCGGCGAGGTATTCATTATAGGCGTCGGAGCGCATGCCGTTTTCCGCCAGCATCCGGCTGTACAGCTGCCCGTCGGCGGACACGAAGTAGATCAGATGGTAGCCGGCATAGGAGGAGGACTCGCCGTAGACGATGCCGGTGTCCCCGTGGCTGTGCTTGTCAAAGCAGAAGGCGTCGAACTCGGAGACCATCTGGCCCTTGTAAATGCCCTCGTACAGGCCGCCCTCGGCCGCAGAGCCGGCGTCGTCGCTGTAAAGGATGGCCAGGCCGCCGAAGCTCTCCTCGGTGGCGACCCCGTCCTGCCACTCCTGCTGGATCTCGATGATCCGGTTCAGCGCGGCGTCCTTCTCTTCGTCGGAGTAAACGCCGTCACCGTCCTCATCGTTGGCCTTGATCAGGATATGACGCACGGAAACGGTATTGTAGTTGTTGTCCTCCACGCCCCGGATATAGACGGCGTAAGCGCTGGTGTCGGCGTCATGGGTGAACACGAAGCCCTCGGCGATCTGGTCTTCCGTGATGGAGCCGCCGAACAGGCTCATAAAGCTGGAGCGGGTGTAAGAGGTCTCGGTGGCCTCATTGCCGGTGAAGCCCAGCACGGCGGAGCGGAATTCTTCCTCGGTGGGCTCAGCCATAAGATCCACGATCGACTGAACGGCGTCGGCGGAATCCACGTCGTCGGTGTCGCTCATGTTGTAGTAGAGCACCTTGACGCGGTCATAGACGTCGGCGTTCTCGGCGTAATACTCGTCCAGCTCCTGGTCGCTGTACTCATAGCCGTTGTACACGTCCTGGAGATAGCGCTCTATGATCAGTTCCTTGGCCATGTGCTCCCGGATGGTCTTTTCGCTGTTGCCGGCGCCGTAGTTGGCGGCCAGATAGCCGTCCAGCGTATAGCCGTACAGACCGGCGTAGAGGTTATAGTTGGAGATGGTGCTGTCGATCTCCTCGGCTTCCTCGTCGGTAAGCTTATATCCGGCCTCGAGAGCATTCTTGTAGAAGATGGTCTTCTCGATCAGGTTCTCCTCGGCCAGGTTCTTGAAATACTCGTCCCAGGTGCCGCCGTCAGCATCGAACATACTGGCCTGCTCACTCAGCGGCTTGGAGGGGTCAATGAACATGCTCACGTAATCCCCGTAGGACTGGGTGAACTGCATATAGCCCTTCTGGTACTCGTAGTTCACGTCCGCCACGGTATAGTTCGTTCCGTCCACCTTCAGCGCGGGCACGCCGTTGTAAAAGAGAGAGGAGTTGACAAACAGGATGACGGCCAGCACCAGCAGCGCGGCAAGGCCGATCCAGATATATTTTTTGCGGGCTTTTTTCTTCTTTTCCTGCTCTTCCAGCCGGGCGCGCTCCCGGGGATTCAGTTTGCTTTCAGCCATGATGTACTTCCTTTCAACGGAAATTGCCAAATGATTATACCCCATCGCATAGCGGCTTTCAAGCTTTTTTTGATGCAACAGGTCTATTTACGCAAAAAAGACGGGGCCGGCCGGCCCCGTCTTTCCGGTTATTCTAAGCGGGATCAGGCGTCCCACTCGAAGATCATGCTTTCGCCTTCAAAGGAAATGGAGATCCGGCTGCCGTCGTAGGTGTAGGGGATCTTCGTGCCGTCGGCAATGAGATAGTTGGCGTCCCATTTGAGTTCGATGGTCTCGTCGATCAGATACAGCTCGCCGGTGCCGTCGGCGTTGAGAGTCAGGGTCAGCTTCATGCCCATGGCATCCATCATGGCCAGCATGCTTTCGATTTCATCCTCGTCCACGCTCTCGTCGGACATGTAAATCAGCTTGTAAACGCCGGCTTTCGCCCCGCCGACGCTGGCGCCCACCGTGGGAGCCGCTCCGCCGGAAGAGCCGGAGGACCCGCCTTCTCCTTCAAAAACGTAGTGGTAGGTCACGGGGCCATCGGACAAACTCCAGGTGTAATCGCCCTCAATGACGCCGTTGTCCCAGGTGCCGATGAATTTGTCCCCGTCATCGTCGATGAAATTGAAGTTTTTCCCGTTCAGCTCCCAATCGAAGGTATAGGACGGGCTTCCAAAGCCAAAGGCGCCTGTGCCGTCTTCGTAAACGATGAGGATCTCATCGTCCATGCTGACTTCCTGGCCGTTGTTGGAACAGGAGACGACATAGTATTCGCCTTCGATCGAAGCATCGCTGTTGACAGGTCTGGAGCTTCCTTCCTCTTCAAAAACGTAGTGGTAGGTCTTCACGGAGCCGTCGGACAGATGCCAGGTGTAATCGCCTTCAATAACGCCTTCATCTTCATCCCAGGTGCCGATAAATTTGTCTCCGTCCTCATCGGTGAAGCTGAAGCTGTTTCCGTTCAGCTCCCAATCAAAGGAATAGGACGGGCTTCCAAAGCCGAAGGCGCCTGTGCCGTCTTCGTAAACGATGAGGATCTCATCGTCCAGGCTGACTTCCTGGCCGTTGAGGTAGCAGGCGGTGACATAGTACTCGCCGACGACGTCGCCGTCATCTCCCATCAGGAAACCAACGTCAGAAGACTTTTCCTGGATCTCGTCCAGCTCTTCCCGGGTGATCCGCTCGAACACCATGGTGCTGCCGCTGTCCTCAAAGGAAATGACCTCGTCCTCGTAGACGTATTCATTGGGATAATCGTCAATGGTGATATAACGCTCGTCCCAATCCAGTTCCTGGTCCTCGCCCAGCATCGAGATCACGCCGGTGCCGTTATCATAGAGCTCCATGGTGATGACCATGCCCATAGACTCCAGCATAGCCAGTTGATCGTCCATGTCGCCCTCCTCCTCGGAGTAGAGACTGATTGCCTTGTAAAGGCCGGCTCGCTCCGTATAGGGATCGGGAGTTGGCTCGGGGGTGGGTTCGGGGGTGGGTTCCGGCGTGGGGGCCTCGGTGGGCGCGGCCGCTTTGTCAGCGACGCCGGACGGGCTCTGGGCGGACTCGGTTTTCGAGGAACCGCAGCCGATCATAAAGAGCATGAGCGCCGCCAGAAAGATCGCAAGGATTTTTTTCATGTATTCGTACCTCCTGTCAATTTTTTCGTGGTTTTCCGTTGATTATTATTCCTGATACCCTTATACCAAATTTTATGACAGAAAACAACATATTAATGCATTTTATCTCCGCCGGAAAGTATGACGAAAAAACACTCGCTCTTGTTCCCGGCCGAACGATATGTTATATTAAATTATATGAAAGAGGTGTATGCTGTGACTGATCAGAATAATCTGCGTCTGGCCGTCCTGATCGACGCCGACAACGTCCCCCGGGACAGTCTGAAATACGCCATGGATGAGATCGCCATCTATGGCACCCCCACCATCAAGCGCATCTACGGCGACTGGACCAGCCCCAACATCGGCGGGTGGAAGCAGTCATTGCTGGAAAACGCCGTAACGCCCATCCAGCAGTACAGCTATACCACCGGCAAGAACTCCACCGACTCGGCCATGATCATCGACGCCATGGACATTCTTTACGCCGGGCAGTGCGACGGGTTCGTGCTGGTATCCTCCGACAGCGACTTCACCCGGCTGGCTATCCGGCTTAGGGAGGCCGGGATGTACGTGATCGGCATGGGCGAGAAAAAGACGCCCAGCCCCTTTATCGTGGCCTGCGACAAGTTCATTTATATCGAAGTGCTCCGGGAACGGGAGGTCAAAGCCGCCGCCGCCATGAAGAAAAAGGCCGAGGGGAAAAAGAAAGCCGAATCCCAGAAGAAGCAGGAGAAAAGCGTATCCAAGACCGGCAAGACCGGCGACAAGACTGACAAGCTGCTGCCGGACAAGTTCGTACCGGACGAGATCGAGCAGCTGATCGCCGATTCTATCGCAGACATTGCCGCCGAGGACGGGTTTGCCGATCTCTCGGATCTGGGCAATCTGCTGATCAAAAAGCAGCCGGATTTCGACCCGCGGAACTACGGCTTCGGCAAGCTGAGCAACATGCTCAGGAGCCTGCCCCGGTTCGAAGTGGTGGTCCGACCCACCTCCGACCCCAACGTGATGCCCATTTTCATCCGGGACGAGGAAGCGTGACGCAAAAAAAGAGGCGGTTTCTCTCTTGACAAACCGCCTCTTTTTGTTATAATAGCCCATGCCGTTAAAAAATGCGGGCATAGCTCATTTGGCAGAGCGCCACCTTGCCAAGGTGGAGGTAGCGAGTTCGAATCTCGTTGCCCGCTCCAAAAAAAGGAACCACCTTTTGGGTGGTTCCTTTTTTGGCTTTAAGGGCAGAGATTCGAACAGGAGGCATCCCCCCGCCTGCCATGCGTTATCTACGCCGGATGGGGTGCCGGATCACGGTTTTCCATTTTTCCGGAGCCACCTTGCGGGCGTCGGAGAGATAGATCTCATGGTGAAGCCGGCCGGAGGAGAAATCATTCTCATAGCCGTTTTCCGCAAGAAAGCGGTCCATGACCGCCACGGTGGCGGGTTCGTCGTCGAACGGTCCCTCATGCATGATCTGCACGCAGAGCCCCTCGTCGATCGTCAGGAATTCCGCCGCGGAGCAGTTCAGCTTTTTCTTCTTCGAAGCCGTCTCCACAGCCCAGGCAAAATCTCTCTCCGTGATAAACTCCGGCAGGCGGATCACCGAGATCCATTGAAATTTCGACTTGTCTGAATAGTCGACGCCTTCCACGCCCTCCTGCCGCCAGAAGCCCTCCAGCGGCGGCACCACGTAATCGTAAAAGCCCTGAATGCGGTAGTCGGTCTTGTAGCTCATTTTCAGCGTGTAAGCTACAGCGTACAGCACGCCAATGGCCCGCTGGTAGGCGCCGCCCTCCTTGTTAGGGTCGCCCTCACCTCTGACGGCAGCGTAGTTCGCCGGCGGAACCTCCACGATCGCCGGGACGTTCTTCGGCATATAGAACTCTTTGTATTCCTTCTTGAAATCAAAAGCCATTCTCTTCTCCTCCGCGGCCTCGCGTTCAGCACTGCCGTCCTCTCCCATAGATTATAGAGAGCGGGCGGCGCCGCGTCAAGGCGTTCATCGCTCACCGTTCGCTGTGATGGGGCGTCTCGTCGCCGAAGATCAGATCGTCGATATCACCCATAAGCACACCTCCCCGGGCATATAGACCATTCTATGCCCGGGGAGGTGCCGTTATGATCGTTTTCAGTCTTCCTGCAGGATGTTTTCGAAACCGTGTCCGTAGACGCTGCGGGCGTCGCTGACAACGAGAAAGGCGTTTTCGTCGATCTCCCGTACCAGCTTCCGCAGCCGGGCCAGCTGGGGCGGCTTGACCACACAAAGGATCACCTGCTTCTCCTGGCCGGACCAGGCCCCCTGTCCGTGGAGCAGCGTGGCGCCCCGGCCAAGCCGCTGGGTGATGGCAGATCGCAGATCCTCGCTCCGGTCGGAAATGATATAGCAGAGCCGGGAGTTGATGGGGCCGTAAAGGATCAGGCTCTCCACCTTGCTGACGATATACATGCAGATGAGCGTATACATGCAGCTGTCAAAGCGCTTGAAGAGCACCGCGTAGGTCAAGATCACCACCATGTTCAAGCCCATGATGAAGGTGCTCAGGTTGATATGAGGGTACTTGCGCCGGAGGATACGGGAAGGAATGTCCGTACCGCCGGAGGTGGCTCCGGTGGTGAAAATGATGCCGTAGCCCAATCCGTTGAGCACGCCGCCGTACACCGCCGCCAGCATGGGCTCGTCGGTGATGGCCCGGGCTATCGGCTCCAGCAGGTCGATGAGCAGCGACTGGGAGAGCATGCAGAAGCCGGTGAGCAGCACGAACCGCCTGCCCAGCCGCTTCCACGCCCACAGGAACAGGGGCACGTTGATGGTGATGATGCCCAGGCCGACGGGGGTGCCGATCAGATTGTTCAGGATCTGGGAAATGCCGGTCACACCGCCGGAAACGATGTGGTTAGGAAAGGTGAGATAGCGAAAGGAACAGCTGGTGATCGCGGCGCCAGCCAAAATCTTGAAAACGTCCCAGAGGGTGTTATGGTTTTTTCCGTCCATCCGATAAATGCCTGCGATTCTTTTTTATTCGAGCAGATCCATCTGCTTTTCGCCCCGGTCCTCCTCCTTGAGAAGAGCGCCGGCGGCGGGCACCGAACGGACCCGGTACCGGGGCAGATTGACGATGGTAGTATCCTCTAAGAACTTCGCCGTGTCAAGCCGGTATTTGGGCTTCAGGGTCATGACGGCAACGCCCTGGGTGGCCCGGGTAGGCTTGGGCGTGAGCAGAGCGCTGTTGAAGACCAGAGCCCGGCCTTCGGTGGAGAACACCGCCACGGGCCTGTCCGCCGTCAGATGCAGCACGGAGCGGATGGGGCTCCTGTCGCTGAACGCGCCGGTGAGCCGCTTCCGGTTGGTCTTGGTGACGTAGCTCTCCAGCGGCACCCGGGCGCACTTGCCGTTTTCAAAGAAAAACAGCAGATGGCCTCGGTAATCCCCGGGAAGCACCATGCTGACCACGTTCTCCCCCTCGTCCATGTTCAGTGCGGTGGGCAGATAGTCTCCCAGCACGGATGCCTTGGAATCGGCGAAATCGGCGCAGCGGGTCTTGTAGACCTGGGCCCGGTCGGTGAACACCAGCAGATCCGCCCGGTTGGAGGTCTCGAAGCTCTGACTGGGACCATCGTTCTCCTTGTACTTCTGCTCGGAGCTCATGCGCAGGGACTGGGGCGTGATCTTTTTGAAATACCCCTCCCGGGACAGGAATAGCGTCACCGGGTAATCCTCCACGGTGTCCTCTTCCGGGACCTCCTCCTCGTCCTGGGCATAGGTGATGATGCTGCGGCGGGGAGAGGGATATTTCTTTATCACCTGCTCCAGCTCGGAGCTGATGATGCCGCGGAGCCGGCGCTTGCTGTTGAGGGTGATCTCCAGATCGGCGATGTCCTTTTCCAGCTCCTCGGTCTCCGCCACACGCTTGAGGATATACTCCCGGTTGATGTTCCGCAGCCGGATCTCCGCCACGAACTCCGCCTGGACCTGGTCGATGCCGAAGCCGATCATCAGGTTGGGGACCACGTCGCTCTCCCGCTCGGTATTGCGGATGATGGCGATGGCCCGGTCGATATCCAGCAGGATCTTTTTCAGACCGTTGAGCAGATGCAGCTTTTCCTCTTTGCGGGCCAGATCGTAGTATACCCGCCGACGGACGCAGTCCAGCCGCCAGGCGATCCACTCGTCCAGGATCTCCCCCACTCCGCAGACCTTGGGCGAGCCGCCCAGCAGGATGTTGAAGTTGCAGGCAAAGCTGTCCTGCAGCGGCGTCAGGCGGAAGAGCTTCTGCATCAGCTTTTCCGGGTCCGTGTCCCGCTTCACGTCGATGGCCAGCTTGAGGCCGTTCTTGTCGGTCTCGTCCCGCATGTCGTTGATCTCCCGCAGCTTGCCGGCCTTCACCAGCTCCGCCACCTTGTCGATAATGGCCTCGGCAGTGGTGCTGTAGGGGATCTCGTAGATCTCGATGATCCGGGTTTTGGGATCGTAGCGCCAGCGGGAGCGGATCTTCACGCCGCCCCGGCCGGTGCGGTAGAGCGCGTCCATCTCGTCGCCGGAGATGACGATCTCCCCGCCGGTGGGGAAGTCCGGCGCCGGCAGCGTGGAGAGGACGTTGTGCTCCGGGTCCTTCAGCAGAGCCATGGTGGTCTCGCAGACCTCCCGCAGATTGAACCCGCAGATGTTGGAGGCCATGCCCACGGCGATGCCCATGTTGGCTGACACCAGCACGTTGGGAAAGGTGGTGGGCAGCAGCGTGGGCTCCTGCATGGTGCCGTCGTAGTTGTCCACCATGTCCACGGCTTCCTTGTCGATGTCCCGGAACAGCTCCGCGCAGATGGGGGAAAGCTTGGCCTCGGTATACCGGGGCGCCGCGTACGCCATATCCCGGGAATAGACCTTGCCGAAGTTGCCCTTGGAATCCACGAAGGGCATCAGCAGCGCCTCGTTGCCCCGGGAGAGCCGCACCATGGTCTCATAGATGGCCGCGTCGCCGTGGGGGTTCAGCCGCATGGTCTGCCCCACGATGTTGGCGCTCTTGGTGCGTCCGCCGGTGAGCAGGCCCATCTTGTACATGGTGTACAGCAGCTTCCGGTGGCTGGGCTTGAATCCGTCGATCTCCGGAATGGCCCGGGAGACGATGACGCTCATGGCGTAGGGCATGTAGTTCTGCTCCAGCGTCTCTGTGACAGGCTGCTCTACCACCATGGACCGGAGGCCGAATACGTTCTGCTCCTCCGGGGTGGGCTGGGTTTTCTTTTCGGTTTCCTTTTTTCTTGCCATGATTCCGTCCTCTGCCCTTACGAAAGGTCCGCCAGATCCAGATACTGGCTGCCCACCTGGGCGATATGCTCCTTGCGTCCCGCCAGGTTGTCGCCCAGCAGCAGATCAAACACCCGGATCGTCTCTTCCACGTCCTCGGGCATAACCCGGATCAGCCGCCTGGTCTCCGGGTTCATGGTGGTGAGCCACATCATGTCCGGGTCGTTCTCGCCCAGGCCCTTGCTGCGGTTGATGGACACCTTCGCGTCCCCCAGCTCCTGGAGGATGTCCGCTTTTTCCTTGTCGGAGTAGGCGAACCAGGTCTTTTCCCTGCCGCCGGCGCGGTTCACGATCTCATAGAGCGGCGTCTCCGCGATATATACGCAGCCCTCCCGGATCAGCGTGGGCATCAGCCGCCAGATCATGGTGAGGATCAGCGTGCGGATCTGATAGCCGTCCACGTCCGCGTCGGTGCAGATGATGACCTTGTTCCAGCGGAGGTTGTCCAGGGAGAAGTTGTTGATATCCTTGGTGTGCTTCTCCACCTCCACGCCGCAGCCCAGCACCTTGATGAGATCGGTGATGATCTCACTCTTGAAAATGCGGGCGTAGTCCGCTTTGAGACAGTTGAGGATCTTGCCCCGGACCGGCATCAGCCCCTGGAATTCCGCGTCCCGGGACTGCTTGCAGGCGCCCAGAGCGGAGTCGCCCTCCACGATGTATATCTCCCGGCGGTCCACGTCCCGGGAACGGCAGTCCACGAACTTTTCCACCCGATTGGAGATGTCCACGTTCTTGGTCAGCGTTTCCCTGATGCGGACCCGGGTCTTTTCCGCCTGCTCCCGGCTGCGCTTGTTGATGAGCACCTGATCGGCGATCTTGTCCGCGTCAGCCTTGTTCTCGATGAAGTAGATCTCCAGCTTTTCCTTGAAGAAGGCCGTCATGGCCTCCCGGATGAAACGGTTGGTGATGGATTTCTTGGTCTGGTTCTCGTAGGAGGTCCGGGTGGAGAAGCAGTTGGTCACCAGCAGCAGGCAGTCGGCAATGTCCTGGAAGGTGATCCTGCTCTCGTTTTTCTGGTACTTGTTGACCTTTTTGATGTACGCGTCGATGGCGGAGACGAAGGCGCTCTTGGCCGCCGCGTCCGGCGCGCCGCCATGCTCCAGCCAGGAGGAGTTGTGGTAGTATTCCAGCGCCCGTGTCTCCTTGGAGAAGCAGAACGCCGCGGACATGCGGACCTTGTATTCGGGCTTGTCCTCCCGGTCCCGACCCTTCCGCTCGCTCTCGATGTAATAGGGCGCGGTCATGGCCTTGTCCCCTGCCAGCTCGGCCACGTAGTCGGTGATGCCGTTTTCGTATCTGAATTCTCTGGTCTCGAACTTCGACCCCCGCTGGACACGGAAGCGGAAGGTCACCCCGGCGTTCACCACCGCCTGGCGGCGGAGCACGTCGACGAAGTATTCCTCCGGGATGTTGATATCGGTGAAGACCTCCAGATCAGGCTTCCAGCGAGTGGTGGTGCCGGTCTTTTTTCGGTCCGCGGGCTCGATCTTCAGCTCCTGGCCTTTTTTGCCCGTTACCTTGCCTTTTTTGAAATGGAGCGTATACTTGTTTCCGTCCCGCCAGACGGTCACGTCCATGTACTCGGAGGCGTACTGGGTGGCGCAGGCGCCCAGGCCGTTGAGGCCCAGGGAGTACTCGTAATCGCCGCCGTCGTCGTTCTTGTACTTGCCGCCGGCGTACAGCTCGCAGTAGACCAGCTCCCAGTTGAAGCGCTTTTCCGTGGGGTTCCAGTCCACGGGGCAGCCCCGGCCGAAATCCTCCACCTCGATGGACTTGTCTTCAAAGAGCGTAACTGTTATAATATTGCCGTAGCCCTCCCGCGCCTCGTCGATGGAGTTGGAGAGAATCTCGAACACCGCGTGCTCGCAGCCCTCCAAACCGTCCGAGCCGAAGATGACGCCCGGGCGCCTGCGGACCCGGTCCGCCCCCTTCAGCTGGGAGATGCTCTCGTTGCCGTATTCCTGCGTTTTGACGCTTGCCATGGTTTTCCCCCGCGTGTTTCAAGATGTTGTGGTCATAATAACAGAAGCATAACCTTATATAGTATAATACAATCAAATAAAAAAATCAAGCGGAGGCTGCTGTGCGCAGCGCTCCGCCCGTCGGGAGAGTTATCTTTCTCTCGTCTCACCGGCTTGCCGCGGTCTCTCCGCGGCCGGTGATAGTATATGCCGCCCCGTTGGCGTCATTTGCGCCAATTTCATCCTTGGGAGGGTATGATTGGAAATGCTGTACTTACTGTTGATGGTCGCGGCAGCGGTGGCGCTGATCGCGCTGTTCATCCGCATCATCCGGTTGCCGCTGAAGCTGATAGTCAAAGTGCTGCTCCACGCCGCCGCCGGATTTGTGGCGCTGTTCGTGCTGAACTTTCTCGGTTCCTGGGTCGGAATCTATATAGAAATGAATTGGATCAATTCCCTGATCACCGGGCTGCTGGGCGTCCCCGGGGTGCTGCTGCTGCTGCTCATCAAATACGTGCTGTAAAAAACCTGTGCCGGTCGGCACAGGTTTTTTTCTTTTCTCATCCGGGAAGCAGACTGTTGATGAAGTTCACGCCCTGGGTGACGTATTGCTCCAGCTGTTCACGGCTGAGGAACTTGGTCATGTCCATGATGTCCGTGGTATCGTTCAGCCGGGCAAAGCTGCCGCCGGTGGCATAGGCCACACCGATCAGCGCCAGGGAGAGGATGAGCAGCAGCACGCAGATCGCCGCCACAACGCGCCAGATCTTAGTCATCCGCTTCCACCTCCTGTTTCTTTTCCCGCCGGTTCAGGATCTTCGCATAGACCTTTCCGGAGGTGCGCACCACCCCGGCGCAACCGCCGATGGCGATCCAGAGCCCCGTCCACACGAAGAACAGCGCAATGGCAAAGAGACCCAGCGCCGTGCCCGCCGTGAGCAGCATGTCCGGCATGAAGGTCAGCGCGCCGCCCAGTACGTAGGTAGCCAGATACCACCCGGCCGCGCCGACAGCCGCGCCCGCCGCGATGAAGGCGGCGCCCAGCACCAGACAAAGAGTAAAACCCAGCACCCAGTAGAGCAGCATGGGCAGCGTGACCGCCACGGCACCGAAAATGCGCCCGGCCCCGGGCCCCAGGTCCTCTTCCCCGTCCTCGTCGAACTCATCGTCGAACTCATCGTCGAACTCATCGTCGAACTCATCGTCAAGGATCTCGTCCTCTTCGAATTCCCTGTCGGGGACTACTTCTCCGTCGAGCTCTCCGTCCTCCGGATAGCTCTCCTCTTCCAAGGGAACGGTCTCTTCCGCAGGCTCTTCCTCAAAGAAGTCGGCGGGCGTCTCTTCGCTCTCAGCGGAGGCTTCCTCCGGCGCATCCTCAACGCTCGCTTCCTCCGCCTCGGGCTCCGCGAAGGTCTCTTCCGGCTCGGCCTCGGCGGGAGTCTCTTCCTCCGGTTCGGGCTCAGCGGGAACTTCCGCCTCCGGCTCGGGCTCCGCAGGCTCCTCCGGTTCTGGTTCGGGAGCGGGTTCTTCCGCCGCCGGTTCGGCCTCGGCCACCGGCGCGGGCTCGGCGAGAGCTTCCTCCGGTGCAGGCTCCTGAGCCGGTTCCTCCGCCGCAGGGACGATCGCCGCGGCAGCGGACTGCTCCGGCGATTTCTCTGCCTCGGGTTCGTCCGCGGCGTCCTCAAAGGGGATCACCCCGTCCTTGAGAGCCTGGGAATACTCCCGCTCCAGGCGCAGCACCTGCCGCACCGGGGAACCGAGAGACTGGATCACGTCCTCCTCCCTGTCCGCCCCGGCGATATCGAACAGCTTTTCATAGCGCCGCAGCGCCCGGCCACGGTCGTCCGGGTCCATATAACTGAGCAGATTGCGAAGCTCAGACATAAACGCTCTTCTGCTGATTTCCGCCACCTCCCGCTCTATAGATAGAGTGTTTGTTACAATTTGTCACTGGAATTATACTATGATATCACCGCTTGTCAAGTGTTTTCCGCTGACGCGGGACTTTCACGCCTTGACAATGCTCTGTTTCTCGCATAAAATACGGGGAGAATTTCGACGGGGGAAGGGCCTCCGCCGTACAAAGGAGAACGATCATGGCAAAAGACAAAAACGTTGAGCAGATCACCGATATGGAGCAGGACTTCGCCCAGTGGTTCACCGACGTGTGCACCAAGGCGGAGCTGGTGGATTATTCCGGCGTCAAGGGGCTTTTCATCCTGCGTCCCTACGGCTACGCCATCTGGGAGAGCATCCAGAACTATCTGGACAGGCGCTTCAAGGAGCTGGGGCACGAG
The DNA here is from genome assembly GCA_017455685.1 of Oscillospiraceae bacterium. Lineage (GTDB taxonomy): Bacteria > Bacillota > Clostridia > Oscillospirales > Oscillospiraceae > Apopatocola. Next base: position 17,377 of record JAFSZH010000068.1, read on the forward strand.
AACGTGTCCATGCCCATGCTGATCCCCGAGTCCCTGCTGCAGAAGGAAAAGGACCACGTGGAGGGCTTCGCGCCCGAGTGCGCCTGGGTCACCCACGGCGGCAGCGAGGAGCTGCCCGAGCGGCTGTGCATCCGGCCCACCAGCGAGACGCTGTTCTGCGACCACTGGAGCCACGTGGTGCGCTCCTGGCGGGATCTGCCCATGAAATACAACCAGTGGTGCAGCGTGCTCCGCTGGGAGAAGACCACCCGCCCCTTCCTGCGGGGCCGGGAATTCCTGTGGCAGGAGGGTCACACCATCCACGCCACCGCCGAGGAGGCGCGGGAAGAGACGCTCCAGATGCTGGAGGTCTACGCCGACTGCTGCGAAAAGCTGCTGGCCATGCCCGTCATCCGCGGCAACAAGACGGATAAGGAAAAGTTCGCCGGCGCGGTGAACACCTATACCATCGAGTGCATGATGCACGACCACAAGGCCCTTCAGAGCGGCACCAGCCATTATTTCGGCGACGGCTTCACCCGGGCCTTCAACATCAGCTTTTCCGACAAAAACAATCAGCTCACCTACCCCCACCAGACCAGCTGGGGCATGTCCACCCGGATCATCGGCGGGATCATCATGACCCACGGCGACAACAACGGGCTGGTGCTGCCGCCCCACGTGGCCCCCATCCAGGTCATCGTCCTTCCCATCGCCGCCCACAAGCCCGGCGTCACCGAGAAGGCCCAGGAGCTGGTGGACCGGCTGAAGGCCGCGGGCATCCGGGTGAAGGGCGATTTCTCCGACAACTCCCCCGGCTGGAAGTTCGCCAACTGGGAGATGAAGGGCGTGCCTCTGCGCATCGAGATCGGCCCCAAGGATATGGAGCAGAACCAGTGCGTGGCCGTGCGCCGTGACAACCGGGAGAAGACCTTCCTCTCTCTGGACGAGCTGGAAGCCCGGGTGCCTGAGCTGCTGGAGACCGTGCAGCAGGGCCTTTACGAGAAGGCCAAGGCCAATCTGGATTCCCATACCTTCCCCGCCTTCTCCCTGGAAGAGGCGAAAAAGCTCCAGGCAGAAAACGGCGGCTTCATCAAGACCATGTGGTGCGGCTCGCTGGAGTGCGAAATGAAGATGAAGGAGCAGGCCGGCATGACCAGCCGCTGCATCCCCTTCCGGCAGGAGTATCTGGCCGATACCTGCCCCATCTGCGGCAGAGAGGCCAAAAAAATGATCTACTGGGGCGTGGCCTACTGAGAAAAAAAGTTCCGGAAAAGCGTTTTTCCGGAACTTTTCTTATTATCGGCCCGTCATAAGAGCATAGCAGGAAGCAAAACACCTTTTCGGGAGGTTTACCGTTATGAAAAAGTCTGTGAAAACGCTTTCTCTTCTGCTGGCGGCGGTCATGATCCTGTGTCTGGCCGGATGCGGCTCCGCCAAGAGCGCCAGTCAGGCCGCCTATGCAACCAACAGCGCCGCCGACCACTACTACGGCGCCGAGGTCCCCATGGCCGAACCGGCTGCCGCCGCCGAATGGTCCGAGGCGGAATACGACGCCAAGATAGAGGTCGCCGGCGGTCTCTCCGCTGCCAACTCCTCCGCCCGTACGGATTACGACATGTCCGAGAAGATCATCTACAATGCGGAGGTCCGGCTGGAGACCACGGAATTTGACCAGGCTCTGGAGCAGATCGCTCAGCTGGTGAAGGATCTGGGCGGCTATATGGAGAGCACCAGCATCTCCGGCAACAATTACGGCTCTATCGCCCGGGGCAATGCGGGGACCCGCAGCGCCTATTACACCATCCGCGTGCCCAGCGCCCGTTTCAGCGAGCTCACCGGCACCCTTTCCGAGATCGGCAACGTGCCCTACTCCCGTACCTATACCCGCAACATCACCACCCAGTACTACGACACCCAGAGCCGTCTGGAAGCCTATAAGGTGCAGGAGACCCGGCTGCTGGAGATGCTCTCCATCGCCGAGACCGTGGACGAGATGCTGGCCATCCAGCGGGAGCTCACCGACGTGCAGTATGAGATCGACTCTCTCACCGGCACCCTGCGCTACTACGACAATCAGGTGGGCTATTCCACGGTGGACCTGACCGTGCAGGAGGTCCGGGTGTACACCCCCGAGCCCTCCGTGAAGCTGACCTACTGGCAGCGGATGGGAAAGGAATTCCGGGAATCTGTGGAGAACACCATCGACTTCTTCAAGGAGTTCTTCCTGTGGCTCGTCACCAGTCTGCCCTGGATGATCCCCCTGGCCCTTGTGATCTGGCTGGCCGTGAGGCTGATCCGCCGCCGGATCGCCAGGAATCCCGAGCGCGCCGCCCGCCGGGCCGCCAGACGCCAGGCGCGGCTTGACCTCCGCGCTGCCAGAAAGGCCGCCCGGAAAGCGAAGAAGGGCGGAGAGCCCCCCGCCGATCAGAACGGCTGATCGAATAAAACAACAAAGCGCCGGTGATGATCCACCGGCGCTTTTGATTATTTATGGTCAGGGGGCCTCCGGGAGCTGGGGCAGCACGTCGTTTCGGGCGTAGAGGGAATAGTACCAGACAAATCCTTCGAAATACATCTCCGAGCGGTCCACGCACCGGTACAGGGGAGAATCCAGCTTGCGATTCCTGGTCACGATGAAATCGACCTTCCCCTCACGGATGCATGCCCCCTGCTCCTCCCGCAGCTCGGGCAAAGTGATGTTCAGGCCGCAGAAAAACCTGCAGGTGGGGACGATCCCCGAAACGGTGTAAAACCCTCCGTCCAGAAAGTCATAATTGAGCAGCGAGGGGTCCTCCTGCTGGGAGATGATCCTGTCGAATCTGTACTGCGGCATTTCCTCCCGGGGGACGCGAAGCAGGTACAGGTTTTCGCAGGTCATCACAACGATGAGCGCGGCGAGCCCCGCGGAGAGGACCGTCTTTCCCGCCGGCCGCCAGGACAGGAACCGCTGTCCCAGCTCCGCCGCCATGGCAAAGAAGAACACGGAGAACGCGGCCAGAATGAAAGAATAATAGTTATATGCTATCTTCGTGCGGAAGATGGCCGCGCACAGGGCTCCCAGCGCCAGCGCCGTCTGGACGCACAGCCCGGCCGGGCATTTTTTGAGAGCATAGGGCATGGAGAAAAGCATCAGGGCATAAAGCGCGGCGCTGAAATGAAAACTGCTGCCGACAGAGTTTCTCAACATGCTCAACAGAGAACCGCTGTTGTTGTACAGGAAAATATTGTTATAGAAATATACCGTCCAGAGGTCTCTCATCGCCCCGTGGAACGCAAAGTAAAGGATCACCGGGGCAGTGACGGCGGCCACGCCGGCGGCGACCCCGCCGACCATGCGGCCGACAGAGCGATAATCCCTGCGGCGCAGCGCAGCGAACAGCGGCACCAGAGCCCAGCCCACGTAAAATCCCACGAGGGAATACTTGATCCAGAACACCAGCCCGGAGGTGATCCCGATCCACAGCCACTCCCGAAACCGAAGCGGCTGACGGCGGAGGGCGGAGCTGGTGCTCAGATACAGGGCGAAAGCAAGCATGGGCAGGCACATTTCCTCTGCGCTGTCTCCGTGGCAGAAGCTGGGCAGGGTATAGACAAACGCTGCCATCAGCGGGACGACAGCCGCCGTGTTTTTCCCCGTCAGCAGACGGATGGTCTTATAGCTGAACAGCAGGAAGAAAAACGCTTCCACGATCTCCAGCAGCCAGACCCCGAGAAAGGTCCTGCGGGAGACCAGGCTGGCCAGGGCGTGGAAGGCATAGAGCCAGAAGCCCTTCTGCTCATAGACGTCCCGGTAAAGCACCTTGCCGCTGAGCATGGATTTTCCCACGGTGAAGAAGCAGTGGGCGTCCACCCAGTCGTTCATGGGATACAGCGGAGAGGACTTGGAGCAGACGGTGATCACGGCAACGGCGGAGAGGGCCACTGCGATCCACTCCGTACGGGAAAGGGCATCCCGCTCCGGTAGCGTCTCCCTTTCGACCGGAGAGAAAAGCGTTCCCAGCCGCAGATATGCCATGATATAAAACACCGCCACGATCACGCCTGCAGCCGCCAGCACCGGCCATTTCCACCGGCCCAGAGGCACGGAGGAATAGATCCGGTACAGAAACGGCAACATAGTGAGCACCGCCGCGGCGGCCAGCGCCGTTTTCATGGGGGATTTTCCGTCCCATTCCCCGGTGCGGTCCCGGCACAGCAGGAACAGCAGCAGCACGCACGCGCTCACAGGGACGGTATTCCGGAACTCCGGGGCATAACGAAGCGACGCGAGCAGCGCGGCGGCTGCGCTGAAAGCGAAAACCGCATTTTTTGTCTTCTTGTTATCCATAGCTCTCTCTGCTTTCCGTAGATTCGAACGAACACGATCAGAATATACCACCCTCTGCGGCGGAACGCAAGAAAGGCCCGTCCTGTCTCGGAAAAATCACAAATTTTCTGCTTTTTCTTATGCAATTTCACTTGACCTTCCCGTTTCGGTATGGTATATTAGCTCTACCTGTCGGCCGAGAGGTTTATTTTTTGCGCCCATCGACCCATACAGGGAGGCATGCGCGGAAACCGCGTAAATTTTACAAGGAGGTGCCGAAATATGGCGAAAGCAGGTTCGCGGATCAAGATCACCCTGAGATGCAGCGAGTGCAAGCAGCGGAACTACAACACCATGAAGAACAAGAAAAATTCTCCCGAGAAGCTCGAGATGAACAAGTATTGTCCCTTCTGCCGCAAGCACACCAAGCACGTAGAGACGAAGTAACGCCTCAAGGAGATGCATCGAAATGGCTAATGAAGAAAAGAAGCCCGTCGCGCAGGCGAAGGGCGGCGCTGTAAAGCGCACCAATGAAAAGCTGCCGTTTTTCCAGCGGATCAAAAAGTGGTTCCGGGAAATGCGCAGCGAGCTGAAAAAGGTCGTATGGCCTACCCCCAAGCAGATCGGTAAGAACACCCTGGTGGCGCTGGTGATGATGGCTGTCTCCGCGATCGTCCTCGGTGGTTTTGACTGGCTGGCCGGCGCTGCTGTCAGAGCGCTGATGACTCTGGTGGGCTGATATGTCCGACAACGCAAAATGGTATGTGGTCCACACGTACTCCGGTTATGAGAACACCGTGGCGGCCTCCATCATGAAGGCGGCGGAAAACCGGCAGATGCAGGACCTGATCCAGGAAGTCAACATCCCCGAGGAAACGGTGGTCGAACGCACCGACGCCGGGGAAAAGGAAGTCCGGCGGAAGATCTTCCCCGGCTACGTCCTGGTGAAGATGATCATGACCGACAAGAGCTGGCATCTGGTCCGCAACAGCCGCGGCTGCACCGGCTTCGTCGGGTCCCAGGGTTCCGACGGCAAAACAGAGCCCGTTCCCCTGACCGAACAGGAGATCCTGGATCTGGGTGTGGAACACAGAGAGATCAACGTAGGCTTCGAGCTGGGCGACACCGTCAAGGTCATCGACGGCCCGCTGGAAGGCTTCCTCGGCACGGTGGACGAGCTGGACCCCGAACGGAACAGCGTCCGCCTGATCGTCTCCATGTTTGGCAGGGAGACGCCCATCGACCTGGATCTGGATCAGGTCGAACCCGTAAAAGAATAATTCTGGAGGTGCTTTAAATCATGGCACAGAAAATAGTTGGATATGTCTGATTCAAGGTTCCCGCTGGAAAAGCGACTCCGGCTCCCCCCGTGGGCCCGGCTCTCGGCCAGTACGGCGTGAACATTTCCCAGTTCACCAAGGATTTCAATGAGCGGACCAAGAACGACATGGGCATGATGATCCCCGTGGTCATCACCGTGTATTCCGACCGCAGCTTTACCTTCATCACCAAAACGCCCCCCGCCGCCCTGCTGATCAAG
>JAFSZH010000069.1 GCA_017455685.1 Oscillospiraceae bacterium
AAACGCAGGCAATCTATTCAGATCTGCTACGATCTGGTAGGGTTTATCCCTTTGGATGAACTGATGAAACAGGAAACGGCATGACCCGAAAGTCATGCCGTCCCTGCAAAACAATATAAAACTGTCTTACGACCCCCGCCCGTGCCGCGGCAGTCCTTTTTTTATGTCAGAAACTCTTTCAGCTTTTTCAGCCGCTCAACGGCCTCGGTCAGAGATCCCTCGCTGCGGGCGAAGTGGAGGCGGATCAGATGGTTCACGTCCTCAGCGAAAAAGCTGGAGCCGGGCACCGCGGCCACCCCTACGGCTTTTACCATCCACTCGCAGAACTGCAGATCCGTCCAGCCGTGAAAGGCAGGGTTTTCCAGAAATTCCGAAATATCCACCATGACGAAATAGGAGCCCTGGGGCACGGTGTGGGGCAGCCCCGCCTCGTCCAGTCCGGCGCAGAACAGCTCCCGCTTCCGGGTATAGGCCGCCTTCATGTCCCGGTAATACGCCTCCCCCAGGCCGAAGCCCGCGCACACCGCCTCCTGCAGGGGGGCCGGGGCGCCGATGGTGAGGAAGTCGTGGACCTTTTTGACGCACTCCGCCGTTTCCGCCGGCGCCAGCACGAAGCCCAGCCGCCAGCCGGTGATGGAAAAGGTCTTGGAGAGGGAGTTGCAGGTGATGGTCCTCTCCCAGGCCCCGGGCAGGGACGCGGCCATGGTGTGGACCCAGGGGTCGAACACGATATGCTCGTAGACCTCGTCGGTGATGACGAAGGCGTCGTACTTCTCCGCCAGGGATTCGATCAGCAGCAGCTCCTCCCGGGAGAACACCTTGCCGCAGGGGTTGGAGGGGTTGCACACCACGATGGCCTTGGCGCCTCCGGCGAAGGCTGTTTCCAGCGCCGCCGGATCGAAGCCGAAGTCCGGTGGGGTCAGGGGCACGTAGACGGGCTCTGCCCCGCTGAGGATGGCGTCGGCGCCGTAGTTCTCATAAAAGGGAGAGAACACGATCACCCTGTCCCCCGGGTCGCATACGGACATCATGGCGGCCATCATGGCCTCCGTGCCGCCGCAGGTGACCACCACCTCCGTCTCCGGGTCCACGGTCCGGCCCAGTTTGGGGGAATACTTGTCGGCGATGCACTTTCGCAGCTTCTCCGAGCCGTAGGTGATGGGGTACTGGTGCTGGGGACCGCCGGAGGACATGGCCTCCAGCGCTTCCAGCAGCGGCCGGGGCGGATCGAAATCCGGGAACCCCTGGGACAGATTGATGCTCCCCGGCGTCTCATCGCTGATCCGGGTCATCCGGCGGATCACAGAATCGGTAAACGTCCCCACACCACGGCTCAGCTTAGGCATGCTACTCCTCCATGCCGGCCAGCTGCTGGGCTTCTACGACGAAGCCCTCCACCGCGTTGTCCGCGGCCAGCTGCTCCAGCACTCCGTTAATGTATTCGGTCAGCTCGGTATTGCCCTTCTGCACGGCAATGCTGTAACCCTTGGACTCGGACGGGATGTTCACGTCCACAGCCGAAAGATTATCATTCACCGCGGCGTAGGTCAATACCGTCATGTAATCCAGGAACACCACGTCCAGCTTCCCCGCCTGGAGCTCCATGATCAGATCCTGCACCTTGGCCAGGCCGACGCTGGTTTCCGCGCCGCAGTAGGTGACGCACCGGTCAAAGGGGATGGAGCCTGTCTGGGCGCCGCCTTTGGCCCCCTGCAGGTCTTCCAGCGTGGTGTATTTGCCCGCATCCTCGGTGCGGACCAGGATCAGGTTTTTGCTCATCAGATAGGGCTCGGAAAAATCCGTGGTCTTCAGCCGCTCCTCGTTGGAGGTCATGCCGGCGATGACCATGTCGAATTCTCCGTTGGCCAGGCTCATGAGCAGGTTGTCAAAGGACATATCCACGATCTTCAGCTCCACGCCCATGCTGTCGGCGACGGCCTGGGCGATGGCGATATCGAAGCCCACGATGGTGTCCTTGCCGTCGATCTCGGTGTGGAATTCATAGGGGGGATAGTCGGCGCTGGTGCCCACCACCAGCTGGCCCTTGGCCTGGATCTTCTCCACCGCGCCGACGGGGGATTCTTCTTTCTTGCCGCCGCAGGCCGTCAGGGACAGCGCCAGTGCCAGCACGAGCAGCAGAGCGAATATTTTGGTGACCTTTTTCATCGTTCGTTCCTCCTTTGATCGGATCGGTTGACGGTTTACTCCCACAGGGGTTTGTCCCAGAGCCGGACCCTGGTGCCCAGGCCCATGGCAGAGGCGTTCTGATAGATCTTGTAGGCCACGGTGATATCCAGCGCTCCCAGGCCAAGGGAGCAGGCGTAGATGAACTGCTCGTCGTCGGTGCGGACCGGCTTGCCCAGCACCAGGTCGCTGGTCTCCAGCACTTCCTCCCGGGTGATCTCCCCGGCGTCGTACACCTGGGTGATGGCCTTGTTCTTGAAGGTGATGATCTGATCCCAGTAGTCCACCACGTTCACGTCCGCCAGCTTGACCACGTCGGTGTCCGCCTCGTTGGACACGCACACGATGGCGCTGTGGGGCTTGACCCAGCTCTTGTCGATAAAGGGCTTGCGGGCGGTGGTCTCGCCCACGATCAGCTCCGATTTGGCCGCGGCGCTCTTGCTGTCGGCGGTGGGGATGATCTCCACCGGGTACTTGCCCGCGTACTCCGCCGCCACCGCCCGGGCCTTGGGCAGATCGATGTCCGCCAGGTAAATGGTCTTCAGCGTGGGGATGGCCTCGCAGACGGCCATGATCATGGTCCGGCCGATGACCCCCGCGCCGATGAGGGTGGCCGTCTCCGTGTCGGAGGGGGCGCAGTATTTGGCCTGCACGCCGGCCACGGCGGAGGTGCGCATGGCGGTGATGATGGTACCGTCCTGGATGCAGAAGGGCAGCACCGTCTCCGGGTCGCTGAGGATGGAGACGTCGATGCCGTAGGGGATGCCGGGAGTCCAGGCATTCTTCTTGGACTCGGCCGCCCACTTGACGCCGGCAATGTTCATGTCCCCGGCGATGTGGCAGGGCATGGTGTTGAAGAAGGACTCCCACACCTGCCCGGCAGGGATGCCCAGGTGGACCTTGGGCGGGTTCTGGATCTGCCCCTGACCCAGCATTTTATAGGTGTTTTCCGTGATCTCCATGACCATTTTCATATCCAGCAGTCCGGCCTTGATCTGGTCCTCCTGCTGGAGAAACAGGATCTCAGAGTTTATCGTTCCAAGCATGATCGTTTCCTCCCGGATCATATGACGTTGATGACTTTTGACAGGAAATCCCGGGTGCGCTCGTTTTTCGGCGCTTCGAAGATCTCCTCGGGTGTGCCCTCCTCGGCGATGACGCCCTCGTCCATGAACAGGATCCGGGTGCCTACCTTGCGGGCAAAGCCCATTTCGTGGGTGACCACCACCATGGTCACGCCCTCTCTGGCCAGATCCTGGATGACCTTGAGCACCTCGCCCACCATCTCCGGGTCCAGGGCGGAGGTAGGCTCGTCAAAGAGCATCACGTCCGGGTCCAGGGCCATGGCCCGGACGATGGCGATGCGCTGCTTCTGGCCGCCGGAGAGCTGGCTGGGATAGGCGTCCGCCTTGTCCTCCAGTCCCACCCGCCGCAGCAGAGCCATAGCCTTTTCCTTAGCCTGGGCGGCGGGGAGCTTTTTCACCTTTTCCAGGGAGATGGTCACGTTTTCCAGCACGGACAGATTGTTGAACAGGTTGAACTGCTGGAACACCATGCCCACCTTCTCCCGGTGGCGGTGGGTCTTTACGGATTTGTCGGTGCAGTCCGTGCCCTCGAAAATGATCTGGCCGGAGGTGGGTTCCTCCAGCAGGTTCAGGCATCGGATAAAGGTGGACTTGCCGGACCCGGAGGGTCCGATGACCACCACGACCTCCCCCTTTCGGATGTCCGTCGATATGCCCCTGAGCACCTCCAGGGCGCCGAAATTCTTTTTGAGATCCCGGATCTCAAAGAGCACGTCGTTACCGTTCACTGCGTTTGAGCCTCATTTCAAAGATATTCAGTCCCTTGCCCAGGATCACGTTCAGCGCCAGATAGAACATGGCGGAGATGTAATAGCAGGGCAGCGGATTATAGGTGGCGGTGACCACGATCCCGTTGTTGTACATCAGATCGCTGATCCCCAGATACTGGATGATGGAGGTCTCCTTGACCATGGTGATGAACTCGTTGCCGATGGCGGGAAGGATGTTCTTGATGGCCTGGGGCATGACGATGTACCGCATAGCCTGGCCCTGGGTCATGCCGCAGGAGAGAGCCGCTTCGGTCTGCCCCGCGTCCACCGCCTGGATCCCCGCCCGGATTACCTCCGCCACGTAGGCCGCCGAGTTGATGGACAGCGCCAGAATGGGCGGCATGATCCGCGCCAGCTCCACCCCCAGAAAGGTCCCCTCCGGATAATGGATGAAATGCAGCTGATAGTAAACGATGTACAGCTGCACCAGCAGGGGCGTGCCCCGGATCACGGTGATGTAGAGCCTGGCGAAGCCGGACAGCGGTCGGAACCGGGACAGCCGCAGCAGCGCCACAAAGCAGCCCAGAATGCTGCCCAGGAACACCGTGACCAGGGAGACCACGATGGTGGTCCGGGTGCCCCGGAGGAAGTATTGATAGTAATTCAGAAAAATGTCCGCTATGTTCATGTCGTCACCGCTCAAATATGCTCTCTGATGCGTGTCGTGTTGTATATACTGTATATTTATTCGTTATAAAAGTCAATATATAAATATTTATTCATTATAATTTTGTGGGAACGAAATAACAAAGCCCCGCCTTACGGCAGGACTTTGTTGTAAATCACTATAAAAAACACCTCCGCTCCTTGTGAGGGAAGCGGAGGCGGCATGCATATCAAATCACATAATTATCCGCGGCGGGCACGCCCATGAGGTCCGAGAGGGTCACGCCCTCGAAATACTGCCGGGTCAGCTTGTAGAAATCCTGCCACAGGGGAAGCGTCCGGCACTCGGCGGCCCGGTCGCAGGCCACGGCGTCGCTGTTGAGACAGCTCACCGGGGCCAGGTCTCCCTCCGTCTGGCTCAAAATCTCCCAGACGGTGATATCCTGGGGCGGACGGCGCAGACGGTAGCCCCCGCCCTTGCCGTGGACGCCCTCCACGCAGCCGCTGCGGGTGAGATCGGGCATGATCCGCTCCATGTATTTCAGCGAGAGCTCCTGCCGCTCCGCCACCTCTTTCATGGGGACGTAGCCCTGGCCGTAGTGCTCGGCCAGATCCAGCATGACCCGCAGGGCATAGCGCCCCCGCGTGGAGACCATCATTCCCGATCCCTCCTTTTCTCCTGGGATGAATGTATTATAGCCGGTTTTCCCTCTGCCGGCAAGGGGCATAGCACCCCGCCGCCCAGCACCGTGTCGCCGTCGTAGGCCACGGCGGACTGCCCAGGCGTGACGGCCCGCTGGGGCTCGTCGAAGTCCAGAAACGCGCCGCCCGCGCCGTCCGGGGTGATCGTCACGGCCTGCTCGGCGTGGCGGTAGCGGATCTTCGCCCGACAGCGCAGCGGTCCGGCGGGCTCCTCGCCAGCGATCCAGTGGAAGCGTTCCACCCACGCCCGCCGGGAGAACAGCTCCTCCTTCCGGCCCAGCACCACGGTGTTGTCCTCCGGCCGGACCGCGATCACGTAATGGGGCTCGGCAAAGGACAGCCCCAGTCCCCGGCGCTGACCCACGGTGTAGCACTCGATGCCCTTATGCCGCCCCAGCACGTTCCCTGCGGCGTCCGTGAAGTCCCCGGGGATCAGCTCCCGGCCGGTAAAGCGGCGGATCATACCGGCGTAGTCCCCGTCCGGGACGAAGCAGATGTCCTGGCTGTCCGGCTTGGCGGCGTTGCGAAAGCCGTTTTCCTCCGCCAGGGCGCGGGTCTGGTCCTTGGTCATGCCGCCCAGGGGAAAGGAGAGCATGGCCAGCTGCTCCTGGGAGAGCATATACAGCACGTAGCTCTGGTCCTTGTCCGGGTCCAGGGCTTTTTTCAGCGCGTACTTCTCCCCGTCGAACGCGATGCGGGCGTAGTGGCCCGTCACCAGCTTTTCGCAGCCCAGCTCCCGGGCCCGGTCCATGAGCCGGGCGAACTTCATGTGGGCGTTGCACTCGATGCAGGGATTGGGCGTCAGGCCCCGGCGGTAACACTCCACGAAGGGGGCGATCACCTGCCGCCGGAACTCGTCGGTATAATTGAAAACGTAAAAGGGCATCCCCAGCCGGAAGGCCACGCTGCGGGCGTCCTCCGCATCGTCCAGCGAGCAGCAGGTGCGGCCGCTCTCCAGTCCCGCGTCCTCGTTGGTATAGAGGCGCATGGTACAGCCGATGCAGTCGTATCCCTCCCGGGCGGTCAGCAGCGCCGCAACGCTGGAATCCACGCCGCCGCTCATGGCGATGAGTGCTTTTTTCATGGTCGTCGCTCCTTGGCGAAAATCAAGTCCCGGATCGAGAAGCCGGGACTTGATTATACCCCGTTTTCACTCGGAAAACAACGGTGTGGAGAGATACCGGTCGCCGGTATCGGGCAGCAGCGCCACAATGGTCTTGCCCTCGTTCTCCGGCCGCTTCGCCAGCTCGATGGCGGCCTTCAGCGCGGCGCCGGAGGAAATGCCCACCAGCACGCCCTCCTTCCGGCCCATGAGCTTGCCGGTGGCAAAGGCGTCCTCGTTGGTAACGGTGATGATCTCATCGTAGACCTTCGTATTCAGCACGTCGGGCACGAAGCCCGCGCCGATGCCCTGGATCTTGTGGGCGCCGCCCACGCCGGTGGACAGCACCGGGCTGGAGGCGGGCTCCACCGCCGCCACCTTCACGGCGGGATTTTTGCTTTTCAAATACTCGCCCACGCCGGTGACGGTGCCGCCGGTGCCCACGCCGGCCACGAAAATATCCACTTTGCCGTCCGTATCCGCCCAGATCTCCGGGCCGGTGGTCTCAAAATGGGCCCTGGGGTTGGCGGGGTTGACGAACTGGCCGGGGATGAAGCTGCCGGGGATCTCTTTGGAGAGCTCCTCGGCTTTGGCGATGGCGCCCTTCATGCCCTTGGCCCCGTCGGTGAGCACCAGCTCCGCGCCGTAGGCCGCCAGCAGCTGCCGCCGCTCCACGCTCATGGTCTCGGGCATGGTGATGATGATGCGGTAGCCCCGGGCCGCCGCCACGCTGGCCAGGCCGATGCCCGTGTTGCCGGAGGTGGGCTCAATGATGACGCTGCCGGGTTTCAAAAGCCCCCGGGCCTCGGCGTCGTCGATCATGGCTTTGCCGATGCGGTCCTTGACGCTGCCGGCGGGGTTGAGGTATTCAAGCTTGGCCAGCAGCATCGCTTTCAGACCGAATTCCTTTTCCAGATGGGTCAGCTCCAGCAGCGGAGTGCCGCCGATAAGCTGGTCGGCGGAGGTGTAGATCTTGGACATAACGGGTCGCTCCTTTATTTTCAATTTTTAATTACCCTTTTGCCTACTGGGTTGATGGGCTAATAATATTCCTCTTTTTGCCGTTTGTCAACAGCTTTTTTTGAGCGGTTTTTCGGCCGCGGGTTTTTATGGGCGGACAGGAAGCCGTTCTGCCCCGTATAACGGCCCCGCCCCGCGCTCAGCCGAGCGCGGGGCGGGAGTCTTCATTTTACGCCGGTGCCGTCGAAGGCGGGGATCTGCTCTTCTCCGGCGGCGTCCAGATCCTGGACGAAGCCGTCGGTGATGCCGCTCTCGTCCAGGGCGGCCAGGGCTTCCTCCCACTCGGCGGCGGTCAGCGTCCGGTCCAGCTCCGGGGTCTTCCCCAGCTCTCCGCAGGGGGTGTACTGGGCCATCAGGGAGAAGAGCACCTCCCCGGGGGCGAAGGTCTCGTCCACCCAGCGGATCACCCGGCGGGTGTTTTCCCCCTGGCCGGGGAGCACCAGATGCCGGATCAGCACGCCCCGGCGGAGCATGCCCTCCTCATCCAGCTCATAGGGTCCGGTAAGACGCACCATTTCCCGAATGGCGGCCCGGGCTGTCTCGGGATAATCCGGCGCCCTGGAATAGCGCGCCGCCGGGTCGGCCAGGGCGTATTTCATATCCGGCAGGAAGATCTGCACCCGCTTGGAGAGGGTCCGGACGGTCTCCTCGGTCTCGTAGCCGGAGCTGTTCCACACCACAGGGATCTTCGGCTCCGCCAGCTCCAGCGCCCGGAGGATCTCCGGGGCGAACTGGGTGCCGGTGACCATGTTCAGATTGTGGACCCCGCTCCTCTCCAGAGACCGGAAGATCTCCGCGAGCTCCTCCACGGTGACGCGCTCCCCCTCCAGCCCCCGGCTGAGCCGGTAGTTCTGGCAGTAGACGCAGCCCAGGGGACAGCCGGAGAAAAACACCGCGCCGCTGCCCCGCTGGCCGCTGATGCACGGCTCCTCCCCGAAATGGGGGGCGGCCCGGCCCAGCCGGATCACCGCGTCCGCGTGACACACGCCGGCCGCTCTCTCCCGCCGGGCGCCGCAGCGCCGGGGACACAGGGCGCAGCCGCCCTCAGGCATCCAGCACCTCGGCTACGAAGGGGTCCGCCGCCCGGGGCAGGGCCATGGGCTTGAGCTTGCCGCACTCCATGCCCTTGAGGGCCAGCTTCATCATTTTCTTCAGGGTGTATTTGCTCTCCCCGGCCTCTCTGGCCCGGCGGTCGTACTTCACGGTGCCTACCCGGGCCCCCAGCCGGTTCACCAGTCCCCGGAGGAACAGGTCGTCCCCGTGGTAGTGGGACAGGGCCTCCAACGCCGCCTTGTCCATGAGCCGGTAGTCCGCGTGGTCATAGATCAGGTCGGAGCCCAACAGCTTCATCATTTTATAGTAGCCACGGGCGGTGGTGCGCTTGAGGAAGGTGTCGGTCTCCCGCTTGTCCCGGACGCCGCAGACGATGCCGCAGCCGGATTTGTATTTCTCCACCATGGCGTCCATGGCGTCGATGTCGTCCTGCAGGTCCGCGTCGATGCTGATGGTGATGTCGCAGCGGTCCTTGGCGTACATCAGTCCGGCGGTCAGGGCGTTCTGGTGGCCCCGGTTCCGGCGCAGCCGCAGGCCGGAGAATTTCTCGCTGCCCTCGTGGAGCTCCCGGATGATATTCCACGTGGAGTCGGCAGAGCCGTCGTCCACAAAGAGGATGCGGCTGTCGGGAGCCACCTGTCCCTCCCGCAGCTGCTCCAGCTTCCGCAGGAACACCGGGGCGGTCAGGGGAAGGGCCTCCTCCTCGTTATAGCAGGGCACGACGATGTACAGTTTCGGCAGCGCTTCCATACCTGTTCTCCTTTCCGTACCGGCGGGAGAGCCCGCCGGGTCCGCATATTACGCTACCGGTATTCTACACCAAGCCGCGGAGGAAATCAACGAAACATTTTGTCGGGGTAAAAGTCGAATATTCCGCATATTTTGGGGTATTTTCATACTGTTTTAGCTTGCAAAATCTTTCGGAGTGTACTACAATCCCATTTTGGAAAAGGAAAAATCAAGCAAATGGAGGATTTGACATGAACTACAAGAAAAAAAGCATCCGCGACGTGAGCTTCGCGGGAAAAAAGGTCCTTCTGCGGGTGGACTTCAACGTCCCTCTGGACAAGGCCACCCACGAGATCACCAATGACAAGCGCATCCGCGCCGCGCTGCCCACCATCCGTTACCTGCTGGACGACGGTGCCGCGCTGATCGTGTGCTCTCACCTGGGCAAGCCCAAAAAGGACCCCGACCCCAAGGCCAACCTGACCCTCTCCCGGGTGGCCGTCCGCTTTGCGGAGCTGCTGGGCCGGGACGTGCAGTTCGCCGAGGACACCATCGGCCCCGACGCCAAGGCCAAGGCCGCCGCTCTCAAGGCCGGCGAAGTGCTGCTGCTGGAGAACACCCGCTTCGATCCCCGTGAGGAGAAGAACGATCCCGAGTTCGCCAAAGAGCTGGCCTCCATGGCGGACGTTTACGTGTCCGACGCCTTCGGCGCCGTGCACCGCGCCCACGCCTCCACCGCCGGCGTGGCGGACTATCTGCCCGCCTACTGCGGCTTCCTGGTGGAGAAGGAGCTGTCCGCTCTGGGCGGCGCCATGGAGGATCCCCAGCGGCCTCTGGTGGCCGTGCTGGGCGGCGCCAAGATCTCCGACAAGCTGGCCGTGATCGAGAATCTGCTGGAAAAGGCCGACACGCTGATCATCGGCGGCGGCATGGCCTTCACCTTCCTCAAGGCCAAGGGCTATGAGGTCGGCAGCTCCCTGCTGGACGAGGAGAAGATCGGCTACTGCGCCGACATGATGAAGAAGGCCGCCGAGAAGAACGTGCAGCTGCTGCTGCCCGTGGACGTGGTGGCCGCCGACAGCTTCGCCGCCGACGCCCAGAGCCGGATCGTTCCCGCCGACGCCATTCCCGCCGGCTGGATGGGCCTGGATATCGGACCCGAGACCCAAAAGCTCTTCGGCGAGGCCGTGAAGAACGCCGGGACCGTCATCTGGAACGGACCCATGGGCGTGTTTGAGTTCCCCGCCTTCGCCAGGGGCACCGAGGCCGTGGCCGCCGCCATGGCCGAGTGCAAGGGCGTGACCGTGGTGGGCGGCGGCGACTCCGCCTCCGCCATCGAGAAGATGGGCTACGGCGACAAGGTCACCCACGTCTCCACCGGCGGCGGCGCCTCCCTGGAGTTCATGGAGGGCAAGACCCTGCCCGGCGTGGCCTGCCTGCTGGACAAGTAAGCTGCCGATCCTTTCCGGGAGCGGCACGCCGCTCCCGGTTTTTCCAAATCTGACATCCGGGAGACATACCATGAGAAAAGCTGTTTTGATCGTCGGCTTCGGCACAAGCTACGCGGATGCGGAGGAAAGCTGCATCCTTCCCGTGGAACGGTCCGTGGCGGAGGCATTTTCCGACAGAGAGCCCTTCCGCGCCTGGACCTCCCGGATCATCGCCAAAAAGCTGCTGCGGACCCGGGGCGTCGCCGTGGAAAATGAGGAAGAGGCTCTCTCCCGTCTCCACAGCGAGGGGGTGGAGGACATTCTGGTTGTGTCCACCCATCTCATCCCCGGCATCGAATACGATCTTGTCCGGGAAAAAGCCGGGCCGCACCCCGTTTCCCGGCCTCTGCTGGATACGGAGGAGGATCTGCGCTGGATGGCGGACGTTCTCGCCTCCATCGCCGGAGAAGAGGGCCGTCCCCTGCTGCTGATGGGCCACGGCACCGAGCATTCCGCCGACGGCACCTATCCCCGGCTCCGGGCGCTGCTGCCGGAAAACGTTTTTCTGGCCTGCGTGGAGGGCGCTCATTCCCTGGAGGAGCAGCTGCCCCGGCTGGAGGCGCTGGACAAAAAAGAGCTGACGCTGATGCCGCTGATGCTGGTGGCCGGGGACCACGCCAGAAACGATCTGGCCGGAGACGGGGATTCCTGGAAGACCCGGCTGGAGGCGCTGGGCTTTGACGTCCGGGTACGGATGCAGGGACTGGGCGCGCTCAGCCAGGTACAGCAGCGGTTTGCCGACAAGGCGCGGCAGGCATCACTATAACGGAACGAAGGTGTATTATGAACAAGAAATACAGAAGAGTCATCATCGCGGGCAACTGGAAGATGAACAAGCTCCCCTCCGAGGTCAAGCCCTTTCTGGAGGAGCTGAAGGACGCCATTCCCGAGCATACGCCCGGGTGCAGCATCGTGCTGTGCGTGCCCGCCACCCATCTGGCCTCCATGAGCCGGGAAAAGCACCGCCGCATCGGCATCGGCGCCCAGAACGTTTCCCAGTTCGACAAGGGCGCTCACACCGGTGAGATCAGCGTGGATATGATCGACGATCTGGGGGCCCGCTACTGCATCGTGGGCCACAGCGAGCGCCGCGCCGACAACGGCGACACCGACGAGATCGTCAACGCCAAGGTCCATGCCCTGCTGAACAGGCACATCACGCCCATCCTCTGCGTGGGCGAGAGTCTGGAGCAGCGGGACCGGGGCCTCACCATCGAGCACATCACCTATCAGGTGAAGGCCGCTCTGTACGGCCTGGAGCCCGAGCAGGTGAAGAAGGTGGTCATCGCCTACGAGCCCATCTGGGCCATCGGCACCGGCCGCACCGCCACCGACGAGCAGGCCCAGGAGGTCTGCTTCGCCATCCGGGAACTGCTGCGCCGGGAGTACAGCGCCATGGTCTCCCGGAAGGTCTGCATCCTCTACGGTGGTTCCATGAACGCCAAAAACTGCGCCGGGCTCCTGGCCCAGCCGGACATTGACGGCGGGCTGATCGGCGGCGCCTCCCTGAAGGTGGAGGACTTCGCGGTCATCGTCCGGGAAGGGAGCCGCGCCGAATGAGCAAAAAGCCAACCATGCTGCTGATCATGGACGGGTTCGGCCTGGCCCCCGCCGGAGAGGAAAACGCCATCTCCTGCGCCAGCACCCCCCGTCTTGACGAGCTGTTCGCCCGCTATCCCCACACCCAGCTCCAGGCCTCCGGCCTGGCCGTGGGTCTGCCCGAGGGGCAGATGGGCAACAGCGAGGTCGGCCATACCAACATCGGCGCCGGGCGGGTGGTCTATCAGGATCTGCCCCGGATCTCCAACGCCGTGGCCGACGGCAGCTTCTTTGAAAATCCCGCCTACAAGGACGCCATGGCTCAGTGCGTCAAAAACGGCACCCGGCTCCATCTGGCCGGACTGCTGTCCGACGGCGGCGTTCACAGCCACATCACCCATCTCTTCGCCCTGCTGGAAATGGCCCGGCGGGAAGGGGTGAAGGAAGTCTACGTCCACGCGCTGCTGGACGGCCGGGACGTGGGTCCCGCCACCGGCGCCGGGTACGTCAGGGCCCTCGCCGACGAGATCGCCCGGCTGGGCGTGGGCTCCATCGCCACCGTCCAGGGCCGGTTTTACGGCATGGACCGGGACAAGCGCTGGGACCGGGTGGAAAAGGGCTACGCCGCCATGGTCTACGGCGAGGGCGTCTCCGCCGGGGACCCCGTGGCCGCCGTGGAAGAGAGCTACCGGAACGGCGTCACCGATGAGTTCGTGGTCCCCACCGTGTGCGATAAAAACGGCGTGATCCGCTCCGGCGACAGCGTGATCTTCATCAACTTCCGTCCCGACCGGGCCCGGGAGATCACCCGCGCCCTGGTGGACCCGGCCTTCGACGGCTTCGAGCGCCGGTTCGGCTGCTTCCCGCTCCACTACGTCTGCACCACCGAGTACGACGCCACCATTCCCAACGTGTCCGTCGCTTTCCCCGCGGAGGAGATCGAAATGACCTTCGGGGAATACCTGGGCAAGCTGGGCAAGCGGCAGCTGCGCATCGCCGAGACGGAGAAATACGCCCACGTCACCTTCTTCTTCAACGGCGGCGTGGAGGCTCCCTACCCCGGGGAGGACCGGTGCCTGATCCCCTCCCCCAAGCAGTTCCCCACCTACGATCTGATCCCGGAGATGAGCGCCCGCCCCGTCACCGACGAGTGCGTAAAGCGGATCCTCAGCGGCGAGTACGACGTGGTGATCTGCAACCTGGCCAACTGCGACATGGTGGGCCACACCGGCGTGAAGGCCGCCGCCGTCAAGGCGGTGGAGACGGTGGACGAGTGCGTAGGCCGCATGACCGACGCGGTGCTGGAAATGGGCGGCGTGATCCTCATCACCGCCGACCACGGCAACGCCGACCGGATCATGAAGCCCGACGGCAGCCCCGACACCGCCCACACCACCAACCCCGTGCCGCTGATCGTGGCCGGGGCCGGAGAGCTGCAGCTCAAGAGCGGGCGGCTGTGTGACCTCTGCCCCACCATGCTGGAGCTCATGGGCATCCCCCAGCCGGCGGAAATGACCGGCGAGAGTCTGATCGTAAAGTAAAAAATACCTAAGGAGGTTTTTTAAACATGAAAGAGTATCTGGAAATCGTTGACGTTCTGGGCCGTGAGATCCTGGATTCCCGCGGCAATCCCACCGTGGAAGTGGAAGTCACCCTGGACAACGGCGTCGTCGGCCGGGCGGCTGTGCCCTCCGGCGCCTCCACCGGCATCTACGAGGCCTGCGAGCTCCGTGACGGCGACAAGAGCCGCTATCTGGGCAAGGGCGTGCAGAAGGCCGTGGAGAACGTGAACGGCGAGATCGCTGAGGCCATCATCGGTCTGAACGCGCTGGACCAGCCCTATATCGACGCCCAGCTCATCGAGCTGGACGGCACCCCCAACAAGACCCGCCTGGGCGCCAACGCCATGCTGGGCGTGTCCCTGGCCGTGGCCAAGGCCGCTGCCGCCTCTCTGAACCTGCCCCTGTACAACTACGTGGGCGGCGTGAACGCCAAGACCCTGCCCGTGCCCATGATGAACGTGCTCAACGGCGGCGCTCACGCCACCGGCAGCAACGTGGACATCCAGGAGTTCATGATCATGCCCGTGGGCGCTCCCAGCTGGAAGGAAGCCCTGCGCATGTGCGCCGAGGTGTTCCACACCCTGAAGAAGGTCGTTCCCGCCTCCGGCGTGGGCGACGAGGGCGGCTACGCTCCCAACCTGGACAGCGACGAGGACGCTCTGAAGGCCCTGGTCACCGCCATCGAGAAGGCCGGCTACAAGCCCGGCGAGGACTTCATGCTGGCTATGGACGCCGCCGTGTCCGACTGGTACAACCGGGATGACGAGTGCTATCACCTGCCCAAGCGCGGCGTGGTCATGACCCGTCAGGAAATGGTGGACATGTGGGTCGGCTTCGTGGAGAAGTATCCCATCATCTCCATCGAGGACGGCATGGGCGAGGACGACTGGGAAGGCTGGAAGATGCTCACCGACGCTCTGGGCCACAAGATCCAGCTGGTGGGCGACGACCTGTTCGTCACCAACACCTCCCGCATCGCCAAGGGCATCGAGCTGGGCGTGGCCAACAGCGTGCTCATCAAGCTCAACCAGATCGGCACCCTCACCGAGACCCTGGACGCCATTACTATGGCCAACCGGGCCGGCTACACCGCCGTGGTGTCTCACCGCTCCGGCGAGACCGAGGACACCACCATCGCCGACCTGGTGGTGGGCCTGAACGCCGGCCAGATCAAGACCGGCGCCCCCAGCCGCACCGACCGGGTAGCCAAGTACAACCAGCTGCTCCGCATCGAGGAAGAGCTGGACGACGCCGCCCAGTACCCCGGCCGCAAGGCGTTCTTCTCCATCAAGTGATCTAACCCCAAAGAAAAAAGCCCGGGCGCAGGCAAATGCCTACGCCCGGGTTTTTTATCCCCCGTTTACAAAGCCCACGGGTTGAGCATATACGGATTGAATCTCCGCTCAAAGTCCAGGGTGGTGAAGCTCTCGTGGCCGGGGAAGACCTCGTAGTCCCCCTCCAGGTCCCGGAGCTTTTCCAGCGAGTGGCCCAGCTCCAGCGCGCTAGAGCCCGGAAAGTCGTACCGGCCGCAGGACAGGCGGAACAGGGTGTCCCCGGTGAAGAGGCAGTCTTCGATCATGAAGGTGAGCCCGCCGGGCGTGTGGCCCGGCGTCTCCAGCACGGTGAAGCGAAGCGCGCCCGCCTCGATCTCGTCCCCCTCGGAGACGAACACCGTGTCGTCCGGCGGGTCCAGCTCCCAATCGGAGCCGAAGAAGTCGCTGCTGATCTGCTGGCCCAGGTCCTTGTGGCTCATGTAGACCGGCGCTTTTGTGGCCTCGTAGACCTCCTCCAGCCCCATGCAGTGGTCGAAGTGGCCGTGGGTGAGCAGGATGGCCTTCACCTGCAGCTTATGCTGCTCGATATATTCCAGAATGGCGTTGGAATCGGCGCCGGGGTCGATGACGGCGGTATCCAGCGTGGCCTCGTCGGTGACGAAATAGCAGTTGGTCTGCAGGTAGCCCACTTCCAGTGCCTTGATATGCATGTCGTTTCCTCCTTATTCATGGCGCAGGACGAAGTCGTCCACGATCTCGCCTGTGTCGGCGTTCACCGCCCGGATGCGAAGCTCCTCCGGCGTCGCATCCAGCAGTATGAAGCCTCTGTCGTGCTCGATGCCCTCCGCGGTCATGGCGAAGTCGACGTCGATGTTGTTGCTGTAGACCTTGATCGCCGTGGCGGAGGGGCAGCCCACGAACAGCGTCTGCCCCGGGGCCTTCGTCACGACCGTGCCCGCAGAGCCCTCCACGGACGCGTCTCCCTCCATCAGCGCCGTCCGGTCGTACTCATGGTCGTGGCCGGAGATCGCCAGGTCCACGTCCAGCTCCTCCAGCAGCGGTTCCAGCCACAGTCGGAAGTTGTACACGGGCTGGTCGATGCCGTGGTGGCCGTTGGAACGCATGGAGTAATGGATCAGCAGCACCGTCCACTCGTGCTCTCCGGCCTGCTCCTGCACGGTGCGCAGGTATCCCATCTGCTTGTCGTGATCATAGCAGCGGACGTTGACTCCCACGAACAGCACCCCGCCCCGGAGGAACCAGTAATCCCCGGTGGTCCGGTCGATGTGAGGCTGGGGAAAGTAATTGCGGATGGCCGCGTCGAAATCGTGGTTGCCCACCGTGACGGTAGAGGGGATGGAGTGCAGCAGCGGCACGTTGTTGGTCAGCAGGCCCAGGGTGTAGTGGGGGTGGTCCACCACGTCTCCCTGGTGGAAGATTCCGTCCAGGGCGCCGCCCTCAGAGAGCTTCAGTTCCAGCGCCTTCTCCAGCACGTCCTCCAGCAGGGCGCCGTGGCTGTCGTTCACCAGATGGGAGTCCGACACGAACACCGCCGAGAAGGCCCCGTCCGACCCGGGGGCCCGGAAGGGATAGAGCACCGCGGGCTCCCGTTCCCCCTCGGCAATGCCGTAAAGGTAGCGCTCCCCGGGCTCCACGGTCAGCAGCGCGTCGTAAAAACACGGCCTGTCGGGGTCGATCTCCGGAGAGGCCCCGGCTCGGTCCGCCTCGACTCTCACCGCGTCCGGACCGAGGGCGCCGCTTCCGTCGTCCGGGGCGTACCATACGTAGACGCTCTCCCGGGTATACTGTCCGGTCCACCGGACGCGCATTTCCCGCTCGTTCTCCCCGGGCAGCAGCCAGGGGTTGGCGTCGTCCCCCGCCATACGGGAAGCCTCCCGCACCGGCTCCGTCACCGGCACGGCGGTGGGGACGGGCGTGGCCGTGGGCTCCGGCGTAGGTTCCGGCGTGGGCGGCGGCGTAGGCTCCGGGGTCGGCGGCGGTGCGGGCTCCGCCGTGGGGGCCGCCGTGGGCTCCGGTACGGAGGCGGGGGCCGCCGTCTGTCTGCCGCAGCAGGTGAGCAGCGCCGCAGCCAGCAGAAGCGCCAGGGCGGCGGTTTTCCACTCTCTTCTCATCGTTTACAGCTCCCGGGTGTCCAGCAGGATGGTGACGGGCCCGTCGTTGACGGACTCCACCTGCATATCCGCGCCGAACTCCCCGGTCTCCACCCGGAAGCCCTGTTCCCGGCAAAGCCGGATCACCCGCTCGTACAGGGGGATGGCCGTCTCCGGCCGGGCCGCGGCGGTGAACCCCGGTCGGCGGGAACGGGCATCCGCCCACAGAGTGAACTGGCTGACGATCAGGATCTCCGCGCCCGCGTCGGCGGGGCGGACGTTCATCTTGCCGTTTTCATCGGAAAAGACCCGCAGGCCGCAGATCCTGTCGGCGATCTTGTCCGCTTCCTTTTCCGTGTCCTCGATATGGACGCCCAGAAGCACCAGAAATCCGCCCCGGATCTCTCCCAGAGTCTCCCCGGTCCCGGTGCGCCGCACGGCGGCGGAGCGCACTCTCGTTACGACTGCTCTCAATGGTTTATCCCCTTTTTCTCTCTTTTTGAAACGGGAAACGGCCGTCCCGCCCAGGGCGAGGATGGCCGCTTTATTTCCTTTTCCAACGGACCCGCCGGACCAGGATGCCCGATACCGCGCCGATGGCCGCGCCGGTGATCACGCCGCTGACGATCAGGAAGGGCAGATAATAGGTGAACAGCTCCGTCCGCAGCAGCAGGCTGGCCACCAGGATCTGGCCTGCGTTGTGGGCCACGCCGCCCGCCACGCTCACCGCCACGGAAGAAAACCTCCCGCCGGCCTTCAGCGCGCCCATGACCGCCAGGGCCAGCACGGCCCCCGCCAGGCTGTAGAGCAGCGACACGCCGGAGCCGAACAGGACGGCCACCGCCGCTACCCGCACCAGGGAGATCATGGCCGCGGCCCGGAACCCCAGGGCGTACAGGGCGAACACCACCGCCAGATTGGCCAGGCCCAGCTTCACGCCGGGGACCGGCACCGGGGCCGGGACCATGCTCTCCACGTAGGAGAGGATCAGCGCCAGCGCCGTCAGCAGCGACAGCGCCGCCAGTTTCCGGGTCTTCATGGGTCCACCTCTCTCAACTGACCAGATCCGCCCCGTCTCCGGCGCCGCCCTCCACGGTCACGGTCAGCCTGTTGGGCAGACAGGTGATCCGCTGGCCGTTCCGGAAGATCCTGCCCTGCCTGACGCAGATCTTGTCCGGGCAGTCCGCCCGCTCGATCCAGGCCTTTCCCCCGCCGATGACGAGCACGTTGGTGCCGCCGTTCAGCGGGAAGACGCCGTCCCGGTCCAGGGGATAGCGGCCCACCACCCGGTCCTCCACGCGCACCACCGCCTGTCCGCCCCGGGACGCCCCCGCCTGGAAGACCAGGTACAGCGCCAGGGCCAGCAGCAGCAGTCCGCCGATCAGCAGGAGATCGTTTCTTGCTGTCTTTTTCATATCCGCCGTTCAGCCGTTGCCCCGCTGGATCTCCCGGACGCCGCCGAGAGTCCGGATGCGGGCCATGATCAGCCGCAGCGAAGCCAGATCCGGCACCATCATGGTCACGTGGATCATGGCGTTCCCCTCGGGCAGGCTCCGGGCGTTCAGGGACTGGACCTTGGCGCTGAGAGCGTTGAGCACCGAGGCCACGTCCAGCACCAGGCCGTTCCGGTCCCGGGCCAGGATGCGCAGAGAGGTGGTATACATGTCGTGGGTGTTGTCTGCCCAGCCCACGTTGAGCCAGCGGCCGTCCTTTTCCTTGCCGCACAGACTGTTAAGGTAGTTGGGGCAGTCCGCCCGGTGGATGGAAATGCCCTGGCCCCGGGTGATGAAGCCCACGATGGGGTCCCCGGGCACGGGGGTGCAGCAGCGGGAGAACTTGATCAGGCAGTTGTCCATGCCCTCCACCAGCACGCCCTGCACGGCCTTCACCGGCTTGCCGCTGCGGCGTTCCGCCGCCTCGTTGATCTTGTCCAGGGCGGTCTTATGGGCGTTCTGCCTGGCGGCGCGGGTGATCTCGTCCCGGAAACGGTTCACCGCCCGGGTGCTGGTGATGCCGCCGTAGCCGATGGCGGCAAACATATCGTCCATGGAGGTGACGGCCAGCTTCTTCACGCAGGTCTGCACCAGCTCCTCGTCGTTGAGGTAGGCCATGGTAAGACCGGAGCGGCGCATCTCCCCTTCGAACATCTCCTTGCCCCGGAGGATGTTCTCCTCCCGGCGCTCCCGCTTCAGCCACTGACGGATCTTGGCGCGGGCAGAGTTGGATTTGCACAGGTTCATCCAGTCCCGGCTGGGGCCCGGGGCCGCCTTGGAGGTGAGGATGTCCACGATGTCCCCGTTCTGCAGGGTGTAGTCAAAGGGCACGATCCGGCCGTTGACCTTGGCGCCGATCATGCTGTTGCCCACGGCGGAGTGGATGCCGTAAGCGAAGTCGATGGGACAGGCGCCGGCGGGCAAGTTCACCACGTCCCCCTGGGGCGTGAAAACGAACACCTCGTCATCGAACATGTCCATTTTGAGGTCGTGGACGAACTCCCCTGCGTCGCTGTCCTGCTGGGCCTCCAGCAGGCGCCGGATCCAGGCGAATTTCTCCTCGTCACCGGCCCGGACGCCGGCTTCGCCGGATTTGTATTTCCAGTGGGCGGCGATGCCGTACTCGGCGGTGCGGTGCATCTCCCAGGTGCGGATCTGCACCTCGAACATGATGCCCTCTTCCCCGATGACGGTGGTCTGCACGCTCTGATAGCCGTTGGGCTTGGGGCTGGCCACGTAGTCCTTGAACCGGCCCGGCACCGGGCGGAACATGTCGTGGATGTGGCCCAGTACGTTATAGCAGTCGGCGATGTTGTCCACGATGACCCGGAAGGCGCACAGGTCGAAAATGTCGTCCACCGCCCGCTTCTGGGTATACATTTTCCGGTAGATGCTGTAAATATGCTTGATGCGGCTCTGGACGGTGGCGTGGATGCCGTACTCGGTCAGCCGGTCCGTGATCTTCTTTTCCACGTCCCCCATGAACCGGTTGAGCACGTCCGCCTTGGAGTCCAGGTAGTCGTTGATCTCCCGGTAGCCGTCCGGGTCCAGATACTTCAGCGCCAGATCCTCCAGCTCCCATTTGACCCGCTGCAGGCCCAGCCGATGGGCGATGGGGGCGTAGATCTCCATGGTCTCCAGAGATTTTTCCAGCTGCTTCTGGCTGGCCATGTACTCCATGGTACGCATGTTGTGCAGCCGGTCGGCGATCTTGATGAGGATGACCCGGATGTCCTTGGCCATGGCCATGAGCATCTTCCGAAGGTTTTCCATCTGCTCGTCTTCCCGGCTGGTGAACTGCACCCGGGTCAGCTTGGTGACGCCCTCCACGATGTCCGCCACCTCGGCGCCGAACTGCTTGGCGATATCCTCATGGGTGATGGCGGTGTCCTCGATGGTGTCGTGGAGCAGGGCGGAGACGATACTGTCCTCGTCCAGGCCCATCTCCGCGCAGATCTGGGCGGCGGCCACGCAGTGGGTCACGTAGGGCGTGCCCGCCTTGCGCCGCTGGCCGCTGTGAGCTCTGTCCGCCAGCTCAAAGGCAGCGCGGACCCGGCCCAGGTCCACTCCGGGGTTATGCTCCAGAATGGTCTCGGCAAGCTCTCTGTATCCCTGTTCAACTATCTCTTCAGCCATTGTTTTTTATCTCCCGATGGCGAGATCTTCACGCCGTCCGCTCAGCGTGGGGGCGCAGATCGGTGATCACCAGCTGTACGCTGCGCCGGGAACGGAATTCGTTGATCTGGGGGACGAACACCACGTCCACCCGCTGTCCCTGCCGGGCCCCCAGCTTGGGGGCGGTCTGGGAGAAGAACACGCAGTCGAACTCCCGGCCGAACTTCACCAGCCGCAGCCGAAGGTGCTTGCCTCCGCCGATGGGGGTCAGCGTGTCCAGCATCGCGTCCTCCATGTACAGCAGGGCCCGGGGGTTCCCGTTGCCGCAGGGCTCCAGGGCGTCCAGAGACTCCACGCACTCCATGCTCAGCAGCTCGGGGTCGTCCACCATCAGTTCCGGCTCCAGCGCCGGAGGTTCTCCGTCGGGATGGGCCAGGTAGTACTCGCCCAGCTTCCGGCGCAGCTCGTCCACCTTGTCCCGGCGGACCGTCAGTCCCGCTGCCATGGCGTGGCCGCCGAAGCCCTCCAGACAGTCGGTGCAGGCCGCCAGCGCCTCGTACAGGTTGAAGGCGCCCGTGCTGCGGCAGGAGCCCTTGCCGTTCTCCCCGTCCAGGCAGATCATCACCGCCGGGACACTGTAGGTGTCCGTCAGCCGGGAGGCCACGATGCCGATGACGCCGGGGTGCCAGTTCTCCGCCGCCAGGACGATGGGCGTCTCCGGCCGCTCGGAGCCCAGCATTTCCCGGGCCTGCTTCCAGATCTCCAGCTCCAGGTCCTGCCGCTGCCGGTTCTGGCTGCACAGCTCGGCGGCCAGCTCGGCGGCTTCCCGCCGGTCCGCCGTCTCCAGCAGACGCACGGCCATCCGGGTCCGGCCCAGCCGCCCGGCGGCGTTGATGCGGGGCGCCAGGGAGAAGCCCACGGTGGAGGCGGTCAGCTTCTTTTCCGCCACGCCGGTCTCCCAGATCAGGGCCCGGAAGCCCGGGCGGCACTTGCCCTCCGCGATCATTTTAAGGCCCATAGCGGTGATATACCGGTTCTCCCCCAGCAGGGGCATCACGTCGGCCACCGTGCCCACGGCCACCAGGTCGGCATAGCGGCGGAGCATCTTTTCCGTGTCTCCCGCCATGGCGCAGACCAGCTTGAAGGCCACGCCCACGCCCGCCAGATTCTGGCCCGCCTCGCCGTTGTCCGGGCGCTTGGGATTCACCACCGCCTCAGCCTCGGGCAGGGACTCCCGGCACTCGTGGTGGTCAGTGATGATCATGTCCACCCCCAGGGATGCGGCGTAGGCCGTCTCCTCCAGGCTGGTGACGCCGCAGTCCACGGTGACGATCAGCGTCACGCCCTTGTCGGCCAGCTTTTTTATGGCGGCGGTGTTGAGCCCGTAGCCCTCGCTGAGCCGGTCGGGGATGTAGATCTCGCAGTCCAGGTCCCTGGTGCGGAGATAGTCCGCCAGCAGACAGGCTGCGGTGATGCCGTCCACGTCGTAGTCGCCGTAGACCGCCACTTTTTCCCCCGTGACGATGGCCCGGGTCAGCCGCTGCACGGCGTTGATCATGTCCGGGAGCGCCAGGGGATCGGAAAGCTGTTCGGCCCCGCCGCGGAGAAAGGCGTTCACCCGGTCCGCGTCGGAAAAGCCCCGCAAATGCAGTATCCCCGCCAGAAGCGGGGTACATCCTGCCGACAAAAGGGAACGCGGAATTTCCGGTCCCGATGCCGGCACCCTCCAATTGGCATATTTCATTGCGTATATTACTCCAATATATTTTTTTATTCTTAATATGTCATTTTATCAGACATGGTCTTATTACGCAAGCCGTTTCCTTGACACCGGCGGGGAAAAACAGTAAACTTTCCCATAGAATTTTACGTGAAAACACGGAGGGCGCTTATGCAGTGGCTGGAATGTACCGTGGAATGCGGCCGTGATACGGAGGAGGTCTGTCAGCGTCTGGCGGAGCTGGGCGTGGAGGGCATGTCCGTGGAGAACGAGGAGGACTTCCGGAGCTTTCTGGAAAACAATCACGCCTACTGGGACTACGTGGACGAGGAGCTGGAACGGCGCTTCGCCGGGGTGTCCCGGGTGAAGTTCTGGCTGGCCGACGACGAGGACGGCCGGGCCGTTCTTGACCGTGTCCGGAAGGCGGGCTTCGCTCCGGCGGTG
Organism: Oscillospiraceae bacterium; assembly: GCA_017455685.1. Classification (GTDB taxonomy): domain Bacteria; phylum Bacillota; class Clostridia; order Oscillospirales; family Oscillospiraceae; genus Apopatocola. The sequence goes on from JAFSZH010000069.1 coordinate 23,000, forward strand.
GGCGTCATCGCCGACGAGGACTGGGAGAACAACTGGAAGCAGTACTACGTGCCCATCCCCATCGGGGAAAAGCTGGTGGTGGTCCCCGCCTGGGAGGACGCGCCCGCCGACGGGCGGCTGCCCCTGCGGCTGGACCCGGGACTGATCTTCGGCACCGGCAGCCACGCCACCACCCGCATGTGTCTGGAAGCCCTGGAAGGGCTCTCCGGGCCGGAGAAGCGGGTGCTGGATCTGGGCTGCGGCAGCGGTATATTGTCCATCGGGGCGCTGGTGCTGGGCTGCGCCTCCGCCGCGGGCTGCGATATCGACCCCAAAGCGCCGGAGGTGGCCATGGACAACGCCGCTCTCAACGGCATCGGCCCGAGCCGGTTCCGGGTGTATGCCGGGGATATCCTCACCGACCGGGGCATGCGGAAGCTGCTGGGGACCGGCTATGAGATCGTGCTGGCCAACATCGTCTCGGACGTGATCATCCCCCTGGCCCCTATCGCCCGGGAGTTCCTGGCCCCGGGAGGCGATTTCGTCTGCTCCGGCATCATCGAAGGCCGACAGGCCGAGGTGGCCGCCGCCCTGCGCGAGGCCGGCTTTGCCGTCGTTGAGCACCAGTGTCAGGAGGAATGGCATTGCTTCCGCTGCCGGGCGGAATGATTTTCCATATTAAAGGAGGAAATTCCCCCCTGCGGCGGGACATACTATGTCCGTAATCAACCGACAGGAGGGATTTCCATGGAAACGAAACGCTTTATGACAGGGCTGGGCATCGGCATGGCGGCCGGCGCCACGCTGAGCATGGTGGTCATGCCCCGGGCTCGCCGCAATGAGGGCCGCAAGATGGTCAGCCGGGCTCTGAAGAACATGGGAGACGTAATCGACGACGTGTCCGCCGTGTTCGGAAGATAACGACCCATACCACAAAAAAAACCGGAGAGCGCTCCTCTGCGCTCTCCGGGTTTTTTCGTCCTGCAGACTTCCCCCGTTGCCATTTTGTCCCGGGCGGTGTACAATGACAGCCGGTAAACGACGCGAAGGAGGACCTTCCATGGAATTCAAGCCGGAAAAAAAGCTGGGCTTCGGGCTCATGCGCCTGCCTCAGAAAAACCCCAACGACGCCGCCGATCTGGATCTGGACCGGGTCAAGGCTATGGTGGACCTCTTCATGGAGCGGGGCTTCACCTACTTTGACACCGCCTGGATGTACTGCGGCTTTGCCAGCGAGGACGCCGCCCGCGTCGCCCTGGTGGAGCGCTACCCCCGGGAGAGCTTCACTCTGGCCGACAAGCTCCACGACGGCTTCATCGAGACCGAGGACGACCGGGACAAAATTTTCAGCGCCCAGCTGCGGAAGACCGGGGCCGGGTACTTCGACTACTATCTGATCCACGGCATCGAGGAGGACACCATCGGCAAATACGAGTCCCTTCACTGCTTCGAGTGGCTGCTGGAGAAGAAACGCGCCGGGCTGGTGCGCCACGCCGGGTTCTCCTTCCACGCCTCTCCCGAGCTGCTGGACCGGCTGCTGACACAATATCCGGAGATGGAGTTCGTGCAGCTGCAGATCAACTATCTGGACTGGGAGAGCCCCTGGATCCTGTCCCGGGCCTGCTATGAGGTCGCCGTGCGCCACGGCAAGAGCGTGGTCGTCATGGAGCCGGTCAAGGGCGGCACCCTGGCCCGGCTGCCGGAGGAAGCCGCGCAGGCCTTCCGTTCCCTGGATGAAAACGCCTCCCCGGCCAGCTGGGCGGTGCGCTTCGCCGCCAGTCTGGAAAACGTGATGGTGGTGCTCTCCGGCATGAGCACCCTGGACCAGGTCCGGGACAACACCGACTATATGGCAGATTTCAAGCCTCTGACCGAAGCGGAAAGGCCGCCTGCTTCCGGGCCGCCGAGGCGATCCGAAGCCAGATCGCCGTGCCCTGTACCGGCTGCTCCTACTGCACCGAGGGCTGCCCCATGCACATCGCCATCCCCCAGTACTTCTCCCTGTACAACGAGGAAGCCCGGGAGCGCCGGGGCGACGACAAGTGGACCATCAATTTCTCCAACTACGAGCGGCTCACCAAAGTATTCGGCAAGCCCGAAGACTGCATCGGCTGCGGTCAGTGCGAGGGCGTGTGTCCCCAGCATCTGCCTATCACGGAGTACCTCCCGAAGGTGGCAGACTATTTCAGGGAATGAGCGTCCATACATAAAGATCCGACCCGTCCGGCCGCGCCGGGCGGGTCTTCTGTTTGTCCGCCCGGGAACCGCTGCCCCCCGCCGGGCATAAGCTGGGGCGGAGGATGATCGACCCATGTGGTATGCCATAGCACGGGGCGTGCTGATCCCGTTTTTCGGAACCAGCGCCGGCGCGGCCTGTGTTTTCTTTCTGCGCCGGGCCGTGGACCCCCGGCTGGAAAAGGGGCTGGCCGGCTTCGCCGCGGGGATCATGGTCTCCGCCTCGTTCTTCAGCCTGCTGCGCCCGGCGCTGGAGTATTCCGCGCCACTGGGCCGGCTGGCTTTTCTCCCGGCAACGGCCGGTTTTCTGGCGGGGATAGCCTTTCTGCCGGTGCTGGACGCGCTCACCCCCCGGCTTCGGCCGGAGAGCGGAAGGGTGGGCTGCGGTCTTGACCGCACCGGCAGACTGATCCTGGCCGTGACGCTCCACAACCTGCCGGAGGGCGTGGCGGTGGGCGTGGCCTACGCCGGGTGGTTCTACGGCACGGCGGAGGTCTCTCTGGCGGGAGCCTCGGCTCTGGCCGTCGGCGTGGCACTGCAGAACTTTCCCGAGGGGGCTATCGTCTCCCTGCCCCTGCGGGCAGAGGGGATGGGGCGGTGGAAGGCCTTTCTCTGGGGCGTGCTCTCCGGAGCGGTAGAGCCTGCAGGGGCGGTGGTCACCGTATTCGCCGCGGGGTTCTTCCTGCCGCTGCTGCCGTATCTGCTCAGCTTCGCCGCCGGGGCCATGTTCTTCGTGACGGTAGAGGAACTGATCCCCGCCATGAGCGCCCCGCCCCGCTCCCGGCTGGGCCCGGCGGCCTTCGCTCTGGGCTTCTCGTTGATGATGGCCCTGGACGTGGGGCTGGGCTGACCCCGCCCCGCAAAAAACGCTGCCCCTCTCCCGACGGGAGAGGGGCAGCTGCGCATATAAAAGAGCCGCCGCCCGAGGAGGAGGTGGACGACGGCTCAAGGAAACAGCGATTCGATCCTGCCGGTGGGGAGCATGGCGGCGTCCCTGCCCGGTCAGTTCGGAGCGAGTATAGCATTGTAAGAAAACGGTGTCAATCCGCTCCGTCAATTCTTGTGTTTTTCGGCTGATTTTTCATTTGTTTTGTCGGAAGATTTCTCCCCGGCGCTGAAATTATAGACCAGCAGCCAGCACAGCGTCCCCAGACCGACGCCCCAGCCCGCGAACAGGGCCCGGGCGCCCAGAGAGGCATCGTCCATCAGCACGGTCATGCACAGCACCATGCCCAGCGCGCAGGCAAAGACGGCCACCCGGGCCTTGATGCGGTAGTACACGTAGCCGCACAGCCGATAGGCGGCGAACAGGCACCCGGCGATGGAGAGCATCTGCACGCCGTACTCCCACACGATGGGGTCCACCGCGCTTTCCCGGTAGAACAGCACCAGCCAGAAGCTGAAAAACAACACCGGCAGCACGGCCAGCAGCGTACCGAAGCCGCCCCAGCGGGGCAGCGAGGGCGTCAGTGCCAGCACCGGGGCGCAGAACAGGCCCAGCAGCGCCGCCACGCGCAGCAGCAGGCTCGTCTCGGTAAGGAACATATACGCCGCGCCCGCGCCGGCCGCAAAGCCCGCCGCGGCCAGCAGCACGCTGACCACCCGGAACGGCTGGGCCAGAGCGTCCTCCGGCTCCTGAGGCGCATTCTCCCAGGAGAGACGGCCGGAGAGCCACCAGAGTCCCGCCGCGGCCAGGATCAGAAAAACCACGAAGACAACGCTGATCGGGGCGTTCTTGATGGGCAGGCCAGTCTCTTCTTCAAAAATGATCTGCCGCTGCAGCCAGCGCAGGAGCATACCGAGCGCTCCCAGCACCGTGGCGGCGATGCCGTATGTCCAAGCTTCTTTCTGCATAACGGATCCCTTGTCCTCATAAGGTATTTTCAGGGTTTTATCTTACCCCGATTTCCCGGAATAGTCAAGGTGATCCGGGCCAGCCGGGCCGGATCGGAAAGGAGTCTCCCTTGAAAAAGGCGCTGCTGCTGTCTCTGGCCGCGTTTTGTCTGGCGCTGCTGCTTCCCAACCTGCTCCGGCGGACCGCCGTCCGGCCCGTGGTCGCCGCCCCCGCCCTCCGGCCGGAGAGTGAAACGGCCTCTCCCGCCGGGCCGGACGGGTCCGTGACGGTGACGCTGCTTCACGATGGGGAGGTACTGACTCTCACCATGGCCGAGTATCTGCCCGGTGCGGTGGCGGGGGAAATGCCCGCCTCCTTTGCCGCCGAGGCCCTCCGGGCCCAGGCGGTGGCCTCCCGGACCTACGCGCTCCGCCGGGCGGGACAGGCCCGTTCCCGGCATCCCCAGGCGGCGCTGTGCGACGATCCCGGCTGCTGTCAGCGGTGGCTGGATGAGGAGCAGCGCCGCGCGCTTTGGGGCGCGGAATACGACCGCTGGGCCGCTGCGGTGGAGGCCGCCGAACAGGACACCGACGGGGCGATCCTTGTCAGCGGCGGAGAGCCCATTCTGGCCTGCTTTCATGCCTCGTCTCCGGGCAGGACGGAGAGCAGCGCCGCCGTGTGGGGCGCGGCGCTGCCCTATCTGGTCAGCGTGGACAGCCCGGAGAGCGCCGAGACCGTCCCCGGCTTCGTCACTGAGGCGGTCTTCTCCCCGGAGGAATTCCGCGCGGCAGTCCTCGACGCCCACCCCGCCGCCGGACTGACGGGAAAGCCGGAGACCTGGCTGGGACAGCGCGTGACAGACGCCGCCGGGCGGACGGCGCTGCTGCAGGTGGGGGACGCCGCCCTCACCGGAACGGAGCTGCGGCAGCTCTTCTCCCTGCGCTCGGCGGCCTTTACGCTGGAGTGGACCGGAGAGAGCTTTCTTTTCACCGTCACGGGCAGCGGCCACGGGGCGGGCATGAGCCAGTACGGGGCCAACGTGATGGCCGCCGAAGGAGCCTCCTGGCAGGAGATCCTGGCCCACTACTACCCGGGCACAGAGCTGGGGCTCATGGCGTGAGCTCCTCCCGGCGCACCGCGACGCCGTTTTCTCCCAGTACGATCACCGCCGCGTCCCCCGCCGACAGCTCTCCGGAGAGCAGCATTTCCGAAAGCGGATCCTCCACCCGGTCCCGCAGCAGGCGCTGCAGCGCCCGTGCGCCCCAGGTGGGGTCGCAGCCCTTGTCCGCCAGCGCGTCCAGCGCCGCCGGGTCCCACCGGAGGTCGATGCCCGCCGCCTCCGTTCGCTGCCGGAGCTCCGAGAGCAGCTTGTCCAGGATGCGGCGCACGTCCTCCCGATCCAGGGACCGGAACACGATCACGTCCCCGATGCGGTTGAGGAATTCCGCCCGGAAGGTCCTTTTCAGTTCCCGGTCCAGCCGCTCCTTCATATCGTCGTGCTCCCGCTCCGGGGTCGGCTCCCGGGCGTCGAAGCCCACCGCCTTGCGCCTCTGCAGCGACGCCTGCCCCGCGTTGGAGGTCATGACGATGACAGTATTTTTGAAATCCACCGTGCGGCCCTGGCTGTCGGTGAGCCGCCCGTCGTCCATCACCTGCAGCAGCAGGTTGAACACGTCCTCGTGGGCCTTTTCGATCTCGTCCAGCAGCACCACGCTGTACGGCCGCCTGTGGACTTTTTCGGTGAGCTGGCCGCCCTCGTCGAAGCCCACGTATCCCGGCGGCGCCCCTACCAGCCGGGCCACGGCGTGCTTTTCCATGTACTCCGACATATCCAGCCGGATCATGGCGTCCTCGCTGCCGAACACCGCCTCCGCCAGCGCCTTGCTCAGCTCCGTCTTTCCCACTCCGGTGGGACCCAGGAACAGGAAGCAGCCCACGGGACGGCGGGGGTCCTTCAGCCCCATGCGGCCACGGCGGACGGCCCGGGCCACGGCGCTCACCGCCTCCTCCTGGCCCACCACCCGGCGGCGGAGGATCTCTTCCATGTGCAGCAGCCGGGAGCGCTCGTCCTCGGTCAGCCGGGCCACGGGAATGCCCGTCCAGTCGGCGGTCACCTCCGCCACATCCTCGGCAGTGACGGCGCAGCGCCGCTCCCGGTCCCAGGCCAGGCGGGCCTGCTCCAGCTGCTGCCAGGTTTCCTCCTCCCGATCCCGGAACCGGGCGGCGGACTCATAGTCCTGCAGGCCGATGGCCTCCTCCTTTTCCGCGCTGAGGGCGCTGAGCTCCTGCTCCATGGTCTTCATCTCCTCCGGGGCTGTCTGCTCCCGGAGCCGCACCCGGGAGGCCGCCTCGTCGATCAGGTCGATGGCCTTGTCCGGCAAAAACCGGTCCATGATATACCGCTCGGAGAGCTCCACCGCCGCGCGGACCGCCTCCTCGGTGATGGTCAGCCGGTGGTGAGCCTCGTACCGGTCCCGGAGACCCAGGATGATCTGCACGCTCTCCTCCCGGGTGGGCTCCCGGACCGTGACCGGCTGGAAGCGCCGTTCCAGCGCCGCGTCCTTCTCGATGTGCTTCCGGTACTCCCCCCGGGTGGTGGCCCCCACCACCTGCACCGCGCCCCGGCTCAGCGCCGGTTTGAGGATGTTAGCCGCGTCGATGGCCCCCTCCGCCGCCCCCGCGCCCATGATGGTGTGGAGCTCGTCGATGAACAGTATCACGTCCCCGGCCTTCTGCACCTCCCGGAGCACCGATTTGATGCGCTCTTCAAAATCGCCCCGGTACTTGGTACCCGCCAGCATGGAGGTCAGGTCCAGGGACACCAGCCGCCTGTCACGCAGCTCCGCGTTCACCTCGCCCCGGACCAGCGCCTGGGCCAGGCCCTCCGCCACGGCGGTCTTTCCCACCCCCGGCTCCCCGATGAGCACCGGGTTGTTCTTGGTCCGGCGGGACAGGATCTGGATCAGACGGCGGATCTCCTCCTCCCGGCCGATGACCGGGTCCAGCTCTCCCCGGGAGGCCATGTCCGTCAGATCCCGGCTGTACTGGTCCAGCAGTCTGGTGTCGCTGCGCCGGACCCCCCGGACGGGAGACGGATTCCGGGCAGGGGGGCGCGGCTCCGGGGAAAACCGGCTGAGCACGTCCGTGCAGATCCGGTTCAGGTCCCCACCCTGGGCCGTCAGCAGCCGGGCCGCCGTGCTGTCCGGCTCCCGCAGGATCCCCAGCAGCAGATGCTCCGTGCCCACGTAGCTGTGACCCAGCCGGGCCGCGTCCGCCGCCGCCTGCCGCAGGATCCGCTTGGCCCGGGGAGTGAGTCCCTGGACCGGCGTGCCCGGCACGCCCCGGCCCTCCAGCTTTTCCAGCCGGGCCGTGACGCTCTCCTCGTCGATGCCGTTCTCCCGGAGCACCCGGCTGCCCAGGCCCTCCGTCTCCCGCAGGACCCCCAGCAGCAGATGCTCGCTGCCCACGAAGCTGTGGCCCAGCTCCCCGGCGGCGGTCCTGGCCCCCTCGATGGCGGAACGCGCCCGCTCCGTAAACCGATCTCTCATACGCTTCCTCCCCGGTCGTTTTTTCCGTTTTACCATTGTAATGCCGGGGAAAAACGAATCCTGTCGGAATTTGCCTACGCTTTTGATATGTATTAGGTAGCATATGCTAATTTTTGATGCGGGCTGTTGATTTTTACCCTTTGTATGCTACAATAAGCGCGAAAAAATCTTAGGAGGTACATAAATATGTTCGTTATCACCGACAGCTGCGTTTCCTGCGGCACCTGCGCCGGCGCTTGCCCTGTGGAGGCCATTTCCGAGGGCGCCGATCACTACGAGATCGACCAGGATCTGTGCGTTTCCTGCGGCACCTGCATCGCCAACTGCCCCGTGGAGGCCATTGAGGAGCAGTAAGCTCAAGTGAAAAGTCAAAACCTCCGGCGCTGATGCGCCGGAGGTTTTGCTTTTTCCGGAACGGTGTGACCCCGTTCCTCTTGCCTGCGGGACGATTTTGTTTTATGATAACGGTATGAAAAAGGAACTGCACGCCCTTTGGCCCGGAGGGCCCCTCTACCGGGGAGACGCGGTGAACGCCGACTCCCTGTGCCTGGCCGCCTTTGCTTCCGGTATCCCCGCCCGCCGGGCCTGCGACCTGGGCTGCGGCAGCGGCATACTGATGCTGCTGCTGGCGTGGGGAGACCCCGCTCTCGCCGTGGAGGGCATCGAGCTCCGCCCCGGGGCGGCGGAGGAATGCCGGGAAAACCTGCGGCGGAACGGGCTGGACGGCCGCTGCCGGGTGGTCGTCGGAGACCTGCGGGAACGGCCGCTGCCGGACGGATCCATGGATCTGGTGGTCAGCAATCCGCCCTTCTTCCCCGCCGGAGCCGGGAGGGCCTCCCCGGACGGGGACCGGCGGCTCATGCGCACCGAGACCGCCGTGCCGGAGGAGCTGTGCGCCGCTGCGGCGGCGCTGCTGCGGCCGGAGGGCTCCTTCTGTCTGGTGCACCGGACGGCCCGACTCGGCGAGATCCTCTCTTCGCTCGGAGCCGCCGGACTGACGCCCCGTCGGCTGCGCATGGCGGCCGACGCGCCGGGCAGGGACCCGGAGGTCTTTTTCTGTCAGGCCGTGAAGGGCGCTGGAGGCCCGTGCGTCACGGAGCCGGTGCTGTACCGCCGGGACGCCCGGGGCCGGGAGACGGCGGAATACCGATCCATCTGTCATTGGGAGGGCTGATATGGCCGGAATACTGTATCTGGTGGGCACGCCCATCGGCAATCTGAACGATTTCAGCCCCCGGGCTGTGGAGACCATGAAGACCGTGGACTTCATCGCCGCCGAGGACACCCGGGTCACGCTGAAGCTGCTGAACCATTTCGGCATCAAGAAGCCGCTGATCAGCTATTACGAGCACAACAAGATCGAGAGCGCGGCGGTGATCCTGCCCCGGCTGCTGGCCGGAGAGAGCTGCGCGCTGGTGTCGGACGCGGGGATGCCCGCCATCTCCGACCCGGGCGAGGAGCTGGTGCGGCTGTGCGCCGAGCAGGGCGTCGTCGTGGCGTCGGTGCCCGGGCCCAGCGCGGTGGTCACGGCCCTGGCCATGTCCGGCCTGCCCACCCAGCGCTTCACCTTCGAGGGGTTTCTCTCCACCTCCAACAAGAGCCGGCGGGAGCATCTGGATTCCCTGCGGCAGGAGCACCGGACCATGGTGATCTACGAGGCGCCCCACAAGCTGACGGAGACCCTCCGGGACCTGCTGGAGACCCTGGGGGACCGGGACGTGGCGCTGTGCCGGGAGCTGACCAAGCTCCACGAGGAGATCATCCGCACCACCCTGTCCCGGGCGCTGGAGCGCTTCAGCGCCGAGCGGCCCCGGGGGGAGTTCGTGCTGGTGATCCGGGGCGCGCCGGAGGAAAAGGGGCCCCGCCTTTCTCTGGACGCGGCCATGGAGCTGGTGGAGGCCTACCGCCGGGAGGGGCTGTCTCTCAAGGACGCCGCCCGCCGTGCCGCCGCCGAGACCGGCCAGAGCCGCAACGATCTCTACCACGCCGCGCTGGTGCGGGAAGAGAATTGAAAATAAACCCTTACCAACGCCGGAAAATCGTGTTATAATGCCACGGGAAACAGGCACCGACAGACAGCAAAGGAGGCGCGCATCATGAAGCATCGTATCATCACCATCAGCCGGGAATTCGGCAGCGGCGGCCGCACCATCGGCCAGGAGGTCGCCAAGCGCCTGGGTCTGCCCTGCTACGACCAGGAGCTCATCGAGCGGATGGCGGAGGAGAGCGGTCTCTCCGCGGATTACATCAAAAACGAGAGTGAATCCACCTCCCACAGCAGCTGGACCGCCATGGCGTTCCCCTCCGGCCGCGCCATCGGCGTGCCCTCCAACCAGGATCTGCTCTGGTCCATCCAGCGCAAGGTGATCCTGGAGCTGGGAGAAAAGGAGGACTGCGTGATCGTGGGCCGCTGCGCCGACGTGATCCTGGAGAACACCGCGGATCTGCTGAAGGTGTTCATCCACGCGGACTTCGAAGCCCGGGCCAGGCGCATCGTGGAGAAATACGGCGAGACCGAGGTCCCCACCGAAAAACGGCTCCGGGAAAAGGACAAGCGTCGATCCATGTACTATCAGTTCTACACCGACCGGGAGTGGGGCAATATCAACCAGTACCACGTGGTGCTCAATTCCAGTGTGCTGGGCATTGAGAAATGCGTGGACGTGATCGCCTCCCTGTACTGAAGCGGACGAAAAAAGCGGCCTCTGTGTTCCGAAAAGAACGCAGAGGCCGCTTTTTTGCTTTTCATCACTCGCGCAGCTGCCGCAGGCACTCCCCGCACACCTGTTTCCCGCGGAAAAGCGTCAGCTGATGGCTGCTGCCGCAGAAAATGCAGGCGGCTTCGTACTTCCGCAGCACGATGGAATCCCCGTCCATGAAGATCTCCACAGGATCGCGGACTTCCAGATTCATCGTTCTGCGCAGCTCAATGGGCAGGACGACCCGCCCCAGCTCGTCGATCTTGCGCACGATGCCCGTCGCTTTCATCTATCTCACCCCACCACCGAAGAGTAACTCTATGTGCTGTTATTGTAAACCAGCATTTTGGAAAAAGCAAGGGTTTCCGTCGGCATAAGGCTGTAAAATCTGGCATAGATTTTTCATGTAAAATACATGAAAAACGAGGTGACGGGAATGACCTGGGCATGGACGCTCCTGGCCGGAGCGGCCTTTCTGTTCGCCGCGGTCCACGGCCGGGGAGCGGCCGCCGCGGCGGCGCTGACCGAGGGCGCCCGCTCCGCCGTAGAGCTGGCGCTGGGGATGCTGGGGACCGTGATGTTCTGGTCCGGGCTCATGGAGGTGATGGACCGGGCCGGGGTCTCCGACGCGCTGGGAAAGCTGCTCCGGCCGGCGCTGGAACGGCTGTTCCCCTCCTGTCGGGAGGACGGGGAGCTGCGCCGGGATCTGAGCTGCAACGTCACCGCCAACATGCTGGGGCTGGGCAATGCCGCCACCCCGGCGGGCATTCGGGCCGCGGTGCGGCTGCGCCGTCACGCCGGGGGAGACACGGCCTCCGACGAGTTGTGCCGGCTGGCGGTGCTGAACACCGCTTCGGTGCAGCTTCTGCCCGTCACGGCGGCGGCCCTCCGGGCCGGGCTGGGGGCGGAAAATCCCTTCGACATCCTCCCCGGGGTGTGGGTCACCTCTCTGGTGTCGGTGAGCGTCGGTCTGCTGGCGGAGCGGCTGCTGGAGGGCCGCCGTGGCTGAGCTGGCAGCGCTGCTGCCCGTGCTGCTGCCCTGCGCCGCGGCGCTGGCGGGGCTGCTCCGGCGGGTGGACGTGTTCGCCGCCCTCACCGACGGCGCCCGGCGGGGGCTGGAACTCACGGGCCGGATCCTGCCCTCTCTGGCGGTGCTGCTGCCCTGCGTGGCCATGCTCCGGGCCTCCGGGGCCCTCTCCGCGCTGGAAAATCTGCTTGCCCCGGCGGCGGAGGCTCTGGGCATCCCCCGGGAGACGGTGGCGCTCATGCTCATCCGGCCCCTCAGCGGCAGCGGCGCTCTGGCCGTGGGCGGGCAGATCATGGCTTCCTGCGGGGTGGATTCCCCGGCGGGGCGCACCGCCGCCGTGATGCTGGGCTCCACGGAGACCACCTTTTACGTATTGAGCGTCTACTTCGGCGCGGCGGGCATCCGGAAAAGCCGCCACGCCGCCGCGGCCGCGCTGTGCGCCGATCTGGCCGGGTTCCTCACCGCCGCCTGGTGGGTGCGGAATTTCGGGTAAAAAAAGGGCGCGGCATTTTGCCGCGCCCCACATAAACTGGTTTCAGTTGGGCCAGAGGATATCCGAGCTGTGGCTGGGCTTGGGCTCCTGGACCTGGATGTAAAACCGGTTCCGGCCCACCACGGCCTGGTCCACGTCCACGGTGTACTCGATCTCCATCACGCCGCCGTGCTGGTCCAGATTTTTGCGGATCTTCCGGGTGTCCAGCCCCATGGTGGTGGAGCCGAAGGGAGTCTCGTAGAGGAAGTAGTGCTTCTTGCCCTCCTCGAACTCCATGGTGGAGGTGGTGACGCCCTCCCGGGACAGGGTAACGGTCCGGGGCCCCACGGAAACGGAGGTCCTGGTCCCCTCCATGCCGGTGAGCTCCGTTTCCTCCCAGGTCATACGGATCTCGTCGGTGTCCACGCCGTACTGTCCCGCCGTGACAAGCTGCATGCTGTCCGGACCGTGGGGCGTGCTCTGGACGCCGGTGACGGAGATCAAAACTTCTTTCATCTGCATAAAGGGTTCCTCCTTCCCTGTATCGGTGGGTCCGTTGGCCGGATCGCTCCGGGGTAGTGGACATTATATGTCATAGTATCGGTCTTGACAAGAAAAATTTGTATGGAAAATCCTTCGGGCCCCTGCTATAATATGATAACGCATTCTCCGGGGCGATGCCCGGGACAAAAGGAGTGGTGAAGCATGCAGATCGAACTCACGGAAAAAGAATTCCGCCGTCTTTTGGACATGGTATATATCGGCAACTGGATCCTGAACTCCTGCCGGGAGAACGACCGCTTCGCCATTTATGACGATCTGGAGGAAAAAATGTTCGCCCTCTGCCGGGAGCACGGCATGGCCTCTCTGGTCCAGCGCTGGGAGGGTCACGACTATCCGTCCCAGGCCTTTCAGGAGGGTGGCATCCACGAGGCCATCGCCGACTACGAGGACGCGGTGTTTTACGACATTCTGGCCGAGGAGCTGGCCCGCCGGGATATGGACGAGGAGCAGATCAGCCAGTACGACGACCGGGAGCTCTCCGAGCGGATGGAGGTCTACTTCGACGAATTTGAAAAGAACGGCATCGACAACGTAAAAATCGACCTGTGAGCGCCCCGGGCGCATAAGCCGCCGCCTTCCGGAAAAACTGTTCCGGGAGGCGGTTTTTTCATGGATATGACCAATCGGGAATACAACGAGTATATCAAGGCCAGACAGGAGCGTTCCCCGCTGGGAACGGACGTGCTCCGGGCCTTCGCCGTGGGCGGGCTGATTTGCGCCGCCGGGGAAGGGCTCTCCGCTTTTTATCGTTCCCGGGGGCTGGACGCCCGGGACGCGGGCACCGCCGTGGCCATGACGCTGGTGTTTCTCGGCGCTCTGCTCACCGGGCTGGGGATCTACGACGACGCGGCCCGCTTCGCCGGGGCCGGGACGCTGGTGCCCATCACGGGCTTCGCCAACGCCATGGCGGCGCCGGCCCTGGAATTCAGGCGGGAAGGGCTGATCCCGGGCACGGCGGTGAAGATCTTTACCATCGCCGGGCCGGTGATCGTCTACGGTATCGTATCCAGCGTGGTCTACGGTCTGGCGCTGGTGCTGTTCTCGTTGGTATGACCGAAAGCGCCGGGGCTTCCCCGGCGCTTTTCATATCAGCCCTGCGGCGTGCTTGTATTCCAGGATCCGGATGACGCTCTCGTCCATCCGCCCGGTCGGGATCGTCCCGTCCTCCGCCGCGGAGAGCACCGCGCGGTATGCTTCTCCCAGGTCCAGGGGCATCAGCAGCAGGTCGCAGCCCGCCTGCAGGGCGGCCAGCGCCGCCTCCCCGGAGGTGTGATACCGGGCGATGCCGCCCATGGACAGAGCGTCGGTGATCACCAGGCCGTCAAAGCCCAGCTCTTCCCGGAGGAGCCCGGTGACGACGGCGCGGGAGAGAGACGCGGGGGTGCTGTCCCCCGTTACCGCCGGTACGGCGATGTGACCCACCATCACCGCGCAGCCGGTGAGGTCGTTGATCCGGTAGGGGACCAGCTCGCAGTCCAGAAGCTCCTGTTTCGTCTTTTCCGTGACCGCCAGGGCCAGATGGCTGTCCTGGGCGGTGTCGCCGTGGCCGGGAAAGTGCTTGTACACGGGGATGATCCCCGCCGAAGCCAGACCGCGGGCCATGGCTCCCGCCATCAGCGCGGCCTCCGCGGCGTCGGAGGAAAAGGCCCGGCTGCCGATCACGGGGTTATACGGATTGGTGTTCACGTCCGCCACCGGGGCGAAATCCACGTTGAAGCCGTAGGCGGTGAGATACCCGCCGATGGCGGCGCCCATTTCCCAGGCGGCGTCGCTGCCCCGGGCGCCCACGGCGGCGGCGCTTTCATATACAGGCAGGGAAAAGCCCTCCGCCCCGGCCAGCCGGGTGACCATGCCGCCCTCCTCGTCCACGGCGATGAAGAGCGGGGTCTTGGAGGCGTTCTGCAGCGCCGCGGTGAAGGCCGAGAGCTGCTCCGGCGAGGTGATGTTCTTGCCGAAAAAGGCCACGCCGCCCACCGGGTAGCGGACCAGCATGTTCCCGATGCTCTCGCTCATTCCCGTCACGCCGGGAGAGGCGGAGTCCTCGATCTGGCCGATCTGCTGGGAGGGGTCCAGGGCGTCGGGCCGGACGATGAAGAGCTGGCCCACCTTTTCCTCCAGCGTCATGTTTGCCAGCAGCTCCTCCGCCCGGAAGGGGTCCGGCGTGGGGGTGGGTTGCTCCGGCAGGGGCGTGGCCGTGGGCCGGGGCGTGGCGGTCACCGCGGGCGAGGGGGCGGCCGTGGGCGCGGCGGTCCCGGCGCGCATGGTGCAGCCCGTCAGCAGCAGCGCCGCCGACAGCAGCGTCATGATTCGTTTTTTCCCGTCCATGCCCGTTTCTCCCTTCGGTCTTTCCATCTTCTGGATGAAATCAGCGTCGTTTCGGTTCACTTGGAAAACCGATAAAGCGCCGCAGATCAGACTGCGGCGCTTTTCTCGTCTTGTCTCGCTTTCGGCGTGAAGATCACACCAGCTCGATGACCGCCATCTCGGCGGCGTCGCCCTTGCGGGTGCCGATGCGGGTGATCCGGGTATAGCCGCCGTTGCGGTCCTTGTATTTGGCGGAAAGCTCGTCAAAGGTCCGCTTGGCAACGTCCTCGCGGGTGATGAAGGTCAGGGCCTGGCGGTAGTTGTTCAGGCCGCCCTGCTTGCCCAGGGTAATCATCTGCTCGGCCAGAGGAGCGATCTCCTTGGCGCGGGTGATGGTCGTCTCCATGCGTCCCTTATCCAGGAAGTCCGTGACCTGCTGGCGGAGCATCGCCATGCGCTGATCGGTAGTCTTACCGAGTTTTCTGTTAGCAGGCATTGCTTGTTTCCTCCTATTTACTGGTTGTTGTCGTCGCTGGCCAGGGACAATCCCATCATGGCGAGCTTATGCTCGACCTCTTCCAGAGATTTGCGGCCAAGGTTGCGGACCTTGATCATTTCGTCCTGCGTCTTGTTGATCAGATCCTCGACGGTGTTGATGTTGGCGCGTTTCAGACAATTGAAGCTGCGAACGGAGAGATCCAGTTCCTCGATGGTCATCTCCAGCACCTGATCCCGGGGCTGCTCCTGGCGCTCCACAACCATGGAACGGTTGCCGGCCACGTCGGACAGGTCGGTGAACAGGGTGAAGTGCTCGCACAGGATCTGGGCGCCCATGCTCACGGCGTCCCGGGCGGAGATGGTCTTGTCCGTCCAGACCTCGATGGTCAGCTTGTCAAAGTCGGTCTGATTGCCCACGCGGGTATTCTCGACAGTATAGTTGACCTTCAGGACCGGGGAGAAGATGGAGTCCACGGGGATGGTGCCGATGATGGGGGTGGCCAGCTTGTTGTGCTCGGCGGTGACGTAGCCCCGGCCGCGGCCCACGGTGAGCTCCATGGACAGGGAAGCGTCCGGGCCCAGGGTGGCGATGTGGTGCTCGGGGTTGAGGATCTCAACCTCGCTGTCCGCCTTGATGTCGCCGGCGGTCACTTCGCACTCGCCGGAGGCTTCAATATATACCGTCTTGGGAGTATCGCTGTGCAGCTTGGCAATGATGCCCTTCACGTTCAGAACGATCTCCGTAACATCCTCGGTGACGCCGGGGATGGTGGAAAACTCATGCTGGATCCCGGCGATCTTGATGCGGGTGACCGCCGTTCCGGGCAGGGAGGAGAGAAGGACACGCCGCAGGGAGTTGCCGAGTGTCGTGCCGTAGCCGCGCTCCAGGGGTTCAACGATGAACTTGCCGTAATGCTCCTCGGAAGGAGTCTCGATGCACTCGATGCGCGGCTTTTCAATTTCAATCATGTAGTACCCTCCTTAAAATGTCGGCGTTGTTGAGAAACGCCGCGAAAAAAGTCAGCTTACCAATCAGGCGGGGTATTACTTGGAATACAGCTCGACGATCAGGTGCTCCTCGACGGGGAAGTCCACGTCTTCGCGGGTGGGCAGCGCCACAACCTTGCCGACCATATTGGTAGCGTCAAACTCCAGCCATCTGGGGATGGTGTGGTAGGCGTTGTCCTCAAGATTGGTCTTGAACCGCTCCACGCTGCGGCTGCTCTCCTTGAGAGCAATGACCATGCCGGGCTTCACCTGGTAGCTGGGGATGTTGACCTTCTTGCCGTTGACGGTGAAGTGGCCGTGGTTCACCAGCTGACGGGCCTCGCGCCGGGTGGCGGCGTAGCCCAGGCGGAACACCACGTTGTCCAGGCGGCGCTCCAGCTGGATGAGCAGGTTCTCGCCGGCCTTGCCGGGCATCCGCTCGGCCTTCTCATAGTAGCCGCGGAACTGCTTCTCCAGCACGCCGTAGACGAACTTGACCTTCTGCTTTTCCTGCAGCTGGGTGGCGTACTCGGACTTCTTCTTGCGGGACTGGTTGTTGCTGTTGCGGGTGGTTTCCTTCTTATAGTAGCCCATAGCGGCGGGGCTGATGCCCAGCGCCTTGCAGCGCTTGGCGATAGGCTGTCTGTTCTTTGCCATTACACTCTAACCTCCTTCAATTATACGCGACGACGTTTCGGAGGACGGCATCCGTTGGGGGGGATAGGCGTGACATCCTTGATCATCGTGACTTCAAGACCGGCAGTCTG
>JAFSZH010000070.1 GCA_017455685.1 Oscillospiraceae bacterium
ATTTGCCGATGATCTCCCGGTCAGGCGGGAACAGCGCCTCAGTGCCGGGGACGGCCTTGTAGGTCTGGATCAGCTCCCGGAGCATGGCGGTGATGCCCTCCATGAAGTCCTCCGGGGCCAGCTCGCCGCGCTCGATTTCTTTCAGACGGTGTTCCCATTCCGCGGTGAGCAGCGGCGATTGCAGAGACTCCGGCAGCACGGTGATGAGCGCCGTCCCAATGTCGGAGGGGATCAGGTTGGTGATCTTCTTGGACTTCCGGCGCTTCACGAAGCCGGAGGACACTAGCTTTTCCAGTATGGCGGCGCGGGTGGCCGGGGTGCCGATGCCCTTGCGCTCGGCGTCCTCCGGCATATCCTTGGCTCCCGCCGTTTCCATGCTGCTGAGAATCGTGTCCTCGGTGTAGTGCTTGGGCGGCGTGGTTTGGCCCTCCTTGACCGTCGCCGTGGTGACGGGGACCGTCTGGCCCTCGGTCAGCTCCGGCAATGTGTTCTCCTTTTCCCGCTGTTCCGGCTCAAAGGTTTTCCAGCCGGGGATCAAGACGGTCTTGCCCTTGGCGGTGAAGCTGTGACCGCCGCAATCCAGGGTGACGGTGGTTTCGGCGTAGCGGTGGGCCTCGGACACAGCCCGCAGCAGGCTCCGCGCCGCCAGCTTCAAAATCTCCCGTTCCCCCAGGGGCAGCGCGTCCAGATCGGCTCTCCCGGCGCTGACGGTGGGAATGATAGCGTGGTGGTCGCTGACCTTTTTGCTGTTGCACACTTGGTCGGCGTGGATGGCCGCGGGAGCGTCCATATTGAGAACAGCGGCAGCGGCGGCGACATAGGCCGGTACTCCAATGGCCATATCGTCGGTGAGATACTGGCTGTCTGTCCGGGGATAGGTGCAGAGCTTCTTTTCATAGAGGGCCTGCAAGTAGTCCAGCGTCTGCTGGGCGGTGTAGCCCAGGGTACGGTTGGCGTCCCGCTGGAGGGTGGTCAGGTCGTAGAGCGCCGGTGCCTTTTCGGTTTTCTCCCTGCGCTCCACCATCTGAACAACAGCCTTGTTGTCACAGGCAATGAGAACCGCGTCGGCCTCTTTTCTGTCCTTCATTCGTTCCATCGCGGCGGTGAAGCTGCAATCAAGCTGGACCGTGTAGAAGGGCTCCGGGACAAAGGCAGAAATCTCGGCCTCCCGCTGGACCAGCAGGGCCAGCGTCGGGGACATGACCCGTCCGATGTTCAGCGTCCTGCCGTAGAGCAAAGAGAAATACCGGGTAGCGTTGATCCCCACCAGCCAGTCCGCCCGTGCGCGGCACAGGGCCGATTGGTGCAGGCCATCATAGTCCCGGCCGGGGCGCAGGTTCTGGAAACCCTCACGGATTGCCGCATCCTCCATACTGGAGATCCATAGACGCTTGATAGGCTTGGTGCATCCGGCCAGACAGTAGGCCGTGCGGAAGATCAGCTCGCCCTCGCGCCCGGCGTCGCAGGCGTTGATGACCTCCGTGGTATCCTCGGAACGCATCAGCTCCCGCAGCACGTCGAATTTCTCCCGCTTGTCTGGGGCAATGGTGAAGCGAAAGTGTTCGGGGATAATGGGCAGGTCCTTCATGTTCCACTTGGCGTAGTCGGCGTTGTAGGCCGAAGCGTCGGACAGCTCCGCCAGATGGCCGAAGCACCAGGAAACCATGTAGCCGTTCCCGGAGAGATAGCCGCTGTTTCTCTGCTTCGCGCCCAGTACAGCGGCGATGCTTTGGGCCACAGAGGGCTTTTCCGCGATCACAAGTTTATAGCTCATGTTTGGTCACGCTCCTTATCAAGATATTTCAATAGGTCACGGTAGCACGGGGCCACGCAGCCGTGACCGTAGCGGGCGCATCCGTAACAGGGATGCTCCTTGGGAGCGGACACGGAAGGGTTCTCCCGTGCCGCTCTTGGGGTCTGCCGCATCAGCTTTTCCAGGGGATTATCGGTGAAATTGGTCAACTGTCCCCGTCCTCTGGTTCACCGGGAGCGCCACCCTCCGCCTCCGGGTCGTAGGGTTCAAATTCGTATTCATCGTCCTCTACGCCGTATTCGTACTCATTCAGATCGTCGCCGCCCTTGGTTTTGGGCTTGGCCTTGCCCTTGACCTTGAGGAAGTAGTAGGCCGCGCCGCCGCCACCGGCCAGCAGAAGCAGGATTACCAGCGCAATATTGCCGCCGCCCTTTTTCTCCGGGGTTTCCGGCTCCGGCTCGTCCGGCGTTTCAGTCTGTTCCGGCTGGGCCTCTTTCCCGGTGCATTTGGTCATATCCGTGGCACAGACCGGGCAAGTCGTATCCACATGACCGGCATAGCACTTGTCCTCGCAGGTGCAGACCACCGGCGCGGCAGGCTGTGTTG
>JAFSZH010000071.1 GCA_017455685.1 Oscillospiraceae bacterium
TGCGCCAAGAACGAGGGTCTGAAGCAGGCCATCGAGCGGGTGCTGAAGCTGAAGGTCATCGAGCTGAAGACGGACCCGCAGCTGATGGGCGCTCTGGGCGCGGCGGAATACGCCCGCCAGAAGGGCCTGGCCAGGGCCTGAAAATCGTGAGGTGTTGAGAATGAAGAAATGTCTTAAGCTCCTGTGGATCATCCTCAAGGTGCTGATCGCGGTCACCGGCATTCTGTTCGTGGTCTATTTCTGGAACCTGGATCAGAAGGTGCTGGGCTGGGCTTACGTCCAGGTGAACAGGATCTTTGACCGGAAGAAACAGGACATCAAATTCTGACCATGGAGCTGTACGATTCTCTGATCCGCCAGGCCATGACCCTGGGCGGGGCGGGCGCCGTGAAGCGCTATGCCTACGATCCCGCCCGGGCCTGGCCCGACACCGGCGAATTCGAGCTGGTGATGCAGCGGGAGGCCGCCTGCGAGCTGGGCGGCGGCGGCCGGAACGCCGCGAACTTCACCTGCGTCACCACCACCCCCGGGCTGGTGGACGCCGACGAGGTGCTGGTGTACGGCCCGGATATCAAGGACCTGAAAGGCGACGCGGACTACGCCCGCATCACCCTGCTGGAGGTGGACGGCGCCGCTCTGGAACAGGGCGACGACACCGAGCAGTGCTTCCGGGCGGTGCAGGAGCTGGACTTCGTCAAGTACCGGGTCTTCCCCCGGGGCTACATGATCCGCACCAGCTCCGAGAGCAGCCGGGAACAGGTCCGGGTGAGCCGCTCCGCCGTGAAGGACGGCGTCAGCTTCGAGCGGGTGGGGGCCAACTTCATCCGGCACTACCATCTTGACCCCAAGGTGAAGCACGTGCGGATGATCTTCCTCACAGCCCCCGGGGCGGACTACGCCCAGGCGGCCAGGTGCGCCAAAGCCGTGAAGGACATCACCATGTCCTTGACGAAGATCATGGAGGGCATGCCCACCGACTGCGGCTCCTGTCAGCTCAAGCCCATCTGCGACGAGGTGGAGGGGCTCAAAGAGCTCCACTTCGGCAAAAAGGGCAAGCGGCAATAAGAAAAAAACGAAACACGGGGCGTCCTCCTCCCTGAGGGGGACGCCCCGTGTTTCGTTTGCGAGATCAATTCCAGAGGGAACAGACCAGGTCCGTATAGCCGCTGGGATCCTCCAGCGGCAGCCCGGCGATGAGCAGGGCCTGGTTATAGAAGATCTCCGCATATTTCGCCGCCTTGTCCGGGTCCACCACCCGGGCCACGTCGAAGGCGCGGAAGGCCGGGTGATCCACGTTGATCTCCAGGATCCTTTTGGCCTTCATCCCCAGCTCCGGCTGGACGGCGGTGAAGTACTTTTCCATGTCGAAGGTGATGCCCTTCCCGGAGCTGAGGCATACCGGATGGGTCTTGAGCCGGGTGGAGGCCTTCACCTCCGTCACCCGGTCTCCCAGCCGGGCCTTGATGAACCCGAAGGCGTCCCTGTAGGCCTCGGTCTCGTCCTTTTTCTCTCCGTCCAGCTCCAGATCCCCGGCCATGGCGGAGCGGAACTGCTTGCCCTTGTAGTCCCGGAACATGTCGGAGACGATCTCGTCGGTCCGGTCGGTGAAGTACAGGATCTCCAGCTCATGCTCCCGCAGGGTCTCGATCTGGGGCAGCCGCTCGATGGCGGCCACACTGTCGCCGGGGGCGTAGTAGATATATTTCTGCTCCGGCTTCATCCGCTCGACGTACTCGCCCAGGGCGGTCAGAGCGTTGTCGGCGGAGGACCAGAACAGCAGCAGGTCCTGGAGCTGTTCTTTCTTGGCGCCGTAGTTGTCCAGTGCGCTGATCTTCAGCTGGCGGCCGAAGTTTTTCCAGAACTTTTCGTAGTCCTCCCGCCGCTCCCGGAGCATGGTCTCCAGCTCGGCCTTCACCTTCTTCTGAAGGCTGGAGGAGATGACCTTCAGCTGCCGGTCGTGCTGCAGCAGCTCCCGGGACACGTTCAGGTTAAGATCCGGCGATTCCACCACGCCCCGGACGAAGTTGAACTCGTCCCCCAGCAGATCCTGGCACCGGTCCATGATGAGAACCCCGGCGGAGTAGAGCTGCAGCCCGGGCTTGTAGTCGTCGGTGCCGTAGCGCACCGGCACCTTTCCGGGGATATACAGCAGCGCCTTATAGGACACCAGCCCCTCGGCGGAGACGGCGATCACCGACTGGGGCGGCTCCGGATCGTCGAAGTGCTCCTGATAAAAGGCGTCGTACTCCTCCCGCGTCACCTCACTCTTCCGCCGCTGCCACAGCGGGACCATGGAATTGAAGGTCTCCCACTCGAAGACCTCTTCGAACTCCGGGCTTTTGGGGTCGCTGCCCTCCTTGATCTTCGGCTGGGGCATCAGCATCCGGATGGGGAAGCGGATATAGTCGCTGTATTTTTTCACCAGCTTGTAGATGGTGTACTCCCGCATGTAGCGGCTGAACTCGTCGGCCTCCTCGCCGTCGGGACGGATGTGGAGGATCACGTCCGTGCCCACGGCGTCCTTTTCACAGGGCTCCACGGTATAGCCGTCCGAGCCGTCGGATTCCCAGCGCCAGCCCCGGTCCGAGCCGTACTTCCGGGTGACGACCGTGATGTGGTCGCTGACCATGAAGGCGCTGTAAAAGCCCACGCCGAACTGGCCGATCACGTCCGCCTCCGTCTCCTTGCCCTCCAGCTCCCGCCGGAACAGGGCCGAGCCGCTCTCGGCGATGACGCCCAGATTGTTCTCCAGCTCGCTCTCGTCCATGCCGATGCCGTTGTCGCTGACGGTGAGGGTGCGCTTTTCCTTGTCCAGGGTCAGGCGGATCTCAAAATCCTCCCGGGCCATGCCAACGCCCTCGTCCGTCAGGCCCAGCCAGCACAGCTTGTCGATGGCGTCCGAGGCGTTGGAGATCAGCTCCCGGAGAAAGATCTCCTTGTGGGTGTAGATGGAGTGGATCATTAGCTCCAGCAGCCGTCTGGACTCCGCCTTGAATTCCCGTTTTTCCATGGTATCGTATCCTTCCAAAAGCTAACGATGGCGGCGCATGAGCCGCCATCGTTTTATAGTATTGCGTTGTCGTTCAAGCGTCCCGGCCCAGCAGCAGTCCGGCGAAAGACAGCGCCGCCAGCAGCCCGGCGACCAGCGCGACGATCAGCAGGAACGACCGGTGCTTTCCCAGAGACTTTTTCACCTTGCTGTCCAGAAGATCCCGGCCCAGCTTTTTCAACAGCTCGCCCGCAGCCTTGACGGCCCGACCGAAGAGCCTGCACGCGGCGCCGACCGCCAGCTTGGCCGCGTCGGCGAGGACCTTCACCAGATCCTTCAGCAGCGCTTTCACAGTATTCATCGTTTCCTCCTTGTCAGGCCCTGGCCAGGCCCTTCTGGCGGGCGTATTCCGCCGCGCCCAGAGCGCCCATCAGCTGCGGGTCCGTCTTCAGCTCGATGACCTTCAGCTTCAGCACCCGCTCGATGGCCTGCTTCAGACCCTCGTTCTTGGCGCA
>JAFSZH010000072.1 GCA_017455685.1 Oscillospiraceae bacterium
CCGCTCCGGCCGTTTTTCATATCCTCAGAGGATCAGAAGATTCAGATTGTTTTCGGTACAGAAATCGTCCACGCTCAGCAGGATCAGCACCCGGTCGATGCCGTTGCTTTCCACATAAGCGGAGGGACTGTCATAATAATACCGCAGGTCCAGCAGGTGGATCTCGGAAAAATGTTCCAGCAGGAAGGGGAGCAGGGAGTCGGCAAAGGAATCCCGGACGATCAGCAGGGAGGGGAGATCGTCGTGCCCGGTCTTTACAACGATCTGGGGACAGTTTCCGCCCAGAAAATATCGGTATTGGTCCTTCGTCTCCAGCGCCGAAGTGTCGTACAGGCCCGTTACCGTGGGCTGCGCCGTGTCGTAACGCTCCACGATGACGCCCTCATCCGGTACGTAAGAGTGGATCACGTCGGCGTCTTTCAGCCAGAAGAAGCCGGAGGAGGAGTAGAGCGTGCCGAAAAAGCTGTCCGAGACGGCCTCCGGCGCATATTCCGTCAAAGCACGGGGCGTATACCCCAGCGATCCACCCAAAGCATCGTAGGCGTACCAGGCGCCCAGAGAGGTCCAGTGGTGGTCCGTCCGATAGAAAACGTATTCCGACTTTTTCTGCGACAGGATCTCCGACAGATCTGTGAAGCCCGTCAGCAGCATATCCCCGACAGACCGGATCACAGCCGCCTGGCTGTCGTTCTCCGCGCCGGAAGGGAGAAGCTCGGCGTAGATCTCCGCTGAGGTGGGGATCAGCGACACCGTCACGGGAACGCCGACCTTTTCCGCAAAGCCGTTGACCCAGCCGACGCGGCGTTCCAGCTCCTGCTCCGAGGGGGCGGCGAAGGGCTCCAGCAGCCGTTCGCCGCAGTAAAAGACGCCGTTGTTCTGCTCTTTTCCCTGCAGCAGCTCCATGGCGGCCTTGGCGGAGATCCACCGATCCCGGAACGGGAACTGATCGGCGCTGTAATCCTCCATCTTTTTGGTGAAATCCCCCCGGAAAAGGGCGGAAAAGGTGAATTTCGGGGCGGTCTGCAGCTGCCGGTTCTCCCGGGGAGAGAAATCATTGTCCGGAAGCAGCAGATTCAGTAGGAAAAAGGCGCCCAGAAATCCGCAGAACAGGAGCACCAGCGCCATATTCGTTTTTTTCGCCATGACAGCGCTCCTTTCCTCAGAAGATGAAGTAGATGAAGGGGTTATAGGTGGCGTCCACCAGATAGGCGGTGGAGGCCAGCAGCGCCAGAGCCGTCAGAACGGGCGTCAGAACGCCCCGTACCCTGTCGGAGAGCCGGGCATACAGGTTTTTCAGCAGCGGCGTGGCGCAGACGGCGGCGATCAGCAGAATGAGGCAGTAGGCCTTGCCCCGGAAGAGGTCAGCGGCGCTGAAAAGCCCCGCGCAGCGGATGCCCAGCATGGCCTGCCAGTAGGCACTCACCTGGGAGAGAGAGTTCAGCTGGAAGATCATCCATCCGAAAACCGCAACAAAAACGGTGTAAAAATGGCATAAAATGCGGGATTTATCAATAAATTTTAACAAAAATACCTTTTCTGCGATCAAAAACAGAGCGTAATACAGCCCCCAGAACAGGAAGGTCCAGTTGGCGCCGTGCCAAAGGCCCGTCAGGGCCCACACGATCAGGATGTTGACGATCTGACGGGGAAGACCCTTCCGATTGCCGCCCAGGGGGATATAGAGATAGTCCCGGAACCAGGTGCCCAGGGAGATATGCCAGCGGCGCCAGAACTCGGTGACGCTCTTGGAAATATAGGGATAGCGGAAGTTTTCCGGGAATTCAAAGCCCAGCATCCGGCCCAGGCCGATCGCCATGTCGGAGTAGCCGGAGAAGTCAAAATACAGCTGCAGGGAGAAGGCGACGGCGCCCAGCCAGGCGCCCATCACGGTGAGGGAGCTTTCTGCGGCGTAGATATCCCACAGAGAGCCGATATTGTTGGCGATCAGAACCTTTTTGCACAGACCGATCACGAAACGCTGCACGCCGTAAGAAAAACCGGCGACGGAATAGCGGCGGTCCTCCAGCTGGTGGGCGATCTCCTTGTAGCGGACGATGGGACCGGCGATCAGCTGGGGGAACAGGGCGACAAAGGTGCCGAAGGCGATAAAGTTTTTCTGCGGCCTGGTGTTGCCCCGGTAAACGTCGATGGGGTAGGACATGGTCTGAAACGTATAAAACGAGATGCCGATGGGCAGCGAAAGGCCCAGAAGCGGCAGGGAGGTGCCGAATAGCGCGTTGAAAGTGCCAAGGAGCAGGTCGGAGTACTTGAACAATACCAGCAGCCCCAGATTGATGACGATATTGAGCGTCAGGATACGGCGGGCTTTTTTCCGGTCATCCGGCAGATACCGTCCGATCAGCAGACCGTTGCAGTAGTTTACCGTGATGGAAAAGAGCATCAGCAGGATATAGACCGGCTCGCCCCAGCCATAGAACACCAGATTGACAGCAAAAAGCCACAGATTCCGCCATTTCGCCGGGATCAGGTAATACCCGACCAGAACTGCCGGCAGGTAGTAAAACATGAAGATGATGCTTGAAAAGACCATATCTCTTTATTAACTCCCGTCAGCTTTCGGCTCAAAATTGCTCAGCGGATTGGCCTGGGCGGCGATCCGCAGCTCGGTGTTGTCCACGTGGGTGTAGATCTGCGTAGTGTTCAGGTTTTCGTGGCCCAGGATCTCCTGCAGAGTGCGCACGTCCACGCCGTTGGAGAGCATCAGCGTGGCGGCGGTGTGGCGCAGCTTGTGGGCGGAGTATTTTTCACTGTCCAGCCCGGCCCGCAGCAGGGCTTTCTTCACCATGGCGTGCAGGCCCTCCCGGGTGACCCGGGTGCGGCGGCTGGAGAGGAAGAGGGCGCTGCGGTCGATGGCGGCAATGCTTTTCCTGACCGCCAGATACCGGTTGATGGCCTCGGCGGTGGCGTCGTTCAGATAGACGATGCGTTCCTTGTTGCCCTTGCCGAGCACCCGGATGTGATCGCTGCGGATATCGGAAATATTCATTCCGGCGATCTCGGAGATCCGAAGCCCGCAGTTAAGGAAAATGCACAGGATGCAGTAGTCCCGTTCCTTGTGGGCGCCTTCTACGGACTGGAGAAGCCGCTGGCTTTCCTCCAGCGTCAGATAGCGGGGCAGGGAACGCTTTGCACGGGGAGAGTCCAGATCCTGCACCGGGTTCTCCGTCAGCACCTTGGCCTTGTTGGTGAGATATTTATAGAAGCCCCGGATGCTGGAGACCTTTCGGGCCCGGGAGGCAGCGTTCAGGCCGTATTCTTCGCTTCTGGCCCGTGTGAACTTGGCCTTGTCCCGGGAGAGGAACGCCAGATACTCGTAAACCTCAGCCAAAGTGACCTTGGAAACAAAATCCAGATCCACGTCCATAATGGAGATCTCGTCCAGCTCCGTGGACCGGGGGACAAGACCCCTCGCGATTTTCAGATAACGGAAGAAATTTCGCAGATCCAGAAAATACTCGTCCACCGTGGCGCGGGAATGTCCCTTGATGGTCTCGTGATATGTAAGATAATCCCGCAGAATGGCGGGCGATTCATCTCTGTAATCCATGGGACACCTCCTTGACTACGGAAGAGTATAACAGGGGAGGCAAAGGCTTGTCCATTTACAAATTGACCAAAAATTAAACAAAATAAAGATTTTGTTTAATTTAGGGGACCCCAAAACCGGGGTTTTTGCGGGAATTCCGCTTTCTCTCAGATGACGATGGCATTGATGGCGTCCCGCACGTTTCTCGCCGGCAGGATCTTCAGCCCTTCCGGCGCCTTGATCGTATCTCTGCAATGCGCCGGTACGACGCAGCGTTTGAATCCGAGACGCGCGATCTCCTGCAGACGCTGATTGATGGCAGGTACGCTTCTGATCTCTCCTGTGAGTCCGATCTCTCCGATCGCCGCAAGGTCCTCTCCGATGGGCTTGTCCCGGAAGCTGGACGCGATCGCAAGAACGATCCCCAGATCCGCCGCAGGCTCGTCAAGCTCCAGTCCGCCCACCACGTTCACGTAAGCGTCACAGCTCCCCACGTGCAGACCGCCGATCTTTTCCAGCACCGCCAGCAGCAGCATATATCGGTTGTAGTCCACGCCGTTGGCGTTCCGCCTCGGCTGCGTCAGGCTTGTCGGTGAAAGCAGCGCCTGGATTTCTGCAAGAATGGGCCGCGTTCCCTGCAAAACGCAGGTCACGCAGGTGCCGCTGGCGTTGACAGGCCGGCCGCTGAGCATCACTTCCGAGGGGTTCGGCACCTCCCGGAGCCCGTCGTCGGCCATCTCAAAGACGCCTATCTCATTGGTTGAGCCAAATCTATTTTTGGCCGACCGCAATATCCTGTAGTTGGTGGACCTGTCACCCTCAAAATATAGTACACAGTCCACCATATGCTCCAAAACCTTGGGGCCGGCGATAGCGCCTTCCTTGTTCACGTGGCCTACCACGAAGGCGGTGATCCCCATGGTTTTCGCCAGATGCATCACGGCCATGGTGCAGTCCTTGACCTGGCTTACGCTGCCGGGAGCCGAGGAAACGTCGCTGTTGTACATGGTCTGAATGGAATCAATGATAAGAATATCGGGCTTGAACTCCTCCGCGTTCTGGACCACCGCGCCGATATCCGTTTCTGCCAGGACGAAGAGCCCCTCCCCTTCCACGCGCAGCCGCCCGGCCCGCATTTTCAGCTGCCGCTGGCTTTCTTCGCCGGTGACGTAGAGGATCTTCGCTTTGGGCAGATTCCCGCAGACCTGCAGCAGCAAGGTGGACTTGCCGATGCCCGGCGCGCCGCCGAACAGCACCAGAGAGCCTTTTACAGCGCCGCCGCCCAGCACCCGGTCCAGCTCGCCCAAACCGGTGGAAAAGCGCAGCTCCTGACCTTCGTCCAGCTCTGCGATGGGACGGGGCTTGTTCAGATGCCGCACGCCGGACTTTTTTCCGGGCCCCTTGGCAGCGGGGTCCACGGCGCTGACCTCCTCCAGAGAGTTCCAGGCGCCGCAGGCAGGGCATTGACCGGACCATTTGCCCGTTTCATTGCCGCATTCCCTGCAGTAAAACAACGTTTTCGCTTTCAAGGTGTTCATCTCCTGTAAAACGGACCCATCCGGCGGTCAGGACCACGGACAGGGTTTTCTGGTATACCGGCGTCTCCAGCGCGGCGGCCTCCCGGGGATTGGAGAGAAAGCCGCACTCCACCAGCACGGCCGGCCGGGCCGCGTGGGCCATCAGGTAGATATCGTTTCCGGCCGCTGCGGCGCTTCGCCGGTAGGGCGGCGAGAGGACGTCGTTCAGCAGCTCCTGAAGCTGCCGGGCCAGCGCCGCGGCGGTTTCATTTCGGGAATAGAGCGTCTGAGGACCGCTGGGCTGGGTCGAGGGATAGGTATTCTGGTGGATGGACAGCAGAAAAGCGTCCGCCGTACCGTTTATCAGACCGAGGCGCTGCCGGGTGTCCCAGCGCTTGTGCTTGGCGATGGAGCGAAGCTCCTCCGGATAGAGGATCTCTTCCTGCTGCCGGGTCATGACTATCGGGAGCCCCAGCCACCTGCACAGGTCCCGGAGACGTACGGATACGGCCCAGTTGATCGTGCTCTCGGCGGTCCCGGTGACGGAAACGGCGCCGCCATCCAGACCGCCGTGGCCCGGATCCACGATCAGCACCGGCATGCCGGGGCCCTCCGCCGCCAGCGCGGTACGGGCTTTGCTGTCCGCCGCCTGATTTGCTGATATTATGGCACAAATCCAAATGGATAGCAAGGCGCAAAGCACGGCAAGATCATCTTTCCCGATTTTGAGCAAAAGGACCGCCTCCCCCATAGAGATCCTATGAAGCAGGCGGTCCGATCATGTTTTCCGCGCAGATCAGCTTTGCAGGAATTTTTCCAGCCGGTCCATGCCCTCCTTAATACTTTCCATGGAGGATGCGTAGGTCCAGCGGATGAAGTTGGAGATCCCAAAGGAATCGCAGGAGACCACGGCCACCAGACCGCTCTCCAGAAATGCCATGGCAAAATCATCGGCGGAGTTGATTACCCGGCCGCCCAGCGTCCTGCCAATGAGCCTGGAAATATTCATCATCACGTAGAACGCGCCGTTGGGCATCAGACAGCTGACGCCGTCCATGGCGTTCATGCGGCTGACCATGTAGTTGCGCCGCTCCTCAAACACCTTACGCATGGCTTCCACGGAGTCCTGCGGGCCCCGGAGGGCGGCGGTCATGGCAGCCTGGTTCATGGTGCCGATGCCGCCGATGGAGTGGCTGAGCACGTTGGCCATGGTCCTGGCCACTTTTTTATCGCCGCAGGCGGCGTAGCCGCAGCGCCAGCCGGTCATGGCGTAGGATTTGGAAGCGCCGTTGATGAGGATGCAGCGCTTTTTCACCTCTTCGCCCAGAGAAGCGACGCTGGTGAATTCAAAACCGTCGTAAACCAGCTTGCAGTAGATCTCGTCGGCGACGATGTAGAGATCGTTTTTCACGCAGACGTCCGCAATGGCGGCCAGCTCCTCCCTGCCGTAAATCATGCCGGTGGGGTTGGAGGGGTTGTTCAGCACGATGGCCTTGGTCTTTTCGGTGACGGCGGCGGCAAGCTGCTCGGCGGTGATCTTGAAGCGCTGCTCTTCACCGGTTTCCAGCACCACGGGGACGCCCCCCGCCATTTTGATCTGCTCGGTGAAGCTGACCCAGTACGGCGCGGGGATGATGACCTCGTCGCCGGGATTCAGCAGCACGGTAAAGGCGGTGTACAGGCATGCCTTGGCGCCGCTGGAAACCACGATGTTCGTCCAGTCGAAATCGACGCCGGTGT
This sequence comes from Oscillospiraceae bacterium, assembly GCA_017455685.1. Lineage (GTDB taxonomy): Bacteria > Bacillota > Clostridia > Oscillospirales > Oscillospiraceae > Apopatocola. The sequence continues at coordinate 6,805 of JAFSZH010000072.1, forward strand.
CCTCCTTGATGCGGTAAGCCACCGCCTGGCGAACCGCATTGGTGCCCGCGGCGGGCGTATATTTGGTCTGGCCGTTCTCAATGGCGGCGATGCCGGCGGCCTTGATATAGTCCGGCGTGTCAAAATCCGGCTCCCCGGCGCCGAAGCCCACCACGGGAAGCCCGTCGGCCTTCATCTGCTTGTATTTTGCATCAACCGCCATCGTTGCAGACGGCGCAACGGCTGAATAGATTTTGGAGAGTTCTTTCATTTTCCCGGCCTCCATTCATGATTTGATTCATTATATGGCAAATAGAACAAATATGCAAGCGGTCATTTGGATAAAAATGCTTTGCGGGGACGAGAAAACCGTCCCCGCATGAATAATGGATCAGAGAATAATGCAAATCAGCGACCCGCTGCCGTCGTTCACGATGCGCGTGAGCGTCTGCTGCAGCTTGCCCTGGGCGTTGGCGGGCATCCGACGGAGCTTGTTCATCACGCCTTCCCCGGCAATATCGTACAGGGATTTTCCGAAAATGTTGGACTCCCAGATCCGGCTGGTGTCGCCCTCGAAGCCCTGCAGCAGGAAGTTGATGATCTCCTCGGAGGCCTTTTCCCCGCCCAGAGCGGGACTCACCTCGGTCTCGATGTTGGCCATGATCATGTGGATGGACGGCGCGGAGGCCTTCAGGCGAACACCGTAACGTCCTCCCTGCCGGACGATCTCCGGTTCCTCCAGCTTCAGCTCCTCCCGGGACGGGGCTACGATGCCGTAGCCGCGCTGCCGGACCTCCTTCAGGGCCTCGCTGACGCGGTCGTACTCCCCTTTCACAGTCTTCAGCTCCGTGAGAAGGCTCATCAGATCTCCGTCGTCCCGGATGGTGAAACCGGACTGCTCGCTGATGGTGTCGTAGTACAGGGAACGGGGCAGTTCCAGCGTGATGCAGCCCCGCCCCAGACCAGGCTGCATGGAGCTCACGGCGGCGGTCAGATCCGACCGGTCCGCGTTGAGGCTGTCCCGGAGAGCGCACACGTCCCGGAGCTTCTCAAGCTCGCCGATCCGTCCCCGGATGGCGTCCAGGATGCCCGCGCGCAGCGGGTGCTCCGGGGGCAGGGCCTCCACCCAGCTGGGCATCCGGAAGCCAAGCTCCTTCACCGGGAATTCATAAAGGATGGACTGCATGATCTGCAGGATATCCCCCTGCCCCAGCTCCTGGCAGTTGACGCACAGACAGGTCACGCCGTATTTCACCGCGACCGCATCCGCCGCTTCCCGGGCAGTTTCCGAGGCAGGGTCCGCGGAATTCATCAGCACCGTAAAGGGCTTTCCGATGGACTGGAGCTCCCGGATCACCCGCTCCTCCGCCGGGAGATAGGCCTCCCGGGGAATATCGCAGATGGTTCCGTCGCAGGTGATCACCAGACCGATGGTGGAGTGATCGGTGATGACCTTGCGTGTTCCCTGCTCCGCCGCCTCGGTGAGGGTGATCTCGTGGTCGAACCAAGGTGTGGTGACCAGCCGCTCGCTGCCGTCCTCAAACTGGCCGGAAGCGCCGGGGACCATGTAGCCCACGCAGTCGATGAGTCGGACGGAGAATTCCGCGCCGTCCTCCAAACAGATAGAGACCGCCTCTTCCGGAATAAACTTCGGTTCGGCGGTCATGATGGTTTTGCCGGAGCCGCTCTGGGGCAGTTCGTCCCGGACTCGCTCGGCTCTGTACACGTTGTCGATGTGGGGGATCACCAGCGTTTCCATGAAGCGCTTGATGAACGTGGATTTGCCCGTTCTGACAGGCCCCACTACACCCAGATATATATCTCCGTTTGTACGGAGTGCGATGTCCTTGTAAATGCTGACGTCAGACACGGCCATACCCCCTGTTGATGATCTCGAAACATCATACGGGGATAAGCTGTGGATTATGCGGCGGATTCAGAATTCAAAGCCCCGGGAGAGCGGACCCTGGAGCCGGGACAGACAGACGTCCAGATCCGGATACCCGGAGCGGAGCATCTCGGCCAGCACCGGGGTGACGACGTTTTCCGTGGCGAAGTGACCGGCCTCGATGAGGTTCAGACCCATCTGGCGGCCGTCGATCCACTGGTGGTGCTTGATCTCCCCGGTGAGCACCGTGTCGCAGCCCAGCCTTGCCGCCTCATAGAGGATATCCCCGCCGGCGCCGCCGCAGACGGCCAGTCGCTCCACGATACGCCCGGCGTCGTAAAACCGGATGTCCGGTGCGGAGAGAGCGTCCCTGGTCTGGGCCAGAAAGCCCTCCAGCGCCGTGGGCTCGGAGAGCGTGCACACGCAGCCCATGTCCAGCATCTCCTCGTCCACGCCGCCCAGAGCGTTGATGAGCGCGGTGTTTACTCCGCCCTCCAGCCGATCCAGATTGGTGTGCAGGCAGATGGCCGAGAGGTTTTCCTGCAGCAGACGGATGATGCGAAGCCCCTCCGGGTCGGTGTCCAGGATCCGCCGCATGGGGGTGAAGATCACCGGATGATGGGAAACGATCAGCTCGGCCCCCATGGAGACGGCCTCCTCCACGGCTTCCAGCGTGATATCAAGCACGATCAGAACACGGGTCACCTCCCGGTCCGGGAACCCGGCCAGCAGACCCACGTTGTCAAAATCCATTTTCAGCGCCGAGGGCACCCGACTCTCCAGGAATCCGGCGATCTCAGATACGGTGGGCATAGCGTTCCTCCATTTCTTTCAGCTGTCGGTAAACGGTTTCCAAATGCCGCCGCCGGTCCGCTGCCCCATCCCTTTCAGAAGAGGCCAGGCCCTGCAGGGCGGTTTCGAGCTTTGCCTTCCACTCCCCTGCCGCCGCCGGGAACAGAGCGTTTTGCGTTACAAGCCGCTCGCTTCCGATATAAAGCTCCGCCTCGGACAGGGCCTCCGGCTCTCCGGGCCGGGCGCAGAGAACGGCATAGAGCTTGCCCGCGTCCTCCACCAGCCGCTCTGCATAGATCCTCACGTGCTCCGAGAGCGCGGCGCGGAGGATCTCCGGCTTCGTCATGGGCTGAAGGATCAGCGTCCTGTCCCGATAGGCCCAGGGGGAAGCGGCCAGGATCGCCGTAATGGTCTCTCCACCCATGCCGGCGATGACGACGGTGTCCACGCTCCCGGGATCGACGCCTGTAAGCCCGTCGCAGAGGACGCAGCGCATGGTCTCCGCGCCGTATTTCTTTCGGTTCTGTTCGGCCCGGGAGAGCGGGCCGGGTCGGATATCCGACGCCCAGGCGGAGACGATGGTCCCGCTGAGCAGAAGATGCAGCGGCAGCAGGCCGTGATCCGTTCCCACGTCGGCCAGAGCCGCCCCCGGCGGCACAAGTTCGGCGATGCACCGGAGCCGGGGCGATAATCTGATCTGTTCCATGATCCTTCCCTTTATAAAAAACGGCGAGGTCGCCCCAGCCGTTTTTTATGATCTGTGATTCAGCTGTGGCTCGCGATGAACTCGTTGAGATGCTTTACGAACAGATCCGCGTCAACGCCGTGCACCTCGCAGGCCTCTTCCACGTTTTCGCCGCTGGCCATGGCACAGCCCATGCAGTGCATGCCGATAGCCTGGAACAGAGGCGCGGTAAAGGGCGCGTTCATCATGATTTCGGAAATAACGGTATCTTTTTCTACCTGGTACATTGCCAATGCCTCCTGAGAAATTTTTTTACGCGGTCATTATACTTGAATCAAACCGTTTTTTCAAGGGGCAACGCGTGGAGAATCGGCATTAAAAATGGGAGCGATCCTGCGATCGCTCCCATTTTTTGCTGCGTGGGCAGCACCTGATCACTGCTGGTTGGCTTTGATCTTGGCAAAGCAGTCGCTGCAGTAAACAGGCCGGTCGGACTTGGGCTCGAAAGGCACGCGAGCCTCACCGCCGCAAGCGGCGCAGACAGCCGTGAAGAACTCACGGGGGCCACGGGTGGCGTTCTTGCGAGCGTCACGGCAGGCCTTGCAGCGCTGGGGCTCGTTCTGGAAGCCGCGCTCGGCATAGAAAGCCTGCTCACCTGCGGTGAAAACGAACTCGTTCCCGCACTCTTTGCAAACCAGGGTCTTGTCCTCGTACATGATAGAACCTCTCTTTGATTTCGCCCTTAGGCTGATATATTGCGTTCAGCTTTCGCTGATGTCGCCAGATAGAATGATCCGTGCCAGCTTGCGCCGGATTCGCTGTACGGCGTTGTCCACAGCCTTCTCCTCCCTGCCCAGCTTCTCCGCAATGGAGCGGTAGGAAAAGCCGTCAAGGTACAGGGGAAGTACGTTTTTTTCAAAGGTGGACAGGCACCGTGAAAATGACTGAAAAAACTCTCGTTCGCTCTCTCTGGCCAATACCTGTTCTTCAGGGGAACGCCTTTGGTCGAGGTTCATGCGTGTTCCGGTCTCGAGGGATTGCCTGGTAAGCATTTCGTCAAGGGAAACGCCGCTGTTGAGAGGGGTGTGCTTCATGCGTGATGCGGATCGGATGGCAGTGAAGATCTGTCGACGAATACAGATCTCCGCGTAAGCTTTGAATGGGACCTGCTGGGTCGGGTCGTATTCCCGGATGGCGGACAGCAGACCGACCATAGCCTCCTGCCGCAGATCGGAATTTTCGGCGCCGGCCAGAAAATACGGCCGGGCGCAGGATTCCGCGAGATCACTGTATCGGGCGGCTAAAACGTTTTCCGCCGCCTGGTCCCCGTCTGCGGATAGTTTTTGCAGCCTCTCATCGCTGAAGCAAGTATAGTCTTCCATAAAAATCATGATGTATGGCAATTATAGTTGTTTTCACCAATGAAGTCAAGAGAATCAAAAGCAGTATTTGATAAAAAAGTGCTGTTTTTTCTTATAAAGTTAGTTGCTGCTGTCCCCGAAACTCGATTCCAAGGTGTTCATAGGCTTTTTGGGTGACACAGCGGCCCCGGGGCGTCCGGGTCAGGAAGCCCTGCTGCAGCAGATAGGGCTCGTAAACGTCCTCCAGCGTAACGGCTTCCTCGTTGATGGTGGCGGCCAGGGTGTCCAGTCCCACGGGACCGCCGCCGTAGTAGGTGATGATGCTCCGGAGCATCCGCCGGTCCAGATTGTCCAGCCCCATGTGGTCCACCTCCAGCCGGCTCAGCGCCTGGTCGGCCACCTGTCGAGTGATGACGCCGTCAGCGGTCACCTGGGCGAAGTCCCGCACCCGGCGGAGCAGCCGGTTGGCGATCCGGGGGGTGCCCCGGCTCCTGCGGGCGATCTCCTCGGCCCCGGAGGGCTCGATGTCGATGCCCAGGATGCCGGCGCTGCGCTGAACGATCTTTTTCAGTTCTTCGGGGGTATAGAGCTCCAGACGGAGGTTGACGCCGAACCGGTCCCGCAGCGGGGCGGCCAGCTGTCCGCTCCGGGTGGTGGCGCCGATCAGCGTGAATTTGGGCAGGTCCAGCCGGATGGAGTTGGCGGAAGGTCCCTTGCCGATGATGATATCGATGGCGTAGTCCTCCATGGCGGGATAGAGGACCTCCTCCACGGCGTGGTTGAGCCGGTGGATCTCGTCCACAAAGAGGATGTCGTTCTCCTGCAGGTTGGTCAGCAGCGCCGCCAAATCTCCGGCTTTCTCGATGGTCGGTCCGGAGGTGATGCGCAGATTGACGCCCATCTCGTTGGCGATGACGGCGGCCAGCGTGGTTTTGCCCAGTCCCGGAGGGCCGTGGAGCAGCACGTGGTCCAGGCTCTCCTGCCGCATCTTGGCAGCCTGTATGAAGATGCGAAGATTCTCCTTGGCCCGTTCCTGGCCGATGTACTCGTCCAGGGTCCTGGGCCGGAGAGAGCCCTCGTTGGCGTCCTCGGGCAGGACCACCGAGCGGGTCACGATCTCCTGGGCGGGCTCAGAATAATTGATAGCCACGGTTCACTTCTCCCATCAAGCGGTAAATTTACGCAGGGCCTGGCGGATGATTTCCTCCACGGACAGGTTCTGCACGTCGATCCCCTTCAGCGCGGAGGCAATCTCGCTGCTGCCGTACCCCAGCACGCTCAGCGCGGCGGCGGCGTCGGAGAGCTTGTCCTTCCCTGCCGGACCGGCGGACGGCCCGGCAGAGGGGCCCGGACTCATATCGAAGCCCTGCAGATCCGTGCCCAGCTTATCCTTCAGCTCCAGCACGATCCGTTGGGCGATCCTCTTCCCCACTCCTGGTACGCCGGTCAGCGCCTTTTCGTTGCCGGAGACGATGGCCAGGGAAAGCGCCTCGGGAGTGTTGGAGGAAAGAATGGCGACAGCCACCTTGGGTCCTACGCCGGAGACGCCGATGAGCATCTCAAAGCTCCTTTTTTCCTCCCGGGTATAGAAGCCATAGAGGTCGAAGCAGTCCTCCCGGATCACGGTGTACACGTACAGTCGAGCGGTCTCCCCCACCCGAAGGCGGCTCAGAGTGTTCACGGTGGTGTTCAGCGCGTAACCCACGCCGCCGCAGTCGATGACGGCCACGGCGCCGTCGATCAGCGCGACGGTCCCCTCTATATAGTAGAACATGTGTCGTTCGCTCCTTCCAGATTCAGCAGCGAGGTGGCGCTGCGGGCGTGACAGAGGGCCATGGCTACCGCGTCGGCGGCATCGTCGGGCTTAGGCGCGGCTGGCAGGTTCAGGATGCGCTTGACCATGTCCATCACCTGCCGTTTTTCCGCCCGGCCATAACCCACCACGGCCTGCTTGACCTGCAGCGGCGTATACTCATAGATCCTCAGCCCGGCGCGGTACGCGCACAGCAGGATCACGCCCCGGCCCTGGGCCACGGCGATGCCGGTGGTGATATTCGTGTTGAAAAACAGTTCTTCCACAGACATCACGTCGGGCTGATAGGCCCGGATCAGCTCTTCCAGATCGGTGTAGATCTGATCCAGCCGGGAGGTCAGCGGCGTGTGGGCCGGTGTGGTGATCACGCCGCAGGTGACCAGCTTCTGCCGGTTGTTGTCCGAATCGACGATCCCGAAGCCCACGGTGGCGATGCCCGGGTCCAAACCGAGAATACGCATTGGCAAAGCAGCTCCTTTAATTCAATATATTTTATCACATCGCCGGGCACAAGGCAACGGATTATTTTTCATGCAATGCAAACCGCCGGGGACGTCTTTCGTCCCCGGCGGTTTTGGGCCGCGTTACGGTGTATGGATCGTGGCGGAGGCGTCGATGCCGTCCACGAATTGCCTCCCGTTGGGCCCGCCGTATTCCCCGCGGAAATACCAGGTCACCAGCAGGTCGATATCCCGCCCGGCGGGAACGTCCACCTCCGCGGAACCCAGATAGCGCTCCCGCAGAGAGGTGGTGGTCAGATCGTCGAGGACGGCGGAATTGGCGTAGTAGAGCTTGCCGTCTACGTTGAAAACGATGTCCTGCACACGCTGGGCGCCCACGCCGTTCTGGATGGCGTAGGACTCCGCGTAGACTTCAAGCTTCAGCTTGTCTGTCCCGTTTCCGGGAGTGATCTCCCATTTCACCACGGTGTTGATCCAGAGCCCCGTATCGGAGCGGAAGGAGCCGCTGGTGCCCTGCGGCACGGCGGCGGTGGGTTCCGTGGTGGGAACGACCGTGGGGATGGGCGTGGTCTCCGGCACGGCGGTGGGCGCGGGTGTGGCGGTGGGTTCCGCCGTGGGCTCGGCCGTAGGCGCGGCGGTGATCTCCGGCTCCGGCGTGGCCGTGGGGGCGGGCGTGGCCGTCACGACCGGGACGGCGGTAGCTGCCGGCTCTTCAGAGCGGTCGTTCCCCTCCAGCCGGAAAATGAGGAGGACGCAGCCGACCAGCAGGAGAATAAAAATCAGCAGCATCGGGATCGTTGATCTTTTCATGTTTCGTACCTTACTTCATCAGCAGATCGATGGCCTTGTTCAGCTCCGAGAGCGTTTCCGTGTCGTTGCTGCGGACCGCGTCGATCACGCAGGTGTCCATGTGTTCTTTCAGGATCATTTTGCAGATATTGTTCAGAGCGCTCCGCACGGCGGCCAGCTGGATCAACACCTCGGAACAGTCCCTGCCCTCGTCCACCATGCGCTCCACCGCGTGCAGATGGCCGATCACCCGGGCCAGACGGTTTTTCACGGCCTTGGTGTTGGTGTGGACGTGGGGATGGGCGTGACTGTGCACCGTCCCGTCGGCATGGACGTGGAAGTGCTCGTGTTCATGGTCGTGAAGCTCCTCCCCGGTGTGGACGTGGTCGGTTTCATATTCAGACATGGAGATCGCTCCTTTCATTCTTTCTGCATGTGCTGCGCGGCGATGCGGAGCATCAGCTTCTTCGTCTCGCCGGAGTCAAAGCGGATCTGGATCAGCGCGTCGCCGCCCATGGGCGTCATGGCCTCGATGACGCCGTGGCCGAAGGCCTTGTGCACGATCCGGTCGCCGGTTTTGTAGTCGGCGGCGGATTGGGCCGGAGGCGTGACCTTCGCCGGTGGTGTGCTGCGGCTTTTTTTCACCGGCGCGGCGTAGCCGAAAGAACTCCCGCTCTGCCGCCATCCGCTCCGGGACTGTCCGCCCCGGTCGTAATCTCCCAGATAGCGGAAGCCGCCGTCGTCGTCCCAGTAGGAACGACGCTCCGCCTCTTTCTTTCTGTCCACGCCCCGGCGCTCCACCAGACCTGCCGGGATCTCCTCGGTGAACCGGGAGGGCAGATTGGAGGAAGTCCTGCCGTAGAGCATGCGCTGGGCGGCGCAGGTGATGTACAGCTTTTCCTTTGCCCGGGTCAGGGCCACGTAGCACAGCCGCCGCTCCTCCTCCATTTCAGAGGGATCGCCGATGGACATCAGCCCGGGGAACAGGCCCTCCTCCGCGCCGATGAGGAATACCACAGGGAATTCCAGGCCCTTGGCCGAGTGCATGGTCATCATGACCACGGCGTCCTCGCCCTTATCGTAGTTGTCCATGTCGGTATAGAGGGCCACCTCGTCCAGAAAGCTGTACAGATCGCCGCCGGTGGCCTCCATGCTCTTGACGATACTGGTTTTCAGTTCCCGGACGTTTTCGATCCGGGCCAAGCTCTCGTCCCCGCCTTTGCTCTCCAGCGAGAGCAGATAGCCGGTCTTTTCCAGCACCGCGTCGTAAAACTCGTCCAGCGGCGCCCGGGTCAGCAGCTCCTGCAGCTCGCTGATCATGGCGCAGAACTGCTCCATCTTTTTTCCGGCGGTGATCCCTGCCCGATGGGAGGCTTCGCTCATCACCCGGAAAAGGGGGATCCCCTCTTCCAGCGACGCTGCCTGGGCCCGTTCCAGACTGGTCTGGCCGATGCCCCGGGGCGGCTCGTTGACGATGCGCAGCAGCCGCGTCTCGTCGGTGGGGTTGGCGATCACGCACAGATACGCCAGAATGTCCTTGACCTCTTTCCGGTCGAAGAATCGGGTTCCGCCGAAGATCCGGTAATTGAGCTGAAAGCGCTTCATGGCCTGCTCCACGGAGCGGGACTGGGCGTTGGTCCGGTAGAGCACCGCAAAATCGTTGAGAGAGCGGCCGCTGGTGCGGATGATGCGGGCCACGAAATCGGCCTCGTCGTCCTCGCTGCGGGCAGTGTACAAGGTGATCTTCTCACCGGCGCCCTTTTTCGTCCAGAGGTTTTTCCCCTTCCGCTCGGTGTTGTTGGCGATCACGGCGTTGGCGGCGGCAAGGATGTTGCCGGTGGAACGGTAATTCTGTTCCAGCCGGATCACCCGGGCGTCGGGGTACTGGTTCTCAAAGGAAAGAATGTTCTCGATGGTGGCGCCCCGGAATTTATAAATGCTCTGGTCGTCGTCGCCCACCACGCAGATATTCCGGGTCCCCCCTGCCATCAGCGCGGCGAAGAGATACTGCAGATGGTTGGTGTCCTGGTATTCGTCAATCAGCACGTAGCGGAACTTGTGCTGGTAATAGCTGAGCACGTCCGGATAATCCTGCAGCAGCCGGACAGCGTAGTACAGCAGGTCGTCGAAATCCATGGCTCCGGCGTCCTTGAGCCGTTTGGCGTAGGCCTGGCAGATCTGAGCGGTGCGGATCCGGCGGATGTCCCCGGTACGCTCCTCCACGGATGCCACGGCGCTCAGGTCAATCATAGAATTCCTGTAACGCTCCGCGGCGGAGAGCATGGCTCTGGGGGCCCAGGTCTTTTCGTCCAGATTGAGGTCCTTGAGCACCCGCTTCATCACCGCCAGACTGTCGGCCTGGTCGTAGATGGTGAAGCTCTTGGGAAAGCCCAGCCGGTCGGCATCCCGCCGGAGGATGCGGACGCAGGCGCCGTGAAAGGTCAGCGCCCACACGTCCTGCGCCTGGCTGCCCAGCGTAGTCTCCAGACGGCTTTTCAGTTCGTCCGCCGCCTTGTTGGTAAAGGTGATGGCCATGATCTGCCAGGGCGCGGGGGGCTCCACGGCGCACATGGCCAGGATCTCCTCCGTGACGGGGGCGGCGCCCTCCGCGGCGGCGGTCAGCCTGTCCAGCCCGTCGGGGCCGATCCAGCCGGGGATCTCGCCGGATTCCGAACCCCTGCCGAAACGCAGCAGGTTGGCCACCCGGTTGATGAGGACCGTGGTCTTTCCGCTCCCGGCTCCGGCCAGAAGAAGCAGCGGCCCTTCGGTGGCCAGCACCGCCTGGCGCTGCATGTCGTTGAGCCGGGAGAACTCCCGCTCTATGATCTTTCTTCTCGCCGCGGCGAAAGCGGCTTCGTGATCAGTCATTACTTGTCTTCCTTGAACAGCAGTTTTTCCAGCCGTTTATACAGCAAAAACGTCAGGATAGAATCGCAGATCCCTTTCAGCAGGTTGAAGGGCACCACCGCGTACAGCGCCAGCGTGGAGACGGAGACGATGCGGGGGTTGACCTTTGTGCCCATGCCCACGATGACCTCCAGCGGCAGGCCGAAAAGCTCGGCAAACCTGGGGATCAGATAGACGGCGTTGAACAGGCTGCCGAAAACCGCCATGGCCAGCGTGCCCGCGGCCATGCCGAGAAGGGCGCTTCGCTTGGACTTGTGCGCGTGATAGATGGCGGAGGCGGGCAGGACGAAGCAGCAGCCCACCACGAAGTTGGCGTAATCTCCCACGAAGGCGGTGGAGGTGCCTTTGAGCAGCAGCTTGATGAACACCTTGAGGAATTCCGCCGTGACGCCCGCCACCGGCCCCAGATAAAAGGAGCACAGCAGCACGGGCAGCTCGCTCAGGTCCATCTTGTAGAAGGACGGGGCGAAAAACAGCGGCACTTCCAGCAGCATCAGCGCCCCGCCGATGGCGGAGAACATGGCCACGTAGGCGATATACGCAGCGCCCTTTGCCTTCCGACGACCCTTGACGAAGAGCTTTTCAAACAGCTTCGCCAGCGCGAAGATCGCGGCGAAGGTCAGCAGACACACCAGCACGAATGAGACGTTTCCCTTGACGTCGTTCCACAGCTTACCCATGAAATACCCTCTTTTCCGGAAATGAAATGCGTCCGAAGCATGATATTCTCCGGGCGCACGGCGAGCTGGGGACAACCATCTTCTTCCATCCAGACTGTACTGTCGGTCCCGGAATCACACCGGGTCTGCCATACGGCTCGCGGACTTTACCGCCGGTCGGGAATCGCACCCTGCCCTGAAGATATCATTATTCGATTGAGGCGATCATACCACTTTCCTGCCGGAAAGGCAATACCAAAGTCACCGGGCAAGATACTCTTTGACTTTCCGCGCCCCGTCCGCTACAATGGGACACCGAAAAGAGGTGACGGCCATGCGCCAGCCGGCGTGCACATTTACCGGGCACCGGGCTTCCAAGCTGCCCTGGGGCTACGATGAGTCCGACCCCCGCTGTCTGGACTTGAAGCAGCGGATCTACGATACGGCGGAGGCGGTGTATTCCGCCGGATTTACACGCTTCATCTGCGGCATGGCGGAGGGCTGCGACCTCTATTTCTGCGAGGCGGTGCTGCGTCTGCGGGAGGAGCACCCGGAGATCACCGTGGAGGCAGCCGTCCCCTTTGCCGGACAGTCGGACCTGTGGCCGGACCGGCAGAGAAAACGCTACCAGCGGCTGCTGGAGGCGTGCGACGAGCGCACCGTGCTCCAGGAGGAGTATTCCCCCGGCTGCATGATGAAGCGCAACCGGTACATGATCGACCGGGCGGACCTGCTGATAGCCTGTTACGACGGCAAAACCGGCGGTACGCTGAACACCATGCGCTACGCCCTGGAAAAAAACATGCAGATCATCCATCTGATGATATAAAAGACCGCGCTGACGATCCGTCAGCACGGTTTTTTGCTGATTTAGAAACCGAAATTCATGCCGCCGGTGATCTTGGACATGCTCTCGGCGGAGGTCTTTTCCGCGTCCCGGATGGCCGCGTTGACCGCCGCAATGATCATATCCTGCAGCATCTCCACGTCCTCGGGGTCCACCGCTTCGGGGTCGATGATCAGCTCGGTCAGCTCCCGCTTTCCGCTGATCGTGGCGGAAACGACGCCGCCGCCCGCCGTGGCGGTATAGGTCCGGTTTTCCAGTTCCTCCTGCATTTTCAGCATATCCTGCTGCATCTTCTGGGCTTGCTTCATCAGATCGCCCTGGCGCATACCGCCGGAAGCCCCTCCGCCGAAGCCGCCGCCGCGAAATCCTTTTGCCATAGTGAACTCTCCTTTATCTGATAGTTACGTTGCCGAACTGACCCAGCTGGGCCAGCTTATCTTCGTTGACGGACGCCGGCTTAGGCGTCAGCTCCTCCACGCGTACCGTGACGGCTTTCCCGGTGACGGCGCAGGCGCTCTGTCGGATCTTGTTGATGTTGTCCGCCGTTGTGATCATAGCGGTTTCAAATCCGGGCCGGACCCGCAGGATCAGCTCGTTTCCCACGAGGGCGCCTGTGACGTTTCCCGGATCGGTCATGAGAATATAGGTGCCGAAAATGATCTTTCCGGAGAGATCGTCGAGAATCGCCTGCCATGCGGCGTCGTCCTCCGGCGCGGAGGGCGACGGTTCAGGAGCCGGAACGGGAACGGGCTTCTCCGGTTCCGGGACAGGATTTTCGGGCTCCGGAGCGGCCTTTTCGGCCGGGGGCGCCGGCGCCACCTCCGCAGAAAGCGGCGAGGCCGGAGGCGCATGGCGGACCGGCGCGGGTGCGGGATGCTTTTCCGGCTTCCCGGGAGCGGGGGCCGCGGCAACAGGCGTTTCCGCCGGGCCGGGACGGGAGCAGAGCTCGATCATGCACAGCTCACCCTGCAGACGGGGGCTGGCGGCGGTGACCATGGAAGCCTGGTATTTCTGAATGATGTTGAGACAGCGGATGATCTCGCTGCTGCTGAGCGGCACGGAGCGGAGGGATTCCTCCCCATAGGCGCCGGAGATCAGATTCCGGCCGTTTTCCGGAGCCAGCCGCAGCAGCAGCACGTCCCGGAACAGGGAGCTCAGCTCGCCGAGCAGACCGGCGGGCTCTTTTCCATCCTGCCACAGAGCCTCGTACTGCTCCAGCGCGGAGGAAACGTCGCCGTCGGCCGCGCTTGAGACCAGAGAGAGCGTCCGCGTCGCGCCCGCCAGACCCATGGAGTGCATCACCGTTTCCACGGTGACCGTCTCCCGGGAGGCGCACTGGTCCAGCAGAGAGAGGCCGTCCCGCATACCGCCGTCCGCCATCCGGCCCAGCAGCCGCGCCGCGTCCTCCTCCAGACCGATCCCCTCCTGCCCGGCCACCCAGGCAAGCCGCCGGGCGATGGTCTCGCTGTCCAGCCGCCGGAAGCTGTGACGCTGGCAGCGGGAGAGAATGGTGGGCAGGACCTTGTTCAGCTCGGTGGTAGCCAGAATGAACATCAGGTGCTGGGGCGGTTCCTCCAGGATTTTCAAAAGCGCGTTGAACGCGGGCTTGGAGAGCATGTGGACCTCGTCGATGATATAGACCCGCTTGCGAACGGTGGTAGGAGAAAAGATCGCCTCTTCCCGGAGCATCCGCACGTCGTCCACGCCGTTGTTGGAGGCCGCGTCCAGCTCCACCACGTCCATGACGGAGCCGCTCTCGATCCCCCGGCAGGAGGCGCACTCGTTGCAGGGGTTGCCGTCCACCGGATGCTCGCAGTTCACCGCCTTGGCCAGGATCCTGGCACAGGTGGTCTTGCCGGTGCCCCGAGTGCCAATGAAGAGGTAAGCGTGGCTCAGCCGACCCGTACGGACCTGGTTTTTCAGCGTCTCGGTAATGTATTCCTGACCGACGACCTCATCAAAGGTTTTCGGCCTGTATTTTCGGTAAAGCGCCTCGTACAAGTCCGTCCCTCCCCAAAAAAATAAAGCGCGGTCCATGGCAAGACTGCACACCCGTCCTCGAGTCATGGGATATGCCCGGGGCAGCAGCAGCCGACTCAGGTCCGGCACCCTCGCGGCACACACGGCGATCCGCTTAATGCTGCTCGGTTCCCCGCCTGACATGGTTCGCGGGACCCTGTTGCGCAAGACCAAACCGTCATAGTCACTTACTGCCGTCAGACGACACATCACATACCCTAATACGGGGATTCATCCCTGCTGTAGCGGATTGCAGGCGACAGGGCACCGCTGGCTCCCCGACTAGTGCAGCCTTGCCACAGACCGCACCCCATATTATATCTTACCTGCGGAAAATAATCAAGCATCATTTGTGCCGTGTCCCTGTGGCGTTCATAGAATGTATGGAGTCGATCAAGGAGGGGTATGCGATGGATCTTGCGCAGAACGTACGGTTTTTTCTCGGGGCGAACACCGCGAAAGGCTTTTATTCCGCCTATGAAAGCTTTGCGGACGAGCGGAACGGTGATTTCGTCTGGTACATCAAAGGCGGCCCCGGCAACGGGAAATCCACCTTCATGAAGCGCGTGGCGGAGGCGGCGGAACAGCGGGGCGAGCGGGTGGAATATGCCTTCTGCTCCGGCGATCCGGATTCACTGGACGGGATCTATCTCCCGGAAAGGAAGACGGCGTACGTGGACGCCACCGCGCCACACGTACAGGAGCCGATGCTGCCCGGGGCGGCGGGACGGTATATCGACCTGAGCGCTTATTATCGACCCCGGACCGGGTGGGACCGGGAGCAGATCGCCGCGCTTTTTGAGGCCTATCGGGAGCAGTACCGGCGAGCCTGCGGCTATTTTGACGCCGCTCTGGCGTGCGATCCTCTGCGGCGGAGGGACGCGATTCATCCCACCGCCGCAGAGGCGGCGATGCGGGCCGCCGAGACGCTCCCGCAGGGGGAAAAGGCCCGGGTGCGGGAGCGCTTCACCTCTGCCTATACTTGCCGGGGACTGCTCGCGTTCCCAGAGCTGGCGGCGCAAAGCGGGAAAACGTGCGCCGTCATGGGGACGGGATCGGACCGTCAGGTGTTTTTCCGCACGCTCCTGGCGCTGTGCGGGGAGAAAAAGCTGTCGGTGATCCGCTGCCCGGATCCGCTGGACCCCGCCGACACGGACGCCGTGCTGATCCCGGAGGCCGGCGTGCGCTACGTGACGCGCCGGAGGGGGTTGAAGTCGGGAGGCAGGACCGTTTCCGTGAGCCCGGAGGGCGTTCGGGACGGCAGAGAGCAGCCGCCGGAGGAGCTGCGGAGACGGGCGCGGCTCTGCTCTTCCCTGCTCTCGCTGGGCTGTGAAAGTCTGGAGCGGGCGAAGGCGGAGCATGATCTTCTGGAGAAGCAGTACGCCGATCACGTGGATTTCAGGGGCATGGATGCGTTGATCAGAAAACACATTCGATAAAGTATAGGAAAGCAAAAAGGAAGTTGCATAAAGGTCGGCCGGATATCGGCCGACCTTTTGGTTAAAGAGGAAAAAAATAAGATTGATGCAAAATCGGTGGGAAATGCTTGCATTTTTGGAAACCATGCCTTAATATTGTATAGACTAAAAAAAGAGGAGTGAGTTCTTTGGACAACCTATTCTGGATCGGCTTTTTGGGCGCAGCGATTGCGCTCATATTTGCTCTTGTGCAAAGAAACAAAGTAATGAAGTTCTCTGAGGGCGACGAGAAGATGGTCAAGCTCGCCGCAGCCATCCGCCAGGGCGCCAACGCCTATCTGAAGGCCCAGTACACCACTGTCGCCAAGGTGTTCGCCGTGGTATTCGTGCTGCTGCTGATCATCGCTTTCGCGTCCAACGGCGCCATGCTCGCCAAGGTGACCCCCTTCGCGTTCCTTACCGGCGGCATCTGGTCCATGCTGGCGGGCTTTATCGGCATGCGCATCGCCACCAACTCCAACGCCCGCACCGCCAACGCCGCTCATGAGAGCCTGAACCGCGGATTGAACGTGGCGTTCTCTTCCGGTTCCGTCATGGGCTTCACCGTGGTGGGCCTTGGCATGCTGGACATCACCATCTGGTTCTTCATTCTGCGTTACGCCATGGGCATCGACGATCCTCTAGTCCTGGGCAACATCATGGTCATGAACGGCATGGGCGCTTCCTTTATGGCTCTGTTCGCCCGTGTGGGCGGCGGCATCTACTCCAAGGCCGCCGACGTGGGCGCCGACCTGGTGGGCAAGGTGGAAGCCGGTATCCCCGAGGACGACC
>JAFSZH010000073.1 GCA_017455685.1 Oscillospiraceae bacterium
ATCTCCGAAACAGCCCGGAAATTGGGGAGAAAACGAGGAGAGAAAACCGGAAAGTTTTCTGCGGCACGATGCCTCGGAAGCCTTGAAAAATCAGGACATTTTCGGGAGAGGCTTCCAAAATGGTCACACGTTTTCGAGTCAGGGCCGTTATAACCACTTCGATACCGCTGCATGTTTGGCGGGATTATTATATCCGATTGCAGAGCAAAAAGCAAGCCGTAGGCTACGCAATTTTCTTATATAATTTGATAATTAATTTATATAAAACTGTTGACAATTTTCCCGCCGCAGTTTATACTATACTCAAAGAAATAGAAAGGACTGATCGTCTTTGAAGAAGACCTTATATAGCCTGATGCTCAACGATGAGGTCGTGCGCGAGGTGGACGCCCTGGCCCACCGGCTGGGCACCAATCGCTCCGCACTCATCAACCAGATCCTGGCCGAGTACGTCAACTACACCACCCCCGAGCGGCGCATCAACGATGTGCTTTCCGCCATCGAGCAGATGATGATCCCCTCCCGGGAGCTGGTCCCCTTCTTCTCCCCCAACAGCTTCAGCATGTCGCTGAAAAGCTCGCTGGAGTACAAGTACCGCCCAACCGTGAAATACGAGGTGGAGCTGTACCGGGGCGGGGAGGAATCCATCGGCGAGCTGTCGGTGGTGTTCCGCACCCAGTCGGCGGCGCTCATCGAGATGATGACCTCCTTCTTCCGGCTGTGGAAACGGATCGAGGACACCCACCTGCGTCCGGCCACCGGCGCGTCCATCGACTACGCGCTGTACGACGGCAAGTTCGTGCGCAGCCTGTCCGCCCCGGACCGGGACTGCAGCGCGGAGGAACTGGCCGCGGCCCTTGGAGAGTACATCAAGCTGTTCGACAAGCTGATGAAGCAGTATCTCAGCGGGCGTCTGGACGCCCATGAAGTGGAAGCCGCCTACTATGCCCACATGCTGCAGGCGCGGGTCCACATTTAAACCGAAAGGAGGCGCTCCTTTATGAACGCACAGAACTTTACCCAAAAGACACTGGAAGCGGTGCAGACTGCCCAGTCCATGGCGCAGGAAAACCGCAACAACTATATCACGCCCGAGCATCTGCTCTACGCCCTGGTGGACCAGGACGGCGGGCTGATCCCCTCTCTGCTGGGCAAAATGGGCGTGGACTGCAACGCCGTCCTGGCCGAGCTGGACACCGCCATCGCCGCCCTGCCCAAGGTGGGCAATCCCGGGGAGGTCTATCTGTCCTCAGACACCAACCGCGTGTTCACCGCCTCCGAGAAGGCCGCCAAATCAATGGGCGACGAGTATCTGTCCGTGGAGCATCTGATGATCGGTATCTTCGCCGCGGCCACGCCGCCCATCAAGCGCATCTTCGCCGACCACGGCATTACCAAGGCTGCCTTTACCACGGAGCTGAGCAAGGTCAAATCCTCCCCCGTCACCGGGGACAATCCGGAGAGCACCTACGACGCTCTGGCCAAGTACGGCACCGACCTGGTGCAGCGGGCCCGGGACAACGAGCTGGACCCGGTGATCGGCCGGGACAACGAGATCCGCAACGTGATCCGCATCCTCTCCCGCAAGACCAAGAACAACCCCGTGCTGATC
>JAFSZH010000074.1 GCA_017455685.1 Oscillospiraceae bacterium
AAGTCCTGGCCGCAGCCGATGGGCCAGTTCATGGGATAGGTGCCGATACCAAACTCGTTTTCCAGCTCCTCCATCAGATCGTAGGGGCTGCGGGCCTCCCGGTCCAGCTTGTTGATGAAAGTGAAGATGGGGATATGACGCATGGCGCAGACCTTGAACAGCTTTCGGGTCTGGGGCTCGATGCCCTTGGCCGCGTCTATGACCATGACGGCGCTGTCCGCCGCCATCAGCGTCCGGTAAGTGTCCTCGGAAAAGTCCTGGTGGCCGGGGGTGTCCAGAATATTGATGCAGTAGCCGTTGTACTCAAACTGCAGCACGCTGGATGTGATGGAGATGCCTCTCTGCTTTTCCAGCTCCATCCAGTCGGAGACCGCGTGGCGGGCGGCGGCCTTGCCCTTCACGGAGCCGGCCAGCTGAATGGCCCCTCCGTAGAGCAGCAGTTTTTCGGTCAGAGTCGTTTTGCCCGCGTCCGGGTGGGAGATGATGGCGAAGGTCCTCCGCCGGGAGATCTCCCGATGCAGATCAATCATGGGTCGTTTTTTCCTTATTACCAATAAAAATCTCGTAAATTTAATTATAAGCATAAATATGAGGAAAAATCAATTGAAAATCTGCTTTTCCCAAGGAAAATAGGCCGAAAGCACCCGCTTCCGGCCTGTTTGAATATTTACCATGAAAGCAGTCGCTTTACAGGTCATCGTGCCACTGGACGATGCTCACGGTTTCATAGGAACGGATCTTGTCGATCCGCTTCCGCATGAGATCCGAGATAAAGCGCAGTACGCTGGCACGTACCGGATCCGTCAGGCACTTTTCCGTGTATAGCAGCCCCTCTACCCAATCGAAGTTATCCTCCTCCAACGGGATCTTTTTCACACCATCCGAATTCAGGAACGCATTGAACCCAAGGAAAACGCATTCTCCGGAGGCCACATAATACACCGCGGTCGAGGCGTCTGTGCACTCGATCCGTATTTTGGGCCGAAAACCGGCGTCAAGGCATTTTTGGATCGTGTAATCATAAAACTGCATGTTCCGCGTCATCATTACGAAGTTTTCATATCTGAGTTCCTCTAAACGGATCGATCTTCTGTTCGAAAGGGAATGCGTTTCCGGCAGCAGGGCCATGATGGGGATGGTGAGCAGCGGATTGAAAAGCAGGTCCTTTTTTTGGTATGGCTTCAGGGTCAGGGCCATATCGATGTTCCCCGCGCTCACCTTCTCCTCGATCAAAAGGTCCGGCCACTCGGAAAAGATGAACTGCCACTCCGGGAACTCCCGCTGCAGAGCGTTTTGCATCTCGATGCAGTTATCATATCCCAGTGAATACATTACGCCGAGCCCGAACGCGATATGGATCTCATCTTTCACAGGCGCTTGATAAAAGCGTTCCAGGCGGCTTTGCGTAGTCCCATACTCATTGAGCAAGGGCTGTATGATGCCAAGCAGTCTTTCCCCTTCCTGTGTCAGAAACACGCCTTTACGGCTGCGGATAAAAAGCGGCCTTCCGCATTCTTCCTCCGCCTCCCGGATCGTTTTACTTAAGGCCTGCTGTGTCAGATGCAGTTTTTCTGCAGCTATTGAAAAGCTGTGGCAGGTCGCAATGGCTGAAATTGCTGTAAAATGACGCATATTCATGACTGTTCTCTCCAATAAAAAATGGGTTTATTGTTAATAAACCCATTTTATCATATTATTCGAATAATTGCTCAAAATAGCCCAAAACTTGATTGATTGAAAAAAGTACGGATTATCACAGCTCTGACATCCTCAGGCAAAAACGATAAGACGCTTGCTACCTCCTGGAGATCTTCAGGATATCTCAACACATTGACTTTATCATTATCCATGTCGATTCATTCCTTTCTTACTTGTAATACCCGGTCAAAAAGTCAGTAACGGCTTTTATGTTTTCTCTGCGGCAGTCGCTTGCAAAGGATATCATTTTATCCGTTGTGACGACAAATCCGCCTCCGACGCCGAGCTCATCAACAGCACGCTTGGCTTCTTCTATGCACAACTCCGGAGTTCCGGTTCCCAGCGTTGTTGCTTTCAGACCGCCGGCCAATGCGATAGTATCACCGATAGCTTTTTTGGCTTCATATATGTCATCGTTTTCCATGCATACCATGAACATGCCCTTCGGCAAATCTTTTAGACAATCCCAAAGTCGGGTGTTGTCTCCTTCCATGAACAGGAAGCCTGTTTTGTCATATGCCTCCAGGTATGCTGCGAGCTCCTTGATAAAAGGCATATAAAACCGCTCAAAGGTTTTTGTGTTCATAAGGGTATGCGAAAGCATAACGGCCTGTGCTCCGACGACGGTAGAGCCCATACCGGGCTTTGTGGTCGCATACAAGCTTTTGATGGGTGCAGTATAATGATTCAAGGCTTCAACAGCGGCCTCAACTTTGTCGGGACGCCGCCTGATATCAATGGAAAACTCTTTAAGCCCTCTCATGCCGCAGCCCAGATTTTCCAATGGGCAAAATAATCCATTTTCTGCGAAAACGGGAACATCATATTTTTCTGCAAGCGTCTGCGGGCCTTTACCAAAGAAATCAAGAAACTGCATGAATAAAAGAAGCGTATTCTTGATATCATCAATGCTTGCATTTGGGTATTTTCTCGGGATATATGAAGTCCAGTAATATTTCTCGGGATTATCTATCAAAGCGTCATAATCAGAGGCGTCCATCAATGTCTGATCCAGATAAGAAATGGAATTGTTGATATCATCAATGATATAGTTGACTGAACCCATGGATCTTGAAAGAAACAGGGGATTGCGCCAGTTCGTTTCGTAATAAGTGTCGAAATTATACCTTTCCTGAAACACACACAGAGATTTCATTAAAATATCTGTATCATACAGAGCTTCACTAAGCTTGTAGCCACTGTCAAGGATCTTCCATGACCAAAAATTGCTGAGCAAGGGGATGCGGTTTGTTTCTTTATGGGCTATCTGCGTGTGGAACAGCTGTAAGCGTTCTTCGAGTTTATTCATGTTTTGACCCCTTTTTCATTGATTTCAGGTACCTTGGCCATATTATATAAGGCGGTTTACTTCAGGGTCAAACAGTTAGTTTTTTCACTTGCACAACCTGAAGTTGTGTAAGCAAGGCGGAACAAACGGTCCTAATCGTACGTCATAAGCCCGGCAAAAGAAAAAGTTGCATTTCCGCTGCGATTGCGGTATCCTTTGTGACAAATCATCTTCCGGGAGGTTGGCATGATGAGCAAAATGACCCGCGCCGAAAAGTGGCGTGCCTACTGCGCGCAGCAGAATATTTCCATCACCGGCAAACGGATCTTTATCGACGGGCTCAGCGGCATGGCCCACGGGCTTTTCGCCTCCCTGCTCATCGGCTGCATCATCAACACCCTGGGGCTGTACGTACCGGGGCTGAAGGGACTGGTGGTGAACCCCTGGTCCAACTTTTCCTGGGCCGCGGCCAACGCCGCCAAGCTGGACGACGCCGCGGTGGTCAACCTCTTCACCTCTTCCAAGGTGGCGGCCTACGCCGTCCAGGGGACGGCCATGGCCTGCGCCATCGCCTACAGCATGAAGGCCCCGCCCTTCGTGATCTACTCCTGTCTGGCGGTGGGCTACGCCGGGAACGTGCTGGGCGGCGGCGGCGGACCGCTGGCGGTGTTCTTCGTCACCGTCGTGGCCGTGTTCGCCGGGAAGCTGGTGAGCAAGCGCACCCCGCTGGATATCATCGTCACTCCGCTGGTCACCATCATCGCGGGCGTGCTGGCGGCCTACCTGATCGCCCCGCCGGTGGGCGCTTTGGCCAACCTGCTGGGTTCCCTGGTCATGAAGGCCACCGCTCTGGCTCCCCTGCCCATGGGGATCCTGGTGGCGGCGCTGATGGGGATCATCCTCACCCTGCCCATTTCCTCGGCGGCCATCTGCGCAGCGCTGGGTCTGGTGGGTCTGGCGGGCGGCGCCTGCGTGGCGGGCTGCGCGGCTCACATGGTGGGCTTCGCCGTGGCCTCCTATCGGGAAAACAAGCTCCACGGGCTGCTGAGCCAGGGGCTGGGCACCTCCATGCTGCAGATGCCGAATCTGCTCCGCAAGCCGGTGCTGTGGGTCCCCCCGGTTGTCGCCTCCGTCGTCAACGGCCCCATCGCCACCTGCGTGTTCAGGCTGCAGATGAACGGCGCGCCCATCAACTCCGGCATGGGCACCTCCGGACTGTGCGGGCTCATCGGCTGCATCACCGGCTGGTTCGCCCCCTCCGAGCGGGCGCTGACCGTGGGCGAGAGCATGGGCGTGGATCTGGCCGCGGCCTACGCCAACCCGGCCGTCCAGTGGGCGGGGCTGATCCTGATCTGCTTCGTCATTCCCGCCGCGGTGAGCTTCCTCGTCAGCGAGCTCATGCGCAGGAAGGGCTGGATCAAAGACGGCGACTACAAGCTGGAACTCTGAAAGACGATAAAACGGCCCCCGCTCTCGCACCGGCGAACAGCGGGGGCCGTTTCATGTTCTCTTTATCTTTTTGGGGGGGCGCCCGATGCTGCCGCCGTCAGTCAGATCCTGACCGTCCAGCAGCAGGAGCTTCTCCGTGAAGAGCCTGGAAAACCCGGCCAGCACGCCGGAGGTGATCACCAGCGCCTCCGGGTTGGGGGCGGCCAGCTCGAAATCATCCGGCTCGTGGCCCAGGATGGGGCCCGCCATCAGCCGGGTCTGGTCGATGAAATACCGGGCCGTCTTCCGGTGCCAGGCGGCGTAGACGGTATACACCTGCTCCACCTCCCGCTCAGTGAGACCGATGGGGACGATCTTCTGGATCAGGGCGATGCTCAGTGACTGCTTCAGCGTCAGGATGATGATGAGATAGGCGATGTGTGTGCGGTAGTACCGGCGTTTGACCGGCTCGGGCATCACCCTGGTGCGCACGTAGTTGTTGATGGTGGACGCGGTGATGAACTGCTCTTCCTTCAGCTCCGAGGGAAGATAATCCAGATACTTCTGCAGCAGCGCCGTCACCTGCTCCATATACAGTCCGAAATCGGGGATCTCCTCCCAGGCGGGCAGACGGAAATTCTCCAGATAGGACTCCCAGCGGCGAAGCTTTCCCGCCACCAGCGAATTGTCGAAAGCCACGGCCTGACCTCCCTTGCAATAGGTATATGGGCATCATACCATTTTTCAATACAAAACACAAGGAGATTTTGAAATAAATATTAGTTGACTTAATCTTGCCTGTGAGCTATAATAATATTCAACATTAGATATCTGGGGATGATCCAATGAGCTTTGCCATAATCACCGACACTTCCGCCAACCTCCCCACCCCCCTGCTGAAAAAGTACGGCATCCCCGTGGTGCCTTTCTCCTATTTCATCGACGGACAGGCTTTCTCCTGTCTGGACACCGAGGCCTTTGACAGTCACGGCTTTTACGAGGCGATCCGCCAGGGCACCAGGGTTAGCACCTCCCAGATCAACCCAGGTCTGTTTCTTGAGGCGTTCCGGGGACCTCTGGAAAAGGGACTGGACGTGCTCTTCGTGAGCATGTCCTCCGGCATCAGCGGGTCCTGCGGCAGCGCCCGGATAGCGGCCGAGCAGCTCTCCGGGGAGTTTCCGGAGCGGAAGATCCGCATCGTGGACACCATCGGCGCCTCTCTGGGCGAGGGCTTCCTGGCTCTCCGGGCCGTGGAGCTCCGGGACGAGGGCAAGGACGCGGAAGAGACCTTCGCCATTCTGGAAGAGCTCAAGCAGCGCATGTGTCAGGTGTTCACCGTGGACGATCTGATGCACCTGCGCTCCACAGGCCGGCTCTCCAACGCCGCCGCCGTGATCGGCACGGTGCTGAACATCAAGCCCCTGCTGAAGGGCAACGAGCACGGACAGATCGTCTCCTTTGCAAAGATCCGCGGCCGCCGCCGTTCCATCGAGGCCATCGCCCAGAACTATGACCGGCTGGTGGAAAACGCCGCCGATCAGGTCATCGGCATCGCCCACGCCGACTGCCCGGAGGATATGGAGTATCTCTGCTCCCTGCTGCGGAAGAACAACCCGCCCAAGGACATCATGGTAGTGGACTATGAGCCCGTCACCGGCTCTCACGTGGGCCCGGGCGCTCTGGCCCTGTTCTTCTTCGGCAGCGCCCAGTTCCGCGCAGAAAAGGAAAAACTGCTGAATAAGCTGAAATAAATGAACTTGTACGAGGAAACGCCATGAACGACTACGTGATCTTTACCGATTCCGCCTGCGATATCCCCGAGGAAACTCTGCGGGAATGGGGTGTGGGCTACCAGTCTCTCACTTACACCTTTGAGGGCGACCCCAGGGAATACTCCAACTATGAGCTCCCCTACCCGGAGTTTTACGACCGGGTCCGCAAAGGCGGCGTGGCCAGGACGGCCGCCGTCAGTGCAGGCGTATTTAAGGACGCGTTTGAAGAGGTGCTTCGCCAGGGGCAGGACATTCTGTACATCGGCTTTTCC
Source organism: Oscillospiraceae bacterium (assembly GCA_017455685.1). GTDB lineage: Bacteria > Bacillota > Clostridia > Oscillospirales > Oscillospiraceae > Apopatocola. The sequence continues at coordinate 6,459 of JAFSZH010000074.1, forward strand.
AGCGGTCTCAGCACCACCTGCAACTCCGCGGAGATCGCCGCCGAAGAGCTTCTGGAGAAATATCCTGACAGGAAGATCCGCTGCGTGGATACCCGGGGCGCTTCCGCCGGGTTCGGCCTACTGGTCTACATGGCCGTGGAGAAAAAGAAAACCGGCGCCTCCCTGGAAGAGGTGGAGCAGCTGATGTTGGACAGCCGCTTCCATCTGTGCCACTGGTTCACCGTGGAGGATCTGGTGTACCTCAAGCGGGGCGGGCGGATCAGCGCCGCCACCGCCTTTGTGGGGAACATGCTCAGCTTCAAGCCCGTGCTGCACATGGACGATCCCGGTCATCTGATCAATATGTTCAAGGTGCGGGGCCGCAAAGCCTCTCTGGAGGCTCTTGCGGACAAGTACGGCGAGCTGGCTCTGGACAAGGCCAACGGTACGGTATTCATCTCCCACGGCGACTGCCGGGCGGACGCCGAAAAGCTCGCCGGCATGCTCAAGGACCGTTACGGCGCGGACGTGGACAGGATCGTATACGTAGGGCCGGTGATCGGAGCCCACTCCGGGCCGGGCACGCTGGCGCTGTTCTTCCTGGGAAAAGAAAGATAACAAACGTACATAGAAAGGAACCGTAAACATGGATATGGACGTAGGCGATTACCGCTATGATACCCAACTGCTCATCGAGGGCGAGGGGCTGGACGAGGACGCGATCAACGATTATTTCCTGGAACACTTCCAGGGGGACTGCCTGCTGGCCGTGGGCGGAGACGATCTGATCAAGATCCACTATCACACCAACGAGCCCTGGAAGGTGCTGGAATACTGCCGCTCCCTGGGCGAGATCTTCGACATCGTGGTGGAGGACATGTTCCGCCAGGCGCGGGGAGAAAAGGGCTGATCGTCCCCATAGCGAACCGGGCCGGAAGCGAATGCTTCCGGCCCGGTTCCATTTGGCTTTTTCAGAATTCTTTTTTCTGATAGAGGCGGATGGACAGCAGCCAGCTGAGGCCGTAAACCACCGTGGCGCCCAGAGCCATGGCGGCAAAGGGAACCGAGGAAACGCTCTGAATGCTCTCCAAAGTTTTTGTGCGCATCACCGCGGCGCCTGCTCCGGCGATGAGGGCGATCATGAACATGTAGACAATGCGGCCCTTCTCCGTACCCAGCCACAGCACCACCGGCATCAGGATGCTGGGGGTGACAAGTCCCACGAACCACAGGATCGCCCCTAAAGTCAGCAGCGATCCCGCCGCTCCGCTGCTCCCGGAGGCAACGGCGGTCGCCGTCAGGGAGACGGCCAGGACGACGACCTCGATCATCAGTCCCAGCAGATACTTGGCCGAAACGATCTGGACCCGGGAGCAGGGCAGCGCGGCGCTGTACTGATTCCAGCCGGTGCGCTCATCATAGCTCAGCAGCGTCATGGGCAGGACCCCGCAGATCATGGCGGGATACAGCGAGAAAAACAGATTCTCCGGGCTCACAAAGGAAACGCCCAGAAACACCACGACGATCAGCAGAAACGTGCGGCAGTACTTCCAGAGCTGATACAGATCCTTCAACAGCAGACCTTTCATGTCACCGGTCCTCCTTTACCATGTGGATGAACAGTTCTTCGATGCTCACCGGGCCCACCGGCACGCCCGCGGGAACGGCCTCCCGACGAACGATGGCCTCCGCGCCCCAGTGGCCGTCCTTACGATGGAGCACGGCTTCGGGCGCAATGGCGTCCAGCTCCTCCGCCGTGCAGCGGAGAATGCCGTATTCGTCCAGGAGCCGGTCCTTTTCCTCGTTGAGCATCAGCTTTCCCTTGTGCAGGAACGCGATGTAGTCGCAGATCTTCTCCATATCGCTGACGATGTGAGAGGAAAGCAGCACCGTGTGATCCTCCTGTCTGGTAAAATCCAGCAGAAGATCGGTCACGTCGTCCCGTACCACAGGGTCCAGACCGCTGGTGGCTTCGTCCAGAAGCAGCAGCCGCGCCCCGTGAGACAGCGCCACGGCGATGCCCATTTTCATTTTGTTCCCCCGGGACATATCCCCGAAGGGCTTGTCGGCGGGGATGGCGAGCCGCCGGGCCAAAGCATCGTAAGTCTCCTGCTCCCAGTGGCGGAAGATCCCCGCCATGATCTTTCCCGTCTGGCGGACAGTCACGCAGGTGGGCAGCCCGACCTCGTCCAGCACCACGCCCAGGTCTTCCCGTACGGGCGCGCCGCTCCGGAGGGGATCCTGCCCCAGCACCAGGGCGTTTCCCCCGTCCGGCCGGAGCATGCCCAGCAGCAGCTTGATGGTGGTGCTCTTGCCCGCGCCGTTCTCCCCTACCAGACCCATGATGCAGCCGCCGGGCAGCGTCAGATCCACCGGTCCCAGCTGAAAGCCGGGATATGTTTTTGTCAGTCCTTTGATCTCGATCGCGTTGTTCATTGATACTCCTCCATACCGAATTCCACCATGGAGAGCAGCTCCTCTCTGGTCAAGTGGCACATGGTGGCCAGATGCACGATCTGGTCTAAGTGTTCTTCGATCTTCTTCAGGTTTTCTTCCCGGAGCAGCTGGGTGTTCTTTTCTGCCACGAAGCATCCCTTGCCCGGGATCGTGTAGATCAGCCCTTCCGATTCCAGCTCGTCGTAGGCCCGCTTGGTGGTGATGAAGCTGATGCGCAAGTCCTTGGCCAGGCCTCGGATGGAGGGCAGCATTTCATCCGCCGGCAGATCGCCCCCGATGATCTGCGTTTTTATCTGGTTATAGATCTGGTCGTAGATGGGCGCTCCGCTCTTGTTGTCGATGAAAATATGCAAGTGACCGCCTCCCGTCTGTGCTTACTGTATATTTACATTATATACAGTTTATACAGTCTGTCAAGGGGGTTTTTCACATTTTTTCCGGCGGGCCGGGGCGGGGAAACGGCGGCTTCTTGACAGACCAGGGACGGGCAATTATGATTGTATCAAAGTAAATTTGTCAGAAGGGGGAACGGCGTATGATCGTTCACGTGAACGGCGTCGATCTGTATTATGAAAAGACCGGGACCGGGCGGCCGCTGGTGATGGTCCACGGCAACGGCGAGGACCATACCATCTTCCGTGAAGCCGTGGATTTGCTGAAGGACCGGTTCACCTGCTACTGCGTGGACAGCCGGGGTCACGGCTACAGCAGCAAAGTCAGCGAGCTGCACTATGACGACATGGCCGGGGATATGATCGGATTCCTGGAAAAGCTGGATCTCCGGGACGCCGTGTTCTACGGCTTCAGCGACGGCGGGATCATCGGCCTGCTGGCCGCGGCCCGGTGCAGCCGGATCACCACGCTGATCGTCAGCGGCGCTAATCTGACTCCCGACGGAGTGAAGGGATCGCTGAAGCTGCTGGTCCGGGTTCTGTACGCCTTCAAAAAGGATCCCAAGCTCTCCATGATGCTCAATGAGCCGCACATTTCCGACGAGCTGCTTCGCTCCATCAAGGCCCGGACGCTGGTGCTGGCGGGAAGCAGGGATCTGGTCACGGAGGCGGAGACCCGTCAGATCGCCGCCGGGATCCCCGGGGCCGAGCTGCGCATCCTCCCCGGCGAGGGGCACGGTTCGTATATCGTACACAAGGAAACGATCGGCAGGATCATCCGGGATTTTGCCGCCGAGGAATAAGACCGATCGGAGGGATCCTTATGACAGAACGCACGTACGAGACGCCCTGCGGCGTCATCCATTACTGGCTCGGTGACGCGGCGGAGCGCACAGCGCCCCAGTTGGTTTTCCTGCCCGGCCTGACGGCGGACCACCGGCTGTTTGAAAAGCAGGTCGACTGCTTTGAAGGGCAGTATCCGCTGCTGGTGTGGGACGCCCCGGGCCACGCGGCCTCCCGTCCCTTTGAGCTGACCTTCACGCTGATGGACAAGGCCGGGTGGCTGGAGGAGATCCTGCAGCGGGAGGGCTTCACCGATCCCGTCATTATCGGTCAGTCCATGGGCGGCTACGTGGGCCAGGCTTACGCCCAGCTGTTCCCGGAGCGGTTGAAGGGCTTTATCTCCGTCGACTCCGCGCCCCTGCAGAGGGAATACGTGACGGGGGCGGAGATCTGGCTGCTCAAGCGGATGGAGCCGGTGTACCGGTATTATCCGTGGAAGTCGCTGCTGCGTACCGGCACCAACGGTGTGGCCACCTCGGAGTACGGCCGGAAGCTCATGCGGGAGATCATGATGACCTACGACGGGGATCAGGCCTGGTATGCCAAGCTCTCCGGCCACGGATTCCGGATGCTGGCCGAAGCCATGGAGGCCGATCTCCCCTACCGCATCCCCTGCCCGGCCATGCTGATCTGCGGAGAAAAGGACAGGGCCGGATCCTGCATCCGCTACACCAGAGCCTGGCATAAAAAAACCGGTATTCCCGTTCACTGGATCAAGGGCGCCGGGCACAACTCCAACACCGACGCGCCGGAGGAGGTCAACACGCTGATCCGGGAGCTGGCGGAGTCGTTATGAATCCGATCGTTGAATATCTGTTCAGCCGGAAGTCCGTCCGGGCCTATACGGACTGGGAGATTCCGGAAGAGGCGGTACGGACCATTCTGACCGCGGCGACCCAGGCGCCCACGGCGGGCAACCAGCAGCTCTACACCATCCTGCGCGTCACCGACCCGGAGCGGAAGCACCGGCTGAGCGTTTCCTGCGATAACCAGCCCTTTATCGAAAATGCGAAGCTGGTGCTGGTGTTCTGCGCGGACTGCCTGAAATGGTACGACGCCTATATCGAGGCCGGCTGCTCTCCCCGGAAGCCGGACGTGGGCGATTTCCTGCTGGCGGTGTGCGACGCGAACATCGCGGCACAAAACGCCGTCACGGCGGCGGAGTCCCTGGGCATCGGCTCCTGCTACATTGGGGATATTCTGGAAAACGTCGAGATCCAGCGGGAGATCCTGGGCCTGCCGGAGTACGTCTTCCCGGCGGCCATGCTGGTGTTCGGCTATCCCACGGAACAGCAGAAGGCCCGCCCGAAGCCGGAGCGGTTCGATCTTAAGTACGTCGTCCAGGAAAACTCCTACCGCGAACTGACCGGCGCGGAGCTGCGGGAGATGTTCGCCGGGCGGACCGGCGGACGTTCCTTCGAGGACTGGATCGCCGCCTTCTGCGCACGCAAGTATGAGTCCGGTTTTTCCCGGGAGATGTCCCGCTCTGTGCGAAAAGCTCTGGAAAGCTTTCAGCAGGAATAATAAACCGCCCCCCGGCTGTCTCAAAGCCGGGGGGCGGCGCGTATTTCAAGCGTTTTATACAGCGCGGCCGGCCGCTATCACGGCCTCCATCACCGCGGAGCGGAAGCCCTTTTCCTCCAGCTTGCGAACGCCCTGGATGGTGGAGCCGCCGGGGGAGCATACGGCGTCCTTCAGCTCGCCGGGATGCTGCCCGCTCTCCAGAATCAGCTTTGCCGAGCCCAGCACCGTCTGGGCTGCCAGCAGCATGGCGTCCCGGCGGTAGAGCCCCTCGGCCACGCCCGCGTCCGCCATGGCTTCCACGAACAGATCCACGAAGGCCGGGCCGCAGCCGGACACCGCCATGCCCGCGTTCATGAGCCGTTCCTCCACGGGGAGGAACTTTCCCGCGAAGCGCATGGCATGGAGAAAGGCAGTTGGGTCGACGCCCTCGCCCGGGGTATACAGGGTCATCCCCTCCCCCACCGCTGCCGGCGTGTTGGGCATGATCCGCAGGATGGAGCAATCACCCAGCATCTCCCGCAGCCGGGCAAGAGTGACGCCCGCCGCCATGGAGACCACGGTATACGGTGCGCTTTTCTCCGCCAGCAGGGGCCGGACGTTTTCGCACAGGCCCGGGAGCATCACCGGCTTGACCCCCAGAACGATGCAGTCCGCCGCCGACACGGCGGAAGCCAGGTCCGTCACCGTGCCGCCGATCTCCCGCTGCAGCTTCTCCGCCTTTTCCGGGTGTCGGTTCACCAGATAAAGCTCGTTCTCTTTTTCTCTGGCCGCGTCCCGCGCCATGGCCCCGCCCATGTTCCCCGTTCCGATAAATGCGATCTTCACAAAATCCGTCCTCGCTTTCCGGCTCGCGCCTTATTGGATCGTATCCAATATTATCATGGTCTGCGAACAAATTCAATGGACGCGCAGAGGGAACCGTCCTGCGGGAACCGCTTGCAGACAGGGAACGGAGATGCTATAATCAGTCAATCGAATCCCCGAATGAAAAGCCATGCTTTGGTTGGAAACGCGTCCCTGTAAATCTTTTATAATGGCAAGGTAGTATTCCATGAATCATACTGTTGAGCCGCGAAAGCGGAAACTGCTGGCGGGCTTGTATGCCGCGTCTTTTCTGGCATGTTTTGTTTTTCTGCTTTGGAAGTGCCGTTTCGGTTACGCCAACATCGACGAGGCCTTTTACCTGACGATCCCCTATCGCATGTGCCGGGGCGACAGCCTTCTGACCCATGAATGGCACCTTTCGCAGCTTTCCGGTTTTCTTCTCTATCCGGCAACGACGCTCTATCTTCGGTTGTTTGGCGGCACGGAAGGGATCTTTCTTCATTTTCGATATCTGTTTACTGTAGTATGGGCTCTCAGTGCCCTCTTTATTTTTTCTGCGGCTCAGATCCATATCCCTCTGGGGCGCCATGATCTCCTCCATCGCCTACATGATCTTTACTCCCTACGGCATCATGGCCCTCAGCTACAATTCCATGGGAATCATGCTGCTTCTGAGCGCCTGTGTGATCCTGGCCACGGCGAAAAAGCACTCCGGGCTCCAGTGGTTTGCCGCGGGCATTCTTTTTGCCGGGGCAGTGCTTTGCTGTCCATACCTTGTGGTGCTGTACGCCGCATTCACCCTTGCCGCCATCCTGCTCCGGAGGAAGTACAAACGTCTGCCGCAGATCTGGCTGATGGTCACGGCAGGCTGCGGGATCCTTCTGCTCGTTTTTTGCTGGGTGCTGTTCAGCCGGACGTCTCTGAGAGACGTTATCCGGGTCTTTCCCGAGCTGTTCAATGATCCGGACCATCCCAATATCCCTCTATGGAAAAAAACGCTGGGCTATTTCTCCTCGATCCTGTTCAGCAGCAAGGCATTCCTGCCTTGTTTTCTTACCGCCGTGATCGTCACGGTCTATTCAAAGCTGCGGAAGAAACCGGAGTTGGGTCTCGTTATTATGTGCGCGCTCATCGCTGTAATGATGCTATCTTCCCTGCTGGAGACCCATTATCTCAACCACGTCATGTTTCCGATCAACTTGATCGCCCCATACTGCGCTCTGCACTCCCGGAAGCGGGAGATCCGGCTTCCTTTCTGGTCCATCTGGATCCCCGGGGCGATATATTCCTACTGCATTTGTCTCTCGTCCAACCAGGCGTTTTACGCTATTTCCTCCGCCGGGACGGTGATGACGGTTGCCAGCATCGTGATGCTGGCAGGCTTCCTGCCCACGCTGGATCCGGCCAGATCGAAAACGCTGCTTAGGCGCACGGTCTGCGCAGCCGCCGCGCTTCTGCTGGGACTGCAGATCCTGTCCGAGCTGGCGCTGCGGTATTACTCCGTATACTGGGAGCGAATGGGGCTCCAGTATGAAACGGTTCTGGCGGAAAGCGGGCCGGATAAAGGGATCCTGATGACGCCGGAGCGGTTTGCCGATTATACGACCTGGGAGGCGGATATGGCCCGGATCCGGGACGATGATGAGATCCGGCAACTTCTGGTCATCTCCGACAACACCCACCTGTATTTGAGCGCGCAGAAAGATATGTCTACCTATTCCGCATGGCTTTCCAGTATGAGCGACGCCAGCCTCAGCCGCCTTGACGCGTATTTTTCCCTATTCCCTGAAAAGGCCCCGGATGCGATCTATATCGAAGCTCCGTTTGTGAGGTACGCAGAGCACTATATGTCTCAAGGATATCGCTGCGAGCAGCTGGACTCCGGCGGCTGTCTGCTGAAAAAATAAGAAAGAACGGGACGTCCCTTCGGATGTCCCGTTCTTTTTGGCACCCACGGGAGGATTCGAACCTCTGGCCTGCCGCTTAGGAGGCGGCCGCTCTATCCTGCTGAGCTACGTGGGCATATAAGCGCCGGAACTGCGTCCGGCGCGCTTTGATTGTATATATTCCGGCGGAGGATGTCAAGCGCCGCGGTGATCCCGGCGATTCTTCTCCCAGAGCACCGCCAGACCCTTGAGCAGCAGGTCGGGCTCGTAGAAGATCTCCCGCTTGCAATAGGGGATCACGCTGCCCGCCAGACCGCCGGTGGCGATGACGGCGGCCTTTTTGCCCAGCTCCTCCTCCATCCGCTCGATCATGCCGTCCAGCATGGCGGCGGAGCCCAGGATGGCGCCGGACTGCATGCAGGTGACCGTGTTGGTGGCGATGCACTTGTCCGGCGGCTCCAGAGAGATCTGGGGCAGTTGGCTGGTGCCGCTGGCCAGCGCGTTCATGCTCAGCCGGAGACCGGGGAGGATGGCGCCGCCCAGGAACCGGGCGTTCTCGTCCACCACGGTGATGGTGGTGGCGGTTCCCATGTCGATGACGATCACCGGACCCGGCGTAATGGCCAGAGCCGCCACGGCTCCCACCACCAGGTCAGCGCCCACCTGGCCGGGATCGTCGATGCAGATGTTTACGCCGGTCTTCAGGCCCTTGCCCACCACCAGCGCGTCCTTGCCGGTGAGGAGCTTGATGGCCTTCTGGAGCGTGTTGGTCAGCGGCCAGACCACGCTGGAGAGGATGGCTCCCTCCACCTCGGTAGCGTCCACGCCCACGAAATCCAGCACCGTCTCGATGGCGACGGCGTATTCATACTCGGTCTTGTGCACGTCGGTAGCCATGCGGGGGGCTACGGAGCCCACCTCTCCGTTCTCGATCAGCCCGAGAACGATGTTGGTATTGCCGACGTCGATGGCGAGGATCATGCTTTTTCCTTTCTGCCGTAGCGGATCAGCCGCAGGATCACCGGGCTGAGCACGATGTTGGAGAGCACCTCAAACAGGAAGTTGGCGCCCACCAGACCAAGGATCATGTACTTTCCCACGCTCTCAAAGCCCATGGCGGCGCCCCAGCCGGCAACGGTCTCCAGGAAAAAGAGCCAGCAGCCCACCAGGAAAAGGCCGGTGTTCACCACCGGGCAGACGATGGCCGCGCAGATCACCGCGAGCCACATGTTCACCTTCTGCAGCGCCCGGAACACCAGTCCGGCGGCATAGCCCGCCAGAGTGCCCTTGGCGATCACGGTGATCACGGTGCCGATGGCGTTCACCACCAGAAACGCGCCCGCGTCGCCGGAGGCGAACACCGCCACGCTGAACACGAAGCCCAGCCAGGCGCCCGCTCCGGGTCCGTACAGCGCCGCGCCCACCACGATGGGGATCAGCGTCAGCGAGATGGAAAAGGGCCCGAAACGGATAAACGCGCCCAGCATCTGCAGCACAAATACGATGGCTGTGAAGATGCCAAGGCCCGTCAGAGTGTGGATGTCCATGGTTTTCTTATTCATTTTTAACCCTCCTGCTGTCGCCCTCCCCTGTTTGCCTCGCGGCGAGAGGTGCGGCGCAAATTCGCTTGCATTATACCGTAGGAGCACAGCTCCGTCAAGCCCGGTTTTTCGCTGCATGGATAAGACGATCTCCGGGCGTTTTTGTTCCCGAAAGCAAAAACCGGAGAGGGGCCCCCGCGGGCCGGTCCTCTCCGGTGCTGCTGTGGCCGACGTTATCTCCGGGCGTTGGCGGCGCTGGCATAATACCAGGCGTCGCCGTCGCTGGCGTAGTACCAGGCATCGCCGGTACTGGCGTAAAACCAGGAGTCGCCGCTGCTGGCGTAAAACCAGGAGTCGCCGCCGCTGGCGTAATACCAGGTGTTGCCGTTGCTGGCGTAGTACCAGGCGTCGCCGTTGCTGGCGTAGTACCAGGCGTCGCCGTCGCTGGTGTAATACCAGGCGTCGCCGCCGCTGGCGTTTTTGAAAGAGGCGTCGTTTTTCGCCCCGCAGGCGGCGAGCATGCCGACGAGCAGCAGCGCCGCAAAAAATACGTACAATTTTCTCTTCATTGGCTCAACTTCCGATAGTATTTTATTCACGTCCCGGCGAGCCGCCGGGAAAAACAGATCTGCGTCGGGTCAGTAGTCGTTCCGCTCCGCCGCGGCCAGACCGGCGGCGATGGCGTCAAACACCTCGCCGACCATATCCTCCGTCCAGGCGCCGGTGTTCCGGCCCCGGTCCTGGACCAGCCCGGCGCTGCCGGTCGTCAGCCGGATCCCGGCGGTGCGGAGCTGTTCCATCCGCTGGCGGAACTCGCCCGCCTCGGCGTCATAGGTCCGGGCGAAGAGCTTGGCTTCCTCATAGACCCGGAAGGGGTCCTCCCCGTTGGCGCTGTACCACTCCAGCATGGACCGGGTCCAGCGGAGTGCGCCCACGGTGCCCGCCGCGGCGGGGTCATATTCCAGATAGACCTTTTCCAGCAGCCCGGCCAGTCCCGGCAGCACGACGGTCACCGACTCGGAAATGATCTCGCTGGGCTCCGGCTCGGCTCTGACCGTGCCGGTGACGGCAAAGCCCCGCTCCACCAGCCAGGCCACGGTGCGCGCCGCCTCGGGCCGAACCATGAAGTAGATGTAGTCTGCCATGGCGTCGTCCCCGTAGCCGATGGAAAAGGGAATGAAGAGCTCGGTAAAGGTCCCCCGGGACTCTCCGGGATCGTCGGCGGGACAGAGCCGGGTCGTGGCCACGGTGCCCTCTTCCGCGTCGGGCAGGACGCACTGGTTATAGAGCTCCCAGGTCTCGGCGGCGGTGAACTGCAGATCCTCCACCGTCACGTAATCCTCCATGCGGTAAACGTAGCCCGCCTGGATGGTGTAGGGCGAGACGGCGATATACCGGGGAAGGATGCGCTTTCGAATGGCCTCCGGGGTGTTCATCAGCCGCTCCAGCTCCGGCAGCACCGGGTTGGCGCTGCCGAAGGCGTTGCCGTCGGTGGCATAGGCGTTGCCCGCCGAGGACCAGGCCATGGCTCCGATAGGGGCCACGTAGGCACGGGAGAGAAGCGTCCGGCCGTTTTCGTCACAATAGACCAGCGACAGTGCACCGCCCTGGGCGCTCAGGTCCATACCCGCGGCGTTTTCAAAAAGCTCTTTGCTCTCAAGGACGTGCCGCTGGATCTCCAGAACGGAGCGGATGTTCTCCGGCTCCTCGAAAACGGTCGCCGGAGCGCCGGCGTACGTATCCCATACGCTGACGGAGGCCACGCGCTCTGCGTCGGGCAGGCGTTTTTCCGAGCCCGTCACGTCCAGCTCCGTGCCCAGCACCAGCGCGCAGAGCACCGCGCAGAACACGGCGAAGCCGCCCCAGCTCCGGTCAAAGACCCGGAGGGTCTTGCGGAGCAGGCCCTGGGCGCCGAACCAGCCTGTGAAAGCGCCCAGGATCATCGCCAGCAGCAGGAGCATCACCTTGGAAAAGCTGCCGGTGACGTTGAGATAGCCGGAAAACCGGAAGATCTGTTTGAGCGTCAGCAGGCCCAGGGTCAGCGCCCCGGCCAGAGCCGCGCCCCAGGGGAACAGCCGCCGCAGCCCGGGCAGGGCCACCACGTTCCCGGCGTTCTCCATGGGCCGGCGGCGGATCAGCGCCGTGCCCAGTGCGGCGAACAGCACCCCCGCCGCGCCGTAGCACAGCAGCAGCGGCCAGCCGCGAAAGGCCGCGAGCGACAGCACGTTGGAGGTGGCGTACCCCCGGTATACCTCCTGCCAGTTGGTTTCCAGCAGGAAGTCCGCCTGTCCGGCGTTGCGGAGATAATACACCGGGGACAGGATGGTGAAAAGCCACCGCTGCCCGGAAAGGCCGAACACCAGGAACTGGGCGATCCACCGGGCGCTGGCTTCCAGCGCCACGGCGGCGTAGGCAAACACGGCGTACACCGCCGGGAGGATAAGGATATTGCCCGTCAGCACGGCGCAGAGAGACGCCGGGCCGAAAAACAGCACGTTCAGCAGCGTGATCACCGCCACGACCCGGAGCAGGCCCGCCGGGGCGGCGCCGCGCAGACCGCCCGTCAGGGCGAAGAGGAGCAGGGCCATCAGCGCCGCCGCCTCCAGCAGGACGAAGCCTGCGGCCATGTGAGAGAGGTACTGTGCCTCCCGCCGCACCGGCAGGGCGGCGGCGTAGGCGGTGCTGCGCTGGAAGAAGAGCCAGCTGTACACTGCCATGGCCATGACCCCGGCGGCGATGAAGATCAGCCGGGACCCGGAGGAAAGCGTGGAGCGCAGCAGCGACAGATCGGCCGTTTCCATGATCCCGTACCAGGAAGAGCCCCGGCGGGTCAGCATATCGTAGAGGTAGACGCCCGCGGCGGCCGGGTAAACCGGCCAGTACCGGCGGAGGGCATTGCCGAAGATCCGGATATCAAAGCAGGAGTTCTTTGACCGCATAGTCCACACCTCCCAGCTCATAAATAAAGATCTCTTCCAGCGTCAGCGGCTGGGTCTCCAGAAACACGGGCCCGGCGGGGCGCAGCAGCGCCGCCGCCTCCGCTTCCGTACCCCGGAGGATCAGCGTCTGCAGTCTGCCCGCCTCGGAGCGGTGCAGGATCGGCAGGCCGTCCGGCAGGGCGGCGCCCTCGGGCAGGGCCAGCACCACCTTCACGGTGGATCCCTGCAGCTCCGCCACGCTCTTCTCCAGAATACATCTGCCTTTCTGGAGGATGCCCACGTGGTCGCACACGTCTTCCAGCTCCCGCAGGTTGTGGGAGGACACCAGCACGGTCATCTCGTCCTCCGCCACGTCCTCCATGATGAGGCTCCACACCTGCCGGCGCATCACCGGGTCCAGGCCGTCCACCGGCTCGTCCAGCACCAGCACCTCCGGCCGGGCGCTCAGCGCCAGCCAGAATGCCGCCTGTTTCTTCTGTCCCCGGCTCAGCCGGCGCAGGGGACGGTTCTCGTCCAGAACGAAGGCGTCCCGGAGCCGCTTGTAGCGCAGAGCGTCGAACCGGGGATACATCCGGCCGGTGAACTCCATCATGTCCCGAGTGGTGGCCATGGGGAAATACCAGGGCTCGTCGGGGATGCAGTAGATCCGCTCCTTTACCGGCACGTTCTCGAAAATGGGCTCGCCAGAGAGCAGCACCTCCCCCGCGTCGGGCCGGAGCATGCCGGTGACGTGGCGGATGGCGGTGGTCTTCCCCGCCCCGTTGGGGCCGATGAGGGCGTATACGGCGCCCTGGGGCACCGTCAGATCCAGCGCGTCCAGCGCCGTGGCTTTTCCAAAACGTTTGGTGACGGCCTTCAGCTCAATCATGTTCATCCGTCATCCCTCCGATCTCGGCGCAGATCTCCTCCGGGGTCATGCCCAGCCAGGTCAGTTCCCGCGCCGTTTCTTTCAATCTTGTCAGAAGCTCCTCCCGGCGGGGGTCGTTCTCCTGCTCCCGGGGCGCGGCAAAGCTGCCCCGGCCCGGCACGGAGATGATATACCCCTCCGCCTCCAGCTCCCGGTATGCCCGCTGGATGGTGTTGGGATTGATGGCCAGCTGCCCGGCCAGCTCCCGCACCGACGGCAGCTTTTCCCCGGGCCAGATGGTCCCCGTCACTACCAGCCGGCGAAGATCGTCCTTCACCTGCTCGTAAAAGGGGCGGCCGTCTCTGTAATTGATCGTGACCATAGGCGTCGCCTTTCCGTGTTAACTGTATTAATATATCTAACACAGTTAATACAGCTTGTCAACGGTTTTTTGTCTGTTGGGGGCGGGAAACGGTGGAAAACGGCGGAAAAGCTGTGGTATAATGCCATGTGATCTCATTTTGGAGGCCCGTTATGGATGGTTTTGACTTCATCGTGCGCACAAAGCAGGACCTGATCGACGCCGTGGAGAAATACGGCATCGTGCCCTTTTTCCGGAACTCCCTGCCCGGCTTCTCCCTGGAGGAGCATGCCGACCCCTCCACCTGGTACGATACCTCGGAGGATTTCTGGCCCTGCTGGGAGTGGAAGGGAGACGTGATCCGCACCCTGCGCTGCGGCTACGGCAAGTTTTTTGAGAAGAAGGCGGCTTACGTCAGCGTGGAGTGGTTCTGCCACCTGGCCAACTATCGCCGGGACGGCTATGATTTCGACGCCCGGTACGACGACGGTCTGGCCTCCTTCCGGGATAAAACGCTCTTTGAGCTGGTGGACCGGAACGCTCCCGTGGTCTCCCGGCGGCTGAAGGAGCTGGGAAACTACGGCAAGGGCGGGCAGAAGGGCTTTGATACACTCATGAACCGGCTGCAGGAGCAGTGCTACGTGATCATCGACGACTTCGTCTACCTGCAGGACCGGAAGGGCCGGCCCTACGGCTGGGGGGTGGCGGAGTACTCCACCCCGGAGCGGTTCATGGGCGCGGCCTTCACCGACGGCGTCTACCGCTGCAAGCCCCGGGAGAGCTATGAGCGGCTCTTCGAACACCTGCGGGCGCTGAATCCGTCGGCGGAGGAAAAGGCCCTCCGGAAGTTCCTGCGATAACAACAGAAGCATATAGGACCGGAAAGCCGGGACGTCATCCGTGACGTCCCGGCTTCTTTTTTTGTTCCCCCGCCCCGGGGGTCGTAATTTTTACAGCCCTTACCATAGAGCGTCCGGCTCCGGCCGGGCGCATCACAACGGAAAGGGTGAAGCAAATGAACACATGGGAAGAAGCCGACGAGCTCATGGCGGCGCTGGAGCAGGCGGGGCCGGAGGAGCTGCCCGGCGTGCTCCGGGACCTGGCGGCGGCGTTTCTGCCAGAGGGCCGGCCCTTCGCGGCCTACGTGCGCCGGAAGTTCCGGGAAAAGGGGATCCTGCAGCAGAATGTATTTCTCGCCGCGGACCTCTCGGAAAACTACGGCTACAAGCTGATCGCGGAGGAAAAGCACACCGTCCGGCGGGACGTGATACTGCGGCTGTGCTTGGCCGGGGCGTTCGACGAGGAGGAGACGGACACGGCGCTGATCCTCTACGGCATGGCGCCGCTCTACCCCCGGCTGCCCCGGGACGCGGTGCTTCTCCGGGCGATCCGCCGGGGAGAGCGCGACGTACACCGGCTCAACGAGCTGCTGCTCTCCTGCGGTCTGCCGCCGCTTCTCACCGAGAGCGAATAAGCGGGGCGTTCCCACCGATCTGGTGGGAACGCCGGGGAAAAATACCTGTTATACTGGATGAAAAAAGGAGGAAATCGCCTATGTCATATTGCAGCAAATGCGGCGCGGAGCTGCCCGAGGGAGCCCTGTTCTGCCAGACGTGCGGCGCGCCGACACAGGCCGGTCTGCCCCCGGAGCGGTCTTCGCCGGCCCCGGAGATCCCGGAAAAGAAAAAGAGAAAGTCCGTCTTCCGGCGGTGGTGGTTCTGGGTGCTGGTGCTGGCTATACTCGCCGCGCCCCTGCGCTCCGGCTTCGCCCCGTCCGTCCGGACCGCCTCGCCGCAGCGGACCGCCGTCACCGCCGCTCCAGCCGTCCGGGCCACCGCGGCGCCCTCTCCCACCAGAGCCCCAGCGACCGCCGCCCCCGCGGAAACGGAGATCCGTCCCGAGGTGAAGGAGTTTCTGGACTCTTATGAGAGCTTCATGGACGAATACGTGGAATTCATGAAGAAGTACATGTCCGCCGGGACGGACAGCATGATGTCCATGATGGGGGATTATTACAGCATCCTCAGCCGCTACGCCGATTTCTCCGCGAAGATCGACGCCATGGATGAATCGCAGCTGACCAACGCGGAGCTCTCCTATTACATCGAGGTCACCGGCCGGGTCAGCCAGAAGCTGCTGGCCGTCGCCGGCTGACGCGGCTCTCAAACGCGGATCCGCCCCGAACCGATCGGTTCGGGGCGGGTTTTCATTGCAGGTTCCTCGGCAGAAGGGTCTGGGCGGCCAGGCTCTGGGATACGCTGATGTCCTGACACAATATCACGTCGGCGGCTCCGTGCTCCCGGGCGAAGCGGGCCACGGAGTCCCGGTAGTGCCGGTAGTCCAGCACGTACACGTTATGGTAGTGCTGGGTCAGATAGATCACGAAGGGGTTGGCGAAGGAGTCCTTGAGCACCACACAGTCGGGGGCGTCCGGCAGGTCGTGGTTGGTCAGGGTGGTGACGGCGTTGTCCCCGTTGATGAAGCAGAGATACTTCATGTTGTTTTCTTCCCGGGATTTGTCCACCACCGGGCCCCACGTGCCGTTTCTGGGGTTGGAGTCGTTCCGGATGTCCATGGTCACGTTTCCCGGCGGGATATAGGCCATCACCCGGTCAATGCGGATGGAGCTGTCCATGCCCATGGTGTAAAACAGCGGGCCCACGTACTCGCCCATGCTCACCCCGCCGTACTCGGTCAGCGGCACGGGCATGAACCCGGCGCTGCGGCAGAAGGCCTCGTAAGCGTAGTAGGCTCCCAGGGCCGTCCAGTGGTAGTCGGAAGAGAAATACAGGTATTCGTCGTTGTGCGCCACCAGGTCGTTGAAGGCGTTGACCTTGATGACGTTGTCGTTCTCCCGCTGGAACATGTAGGTCAGCACCTTGCCCTGGTCGGCGGCGCGGAGCTGCTGCAGCAGCTCTGGGGAGAGCAGGACACCCGCGCTGGTGGGAGCGGGCAGGTCGAAAAACCGGATGCCGTCGGCGGCAAGCAGATCGGCGAACCTGTTCACCAGGGCCGCGTGGTTGTCCGAGGCGTTCTGATTGAAGCTCATGAGCGTGACCACCGTGCCGTCGATGAGCAGCGCGGCGCCGTGGAGCTTCCGCTCCTCCTCCGGGCCGTAGCCCTCCCAGTCGGAGACGGATTCGGCGGGGTCACCGGGGGGCTCCGGGGTTGGCTCGGGGGTGCTCGTCGGCTCCGGCGTGGGCTCCTCCCGGGGTTCGGGCGTGGGTTCCTCCGTGGGAGCGGGCGAAGGCTCCGGCGAGGACCGGGAGAGCAGCGCATCCAGATCGTCCTCTTCCGTCCGGCCGCCCAGCTGGGACAGGCTCACCCGGGTGGAGGTGAGGCCCCGGAGCGTTTCCATCCGGCCCGCCGCCGCCAGCCAGCTCTCCCGGCCGGGGAAGGTGTCGGAAAACCAGAGGCCGATCTCCTCAAAGTACTCCCCCCGGAGAAAGCTCTCCGCGGAGAAGGCGGGAAAGTGCGTCAGCTCCCGCTTTTCCGCGCCGGATACCTCCGGCCGCAGGAACAGGCAGAAGCCCGCCGCCGTCAGCAGCGCCAGCACCGTGAAGAACGGCGCGGCGATCTTTTTTTCTCGTTTATTCCCGTCCACGGCTGTTAAAAGCGGAAGTAGATGAAGGGGTTATAGCTGTCGCCCACCAGCGAGCAGGTGGCCAGCAGCAGCAGCGCGATGGGCACCGCGCAGCTGTGCCAGATCTCCCAGGCACCGGCCGCGAAGCCGCCCCGGGCGTTTGCCCGGGCGTTGAGCTTTTCGGTGACGAACCTGACTAGCGGCGTGCAGGCGACGGCGGCGGCCAGCAGCAGGAACATATGGTTTTTCAGCGTGGTCACGGTGTAGAAGTCCGTAAGGGCGTTGCCGAAGCGGCCCGCCATGCTCCCCAGCAGGGCAAGGACGCAGGAGAGATCGGTAAAGTAAAAGAGCACCCATCCGATCACCACCGCCAGCAGCAGGTAGATCCGGGAGAGCACGTGGAGCTTCTCCAGCACCCGACCCAGGAACAGCCGCTCCAGGATCAAAAAAACGAAGTAGTAAAGTCCCCACAGCACGAAGTTCCAGCTGGCCCCGTGCCACAGGCCCGTCAGCGTCCAGACCACCAGCAGGTTGAAAAACCGGCGGGCAGGGCCGCAGCGGTTGCCGCCCAGGGGGATATACAGGTAGTCCCGGAAAAAGCGGCTCAGGGTCATGTGCCAGCGCCGCCAGAATTCCGTGACGGACCGGGAGGTGTAGGGATAGTCGAAGTTTTCCGGGTAGTGCAGGCCCAGCATCCGGCCCAGGCCGATGGCCATATCGGAGTAGGCGCTGAAATCCAGATAGATCTGCAAAGTGAAGGCCAGGATGCCCAGCCAGGCCCCCAGCACGCTCAGGCTCTGCAGCTCCGCGGTGCCGCCCTTCAGCAGGGCCTCCGCCAGCGCCCCGCAGGGGTTGGCCAGCAGGGTCTTTTTGGCAAGTCCCGTGGTGAAGCGGCGGATACCGGGCAGCAGGCCGCCCGTGCCGCTCCGGCTGCCGTAGAGCTCGTCGGCGATGCTGTTGTAGCGCACGATGGGCCCGGCGATGCACTGGTGGAACAGCGAGGCATACAGCAGCACCCGCCAGTAGCTCTTCTGCGCCGCCGCCCGGCCGTGGTACACGTCGATGACGTAGGTCATCAGCTGGAAGGTGTAGAACGAGATGCCGATGGGCAGGGCGATGGCGGCGATCTTCTCCGGCACCGGGCCGAAGAGGGAGCAGAAAAAGCCCGCGTACTTGAAAAAGCCCAGCAGCGCCAGATCGAACACGATGGCGGCGGCCAGCCAGCCCTTTTTCCCGCCCTTCGTTCCGGCGCGTTCGATCCCCAGGGCGCAGATCCAGTCCGCCATGCACATGAGCATCAGCAGCAGCACGTAGACCGGGCCGCCCCAGGCGTAAAAGATCAGGGACGAGATCAGCAGGGACGCGTTTTTCGCCTTCTGGCTCCGGCACAGGGCGTAAGCCGCCAGAGACAGGGGTAGGAAAGCATATAGAAAAATCAGACTTGAAAAGACCATAAGGATCCTCCGCAGGCCGGTTTTGCCGTGAATTTACCGACATAGTACCACGCTTTGCCCCAAACGGCAACAAAAAAGAAACCGCCGTCCGGCACCGGGCGGGACGGCGTAAAACGCATTTCAAGGATCGTCGTCGGTCAGGGCGTCCTCCACGGCGGAGGCCAGCGCGGGCTTTACGTCTCCGTGCCGGGCCAGCAGGCAGCACAGGAAGGCCAGCAGGTTGAAAAAACCGCCGTAAACGCCGATCACCCGGTAGCCCCCGGCGTTGATGAACAGGCTGGCCAGGGTGGGGATGATGATCTGGGCAGCGGTGGTGGCGACGTAATAATAGCTCATGAACCGGCCAGAATCCCGGTCTTTGCCCAGCTCCAGCACCATGGGCCCCAGATTGATGCCGATCAGCGGGAAGCCTACCGCGGCGATGACGAACCAGAGGTACAGCAGCTGCGGCCACCGGGGCGTCACCAGCGAAGCGCCGCTGTATCCCAGCACGCACAGGGCCGAGCCCACCAGCGAGCTCTTTTTCCGGCCCAGCCGGGAGGTGACGAACGCTGCCGGAAGCATCATCAGCGTGGCCAGGATCACCTCCAGCAGGTAAGGTCCCATCCAGGAGGCGGGCTGACGCAGATACCGGACAAGGTAGTTGGTGTAGTGGGTGTTGAAGCCGTTGTAGGCCGTGTAGACGCAGAAGGTCGCCAGCAGGATGCAGGCCAGGCTCTTCCTCTCCCCGCCCGTCAGCCTGGTCCGGGTCCTGTCCGAAGGGTCCGTTTTCTCGTCGATAAGACCCAGAGCGCGGTTGAGCTCCTCCGCTTCGGACACGCAGCGGTTTTCCCGCACCAGCGCCAGATACGCCAGCACCGCCGCCGCCACGCCCACGGCCACGAACAGCATGCAGTCGGTGAAGAGCGTCACGCCGTACCGCTCCCGGATCAGCTTCCGCCCTACCAGCCCGAAGACCACGCTGGCCAGCGCCCCCATCAGGTTGAGGATGGCGTTGGCCCGGGTGCGCTGGGGCCGGACGAAGCAGTCGGCGATCAGCGCGGCGCTGGGCGCCCGGAACAGGTTCATGAAGAACACCGTGAACAGCAGCGCCAGGAAGAAGCCGAAGAACGCGCTCTCCCCCGCCGCGGTCCGGCCGTCAAAAAGCCGCATGAAAAGAAGGCCGATGACGCCTCCCGCCGTGCCCAGCAAAATCAGCGGCGTGCGCCGCCCCAGCCGTCCGCCGAGCCGGTCGGAGAGGATGCCGAACAGCGGAAGAAAGATCAGCGCGATCACGTTGTCCACGGACATGACCGCCGCGTACCGGATGGTGCCCAGCTTGAAATGCTCCGAGAGCATCAGCGGCACGGTGTAGTCGTAGGACTGCCAGAACAGCGTCAGGGCGAAAAAGGGCAGAGAGACCCGCACCGCCCTGCTCCAGGAAAACGGAGCCGGGTCGGCGGGGTCATTTTTCGGCAGTATTCCGGCAAGAAGGTCTTTCATCGTGGTCTTTCTCTTATCCCGAACGGATCTCTCTTTCTGTGGAAAAGTATACCATGCCGGGGCGTCGGACACAAGGACGGCCGCGCCCGATTTATTCGTGTTTTACAGTTCGGCGAACGCTTTTTCGCCCTTCGTGTTCAGCCAGCGCAGGAGCAGCAGCGACGCCGCATCGAAAGCCAAAGTCCAAAGCAACAGGTAGGCCGCCGCGCCCAGCCTGTAGCCGAAGAGAACGTACAGTGCGCCCAGCAGCATGCTCACGACCCAGCCGCCGAACAGACAGATGATCACCGCGCCGCTCTGCTTGATGGGGGCCATCTCGCTGGTCCAGTGGAGGATGGGCATTTTCAGCCCGATAAAGGTGCCGAACAGCGCGGAAAACGCCGTATAGGACACTGACGCGGCCACGATCATCAGCTTCACCGGCAGCGATGAGCCGGCGGCCGCCGCCATGCAGACCGAGGCGAAAAGCATGGGCACGCCGCTGAGGAGCAGCTGCAGCGCCGCCTTGGCCCGGAGCACCAGTCCCCCGTTCACCGGCAGGGACTGGGGGATCCACAGACTCTTCCCCTCCAGAGAGACCGACGGGGCCGCCGTGTCGATCATGGCGGAAAGCATGAAGAGTCCGGTGCAGAGGATGACGGCGGAGCAGTCCGGCCGGCCGGCCAGAAGCGCATTGAAGGTCTCCGCCACCTCCTGCCCCTTCAGCAGGATCAGCACGCCGCAGATCGGGATCAGCAGGATACCCAGACCGCAGTTGAGGATGTAGTTGGGGCTGGAGGCAAAGCGGCCCAGCTCCTTGTGGAGCAGCGCGCCGAAAGGGCTCTTCACCCTGACGGGCTTTTCCACGTAGCGCACCCTGGCCGCGGCCCCACCGGAGGCCACGGACAGGAAGCTGCGGGAGAGCAGCCGCCAGATCAGCGCCGTAAGCAGCGCCGTGGCTGCGGCAAAGACCGCCGCGGCCAGCCAGTCCCCCGTGCCGATGCGCCCGAAGAGATAGAGACCGTAGGCGGCGCCCCGGATCCTGGCGCCGTAGGTGTCGGCGCGGGTGATGATATCGGTGATGAATTCATTGGCCTTGAAATAGAAGAAATAATACCCGCCGATGAACGCCAGGGAGATCAGCACGGTGATCATGCTCTTGTTTTTCAGCTTCACGCTGATCTTTGCCACCACCCAGCCCAGCAGACAGGAGAGCAGCAGCACGATGAACGTGACGATCAGGTACAGCAGAAGACCGCAGATCACTCTCGCGGCGGTGGCGCCCACCGTGACCCAGTAGACGATCAGCATGGGGATCAGCACGGTGGAGGAATACATGGTGCTCATGAGGTATACGTTGACCAGCCGGGCCGCCACGATGGTCCTGACAGGGATGGGCAAAGACAGCAGCTGGTCGTTGTCCTTGGCCAGATACAGGCTGGAAAAGGTGTTGAACACGCTGCCGAAGGCGCCCAGGAGTACGGCGATGACGCCCATGAGCAGGAAGTACAGCCAGTCCATGCCCGCCTCCGTCAGGCCGCCGCACATGGTAAACGCCAGAGCCAGGAACACACCGCCCAGAAAGACCACCATGATCAGGAAAAAGAACACGAACCATGCGGCGATGGATAGTTTAGAGCGCATCCTGTTCTTTTTCGCGTCGTAAAAGTAGCTCCGGAAAACCTCTCCGAGCTGCTTTTTCACAAGCACTTTCAGCATTTATTCCGCCTCCAGCTCCAGGAAGACCTCTTCCAGGCTGTCGTCGCCCTTGACCTCCTCCATGGTGCCGGCCTTGACGAGCCTGCCCTGCTTGATGATGGCCACCTTGTCGCAGAGCTTTTCCGCCACCTCCAGCACGTGGGTGGAGAAGAAGATGGCGCCGCCCGCGTCGCAGTGCTCGCGCATCATCTCCTTGAGCAGATGGGCCGCCCTGGGGTCCAGGCCTACGAAGGGCTCGTCCATGATGATGAGCTTCGGGTCGTGTATCCAGGCGGCGATGACCGCCAGCTTCTGCTTCATGCCGTGGGAGTAGGCGCTGATGGGCTGGGCCAGGTCCCCGGTGAGCTCAAAGGTGTCGGCGTACCGGCGGATGCGCTCCTGCCGCACGTCGGCGGGGATGCCGAAAACATCCCCGATGAAGTTCAGGTACTTGATGCCGCTCATGAAGTCGTAGAGGTCCGGGTTGTCCGGGATGTAGGCCAGGTCCCGCTTGCACGCCACCGGGTCCTCCCGGATGTTTTTTCCGTTGACGGTGACGACGCCCTCGTCAAAGGACAGGATGCCCACGACGCATTTCAGCGTGGTGGTCTTGCCCGCGCCGTTGTGGCCGATGAAGCCGTAGATCTCCCCCGGGTAAATGTGCAGCGAGAGGTCGTCCACCGCGATCTTCTCCCCGTAGCGCTTGGTCAGATGTTCGATGTTCAGCATTTTTCTTTCTCTCCTGTCAGAAAAATGATCCCTATTCCCGCGGGCCGGCAGCCTGCTTCGGGCCCGGCCGTTTCGTTCCCGCGCTTTCTCTCTCCGGCGCGGCGTTACAGCAATCTGCGGAGCCCCTTTTCGATCTGCCCGATCCCCCTGTCCAGCAGCGGCGCCAGCAGCCGCACCGCCGCGGACAGCAGCGCGGTATAGACGATAAAGCCGACAGGCTTATACAGCGGCGCGCCCAGCGCCTGCTCCAGGGCAAGATACAGCGGGACCGACAGCTTGAAGAATTCCGACGCCATGAAATGCAGGGTGCTCTTCCCCGCAAAGGCCAGATACCGCCGGAGGAACGCGGCGCCTTTTCCCGCCAGCACGGAGAGCGCCAGGATCATCGCAGTACCGCAGCATCCGGTGAAGATATCCAGCAGGAACGGGCCGTTTTCCAGCAGGTGATAATCGATCATCTTCCCTTTCACGAAGGGGAGCAGGCACAGGAAGGAAACGGCTGCCGCGCCTGCGCAGAGCGGCACGCTGCCCCGGCATTTTTCCAGAAAGGCGAACACGCTCTTCCGGAAAAAGCAGCCCAGCCAGACGAAAACCAGTACGACGCCGGTCCGGACGGCCGACCAGGAGAAAAGCCGCAGGAGCTTCATGGGCATGGATTCGTACCGCAGCGAGAGCAGCAGACGGCTTGCAAAAAAGCAGACGGCGTATACGCCGAACACCACGACGGCCTGGACGGCCGCATCCCGCTTTTTCAGCAGCCGGACGGCAAGCTTTGCAAGAAACAGGCTTCCCAGGAACCACAGGATGTCGATGCCGAAAAAGGAGACGGTCGACGCCAGCCCCTCCAGCAGCGTGAGCGCCTTGAGGCTGCGGATACAGCGGAAGAGCAGGAAGACCGCGGAATAAAAGACGTACGCGGCCAGCAGCTTCGCGTCTTTCCCCGGCGCCTTCCGGAGAGAAAGCTCCTCGTCCCGGATGAGCAGTCCGGACAGTACGAAAAACAGCGGCATGTGGAAGAGATAGAGAAACGCCATGACAGCGCCCTCCGAACGATGGCCCAGCAGGACGCAGAGGATGCCCAGGCCCTTCGCAATGTCGATCTCTTCTATCCTTCCCTTTGGCGGGAGGGCGGTTTTGGCAGCAGCTTCCATGTGATTATCCCTTTTGTTCCGTGTTTTCGCCGGACTTGACTCCGGTCTGCTCTCTGTTCGGATTATACCTGTTCCGCAGCCGGAATGCAACCGCCGGCCGGCGCCGAAAAAAGCCGCAGAGAAGTTGTTAATATAGCCAAAACAGATTGACAAAAAGCTCCGTTTTTCGTATAATTCTTCATACGAACTCATACAAAGAATTCTGCTCGGAGGGAACGCCTATGAGAGATCTGAAACACCTGATCTTTTTTGAGAACCTGCTCCAGGAGGCAAACAACGATCTGGTGAAGCAGGCCAAAAACGAGGGGAAAAGGGCCCTGGGTTATACCTGTTACTTCATGCCGGAGGTACTGCTGGATCTGCCCGGCTGTTTTTCTGTCCGGCTGCGGGCGCCCCGGTGCACTTCCCCGGAGATCGCCACCTACTACATGTCCAGCCGCACCTGCCATTACGGACGCAGTCTGATGGAGCGGGCGCTGGAGGGCGGCTTCAACTTCCTGGACGCCCAGATGGCCACGGAGACATGCACCGTGACCTGCCGGTTCCAGGAGCATCTCAAGCAGATGGACATCATCCAGAACCCGGACTTCTTCTGCGAGTTCACGGACGTGCCCTTCAAGAAAAACGAAAACAGCATGGCGCATTACCGGAAGCAGCTGCGCGCCCACGTGCTGGACCCCCTGCGGGACAAGTTCGGCATCGACACCTCCGACGAAGCCATTCTTGCCGCCATCGAGGAGCACAACGAGGTCTGCCGGCTGATCACCGAGATCGGCAATTACCGCAAGCTGGACAATCCCCCCATCACCGGCTATGAGTTCCACGTGATCCAGCTGGTGAGCCTCACCTGCCCCAAGTACCTGATCCTGCCCTATCTGCGGGAGACGGCGGAGGAGCTGAAGACCCGGGAGCCGGAGAGCAAATTCCCCTACCGCATCCGGGTGGCCCTGGCCGGCGCGGAGAACGACGACCCCGGCTTCACACAGCTCATCGAGAGCTGCGGCGCCATGGTGGTGGCAGACCGCTACTGCTACGGCTCCATTCCCGGCCGGGAGGAGATCCGCGTGGCGGAGGGCCAGGACCCGCTGGACGCGGTGGCCCGGCACTATCTGGAAACCAGCGTCTGCCCCCGGTTCATGCCCCAGGAGCAGATGCGCAGCCGGAAAAGATTTCTCGCCGACGTGGTGCGCGAATACAAGGCCGACGGCCTCATCGTGGCCAGCAACAAGTTCTGCGAATACTGGAGCTACGAGCGGATGATGGACGCGCTGATCCTGCCCCGGGATTTCGGCATCCCCACCTGCTCCATCGAAAAGGAGTACATCAACGCCGCCTCCGGTCAGCTTCGCACCCGGTTCCAGGCCTTTATTGAGAGCGTGGAGATCAAAAAGATCCAGGAGGGCGCCGGAAAATGAAAAAACCTGATCTGAAAAAGCTGAAAAACCTGGACGTGAAAAAGCTCGCCAAAGACTTCTGGTACGGCAAGCCTCCCGAGGAGCGTCGTCTGGGCGATCTGTACATGGACAAGACCGGCCTCTACAAGCACCGCGAGTGGCGCGGCTTCAAGGACACCATGTACTACTTCAACAACATCTGGCTGTATAACTACGGCATGATGATCGCCGACATCATGAAGAACGGCGGCCCCATCCTGTTCGCCAAGGGCCTCTGGCGCTACCGCTGGCTGGGCCAGACCTATCTGCCGGTGCTGCACTGGTTCGACCGGGGTCTGGAAGGTCTCCGGGGCCCCGCCCTGCGGGCCAGCGCCTGGCACTACCGGGCCATGGTGTGCGTGACCATCGAGCAGTTTATGAGCATGTTCAAGGCTGACGGCAACCTGCGCGGCGGAGAGCACAACGACGAGTGGCACCACAACATCGCCCATAAGGAGACGGTCTGGGGCGGCGTGTTCTACCCCTGGATGGATAAATTCAAGCACATCCCTCTGGAAATGATCCCCTATTTCGTCACCTGCCACGTGAACAACCACACCGTGCTCAACTATATCGACGCGGTGCAGTCCATCGGTCTGCCGGGCGATCCCTGCCCCATGTGCCAGGCGGAGGCGGGACTGTTCGTGCTGGACGACGTGCCGGATTACGCTCCCTTCCTGGTCACCTCCAACGAAGCCTGCGACGGCAGCGTGGCCAGCACGGCGGTGCAGGACTGGTTTTTGAACATCCCCCTGTTCGCTCTGCCCCAGCCCATGCAGTTCGACGATCCCCTGGTCCAGGAGCACTGCGCCAACGAGATCCGGGAGCTGTGGAAGTTCGTGGAGGAGCAGACCGGCGTTCCCTTCAACTGGGAGCTGCTGAAGGAGTATCTGGAGCGCCAGAACGAGCTGCAGCGCTTCGAGTGGGAGAAGTGGGACGTGGCCGCCAACACCCCCAGTTACCCCATCAACGGCGTGGCCCAGGCCCTGTACCGGATCTATCAGTCCCAGTACGGCGACCACTACATCTGGCATGAGACTGACGCAAAAGTCCGGAAGATCCTGGAAAAATGCGTGGAGGACAAGATCGACACCTTCCCGCTGACCCGGCACCGGGTCATCGCCTGGTCCTGCGCGCCGCTGTATTACTCCCACTGGTGCACCTGGGCGTATAACTGCTGGGGTCTCAACTGCGTGATCAATATGGACTCGCTGATGTTCGACATGACCATCCGCACGGACGATCTGGAAAATACCTTGATGGATATGGCCCGTTACCACGAGTGGGCGCCCATGCGGCGCATGGCCGTGGGCGGCATGCACCACATCTTCGAGCTTTGGGAGAACATGGAGAAATTCCATTGCGACATGGTCATGATGTACGACCAGCTCCAGTGCAAGGGCATGCAGGGCGTTGTGGGCCTCTTCGAGGACGAATTCCGGGCCCGCAACATCCACGCCATCTGGATGCCCCACGCTCTGCCCGACAAGCGCACCGTGTCCCGCTCGGAGATCCGCCGCATCATCAACGACTATATGACCACCGTCATGCAGGAGGAACCCATCGACCCGTCTCTGCTGGACTTCGATGATTCCGAGAGCTGGTAAGAGGTGCAAGGAGGAAAGACCATGAGGAAACTGAAAAAGATCCTTGGAAAGATCCTGCTGATCGCGGCAGGGATCTACGCGGGACTGTTCGTCGTGTTTTATTTCGATCTGGACGGCAAGCTGCTGTTCCGCTTCGTGGAGCCGCTTCTGGTCCGCCACTATGACGGCATGAAACGGCGGGATCCCCTCAGCGTAGGCTACGACACAGGCAAATAACAGTTTAAAAGGAGAAGAAAGAAACGATGAAATATTTTGGCGGCTGCGACGTGGGTTCCACCTACACCAAAGCGTTGATCCTGGACGAGAACGGGAAGATCTGCGCGGATACCACCATCCGGAGCAAGATCAATTCCGAGGTCAGCGCGAAGCTGGCGATGGAAGAG
>JAFSZH010000075.1 GCA_017455685.1 Oscillospiraceae bacterium
CAGGCCCGCGTCCTTCATCACCGCGGTGACGTCGGCAAAGTCCAGGTTGATGAAGCCGGTGCTCTTTATTAGGTCGGAGATGCTGCTGACGGCCTTGATCAGCACGTCGTCGGCGATCTCAAAGGCGTTGGCCAGCGTGACCTTCTCGGGGCTGGCAAATTTCAGGCGGTCGTTGGGGATGATCAGCAGGCTGTCCACTTTCTCCATCAGCTCGGAAATACCCTGCTGGGCCTGAACGGCCCGGCGCTTGCCCTCCCAGGAGAAGGGCTTGGTGACCACAGCCACGGTGAGCACGCCCAGATCCCGTGCGGCCTCGGCCACGATGGGAGCCGCGCCCGTGCCGGTGCCGCCGCCCATACCCGCGGTGAGGAACACCATATCGGTGTTCTCCAGCGCCTCGGCAATGGCGCTGCGGCTTTCCTCCGCCGCGCGCTTGCCGATCTCTGGATCGGAACCGGCGCCCTGGCCGTGGGTCAGCTTCTCACCGATGACGATCTTCTGAGAAGCGCCGGAAACAGACAGCGCCTGTTTATCTGTATTGATAGAGATGAAATCCACTCCCGCGGGATTGGCGGCGACCATGCGATTGACGACGTTGTTGCCGGCGCCGCCGATGCCGATCACCTTGATCGTAACAACGTTATCCGTTCCATCTCTTGTAATAGCCATTGTGTACCCTCCTTCTGTTTTTAGGGCCTATTCATCATAGTAAACATTTTATAACGATTTTATCCAGAGGTCAACAGCATTATGTTAACCGTTTATCCGGAATTGTCATTATTTTGAAAACTTTTCCCCTGCTTTTCAGTCCGGACTGAAGGCCCAGGCGTTCCCCCCGGCATAGGAAAGGGTCCCGGAGTCCTCACTGGCGATGGACTCGACGGCGTCCCGGAGGAGCGCCGCTTTATAGAGGGTGTTTTCCATCTGACCGAAGTAGACCGTCAGCCGGTCGTCGTAAAAGAGGCTGGGATTGCCCGCATCCTTCACGTCGATCCAGCGGATATGGTCGATCAGCTCCTCTGCCTGCAGCGCAGAGATCAGCTCCGTGGTGTAGCTCAGGCGCTGGACGTTGGTGCCTTCCACCACCATATCCACGCCGGCAATGGTGGCCAGGGGCTCCAGATTCCGGATCTCGGGGAACTTTTCCGCCTGCAGCACGCTGGTAACGCCCAGCATCTTGCCGGTCCTGTCGATGAACCAGTAGTCGCCGTCCACGACCATATAGGCTGCCGGGGCGCTGCCCTCCGCCTGAATGATGATCTTGCCGGGCAGCTGACGCTGGATGCTGATGGTGTCCATATAGGGCAGGTCGGAGAAGATCATGCTGGCGGCGGCAAAACGGTCCACAAAAAACAGGTTGGCGCCCTTTTCGATGCCGGAGGCAATGATGATCTGCTCGTCGGAATAGTCCGAGGCGTTGACCACCTCGATCTCGCTGACCCGGAAAAACAGGCTCAGCACGATCATGATCACCAGAAAGATCAGCACCAGGGTCATGGGGCCGTAGTACAGTCCCCGGCGTTTCACTTTGCTCTGCGGATTGAAGACGTTTTCGTCCATCGTCTTTCTCCTTTGCAAGAATAGGGCCTAAACCGGTTCGTCCGGCAGCAGATTTTCCATCCAGACCTCCGCGCCCAGCTCGCGCAGGCAGCGGTCCATCCCGTCGTAGCCACGGGCGATGTGGCCCAGGTCGGCAATGATGCTCTCCCCTTCCGCGCCCAGTGCCGCGGCCACCAGTGCCGCGCCGCCCCGCAGGTCCGGGCTGAACATCCGGGCTCCGTGGAGCGTCTCAACGCCGCTGAGGAGCGCCATGGGCGGCCGGAGGATGATATCCGCCCCCAGCTTCTGCATCTCGCAGGCGTGGCGGAAGCGGCTCTCGAAGATGTTTTCAATAAACATGACGGTCCCGGCGGTGCGAAGGTTCGCCGCCATCAGCAGGGGCGAGGCGTCCGTGGGAAAGCCGGGATACGGTCGGGTGACCACCGCCCCCGGTGCGTGAGGCCGGCCGTGGGCGGCAATATGTATTTCCCCGGGACCGGCGGACACGGCGCAGCCCATTTTGTGCAGGGCTTCCAGCACCGGGGTGAGATGTCGGGGCTCCGCGTCGGTGAGACGGATCTCTCCGCCGGCGCACACCGCGCAGCACAGATATGTGGCCGCGGCGATCCTGTCCGGAGGGACGCGAAGGCCCGCGGCGCTCCGGGGAGAAAAGCCCGTGACGCGGATCACCGGCGAGCCGGCGCCGTGGATCTCGGCGCCCAGAGTGCGCAGGTATTCCTGCAGGGTCTCTATCTCCGGCTCCCGGGCCGCGTTGTAGATCACCGTGCTCCCCTCGGCGGCGCAGGCGGCGATCATGGCGTTTTCCGTAGCGCCCACGCTGGGCAGGGCAAGGGAGATCTCCGCGCCCCGGAGCCCGGTGGCGCGGCAGGAGATGGCGTTTTCCTGCTCCGTGATCTCCGCGCCCAGCTGCCGCAGGGCGTAAAGATGCAGGTCAATGGGGCGTTTTCCCAGCTCGCAGCCCCCCGGCACGGACACCTCCGCCTCCCCGAAGCGGGCCAGCATGGGCCCGAGGAAGATCACAGAGGAGCGCATCCGGTGCATCAGCTCCTTCGGTATATCACAGCGGGAGGGGCTTCTGGTGTCGATGGACAACACGTCCTCCTGCCGGGCCTGACAGCCCAGATACCGCAGGATGTCCACCGCCGCGTCCACGTCGCTCAGGTGGGGGCAGTTCGTGAGTTCCGTTTCATTCGGGCACAGCAGAGAGGCCGCGATCACGGGCAGAACGGCGTTTTTCGACCCCTGCACCCGGATCCGGCCCCGCAGAGGTCTGCCGCCGGTCACATGCCAAATGCTCATATTCCTTCCTCCGCATACGGGGCGCAGCCCCGATGGATTTACGCCATCCTATGCGGAGAGAGGGAGCTCTGTTTACGATTTGGCCAGGGAAAGGATCATGAATACGATCTCGTCCGTGGCGTTGCCCACGGACATGGCGCGCATGTTCTCCTCCATTTTTGCCAGCTTCTCCCGATCGTCGAGCAGGCCGGTGATGGTGGAGAGCATTTTTTCCGCGGTGGCGTCCTTTTCCAGCAGGACCACCGCGCCGCCGCCGTGCTCCAGCACCCGGGCGTTGGTCTCCTGGTGGTTGTTCACCACATTGGGGGACGGCACCAGCACCGCGCAGCGGCCCAGGGCCGTGAGCTCCGCCAGAGTAGACGCGCCGCTGCGGCACAGCACCAGATCCGCCGCCGCCATCAGCCGGGGCATATCATAGAGGTATTCCCGGACCTCAAAGCCCGCCTCGTCCCAGCCGGTAAGGCCCAGCTCGTCACGGAGATACTCTGTCATGCCCGCAATGCCCCGTTTTCCGGCGGAGTGGATGAGATGGAAGGGCTTGTCTTTCATGGCCTGGGCGATCATGGAAGCCACGGTCTTGTTCATCTCCGTGGCCCCCAGGCTGCCCCAGACGGAAACTACCAGCGGCTCGTTTTCGTCCAGGCCCAGCTCTCTTCTGGCCTGCTGTCTGTCCGCGTTGAGGAAGCCGGTGCGCACGGGCGTGCCGGTGACGGCCACTTTCTCCTGGCGCTTGTAGTTGCTCCGGGCCTCCTCAAAGCCCACCATGATCCGGTCCACGTAGTTTTCCAGCAGTTTGGTGGTGAGACCGGGCTTGGCGTTGCTCTCGTGGACCAGGGTGGGGATGCCCATGCGGGCCGCCTGCCGCAGCACGGGATAGCACACGTACCCGCCGGTACCGATGACCACGTCGGGCTTGAATTCCTTGATGATCTTCCGGCAGGCAGGCATGGACGCGGCCAGCTGCTCCACCGCTTTCAGATTGTGTCGGAAGCCCTCCCGGGAGATGCTCCGGCTCAGGTTGGACACGGCCACGGTGCGGAGCGGATAGCCCTCCCGGGGCACCAGCTCCCGTTCCATTTTATCCTCCGCGCCGATAAACAGGATGCTGCAGTCGGGCATCAGCTCCCGCAGCCGCCCGGCCACGCCCAGAGCGGGGTTGATATGGCCCGCGGTGCCGCCGCAGGCAAACAGAAAGTTCATGGCGTACTCCTCTTGCTTCTTTTCTCCGTCCGCGGCGGACGGGTGCTTTCGGGAAAGGCCAGCACGTTTTCCCGGGAGATGCTCAGCATCAGTCCGGCTTCGGCCATCTGGATCAGCAGGGCCGTGCCGCCGTAGCTGAAAAACGGCAGGGATATGCCGGTGCAGGGCACAAGGCTGGTGCACACGGCCACGTTGAGGATGATCTGCAGCGCCAGCATGGTGGTGATGCCGCCGCCTACCAGAAAGCTGTACCGGTCTCCGGAACGGATGGCGATGAGATAACCCCGGACGATCAGCAGGGCGAACAATGCCAAAATCACCGCTGCGCCGATAAAGCCCAGCTCCTCGCATACCACAGAAAAGATGAAATCGTTGTGCTCCTCCGGGAGATATAGATATTTTTGCCGGCTCTGGCCCAGGCCCAGGCCGGTGAGGCCCCCGGAACCGATGGCGTACAGGGACTGTACGATCTGCCAGCCGTCCCCGGTGGGGTCCGAGAAGGGGTCCCGGAACGAGGCCACCCGTTCCGCCACGTAGGGCACCAGCAGCACCGCCAGCACGGCTCCTGTGACGAGCACGGCCCCGCCGCCCACGAACCATCCCAGCCGGGCGCCGCCCAGATAGAGCATGGCCGCGCCGATGGTGAGAATGATGATGGCGGCGGAGAAATGCGGCTCCAGCACCAGCAGCGCAGCGACTCCCGCCAGGATCAGCGCGAAGGGCGCGATACCGTACCGGAAGGTCCGCATTTTATCCCTATATTTGCATATCAGGTCGGAAAAGTAAAGGATAATCGCGATTTTTGTGATTTCTGACGGCTGGAATGTGGTAAATCCCAGATTGATCCAGCGCCTGGCGCCGTTGACCACCGTGCCGACGGCCAGCACCGCCCCCAGGCTCAGCACCGAGGCGAGCATCACCGCCCCGGAGAACTTTCGCACAAGGCTCATGGGGATCCGGGAGAAGGCCAGCGTGACGACGACGCCGGCCATAGCAAATACCGCCTGCCGGGAAAAGAAGTAAACGGGGTCGTGCCCCGTTTCTCCCTGGATATCGTAGTACGCGCTGGCAAAGCTGGCAGAGAGCACCATGACAAGCCCGGTGAGGAGCAGCGTCACGGTAAGCAGCAGAAACGGCAGATCTGCGGCACGCCGCACATCCGCCGTTTTCTCCCGCCCGGTATCCGGGCGGCGCTGAGAGAGATGCATTCTTTTCCTCCGAAATACTCCTTAAAAGCTCAGAAGGAATAGCGTCCCGTGACTCCCAGCAGGGAGATCACCGCCATCACCAGCGTGACGGAGGCGAACAGGACAAAGATCTCTTTTTCTTTCCATTTCCGGCCCGTCCAGCCGCCCATCTCCAGATGGTGGTGGAACGGGGCCATTTTGAAAATCCGTTTTCCGTGGGTAAGCTTGAAATAGCCCACCTGGATGATATCCGAGAGCGTCTCGATGATGGGCATGATGCACAAAGGGATCAGCAGCAGGGGGATATCCAGCGCGAAGGCCATGCCCGCGATGCTGCCGCCCAGGAACAACGAGCCGGTGTCGCCCATGAAGACCCTTGCGGGATGGAAGTTATACACCAGAAAGCCCAGCAGCGCGCCGGTGAGCCCGGCGGCATACACGCCCTGGGCGAAAAAGTCCTTGCCCCAGCAGAACACGATGGCCGTGAAGCAGAGAAACACCGGGATGCAGGTGCCCGCCGCCAGGCCGTCCACGCCGTCGGTGATGTTCACTGCGTTCACCGTTCCCACCACCACGAAGGCCGCGAAAACGAAGTACAGCGGCTCGGAGATGGGGACGTAGGTGTTCCAGAACGGGATATACAGGTTGGGGCTCAGATACCCCTTCAGACGCAGCAGCAGCAAAAACGCGATGGCCGCCGTCAGCTGCAGGATGAACTTCGCTTTGGCCGAGAGACCCGTGTTCTCATGGTGACGGAGCTTTTCGTAGTCGTCCAGAAAACCGATAGCGCCGAAGACCAGCGCCAGCACCAGCACGTAGATGTGGGCCAGCTCGCCCTCGCGAATGGCGGAAAAGCCTACGCTCAGGCATACCACGGCCACCGCGACGATGAACATGATGCCGCCCATGGTGGGGGTGCCTTCCTTGTTTTTATGCCAGGTGGGGCCGATCTTCTTGATGGGCTGACCTACCTTGATGCTGACCAGCCAGGGCACCAGAAAAGCCCCTACGCCGCTGGACACCAGAAATCCGACGACCAGCGCCATGATCAGTTTGACTGTCATTTTCTCTCTTTCCTTTCCCGCAGGATGTCCGCGACGATCTCCCGTTCATCCATGTGGATCTTCTCGTGGCCGATGACCTGATAGTCCTCGTGGCCTTTGCCGCACAGCAAGATCAAATCGCCCTCCCGGTGGTTTTCAATGGCCCAGCGAATGGCCTCGATCCGGTCGGGGATCACTGTGTAGGGCGTGGGCCGTCCCTCCAGCCCGGGCAGGATCTCGGCAATGATGTCCTCGGGCTTTTCCGTCCGGGGATTGTCGCTGGTGATGATCACGTAGTCCGAAAGCTCCGAGGCGATCCGGCCCATGATGGGCCGTTTCTTCCGGTCCCGGTCGCCGCCGCAGCCAAAGAGCATCACCAGCCGTCCCGGGGCGATGGGCCGCAGGGTCTTCAAAACGTTTTCAATGGCGTCCGGGGTCACGGCATAGTCGATGTAAACGCTGTAATTGCCGTCGGTGGGCACGCTCTCCACCCGGCCCTTGGCCCCATGGGCCGTGGACAAGGCGTCCGCCGCGTCCCGGAGAGGGATCCCCAGCAGTCTTGCACAGCTCAGTACGGACAGCGCGTTGTATACCGAAAACTTTCCGGGCAGATGGAGCGTGGTGCGCACCAGCTCGCTGCCCTCCAGGGCGCAGAACTTCACCCGGTCCGCCGTAAGCCGGATATCCCGGGCGGTCAGATCCGCCTTGTCGCTCTCCGCGGAATAAGTATACACCTTTCCCGGGGCGTCTTTCAACACCGTTTCCATCCAGGGATCGTCCGCGTTGGCCGCGGACAGCTCGCACATGGGAAACAGCAGGGATTTGGCCCGGGCGTATTCCTCCATGGTCTTGTGGAAATCCAGGTGGTCCTGGGTGAGATTGGTGAAGATCCCCACCTTGAATTTCACCCCGGCCACGCGGCTGAGCACCAGCGAGTGGGAGGACACCTCCATCACGCAGTGGGTGCAGCCCGCGTCCACCATCTGCCGGAACAGGGCCTGCAGGTCCAGGGACTCCGGTGTGGTATGCTCGGTGTGGAATTCTTCGTCGCCGATCATGTTGCTGATGCTGCCGATCAGACCCACCTTGGCCCCCAGACATTTCTCCAGCATCTGCTTGATCAGCACGGAAACGGTGGTCTTGCCGTTGGTGCCGGTGACGCCGATGACCGTCATTTCCTCCGTAGGATGGCGGTAATAGTTCCCCGCGCAGAGAGCAAGAGCCAGCCGGCTGTCCCTGACGATCACGTAGGGCACGTCGACCGCCGGAGGCTCCTCACAGAGCACCGCCGCGCAGCCCTTCTCCGCCGCCATGGGGATGAAGCGATGCCCGTCTGCCTCAAACCCACGGACCGCCACGAACAGATCTCCCGGCTTCACCCGGCGGGAATCATAGGCGATGGCCCCGATCTCCAGCTCGCCGGAGGCGGTGGATTCCATGACCTCTATGCAGTTCAGGATCTCTTTCAGCTTCATGAACTTTGTCCTCGTTATGTTTATTCATCGATCCCCAGGGTCAATACACCCCGTAGGATTCATCGTCGTCGTTGAAAAGCGTGACCTCCAGCACCGTGCCGGGCAGTGCCGCCGCTCCGGGCTCCAAGTCCTGGAACGCCACGCGGACCTGATCGGAATCGGCCAGGATCGTATTGCTGGAGCGGAGGAACAGGTCAAGGGATAAAAGCGTCTCCCTGGCCTGGGCATAGGTCAGCCCGGCAAGGGGCGGCACCGTCTGCGGCATCTCGGCGGCCCGGGTCCCGGCGTACAGGATCACCGTAGTCCCGGCGGCCACCGTGGCGCCGGCCTTGGGCAGCTGGTCTGTGACAGTCTCCCCTTCCCCCGTAACGCGGACGGTAAAACCCGCGTCCGCGAGAGACTTCCGGGCTTCTGCAAGCCCCATTCCGGTCACGTCCGGCACCTGGCGGTCCAGATATTTCCGCTCCGCTTCGGTGTACCGGGGCTCCACGCCCAGACAGGGCAGCACGTCCGAGAGGATCTTGCCCACCACCGGAGCGGCCATCTGTCCGCCGGAAATATAGATGCCCGTGGAAGTGGACGGGGTATCCATCAGCACCAGGCAGACCACCTTCGGATCGTCCGCCGGGGCGTAGCCGATGAAGGAGACGATGTACTCTTTGGCGCCCCCTGCCGCGTCCTGGGCGACCTTTTCGGAGGTGCCGGTCTTGCCCGCCACCCGGTATCCGGCCACGTAGGCGTTCTTCCCGGTGCCATGAGCCGTGTCGCAGACCACCTGTTCCAGAATGGTGTTGATCTGGCGGCTGGTCTCGCCGCTGATCACCTGACGCACCACGGTGGGCTCTGTCCGACTGAGCAGATTTCCGTCGCTGTCGCAGATCCTGTCCACCAGATAAGGCTTCATCAGATAGCCGCCGTTGCAGCAGGCGCTCACCGCCGTGATCAGCTGGAGAGGCGTGATATTGAAGGTCTGACCGAAAGAGGCCGCCGCCAGCTGGGAAAAGTTCTCCGGATCGCAGAAAACGTTTCTGCTCCACCAGATGCTGCCGCTCTCCCCCGGGAGACCGATACCGGTCCTGCCGGTCAGTGATGCGTTGGGGTCCTCTGAAGCGCGAAAGAATCCGAAATCCTCGCAGTATCGGTAAAAGGTTTCCTCCCCCACCCGCAGGCCCAGGGTGGCGAAGGCCACGTTGCAGGAGTGCTGCACGGCCTGGGTCAGAGTCTGGGCGCCGTGGCCGGCGTGCTTCCAGCAGTTGAGGGCCTTGCCCCGGCCCTGCACGCTCATGCTGCCGCCGCAGAAAAAGCTGCTGTGGGGGGTGGCTGCCCCCTCCTCCAGCGCCATGGCCAGGGTGATGATCTTGAAGGTGGAGCCGGGCTCGTAGGTATCGGAAATAGCCTTATTGCGCCACTGGGTCAGCTGGGCCAGCGACGCGGCGGCGGAGCGCTCCTCCGGATCGGCGATGGCGTCCAGCTCTTCCCGGACCGAGGGCGCGACCTCCTGATAATTGTTCAGATCGAAGCTTCCCAGAGACGCCATAGCCAGGATCGCCCCGGTCTTCGGATCCATCAGGATCCCGGCGGCGCCGTTTTGCACGTCGTAGTCCCGTACAGCCTGCCGGAGCTGCTTTTCCAGGAAAAACTGCAGGTCCGAATCCAGGGTCAGATAAACGCTGCTGCCGTTTTTGGCGTCCACGTAATCCTCGTACCCGGCAAGGATCATGTCCGTCCCCACGGAGTTTTTCAGCCGCAGGATGCTGCCGGGAGAGCCGGTGAGCACGTCGTCCATGGCGAATTCCATCCCGGCCAGGCCGGTGTTGTCCACGCCCACGAAGCCGATGACGTGGGCCGCCAGCGAGGAATAGGGGTAATAGCGCTTGGTATCCGGCTCCAGCTTGATGCCCTGCAGGTCGTAGCGTCTCTTGAACTCCCGGATCTGTTCGGCGGTCTCCCTCTCCACCTGCCGCCGGACGGTCTTGTACCAGGACCTTCTGTCGCCCGCCAGACCCAGGAGCTTTTCTCTGTCCATGCCCAGCAGCTCGGCCAGACCGGAGGCGATCAACTCGGCGTCCTCCCCGTTCACGGCGATCTCCGCCGGGGAGAGATAGACCGTAAAGGTGGTTGCGCTCACCGCCAGTACGTTGCCCCGGCTGTCGTAGATCGTTCCCCGCCCCGCAGGGAGGGTGGTCCGCCGGAGCTGCTGGGCAAGCGCCGCGCTTTCCAGCTCGTCGTGGCGCAGGATCTGCAGCCGGAAAAGCTGCGCCGCAAGGATGATAAAGGCAACTATGCCGCACACTGCCATCAGAAACAGTGCGCGGCGGAGCATGGTTCGATTGGGGGCGTCAGAATTGGCAGACACGCGAGGGTCCCTCCCGAGAGCGATACGTTCTTATGAACGTATTATATTAAGCTCTCAGCGAAAAGATGCCCCAACGCTGTCGAGGAAAGAATTCCAGAGATA
The DNA here is from genome assembly GCA_017455685.1 of Oscillospiraceae bacterium. GTDB lineage: Bacteria > Bacillota > Clostridia > Oscillospirales > Oscillospiraceae > Apopatocola. The sequence continues at coordinate 10,223 of JAFSZH010000075.1, forward strand.
GTTCATTTCCCGGCCCCGGCGGATACTCAAAACCGTGGCCCGATCTCCGGTCTCGCCGGCGTCGGCGGATTCAGCGGCCGCCGCCTGGCCGGAGCGGTTCTCCACGCGCAGCACGGCTCCGCGTGCCTGCTGTTCGCTGTGCTCGGCCTGCAGCTCGGCGATCTGCGTTTCCGCCGCCGTGGTTTTTTCATTCAGGTCCACCAGCTTCGCCTGCCCCAGCAGCGAGCAGATCAGCAGGATCACCGCAGCAGCCGCTCCCAGGGACAGTCCCAGCGCACGGCGGGTCTTCCGGGGACGGAGGGCTTTCTCGGCTTTCTTTTCCGTGTATTCCCGCTGCAGGTCTTCCACGATCCACTCCCGGCCCGCAAAGCGTCCGGAGATCAGCGGAAGTTCCTTGGTGGGCTCATCCAGGTCGTATGACCGGGGCTCGGCATGGGAAGGCAGACTGCCGAGCTGAAATACGGCAGTTTTTTCTTCCATGGGTTCGATGGTCATGGTTCCTCTTCCCTTTCGCTCTCCGCGCTGACTAATTGATCCTCTCCGCTGTCCGCAGCCGTGCGCTGCGTGCTCTGGGGTTGCGCCGGAGTTCTTCCTCTCCGGCGATGATGGGTTTGCTCACGGTCTTCATCGTCTGTACGAAGCCGCATACGCACACAGGGAAGTCCGGCGGACAGGTGCAGCCGTTTTCCCGTTCCCGGATGGCGGTCTTCACGATCCTGTCTTCCAGGGAGTGGAAGCTGATCACGCAGAGGCGTCCGCCCGGTTTCAGCCGGTCCATGGCCGCGAGAAGCATCTCCCTCACGGCCCCCAGCTCGTCGTTCACCGCGATGCGGATGGCCTGAAAGCTCCGCTTGGCCGGGTGCTGCTTTTCCCGCAGGCCCGCGGCGGGCATGGCGCTCTTGATGACTTCCACCAGCCGGCCGGTGGTCTCGATGGGGCTTTTCTGCCGGGCGGTCACGACGCTCTTCGCGATCCGGGCGGCATAGCGTTCCTCGCCGTAGTCCCGGAGGATCCGCATCAGCTCTCCTTCGCTCCAGGTGTTCACCACGTCTGCTGCGGTCAGGCTCTCGCTCCGGTCCATGCGCATGTCCAGCGGAGCGTCCGTCATATAGGAGAAGCCCCGTTCCCCCTCGTCCAGCTGGGGGGACGAAACGCCCAGATCGAAGAGCATGCCGTCCACTTTGTCGATCTTCAACCCGTCCAGGATGGCGTCAAGGTCCCGGAAGTTTCCGTGGACGAAGGTGATCTTATCGGCGTAATCCTTCAGCCGTTCCCGGGAGCGCTCAATGGCTGTCTCGTCCCGGTCGATGGCGATGAGCCGCCCGGAGGCAAGGCGTTTGACGATCTCCAGAGAGTGACCGCCCAGCCCCAGGGTCCCGTCCACGTAGACGCCGTCCGGCTTGATATTCAGATTCTCGATGCACTCGTCCAGCAGGACGCTGACGTGTTCCGGCATGATCAGAATTCCAGCTCTTCCATGACGGCGGCGATGTTCTCCGGCGTCATCTCGATGGCGTGCTGTTCAACCCATTTGGCGCTGTCCCACAGCTCGGCGTGGTTGTTGCAGCCCACCACGGTCACATTCTTTTCCAGTCCCGCGTACTCCCGCAGATTCTGGGGCAGCAGGATCCGGCCCTGCCCGTCCACCTCGCATCGTGCGGCGAAGGCGAACAGCGGACGCATTTTCCGCTGCTTGACGAAAGGCATGGCGTCCACCTTGTCGGAAAACCTCTGCCAGTTCTCGGAAGAGTAGGCGCTCAGGCACCGGTCCATGGAGAGCGTCACGTAAAAAACGCTGCCCAGCTCATCCCGTAGCCGGGAGGGGATCGCCAGCCGCCCCTTGGCGTCGAGCGTATGTTCGTATTCACCTGTCATGGGCGCCGGCCCCCTTTCCTGGGATTCGAGGGGAGAATTACACACTTTTCCCCACTTCTCCCCACTATGTAACCACATTATAATTGGGTTACATAATAATTGCAAGCAAAAATTTCCCCGCCGGATCGCTTTTCTTTTGCGATTCCTGCGGGGAAGCTGCTATATCCTGTGGTATATTGAAGTAAAAGACAAAAACAGGCACAATATATAGTGCGGTGTCGTTTTCTCATCAAATCTGACAAATTTTGATAAAAAAAACTGTAAGTTTTTCCTTGATTTATCGTTTTTATAATTGGGACGGAAAGGAGATGAGCTTCCATTGGACGATGAAATGATCCTGGATCTGTTCTACGAGCGCTCGGAACAGGCCGTGGATGCGCTGAAAGAAAAATACGGCGGTGTGCTTCGCTCTGTGATCGTCGGCATATTGCCGGACAAAAGGGATGCGGAGGAGTGTATCAGCGACGTGTATTTCGCTGTCTGGAACACTGTACCGCCCCAGCGGCCAAAAGCTCTTCTTCCCTTTCTCTGCCGTATCGGGCGAAATGCCGCTCTCGACAAGGCGCGGTCAAACTTCGCCGCCAAGCGGAACGGCAGACTGCTGGCCATTGATGAGCTGGCGGAAGCTATTCCCGGCGGAGACAGTCCCGAATCTGAGACTGATGCCCGGGAGTTGGCAAGACTCATCAATCTCTTTCTTTCCCGGTGCGGAGAGCGGGACCGGATCCTCTTTCTCCGGCGGTACTGGTATGGCCAGAGCGTGGAGACCGCAGCGCGCTCGCTGGGTATCAGCGCCAACGCCGCCTGTGTCCGTCTCCACCGGCTCCGGGAGAAGCTGCGAAAAACACTGAAAAAGGAGGGCTATTCCCTATGAATCGAAATGTTCTGATCCGAGCTTTAAACGAGGTAGACGAAGAGTATCTTCTGCAGGCCGCACCGGAGGAGTTTCCTGCCGGAAGGAGCAAAGCCCTGCCCCGGCGATGGGCGATGCCTCCGCTTGCGGCCTGTCTGGTGCTGGCGCTGGGGATCAGTGCAATGGCGGCAGGTTTATTTACAATGGGTCTTCGGCAGGGCGAGCCGGGAGAGAAAATGGGCATAGAATTCACTCTCCGTCCGGGCGTAACAGATACGGTAGAGTGGGACGCGAAGCTGGTTATGGATTTCGATGGACCTGAGGAATGTCCGGAGGTGCTTTTCCGCCCGGCATGGCTGCCTTATGACACTCGATTGCTGAATGACGACGGCAGCGACAAATGGTTCCGGTACTTCTCTACGGAGAACACAGATCTGTCCGAGGGGAGGCTGGACGCCCAAAGCGATGACTATCAGGGCGTTACCTGCCAGATCGGGGTGAAATACGCCTGTCAATACAAGGATGGGGCCCTGCTGCTGAGCTATTCCGACCCGGTGAAAGTTTCCGAAGCGGTATGGGAGGAATGGCCAGGATGGGAGATCCATGAGATTCACGCCCACCGGGACAATCCATGGCGGGAGGACCACCGGGGGGAGGAATACTTTTACATTATCATGTTCCAGCCGGAGGATGGCATCATTCTCATCGTCCGAGGCCAGTCCGACATGGAGACGCTGGAGCACATCGCCCGGGAACTGCAGATACAAAAAACCGGGGAAACGGTACGGTATTCACCGGATAGTTTCACCACACAATTCATCGACGTAGGGATTGGAAAACAGCAGCGGCGGGAGCATCCTTCAAAGGAAGCTCCCGCCGCTTTCCAAACAATATGGCTTACTGTCCCAGCAGGTCCACGTCCTCCACGTCCTCCATGGTGACGTCGGCCGTGCCCTCCTGCTCCACGGGCAGGGCTGCGCGGATCTGGCCGCGGGTATTGCGCAGGTTTTCCAGCGCCGAGGCCATGGTCTCCTCCGCCTTACGAAGGGTGTCGTCCAGGTAGCTGCCGGCCATGCGCCGGATCTCCTTGACCTTCTGCTCCGCGTCCCGGATGGACTCGTCAGCCTTCTTCTGGGCGGCCTTGTACACATTCTGCTGATCCACCAGCTGGCGGGCCTCCTCCTCGGCGTTGCGGCGGAGAGTATCGGCCTCCTGCTTGGCGCTGGTGACGAACTCGTTCCGGGCGTTGACCAGCCGGCGGGCCTCGCTGAGCTCCATGGGCAGCACGGCCTTCAGATCGTCCAGCAGATTCAGCGCTTTATCCCGCTCCACGATGCATTTGTCGTTGCCCAGGGGCACGCCCCAGGCCTCCGCGATCATGGTATAAAGCATATCAATGATATCAAGAGCACGGTTTTCCATTACGATCCCTCCTGCTGATATTTCCTGAGCACGTCATCCAGGATCTCCGGGGGCAGGAACTCGGTGACGTCCCCGTGGAACGCGGCGATCTCCTTGACGGCACTGGAGCTCAGATACATGTACTTTTCATCCGTGGCCAGAAAAATCGTTTCCACCCCGGGGTTCAGCTTTTTGTTGGTCAGCGCCATCATGAATTCGTACTCGAAGTCAGACAGAGCCCGGAGCCCGCGTACCACCACAGGCTTATCAAACTGCTTGGCGTAATCCACCAGCAGGCCGTTCCAGGAGTCCACCTCCACGTTGGGAAACGCGGCGGTCACCCGCTCCGCCTGCTCCTTCCGTTCTTCCAGGGTCAGCAGCGTTTTTTTGTTGGCGTTGGCCACCACGCACACGATCACCCGCTCGAACATATTGGCGGCCCGGCGGATCACGTCCAGGTGACCCACGGTGATTGGGTCAAAGCTGCCGGGATAAATGGCTGTCTGCATCGTTCATCCTCCCCTTGTGATCACGGTGAGCCTGATCCTTCCGTAGCGGTAGGTTTTTACGCTGCCGTAGTCCGCGCCGGGGTCGGGCACAGCCGTGTCGGCGCGTGTCTCGCAGACCATTATACCACCCTTTGAAAGGATGTCAAATTCTTTGACGTCGCGGACGGCCTGCTCTTCCAGTCCCATGCCGTAGGGCGGGTCGAGGAAAATAAGATCGAACTTCTCCCCCCGGCGGAGAAATGCGATGCTGTCGCTCTGTACCACGGCGGCCGTGAGACCGCAGCGGCGCAGATTCTCCTGCACAAGCTTCAGCGAGGTCCGGGAGGCGTCCACGAAGGTACAGGACGCCGCGCCGCGGGAGAGGGCCTCGATGCCCAGCTGGCCCGTGCCCGCGAAGAGGTCCAGTGCCTTGCGGCCCTCGATATCGAACTGGATGATGTTGAAAAGGGCCTCCTTCACCTGGTCGGTGGTGGGGCGCACGTCCATTCCCGCCGGTTCCAGCAGCTTCCTGCCCCGGCAGGTCCCCGAGATCACTCGCATGGCGTTTCCTCCGCGTTCTCGTCCTTGTGGTAGTATGCATAGACCGCCCGGGCGGTGTTTTTCGGTACTGCGGCGGCCAGTTCCTCCTGTGAGGCGGCCCGGATGGCCTTGATGGTGCCGAAGTGCCGGATCAGCTCGCCGCGCCGCTTCTCCCCCACCCCGGGGATCTTGTCCAGGGAGGACCCGGGCACGCTGTCCCGGAGGGAGCGGTGGTATTCAATGGCGAAGCGATGCGTCTCCTCCTGGATGCGGCCCACCAGGGCGAAGGCCGCCGGATTGGACTGGATGCCGATCTCCCGGCCCTCCGGAGTCACCAGTGCCCGGGTCCGGTGGCGGTCGTCCTTGACCATGCCGAATACCGGCAGGGAAACGCCCAGCTCCTCCAGGGACGCGCAGGCCGCGGAGGCATGCTCCGCGCCGCCGTCGATGAAGAGCACGTCCGGCATGTCCACGAATTTTTCGTCCCCGTCCTGCAGACGGCGGAAGCGGCGGGCGATCACCTCCCGCATGGAGCCGTAATCGTCCTGGACGGTCACGTCCTTCATGCGGAACTTGCGGTAATCCCGCTTCAGAGGCTTGCCGTTCACGTGAACGGTCATGCTGGCCACGATGCCCGTATTGCCGGTATTGGAAATATCGTATGCCTCGATGCGCCGGGGCACGTCCGGCAGGCCCAGGGCGTCCCGGAGCCATTCCAGCGTCTTGCTCCGGCGCTGCTCCGTGGTGGTGGATCGCAGGATCTCCTCCCGGGCGTTGACAGCGGCTTTTTCCGCAAAGCGGGCCCGGTCCCCCCGCTGGGGGACCTCCAGTGAGACCTTGTGTCCCGCCATCTGGCCGATCCACTGCTCCAGGTCCTCCCGGTCCTCCGGGGCGAAGGGCAGCAGGATGGTCCGGGGCCAGGCGGAACGGTTGCCGTAGTATTGCCGCAGCAGGGCGGACAGGGCCTCCCCGTCCGTCTCGGTGGGGTCCTCCAGCAGAGTGAAGTCCTTGCCGGACAGGTCTCCGTCGGTGTAGTGCAGCACGGCGAAGCAGCTTTTGGCTCCCCGCTGGAAGCCCACGGCGTCCGTATCCGCCCGGGCCGCGGCGATGACCCGCTGCCGGTTTTCCAGCGCAGACACCGCCCGCACACGGTCCCGGAGCCGGGCGGCTTCCTCGAAGCGCATGTCCTCGGCGGCCCGCTCCATCTCGTCGGTGAGCTGGCGGACCAGCTCGGCGCTCTTGCCCTCCAGCACCATGACGGCCTTCTCCACCGTGGCGCGGTATTCCTCCGCCCCGGGCTCGCCCCGGCACCAGCCCCGGCACGCCCCCATCTGGAATTGCAGACAGGGCCGCTCCCGGCCGATGTCCCGGGGAAAGCGTTTGCTGCAGGTTGGCAGGTTCAGCGCCTTGGAAAGGGTGTCGATGACGGCGTGACTGGTGCCCCGGCCCCCAAAGGGCCCGAAATACGCCGCGCCGTCGGAGGCTGCCCGGTTGACCAGAGTGAAGCGGGGGTATTCCTCCCGCAGATCGACGCGGATGAAGGGATAGCCCTTGTCGTCCTTCAGAAGAATGTTGTAGCGGGGCTTGTGTCGCTTGATGAGAGAGTTCTCCAGCACCAAGGCCTCGAACTCCGTCTCGGCGATGATGACGTTGAAATCCTGCACCTTGTCCACCATGGCGGCCACCTTGGGCAGGTGGTCTCCCCGGAAGTAGCTGGTGACCCGGTTTTTCAGCGCCTTGGCCTTGCCCACGTAGATCACCTCGCCGGAGCTGTCCAGCATGATATAGACCCCCGGCAGCATTGGCAGCCGGTTGGCTTTTTCCCGCAGTTCTTCCAGTCTGGTCATAGTCCCTCTCTCACAAATCAGGTGATCTTTTTGACAGTATAAACCACTTGCGCGCAAAAAGAAAGGGTGTGTCCTCCAGGAACACACCCTTTCGATTTTCAGCTCTCTTTACTCCGCAAAATCGGAAGCGATCAGCGCGCTGAGGGCAGCAACCGCCTCTTCCTCATCAGAGCCGTCGGCAATGATGGTGATGGTAGTGCCCTTGACAATGCCGAGAGAAAGGACACCCAGCAGAGACTTGGCGTTGACACGGCGCTCGTCCTTCTCCACCCAGATGCTGCACTTGTATTCGTTGGCCTTCTGGATAAAGAACGTCGCCGGCCTGGCATGCAGGCCAACCTGATTGCTGATAACAACTTCTTTACTGATCATATCGCCGCTCCTATTCCAAAATGTGGTTTTATGAATCACGCTTGGATACGACTACATTTTAACAAAGGAAAGTGAAAGCGTCAACCGCTTTTTGCGCTTTTGGAGCTTTGCACAGCAAAAACCGAGGCGTTGCAACGCGATTATTTCAATTCCACAACGGTGACGCCGGTCTCCCCCTCGCCATAGCGGCCCAGGCGGAAGGATTTCACCTGTTTGTTCTTACGCAGGGCCTGCTGCACCGCCGCCCGCAGGGCTCCCGTGCCCTTGCCGTGGATGATGCGCACGCTCTCCAGGTGGCCCTGCACGGCAGAGTCGATGTACCGTTCCACCACTGGAATGGCCTCGATGGTCTCCATGCCCCGGATGTCCAGCTCGGAGGAAACGACGCTGTCCCGCAGGGCCGTGCCCCGACTCTCCCGGCGGATCACCTGGGTCACCTTTTCCTCGGGCAGCAGCAGCACCTCATCCTCCCGGGCGGTGACGCGCAGGATCCCCGCCTGGAGCACCAGCGTCCGGTCTGCGCTGATGGACAGCACCGTGGCCTTCACGCCCATGGCCTTGATCTGTACCGTGTCCCCCACCTCCAGCGGGCGGGCGGACTTCTCCTCCGTCACCGGCTCCTCGTCGGCGCGCAGGGCGTCCCGGGCCTCGTTGATGTCCCGGCGCAGGGCGGATCGGGCGGCGTTGTTCTTCTGATGATCCCCGGACTGGTCGGAGCGCAGGGCGTCCAGCTCCCGGAAGGTGCGCTCGGCCACCGTCCGGGCGTCCAGCAGGATCCGGTCGGCTTCCCGGCGGGCTTTTTCCTCCGCCTTGTCCAGCCGGACCTCCAGCTCTGCGCGGATCTGGGCGGCTTTTTTGCGCTCCTCCTCCGCTTTTTTCAGCAGAACGGCGGCCTCCTGCCGGTCACGGTCCATGATACGGCGGGTCTGCTCCAGCTTTTCGATGGTCTCCTCAAATCGGGCGCTGGATACGCCGATGCGGCTCCGGGCGTCCTCGATGATCTCTTCGGGCAGTCCCAGCCGCCGGGAGATGGCAAAGGCGTTGGACTTGCCGGGGATGCCGATGAGCAGCCGGTACGTGGGCCGCAGGGTGTCCACGTCAAACTCGCAGGAGGCGTTGACCACGCCCACGGTGTTGGCGGCGTAGACCTTCAGTTCGGCGTAGTGGGTGGTGGCGGCGATGACGCAGCCTTTTCTCCGGGCGCTTTCCAGAATGGAGATGGCCAAAGCGGCGCCTTCCACTGGGTCGGTGCCCGCGCCAAGCTCGTCAAAGAGCAGCAGGGTATCCGGCCCGCTCTCGGCCAGGATGCCCACGATGTTCACCATGTGGGACGAGAAGGTGGACAGAGACTGCTCGATGCTCTGCTCGTCGCCGATGTCCGCCAGGATGGAAGAAAACACCGGCACGCTGCTCCCCTCAGAGGCGGGGATGTGCAGGCCGCACTGGGCCATCAGGCACAGCAGTCCGATGGTTTTCAGCGATACGGTCTTACCGCCGGTGTTGGGGCCGGTGATGACCAGCGTATCGAAGTCCTCCCCCAGCTCCACGTCGATGGGCACCGCCTTGTCCCTGTCCAGCAGCGGGTGCCGGGCATGGCGCAGGCGGATCCCCCGCTCGGCCAGGATCGGCTCTCCGGCGTTGAGCTTGAAGCTCAGCCGGGCTCTGGCGAAGATGGCGTCCAGCCGCACCAGCACCAGATAGTCCCCGTCGATATCCGTGCGGTGCTCGGCGCACTCGGCGGACAGCGCCGCCAGGATCCGCTCGATCTCCGCTTTTTCCTTGGCTTTCAGCTCGCGGATCTCATTGTTTGCCTTCACGGCGGCCATGGGCTCCACGAACAGGGTGGCCCCGGAGGAGGACACGTCGTGGACCAGACCGGGCACGGAGCTCTTGAACTCCGCCTTCACCGGCACCACGAAACGGTCGGACCGGGTGGTGATGATGGGATCCTGCAAAAACTTGGCCATGGAGGGAGCGGAAATGATCTTCTGCAGACTGTCCCGCACCCGGGCCGCAGCAGCCCGCATCTTCCGGCGGATATCCGCCAGGTCGCCGCTGGCGGAGTCGGCGATCTCATCGTCCCCGGGGATGGAGGTGACGATCTTGTCCTCCAGGAACCGATTGGTCTGCAGCGTGCGAAACAGAGGGTCCAGACAGGTCTCCTTCTCTGCCGAGGCCCCGTAGGACTTCACCGCCCGGGCGGCGGTAAGCACCCCGGCGATGGAAAGCAGTTCCCGGGTGTTGAGCACACCGCCCATATCCGCCCGGGCCAGCGCCCCCCGAACGTCCCGCAGGCCGGAAAACGAGGGGCTTCCCTTGTAGACCATCATATCTTTGGCCGCGGTGGTCTCCGCCTGCAGCCGCCGGATCTCCTCCGGATGGACGCTGGGCTTCAGCGCCCTGCACTCCTCCCGGGCAGGCTCGGACACGGCTTCGGCGGCCAGCAGCTCCAGCACCGCGGGCAGCTCCAGCGTCAGCTGGGATTTTTCAAACAGTTCCATAATTCTCCTGTATTCCTATGTTCCGGGGAAGGGCGTTACGATACGCTCTTCCAGTAATCCAACGTCTTGAAGCCTCTGTCCAGCTGGGTCAGGGCGTATTCCTCGCAGACCTGGGCAAATCGGGCGGCGGCGTCCTCCTCCAGCGTAAAGGAAAACACTTTCTTCGGCCCCGCCCCGGTCACGTGCCGCATGGCGGCCAGGGAGCCCTGGCACAGCGGCAGGCTCTTTCCCGGGGTGGAGGGCTGGCAGCCGGCGCAGTGGATTTCCCCACCGGAAACGCTGAACCGCGGCTCCTCCGGAGCGTGCTTCCCGCAGCGGGCGCACCGGTCCAACGCCGGAGCGAAGCCCGCCAGACACATGCACCGCAGCTCGAACACCGCTTTGATGTGCCGGGAGGGGTACAGCCTTCGGGACAGGGCGAACAGGGCGTTCAGTCCCAGATGGAGCAGCGCCGCACTGGGGCTGTCCTCGTCCGACAGGGCTTCCAGCAGCTCGGCAAAATAGCAGCCCAGGGCGTAATCCGCCAGATCCGAGCGCAGCGCGGCAAAATCCTCCAGCACGCTACCCTCGGTGAGAGTATAGCGGCCGCGGTTTTCAAAAAAGGTCATCTCCGACCAGACCAGCGCCTGGGCGCTGGCGGCGCAGCGGGAGCCCTTGCGCATGGCTCCCTTGGCCTCGGCGGTGATCTTTCCCGTTTCCTCGGTGAGAATGGTCAAAATCTTGCTGGATTCCTTGTATTTCACTTCCCGCAGGACCAGACCGTGCAAGGTGACATACATTATGTAAACCTTTCAGCGGGGAACAGAAGCGCTCATGGCGTTCTGTTCCGCAGTTTTTTCACGGCGCGGGAGAGCGGCGCGGTCCGCTTCCCGAAGCAGCAGCCAGAAGAGCGGATCTCCGGTGTCCCGGAACAGCTCCCAAAAAAGGTCTTTTTCCATATCCCCAGTTTTCCCCTGTCCGGGCGGGATATGGCTGGCAATATCTTGTGAAACTGGAAGCGTTATTCCTCGGTAAAGCCGAAATTGCGCAGCAGAGACCGAGAATCCCGCCAGTTTTCCTTGACCTTCACCCAGGTCTGCAAATAGACCTTCGTGCCCATGAAGCTTTCGATATCCTGCCGGGCGGCCTCTCCGATCTTCTTGAGCATGGCGCCGCCCTTGCCGATGATGATGCCCTTGTGGCTGGCCTTTTCGCAGTAGATGGTGGCCTCCAGGTCGATGATGCCGTTGTCCCGCTCGGAGAAGCGGGTGATCTCCACGGCGGTGCCGTGGGGCACCTCCCTGTCCAGATTCTCCAGCAGCTTCTCCCGGATCAGCTCGGCGCAGACCTGCTTTTCCGGCTGATCGGTCGTCTCCCCCTCCGGAAACAGAGCGGTCGACTCCACGGCGAAGTGCTCCAGCTCAGAGAGCAGCTCCTCCACGCCCTCCCCGGTTTTGGCGGAGATCGGCACGACGGCGGCGAATTCATATTCCGCGGCGTAGGCCGCGATCACGGAGAGCAGCCGCTCGGGCTCCACGGTGTCGATCTTGTTGACGGCCAGCACCGCCGGGATGCCGGCGCTCTGCACGGCGCGGATCAGTTCCTTCTCCTGGGGCCCCACCGAAGCCACCGGCTCCGCCACCAGCACCGCCGCGTCCACGTCCGCCACGCTCTGACGCACCACGCTGACCATGTAATCCCCCAGTCTGGTCCGGGGCTTGTGGAAGCCCGGGGTGTCCAGAAAGACAAACTGGGTCTCTCCCCGCTGGCAAATGGCGGTGATGCGGTTGCGGGTGGTCTGGGGCTTGTCGGACACGATGGCGATCTTCTCCCCGGCCAGCGCGTTGGCCAAGGTGGATTTGCCTACGTTGGGCCGTCCGCAGATGGTGATCATACAGGATTTAGAAATCATAGCCGAGCTCCTTCATGATGGCCTTTTCTCTCGCGCGCATCCGCTGCTTTTCCTCGCCCTCGTCCAGATGGTCGTAGCCCAGCAGATGCAGCACGCTGTGCACGGTGAGATACTGCGCCTCATGGGCGTAGCCCCCGCCGTATTCCGCGGCCTGGGACTCCACCCGGTCCAGATTGAGCACCATATCCCCCAGGAACCGGCAGCCGGTGTCCAGGTCCGGCTCGTCGATGGGAAAGGACAGCACGTCCGTAGGAGCGTCCACCTGCCGGGTCTCCCGGTTGATGGCGTGGATGCCCGCGCTGTCGGTCAGCGTAACGCTGATCTCGCAGGGCTCGTCCATGCCCTCGCAGGCCAGAGCGACGGCCGCAGCCTTCTTCACCAGCGCGGCGGTCTCGCTGTGGCCGAGGCCGCGTCTGGCGCGGGTCACGTAGATCTTGTGTTTCATGGCTTATTTCCTTCTCGGGTTGTTATTGTATCCGTTTTGGGGACCGTTTTTTCGCTCCGCAGGGCCATCGGCGTGAGGTCTCTTTTCGAACTTTTCATAAGCCTCGATGATCTGCTGCACCAGCGCGTGACGCACCACGTCCGCTCCGGTGAAGCGGCACACGGCGATGTCCTCCACCCCGTCCAGCACCCGCATGGCCTCCTTCAGGCCGGAGACCTTGTCCGCAGGCAGATCGATCTGGGTCACGTCGCCGGTGATGACCATTTTGCTGTTGAAGCCCAGCCGGGTCAGAAACATCTTCATCTGCTCCCGGGAGGTATTCTGCGCCTCGTCCAGGATGATGAAGCTGTCGTCCAGGGTGCGTCCCCGCATATAGGCCAGCGGTGCTACCTCGATATTGCCCTTTTCCAGATAGGTATTGTAGGTCTCGGGGCCCAGCATATCGAAGAGCGCGTCGTACAGTGGGCGCAGATAAGGGTCCACCTTGCTCTGCAGATCCCCGGGCAGGAAGCCCAGCCGCTCTCCGGCCTCCACCGCGGGACGGGTGAGGATGATGCGGTTGACGCTCTTCTCCCGGAAGGCGGCCACCGCAGCCGCCACCGCCAGATAGGTCTTGCCCGTGCCGGCGGGACCGATGCCCAGGGTGACGGTATTCTCCCGTATGGCCTGAACGTACGCCTTCTGGCCCAGGGTCTTGGGCTTGACGGGGCGGCCCTTGGCGGTGATGCACACCACGCCGCTGCTGATCTCTCCGATCTGATCCTCCCGTCCGGCCCGGATCATGGTGAGGATGTAGCGCACCTTCTGCTCGTCGATGTTCTCCCCCCGGGCCGCCAGCGAGAGCAGACCATGCACGGCCTTCTCCGCCAGGACAACGTTTTCCGGCTCGCCGGAGATCTTCAGCTCCGCGTCCCGGTCCGTGACGCGCACGTCAAATTCTTTTTCTATGATGTGAAGGTTCTGATCAAAAGAGCCGAATACGCTCAAAATGTCCTCCACGCGGTCGGCGGCAATAACGATATCCATGCCGTGTCCCCTCCGTTTCTTTTGCCAGTAGTCTCTTTACGGCGGCAGCGGCAGGTCCCGGTCGATCCGCTCCAGGCACTAGGCCCGGAGCGTCACGGTGAGAAGGGCGCCGTCGCTGCACACGGTGAAGTGTTCCGTCAGGACCTGTCCGTTCTCCCCCAGCGTTTCCGCAAGGCGGGTCTGCAGCGCTTCCTCCAGCTGGAGCCGCACAGTCTCCGCTTCCCGCTCTCCGGCGGTGAGTTGAAAGGGCTGTACGACTTCCTCCGCCAGCTTCACGGGCAGAGAGAAAGCGCCCGGAACAGAAAGTTCCCATACATAGGTGATTTTATCACACGTCAGGGGGAAAATGCTACTGCCGAGAGAGATTTTTATTTGTTTTTGTCCCAAAAGAAGAAAAAACCGTCGGCGGGCAGCTCCGGAGGGAGTCTTCTCCCACGCTGTCAGGGGCGCCGAGGCCGTCAGCTCCCGGAAGGTATAAGCCCGGACCTCGCCTCGGGCGTGGGGCTCGGCGGCGGTACCTTCGATGAGCGTCTGTCCGGCTGTGACGGTTTCTCCCCGCTTTACCAGGGCGTTTCCGGCCAGCGTCCGCACGCCGTCCACCAGCCCGGATGCCGTGGCGACGACGTTGGCCTTCCTCTCGCTGTCCCAGATCTCCGGCGGCTCCCGGAGGGCCCGGACCGTCACCTCCGCCCTGCCGTTCCGCACGTTCACCGCCAGAAAGCTCAGCTCCGGCAGAGCGCACAGGGCGGCGGTGCGGATGCGCTCGGCGCGAAACGCGGGGGCAAAGCTGCCCACGCCTACCCCCTGCTCCGCCAGGACCCGGAGGATCTCCGCGTCAGGGACGGTCGAATCGTTTTCTGTCACCCGGATATCCCAGACGAAGAGAGACGCCGCACAGAGAGCGACAAACAGCAGCGCCGCCCCGGCGCACAGCACGACACGGCGGCGGACCCGCCGGCGTAGCCTGGGCAGACCAGATTCTTTCAGCCGTTCCCACTCCCCGCCGCAGCGGTACGCCAGCTTCTCCGCACGGGAAGCGTCCTCCGGCCGCAAGGAAAAGACACAGGTGAAAAAGTCCTCTGCCCGGACGTTTTGCAGCTCGATCCCCTCGGCGGCGCAGCGGTTGAGGTAGTCCCGAAGCAGCGGCGCGGCGACGCGGGCCGTGACGCGACCGCCGTCAGTCATATTCCACCGCCGAAATGGTCCCGGTAACGATCAGCGTCTCCCGGTCCATGGCCCGGAGAGCCAAATCCGTTCCCAGGATGCGGACAGCGCCCCGGCCTGTGTCGGCCTCCACGCTCTCCGGGGAATAGCCGATCAGCCCCCTGTGATGCTCCACCGTGGCTCGTCGCCGCCCGGAGAGCGTGATGCGCACCGCATCCGAGAGTGCCTCCTGAGGCAGGTCCAGCGTCTCCGCCAGATCCGCCACCGTATCCCTGATCTTCATGCCGTCGCCTCCCGGATAAGCCTATGCGTCCGCGTCCGGCTTCATGTTGTACGCTTCTATGGTCGTCCGGCCGGGCATAGACTGCCCTATGAAAAAACGATGGCTTTCTTCCGCCGCGGCGCTCACGCTGTTCGCGGTGTTTCTTCTCCGGTCCGGGCCTGCCCGGGAGGGCGCGGCCCGGGGTCTTGTCCTCTGGGCCGATATTCTCGTGCCCTCCCTGCTGCCTTTCTTCGCCGCGGCGGGGCTGCTCTCCCGGCTGGGTCTGCCCGAGGCGCTGGGCCGCCGTCTGCCGGGACGGCGCTTTTCCGGACCGGGGGCGGGGCTCTTTCTGCTGGGGCTCTCCGGGGGCTATCCGCTGGGGGCCGCTTCCGTGGCCCAGGCGGTCCGAGCCGGACGGCTCTCCCGGGCTGATGGAGACCGGCTTCTTTTCTTCTGTGACAACTCCGGCCCGGCCTTTGCCGTGGGCGCTCTGGGGGTCGGCGTGTTCGGCAGTGCCGGATGGGGGCTGTTCCTCTGGGGCATCCACGCTCTTGCCGCTCTGGCGCTGGCGCTGCTGACTCCCGGTAAAAAGGATGACGAAGGCCGCGAGAACGTTTCCCCGTCAGCGCTTCCCTTCCCCCGGGCGCTGACGGAATCCGTTTCGGGGGCCGTGTCGGCGCTGCTGAATATCGGAGGCTACGTGGTCTTTTTCTCCGCTTTGCTGGGCGTGGGAGAGGCGCCGGGCTTTCCGGGCCTTATCTCTGACATACTGTCCCGGCGCTTCGGCTGGGAGGCCGCCGCTCTCCGGGCCCTGTTCGCCGGGTGTCTGGAGCTCTCCTCCGGGGTCGGCGCCATGGCGGGCATGGCCGTGACTCCCGGCCATCTGGCGCTGGCAGAGTTCCTTTTAAGCTGGGGCGGGCTGTGCGTGCATCTGCAGGCCGCCTCCGTCACGGCGGACGCCGGGCTGGATCTCTCCCGGCGGCTCCGCGGCAAGCTGCTCCACGGTCTGATCTCCGCCGCCGCGGCCTACGCCGCCTCACGCGTGATGCTTTGAAAAAACCGCTATATCGCAGGGCCAGCTCTCCCGGTCTCCGCGGGCAGGATGAACGGCTTATACGGATCCACAGCAAAGCGCTCTCCCCGATATCGGGGAGAGCGCTTTGCCGATGACCGACCTCGTTTTCCGGCCGGTCAAATATGCCGTATGTTCTTGAACTCGGGGTTCTGCAGCTCCGTTTCCTTCATCATTTTCTTTATCCAGATCAGCAGTTCGGTGATCAAGGGCAGCTTGGACGAACTCTTGCGGTAGGAAAGATAGAGGGGATATCCATTCAGGGGGTAATCTGAAATGTGAATGTAACGGCGGCCCTCATACTGGTCGTTGATCAGCAGATTGTACGACGTGGTAAAAACCAGAAGATTGCTGTTTCTCTTGAAGATCGTAAGGGAATCTCTTCCGGACTGGTACTTAACGTTCAGATTGATGTTGTTCCTGGTGAGAAATTTATCCAAAGTCTTCGTTTCATAGGTATCCAGATCCGTACGAACGAAGGAAAGCCCGTCCAGCTCCCGGAAAGCGATCTCTTTATCGTGAAAGAACGGATATTCCGCCGTTGCGGAAACGTAAAGCTGGTACTCCATGATAAAAACGCTTTCGATCCCGGGGTCTTCTTCGCTGAGCCTGTGAGCAGAGACCACGAGATCGCAGGCATTGTCCAGCAGCGCCTGCATGGTCGTATCCTCGTCAAAATGGGAGCGGACAAATTCCATGTTGCTGTGGGCGGACAGAAACAGCGGCATGATGAAGGCATAAAAATACATATTATCGCCGGCAATGGAAAGGATATCAGATTCTCCCTTGATCTTCTGGATGTCATTTTTGCATTTTTCCAGTTCGCCCATGACTTTTCTCGCGCAGGAATACAGCAGTTCACCGTACTCAGTGATCTCAAGAGTACGGTTGTTTCTGATGAACAATTTGACTCCGAACTCATCTTCCAGCTTTGTGAGTTTCTGGCTCAGCGCAGGCTGAGAAATGAAATGCTTTTCGGAGACCTTTCGCAGGTTCGGCTCTTCCACGATGGCGCAGAACTGTTCCAGATCAGAGATATTGATATTCATGCCTTTTCCCCCCTGAAACAGTCTACTATACTTCGTCAAAATATGCAAATCCCGCCTTTCCACTTTTTCTATATAATGTAGGAAAAAAACTGTAAAATAGGAACAATCCTAAGGTCGAAAGGATCATGCCGAAGCGGGTACGCCGCCTTGTTATTGTCTATTTTGCACAGAATTGTTGCACGTTCTTTGCTATTATTTATGAATGATAACTTCTTCTTACGATTATAATTTGTTTTTCTTATTGGAAATCACATTATTTATTTTGTAGAGTAGTATCAGAAGACGGCCGGCGTGCATCAAGAAAGAAAGGAGTGAACAAATGGGAGAAAAAGACCTGCTGAATGAAAGAAGAAGGCTGTTCAACAACGCGTTTTCCATGGAGCATAACGAAAGAGTGCCTCTGTTTTCCAATTTTTGGACGTGGAAAATGCTTGACAGCGAATACCCGCTAAGACAGTCGTTGTCCGATTACGATCTGCTGGAGAAGCTGGTCAGTGATTTCCAGGAACGGTATCAGTTTGACTCTCACTTTGATCTGGGAACGAGAAACCCCATCCGCGTGGTCAACGCCCTTGGTACGGAAGGGTTCCACCAGATCGACGATGAGAACAACTGTCTCGCCGTTTCCGATCACCAGATCATGGAAGCGTCGGAGTACAGGGACTACGTCAACAACCCGACGGCGTTTTTCTACACGAAAGCTTTTGCCCGTTACTGTCCTGATCTGACAACGAAACAACTGAATGCCGCAGTGAAGGAATACAGGAAATTCACGGCGTTTTCTCAGAGGATCACCAAAAAGTTCGCTGAGGATTATCAGTGTGTTCCCGTCTCGCCATATTACCTTAAGGAACCGTTCGAATACTTCTTCACTGCGCTGCGCGGGATCAAGGGAATGTCCATGGACATTCGAAGAAACTCCGGCGACCTGCTGGAAGCTCTGGACGCCATCTACGAAACGATCATGCTTCCGGGGATCGAAAGGGTACTGAAAATCGATACCAGTCCCTATCTGGGGGATGCGTACACCTCCTTTATGGGCTGGAGCATCCTCAACGAAAAACAGTTTGACAAATTCTACTGGCCGTACTTCATTCGTGTTTTTTCCAAAATGCTTGAGAACGACAAAAAGCTGTTCTTGATGTCGGAGGCCACGCTGCTCCGGTTTGCCGACCACTTCGATGATATTCCGAAGGGGCGGCTGATGGTCCAGCTGGAACAGGACGACATCTTTGCCGTGAGGAAACGTCTTCCCAACATGTCGATCGCAGGCGGAATGTCTCCCGAGCTCCTGGGCCGGGGGACCCCGGACGAATGCGTGGCGTACACGAAAAAGCTGATCGACGAGCTGGGCAACGGTTTTGTCCTCAGCCAGACGAAAATGATGTCCTACGCCAGCGACTGCAAGCGGGAAAATCTTTTGGCGGTAAACAACTTTGCCTTAAACTACCGGACTTAATTGAGAGGTGAGGGAAATGACAAAAACAAAAGATAAAAGCACACTTCATATCATCATCGGCATTGCTATATTCCTGCTGATGCGCATCTTTATCCCCGCAACAAACGGTTTGACTTCCATCGGCGTCTCCGTTCTTTCCGTTTTCGTGGCGACCGTCTATCTGTGGATCACGATCGGGACCGGCTGGCCCAGCCTGCTGTGTATTCTGGGCATGATCCTGACCGGCGTTAAAACCCCCGCGGAAATCTGGGCGGCCTCCTTCGGCAGCTGGCTGATCCCCTTCCTGATCTTCTGCTTCATGTTCTCCATCGCCCTGACGGAGACCGGATTCATGCGTCGCATCATCACCTGGTTCATCACGAGAAAGTTTGTGGAAAACCGGCCTTGGGCATTCATCACCATGCTGCTGGTCGGCGAATACATTCTCGGTCTCATCATGGACTGCACCGCCGAATCCGTGTTCGTGCTCCCGCTCTGCCTTGAGTTGTTCGAGATGCTGGAGTGCAAAAAAGAAGACAAGCTCGTAAAGGTCATCCTGATCGGCTCCATCTGCTCTACGATCCTTTCCACCCTGGCCACCCCCATCGGCCACGTGATCCCCGTCATGTACATCGGCTACGCTCTGGCCGATCACGGAGCTGCGGTTTCCCTGATTAAATACACCATCTGCGCTCTGCCCGCCTGCACCGTGACGCTGGCGCTGATGATCCTTTACTTCAAGTTCATCGTTCGGCCCGACGTTTCCAAGCTGCAGAACTATAACGTGGAGATGGCGCGGAAGAACCTGCCCCCCAAGACCAAGCAGGAGACCTACGTCGCTACGGCTTATTTCATCTGCATCGCCCTCTGGATCCTGCCCGACCTGATCTCCGGGATCCTTCCCGGCGTGGCGTCCTACATCAGCGGGCTCGGATATGCCGTCGCCCCCGGTATCGCGCTGTGCATCATGTGCATGGTCAAGGT
Organism: Oscillospiraceae bacterium; assembly: GCA_017455685.1. GTDB lineage: Bacteria > Bacillota > Clostridia > Oscillospirales > Oscillospiraceae > Apopatocola. The sequence goes on from JAFSZH010000075.1 coordinate 29,431, forward strand.
CAACGGCAAGCCTGCGATGAACTATGTCGATCTGTTCTCCAAGGTGAACTGGAACACGATCATCCTGGTCTGCTGCATGAACACCCTCAGCTCCACGATCACTGCCGCGTCCACGGGCGTGTCCACCTGGCTGGGCAACGTGATGAGCCCGCTGGTCGCTTCCGTTTCCAGCGGCATGGTTATCGTGGCGATCGCCGCGATCTGGGATATCGTGCAGACGAACTTCATGTCCTGCTTCGCGACCGGCGCCATGGTTTACGCCGCTATCGTGCCCATGTGCATCGCATTCCCCGCGCTGGGCGTGTCTCCCGCCGCCATGACGCTGCTGATCGGCATGGGCTGCGGCTTCGGCGCTCTGATCCCCCCTGCTTCCGGTCCCCCGTCCGTGCTGATGTCTACGGATTGGTGCACCCCCTCCGACTCCTTCAAGATCACCCCGCCCATTATCGTCATCTTCATCCTCGCAACGATCTTCCTCGCCTATCCGCTGTTCTCGGCCATGGTCGCTGCGCTTTAACCCGCATATGCCAAACAGCGGTCTCCATGCCGCTGTCTGGCATACGAAAAGGAGGCCAATATGGAAGACAGAAGCTTGTTTTTGGAGAGAAAAACGATCATCAACAATGCGTTCGCGTGCAGGAAAAATACCCGGGTCCCTATCTTTTCAAACTTCTGGACGTGGAAAATGCTGGATTCCGAGTATTCTCTTCGTGAAACGCTGGAAAACTACGATATCCTCTTCCGTGTGGTCTGTGACTTTCAGGAGCGATACCAGTTTGACTCCCTTTTCGATCTGGGTACGAGAAACCCGGTACGGGTAACGAAGGCGTTGGGAGACAACGAGTTCCACAAAATAGACGATGCGACGGAGTCGATCTACGTTCTGGACCATGAGATCATGTCCGAAGACGACTACGACTTGTTTATCAAGGATAAGACCGAGTTTTACTGGACGAAAGCCTTTGCGCGCTATTGCCCTGATCTTACGATCGGACAGCTGGACAACGCCATCAGGGAGTATCGTGATTTTCAAAAGTTCTCCGCGGGGATCGCGAAAAAGTTCGTGGAAGACTACCAATGCGTTCCCGCGCCGATCAACTACCTGAAGCAGCCTTTCGAATACTTTTTCACGTCGCTCAGAGGAATGAAGGGCTGCGCCCTGGACCTGCGGCGGAAAAAAGACAAGGTGATCGAAGCCTGCAGGCACATCTACGAGACGATGACTCTCCCGCTCCTCAAGCGGGTGATCCAGCAGGACAACAGCGGTTTCATGTGCGACATGTATACCGCTTTTCTGGGGCACAGTATTCTGAACACGAAACAATTCGGAGACATCTACTGGCCGGTCCTGAAAGGCTGCATGGACATGTTCGAGCAGAACGGAAAGCAGCTGCTGATCCAGTCCGAGAGTACGCTTCTGCGATTTGCGGATTTCTTCAAGGACGTGCCCGTCGGCCTGCTCGCTATCGAAATCGAACAGGACGACATCTTTGAAATGAGAAAAGCCCTGCCGCAGATCTGTTTTCTCGGAGGAATGCCGACGTATCTGCTCGGACGGGGAACCCCGGAACAGTGCGTTGACTACACGAAGAAGCTGATCGACGGCATGGGAAACGGTTTTATCCTCAGTCAGGACAAAATGATCTCCTACCGAAAGGACTGCAAGAGAGAGAATCTCCTGGCGTCGAACAATTTTGCCAGAGAGTACAAGCTGTGAAGGAGGCGGAACAATGCCGGAAAACGAAGACAAAAAAGTCAGCTTTACCTATCCCGAGGGCTTTATCGAAGCGGCGAACAGTTTGGAGGGCTTCGATGATGAAGAGAGCCGGAAGGCATTCCTCGCCGGTTTCATCCCGTACATCGTCATGATGTAAAAAAGGTAGAGCACCCCCGAAACGGACTCCGCCCCTGCCCGAAACGGCAGGGGCGGTTTTTCTGTTTTTCGATCGTTTTTCTGCGGAAACGGATGAAGCAAAAACCGCGCTTTTCCTTGCCGAATCAACGGAAAAATGTTACAATGTCCCCGGTGAGGAAAGCCGTATGGATGAACTGCGAAAAAACGCTATCGTGACGGCCCGCATGGAGGGATATACCGCCGAGGGACACGGAGTATGCCGTGTGTCAGGGCGGGCGATTTTCGTGCCCGGGGCCCTGTGCGGAGAGCTTTGGGCGGTGCGTATCGTCAAGGTGACCGCCTCCGCCGTCTGGGGCAAGGGGGAAACGCTGCTGGAGCCCTCAAAGGACCGCATCGTGCCGGACTGCCCCGTTTATCCCCGCTGCGGCGGCTGCGCCCTGCGTCACATGACCTATGAGGAAGAGCTTAAGATGAAGCTCCACCGGGTCAACGACGCCCTCCGGCGCATCGGAAAGACGGAGCTTTTCATTGATGAGATCATACCGGCAGGCAAGGATGATCTTCGTTGCAAGGTAATCTTCAACGTGGGTGAAAAAGACGGGAAGCCCGCAGCGGGCTTTTTCCGGGCCCGCACTCATGAGATCGTCAGCACGGAGGTCTGTCCCGCCGTACCCGGGGAGGCTATGGCCGCCCGGCGAGCCGTGCTGGACTGGATGGAGGAATTCCGCGTTCCCGCCATGGACGAGCAGGTCGGACGGGACGGAGTGCGTCATATCTTTTTCCGTACATCCCGGCTGACCGGAAAATGCGTGGTGACCCTTATCGTTTCCCGCCCTCCGGCAAAAAACGCCCTTTTCGCTTTGGTCGAGCGGCTGCGGGAAAAGCTGGATACTCTCTCCGGGGCAGTGCTGAACGTGAACACCGCCCGGGGAAATACCGTGCTGGCAGGAGAGTTTATCACGCTGTGGGGCAGCGCCGATCTTCAGGAGGGACTTTGCGGTCTGCGCTTTGCCCTGTCGCCCCGGGCTTTTTTCCAGGTGAATCCGCCCCAGGCGGAAAAGCTTTACGAAAAAACCATGGAATATGCCGACGTCCGTCCGGGCACCGCGGCGCTGGATCTCTACTGCGGCACCGGCACCATTGGGCTGGTGATGGCCAGCCGGGGCGCCCGGGTCATCGGCGCGGAGATCGTGGAAAGCGCGGTGGAAAACGCCCGGCAGAACGCTGCGGACAACCATCTGGAGAACAGGTGCGAATTCATCTGCGCCGACGCCGGGAAGGCCGCCGAAGAGCTCCGCCGCCGGGGGATCCGGCCGGAGGTCATCGTGGTGGATCCGCCCCGAAAGGGGCTCTCCCACGACGTGATACAAACCGCCGCGGAAATGGCGCCCGACCGGATCGTATACGTCAGCTGCGATCCCGGAACCCTGGCCAGGGATCTTGGTATGTTCTCCGCATGGGGATACGTCCCCCTCCACGGCGTCTGCGTGGACATGTTCCCTCGGACAAGCCACGTAGAGACGGTATGCTGCTTGTGCCGCCAGAAGAAAGACTTCATTTCAGTGCCGTATGAGCCAGAGAATGGTGATTATTTGAAACAGCTGAAATGAGATTGTCGGATCAGTGTGCGAGGTGAAAGAGCATGGAACATAACTGTGGTTTTATAGATGAAAACAGGTGGTTTCGGTATCGGGCAGCTGCCATCATTGTAGAAGACGGGTGCGTGCTGTTTGCTGGAAATGAAAATGAAGACTATCTTTATTCGATAGGCGGCGCTGTTCATATGGGCGAGAGGGCGGAAGATGCCGTAAGAAGAGAAGTTCTTGAAGAAACTGGCGTTGAATATGCAGTGGATCATCTTGCCGTAATTCACGAGAACTTTTTTAATGAAAATACAGGTTCCTTAAAAGGAATGGAATGTCACGAAATCGCTTTGTACTATTTGATGAAGCCAAGAGGCGCAAAGGTGCTGCACAGTGATAGTTATACAATGGGTGTAAGAGAGACGATGTACTGGATTCCAATCGAAAAAATCGGTCAGTACAAGGCTTTCCCGACTTTTTTGAAAGACTATCTGCTGTCTGATCATGATGGAACTGAACACATAGTAACAGACGAAAGGGTTTGAAATCCCAGTCTGTTGATTAGTTTCCAATTCGCCAATTCATCGAGACTGTATGCTGCTTGTACCGCCAGAAGAAAGGCCTCATTTCAGTGCCGTATGAACCGAACGATGCGGATTGTCTGAAAGAGTTGAATTGAGATCGGGAAACGGATGCTTACAGAGGGGAAGAAAAGATGGTTTTGATCGTTATCGACATGCAGAAAGGCTTGGTTGACGAGGAGCTGTATGCCTTCGATACTTTTATGGAAAGAACAGTTCGGCTGGTCGATGCCGCCAGAAAAAACAACGTTGAAGTCATCTTTGTTCAGCACGACGCAGGGTCGGGCAGCGGGATGTCGGCCGGAGACGAGAATTTTGAGATCGTCGATCAGATAACGCCAAAAGAGGGCGAAAAGGTCTTTACCAAGACGATCAACAGTTGTTTTGGCAGCAAAGAGTTTAAGGAATACGTGGAAAACCTGGCCGACAAGAGCCTGATGATTGTTGGCCTCCAGACGAATTACTGTATTGACTGTACCGTAAAATCCGCTTTTGAAAGAGGTTTTGAGGTAATCATTCCGGAAGGAACAAACTCGACCTTTGATAACGACTATATGACCGGCGAAACGACCGTCCGATATTACAACGAGGACGTCTGGGAAGAACTTGTCGAAGCCGTAACGTTCGAAGAGGCTATAGCGCTGCTGGAGGCGTGACAAGGTATAGTTTGTCGCTGCGTTCCCTCTTGAACGATCTATGGAGACGGTCAGATTTGAAATCATGAAAAGCGATGAGTATATGATCAGGAGAGCAAAAATGAAAGACGCCGAAGCGCTTGCAGCTTTGGCAATACAAATGTGGACAGGCCATGATCCGGAGGACTTGACAGAGGAGTTCCGCCGGCTGCTTATGGATGATGAGGCTGTCTGCTTTATCAAATTTGCTGATGATACGCCTGCAGGTTTCGCGCAGTGTCAGCTCCGGCATGATTACGTTGAGGGGACGGAGAGTTCTCCTGTCGGGTATCTGGAAGGCATCTTTGTCTCCGAAGGTTATCGGAAGAAGGGATACGCCGCGGAGCTGCTGTCAGAATGTGAAAAATGGGCAAAAGAAAAGGGCTGCAGCGAATTTGCCAGCGATTGCGAGCTTGACAATGCGGACAGCTTAAGATTCCATTTGGCTCTTGGATTTGAGGAAGCGAATCGGATCATTTGCTTCAGGAAAGAACTATAAATAATACTTTTTTGACGTATCTCAAAGATGAATATGAAAAGCGGGCGCGTGAAGCGGCCGTAAATCTGGTTTTATGGGGTAACGCCATATGATAGGACTTGGAACAATCATCAACAGTGCTGCTATTGTTGCCGGAGGGCTGATCGGTCGTTTCGTCGGAAAACTGTTTCGGCAGGATCAGCAGGATGCGGTTAACAAGGCCTGTGGGATCAGCGTCCTGTTCATTGCGATCGCAGGAGCAATGCAGGGTATGCTGTACATAGACAACGAAACGATCCTCAGCGGAAAATCCATGCTGGTTGTGCTTTGCCTGGCTCTGGGCACGGTCCTTGGTGAAATCATCGGGATCGAGAAGGGATTCGAGCGTTTTGGCGAATGGCTGAAAGTAAAATCCGGGAACGGCGGGGACAGGCAGTTCGTGAATGCTTTTGTCACAGCGTCTCTGACGGTCTGCATCGGCGCCATGGCGATAGTCGGCGCGATACAGGATGGGATCTCGGGGGATTTTTCCACGCTTGCCGTAAAAGCGGTTCTGGACTTTATCATTATCGCTGTCATGACGTCTTCTCTCGGGAACGGATGCGTATTCTCGGCCATTCCCGTTTTCCTTTTTGAAGGAGCGATCACCGTATTGGCCCGTACCATTTCTCCGATCATGACAGAGACAGCCGTTGCTTATCTTTCCCTTGTCGGCGCTGTTCTGATCTTCTGTGTCGGGCTGAATCTTGTCTGGGGGAAGAAAGTGCGTGTGGCCAATATGCTTCCGGCGGTCATATTTGCCGTACTTTTCGCCTATCTTCCGTGGAAGCTCTGACAGTTTCCGGCTGATCGGCGCGTCCCCGGCCAAAAGGCCCCGGGGCGGCGGCACCACGGGCTTTTTTTGATCCGGGCAGCAATTCGATCTATTGCCAAGCTTTTCCGGACGGATACAGTGGAGGAACGCCATGACAGAACTGAGAAAAATCACGGAAGACAACTTCCTCGACGCCTTTCGGCTGCGGCTTTCCCCCGAGCAGGAGAAGTTCGTCTCCCATCCCATCCGCAGCCTGGCCCAGGCATACGTATATCGGGACCAGTGCCAGCCCTTCGGGATCTATGCGGACGGCGTCATGGTCGGCTACGTCATGGTGATCTATGACTACGACGTGCCGGAATATGATATCTGGCATATGATGATCGACGCATCGCAGCAGGGCCGGGGCTGCGGCGGCGACGCGCTGGACCGGGTTCTCGACTACGTCCGCACGAAGCCCTTCGGCCCCTCCGACCGGGTCGCCCTGACCTGCAGCAGAGAAAACGACCACGCTCTGCGGCTGTATAAGAGCAGGGGCTTCACCGAGACCGGAGCCGTGGACGAAGACGAGATAGAGCTATCCCTCACGCTGGGGATCTGAAAAGCATTTTCGAAAAAAGATCGCGAGGGTTTACAGTGGAGATCAAATGGGTCGACAGTCACAGGATCAGCGTCTGTACGGATCACGGCGCCGCGGTCATTTCCGCGAATCGGGAGGGCTTGCTCTCCCTGGCCGGTCAGCTGACCGCGCTGGCAGAGGCGGTGCCGGGCAGCCATATCCATTATGACGACGGCAATTCTCTGGAAGACGGATCGGCAGAACTGATCGTCGAAAAGATATAACGTAAGGAAACCTGAAAAATGACCGTTATTGAAACAGATCGGCTGACGATCACGCTTTCCACAAGGGAACAGATGGAAGCCTTGATCGACGGCGAGCCGGACGAAGAAATGAAAACGGCCTATGGAGAAATGCTGGACGGCTGTCTGCGTTGCCCGGAGCAATGGGAGTGGTACGCCGTCTGGATGATCGACAGGAAGGACGGCGTCCACGTGGGCGATCTGTGCTTCAAGGGCCTCAACCCGGACGGCAGTGTGGAGATCGGCTACGGCGTGGCGGAGGAACAGCAAAACCGCGGCTATGCCTCGGAGGCGGTGGCGGCTGCCGCGGCCTGGGCGCTGTCCCGGCCCGGCGTGAAGTGCGTGGAGGCCGAGACGGAGCCGGACAACCTGGCTTCCCGGCGGGTTCTGGAAAAGTGCGGCTTTCTCCCCACTGGCGTGATGGGAGAGGAAGGTCCCCGATTCCGGCTGAACCAAAAATAGAAAGGCGGATCGTCCATGGCTTCCACAAAAGGATATATGGAATACGTAATGGAGCAGCTCTCCGCTCTGGAGGGTGCGGCCTGCCGGGCGATGATGGGCGAATACGTCCTCTACTGTCAGGGAAAGGTCTTCGGCGGCATTTACGACGACCGTCTGCTGGTGAAGCAGACGCCGTCGGCACTGGCCATGATGCCCTCCGCGGCGCGGGAGCTCCCCTACCCCGGGGTCAGGGAAATGCTGCTGGTGGACGACGTGGACGACCAGGCCTTTCTCACGGCGCTGGTGGAAGCCATGCTGCCGGAGCTGCCCGCAGCGAAGGGAAGAAAGAAATAAAAGGCAGGCAGGAAGAAACCCGGAAAGAAGATCGTATTCCGGGGAGACGGTCCGCGCCGTATTAAACTGACTGAAAGAAAAAGGCTTGCGGTATGATCTACGATACAACGGGCATCGGCTGGGTGTTGGCGCCGGCGGTCGCCTTTCTCTGGACGTCGACACTCATCTCCGTGGTCTCTCGGCCTCAGAGATACCTGAACAGTATTCTGCTCATGTCGTCTTTGGGTGTGACGATGGTGTTCTTTGCCGGCTTCTTCGGCAGCTACGGGGGCTATTACCTGCTGGGGTGCTTCCTTCTGACGATGCTCGCCCTGTTCCTGGTGCCGGTGATGCTGATCGTCAACGGTGTGCACATGATCAAGCGGGAATCCTTCAGCCCGGCCCACGTACTGTCCCTGGCCCTGGGGATCGTGATCGGCGTGGGAGAGATCGCAACAGTGGTCTACGTTCTCGGCCTGTCCGATTACATTCAGCTGGAACGGGCCAACTACTGGGTACTGCTGATCGCCGCTACGGTTTTTTATTTCAGCTTTCTCCTGCTGTGCTTTGTGGTCTATTCCGTTTTCATCTGCATCATGCCTCACCGCAGGACCTTTGATTACGTGATCATCCACGGCTGCGGTCTGGCGGACGGAAGCCGGCTCACCCGGATCCTGTCCGACAGAGTCGACAAGGCCATCAAGGTCTACAACAAATGCAAGACCAAGCCCATCATCATCCCCAGCGGCGGAAAAGGCGACGACGAACAGCTCAGCGAAGCTCAGGCCATGACGGATTATCTCGTCAGCCACGGCATCCCGGAGGAGCATATCATCCAGGAAAACCGGTCCACCACCACACGGGAGAACCTGATCAACTCCAAGGAGATCATCGACGCTATGGACGGCCGGAAGCGTACCGCTCTGGTCTCCAGCAACTACCACATCTACCGCTGTCTGCGGCTGGCCCGGGAAGTGGAGCTGGACTGCACCGGCATCGGCTCCCGGGTGGCTATGTATTACTGGCCCTCCGCGCTGATCCGGGAATTCGCCGCCGTGTTCCTCACGAAGCGGTTCCTGATATGGTGTCTGCCGGGATATCTGGTCTTTATCAGCCCGATCCTATACGGTCTGCTCCGCTGACCGGCACAGCGGCGGCAAACCCTGTAACAAAAAAGGAGAAGCGACATGATCCTCAAAGAGGAAGAACACGAGCTGCGCGGGAAAAAGATCCTGCTCCGCAGCGCCCGGGAGGACGACGCGGACATGCTGCTGGACTATCTGAAAACCATCTACGGCGAGACCCCGTTTCTGACCGGAGACCCGGATGAGGTCCGCCTCACTGCGGAGGACGAGGCGGCGTATATCCGGCGGAGCGTTGCCGCTGAGGACGCCTTGATGATCCTTGCCTTCGTGGACGGGGAATACGCCGGCAACTGCTCCTTTCACGGCCTGAGCGATCGCCGCCGGACGAAGCACCGGGCCGGCATCGGCATTGCCCTCTATCTGAAATGCACCGGCTTCGGTCTGGGGAGACTGCTGCTGCAGCGTCTGCTGCAGATCGTCCGGGAGCAGGGCTACGAGCAGGCGGAGCTGATCGTGGTCAGCGACAATGCCCGGGCCATCCATCTCTATGAAAGCCTGGGCTTCCGGGCGTGCGGCCGCATCCCCCGGGCAAGCAAATACGCCGACGGCACGTACAGCGACGACGTGCTCATGGTGCTTCCGCTGGAGTGACGGCGGGACAAAAAAGCGCCGGAAAGTTGGAAAAAGGGGAGAAAGCCATGGACTATCAGGATATCAACGCAGCCACTATCGACCGCTGGATCGAGGAGGGCTGGGAGTGGGGCGTGCCCGTCAGCCGGGAGGAATACGCCCGTGCCGCGGCGGGAGAGTGGGACATAAAGCTCACGCCTACGAAAGCCGTTCCCCACGGCTGGTTCGGCGATCTGCAGGGAAAAAAGGTTCTGGGTCTGGCCAGCGGCGGCGGACAGCAGATGCCCATTTTTACCGCTTTGGGCGCGGAGTGCACCGTGTTCGACTACTCCCCGAAGCAGCTGGAATCCGAGCGGCTGGTGGCCGAACGGGAAGGCTACGACATCCGGATCGTCCGGGGCGACATGAGCAGGCCGCTCCCCTTCGGGGACGGGGAATTCGATCTCATCTTCCACCCCGTTTCCAACTGCTACGTGCGGGAGGTCAAACCCATCTGGCGCGAGTGTTATCGGGTGCTGAAGCCGGGCGGGCTCCTGCTCTCGGGCGTGGACAACGGCGTCAACTACATGGTGGACAGTGAAGAGCGCTCCATCGTCAACCGCTTTCCCTTCGACCCGCTGCTCCACGAGGAGCAGCGCCGTCAGCTGGAGGAGGACGACTGCGGCATCCAGTTTTCTCACACGCTGGAGGAACAGATCAACGGCCAGCTGGAAGCGGGCTTCACCCTGCTCTCGCTCTACGAAGACACCAACGGCGAGGGCCGGCTCCACGAGCTGAACATTCCCTGCTTTCTTGCCATGCTGTCGAGGAAATAAAGCGGTCCTCGCTTTCCAGCATCAATAATGGATAATAATTCAGCCGGGATGGAAGCATCCCGGCATTTTTCACAGCAGATCCGGTCGTCATTCGGGAATAATAGTCAAATCGTCCGTATATTATCCCCTTGACAATGTATACTAATTCATTTATAATGCGCATATAAACAGAATAGCCGGATAATTCCGGGATATTCGCTGAATATTCAATTGATTATCATGAAAGGACATAACGACCATGAAAACGAAGAAGATTGCTGCGCTGCTGCTGGCGCTCGTCATGATCCTGGCGCTGACCGCCTGCGGCTCCAAGCCCGCCGAGGCCAAGAAAACTCTGATCATGGGCACCTCCGCCGATTATCCTCCCTTTGAGTTCATCGTGCTCAACGACAAGAACGAGCAGGAATTCGTGGGCATCGACATCTCCGTGGCAAAGGCCATCGCCGACAACGCCGGTATGGAGCTCCAGGTAAAGAACATGGACTTCGACAGCCTGATGGCCGCTCTGCAGAAGGGTGACGTGGATATTGTCCTGGCCGCCATTGAGGCCACGCCCGAACGTATGGAAGCCGCCGATTTCTCCAGCCCCTACTACAATCCTTCCAGCGACGACGCCGCCATGGTGCTGGTAAAGGCCGAGAACGCGGGCCTGTACAGCAGCGTGGAGGATTTCGCGGGCAAGGCCGTGGCCGCCCAGACCGGCACCACCAAGGCAGAGCTCGTCACCTCCGATTTCACCGGTGCCAATCTGGTTGCTCTGACCAGCGTGAACGATATCATCAACCAGCTGGTGTATGACAAGGTGGACGCCGCCGTTCTGGACGGCGCCGTGGCGCTGCAGTATGCCCAGTCCAACCCCGATCTGGTGATCGCCAGCGTGGATCTGGGCGCCGCACTTCCCTACTGTGTGGCCGTGCAGAAGGGCGATCCCGACAAGCTGCTGGACGGCATCAACGCCGCCATCGCCCAGCTCATGGCGGACAACGCCATTGAGGGCTTCGCGGCTGAGGCCGACGCGCTCAGCGACAAGGCCATCAGCTGATCGCAGCGTGAAGTGAATACAAGATATGCGGAGTGGGTCCACCGCTCCGCATATTCTGCGCTTGTAAAGGAGCAACACTATGTGGTGGAGCAATCTGTTCGTGGGGATGTCCCCCGCCAATTTCTTTAATTTTTCCTTCCTGCCGAAGTATCTTTCCTTCTTCGTGCAGGGCGTGGAGTATACGCTGCTGCTGTCGGTGGTCTCGGTGGCGCTGGCGGTACTGCCCGCTTTGGCCCTGGCGCTCATGCGGCTCAGCGGCAACAAACTGATCCGGGGCATCTCCGGCGCGTATATCGCCGTCTTCCGGTCCACGCCGCTGATGGTGCAGCTGTACATCATCTATTACGGTCTTTTCGGCTTGATCAAGATCCCTTCCAGCGTGATATTGGGCTTTATCGACGTGTCCCGGTTCATCCCCGGCGTCACGGCCCTGGCGCTGAACAGCTCCGCCTACGTGGCGGAGATCTTCCGGGCGGGGATCCTGGCGGTGGACAAGGGCCAGACGGAGGCCGCCCGGTCCCTGGGTCTCAGCGCCTGGCAGGGCATGCGGCTGGTGGTGCTGCCCCAGGCCATCAAGAACATCCTCCCCGCCCTGGCCAACGAGCTTGTGACCATGGTGAAGGAGAGCTCCATCTGCTCCGTGCTGGGCATGAGCGAGCTGATCTGGGGCGCCAAGACCGTGGCCAGTACCACTTATAAGACCCTCTCCCCCTACGTGCTGGCGGCGCTGATCTATTTTGCCATCAACTATCCGGCCTCCAAGGCCATCGAAGCAGTGGAAAGGAGGATGCGCCGTGGCGACAAGCAATGAGCTCATCCGGGTGGAAAACGTCACCAAAGAATACAACGACGGAGCCGTACGGGCCCTTCACGAGAGCAGTCTTACGATCTCCAAAGGCGAAGTGGTAGCCATCATCGGCCCCTCCGGTTCCGGTAAATCCACCCTGCTCCGCTGCCTGAACATGCTGGAAATGCCCACCTCGGGACATATTTACTTTGACGGGGTGGATCTGGCGGACAAAAACGTGGATATCAACCTGCACCGGCGGAAGATGGGTATGGTGTTCCAGCACTTCAACCTGTTCCCCCACAAGACTGTGCTGCAGAACATCACCATGGCCCCGGTGACGCTGAAGCTGAAGACCCCGGCGGAAGCCAAGGCCAAAGCGCTGCAGCTGCTGGAGCGGATCGGTCTAGCCGACAAGGTGGACGCCTATCCCAACATGCTCTCCGGCGGGCAGAAGCAACGGATCGCC
>JAFSZH010000076.1 GCA_017455685.1 Oscillospiraceae bacterium
CATCACCAAGAAAGAGGTCGAGAGAGGCCAGGTTCTGGCTGCCCCCAAGACCATCAAGCCCCTGCGCAAGTTCAAGGGCCAGGTGTACGTTCTGTCCAAGGAAGAGGGCGGCCGTCACACCCCGTTCTTCAACAACTATCGGCCCCAGTTCTACTTCCGTACCACCGACGTGACCGGCGTCATCTCCCTGCCCGAGGGCGTTGAGATGTGCATGCCCGGCGACAACGTCGACATGGACGTGGAGCTGATCACCCCCATCGCCATCGAGAACGGCCTGCGTTTCGCCATCCGTGAGGGCGGCCGTACTGTCGGTTCCAGTGGTGTCATCGGCATCAACGAGTAATCGATTCCGAAGTGAAAATGGCTGACAGCGCTTTGCTGTCAGCCATTTTTTCCTTGTATCATCCCCTGTCCGTCAGGGGCTTCATGAAGCCTGAAAAGGCCGTGGAATGGAGGTCGCCGCCGATGATCCGGTTTTTATATACGTAGAGCGAGCACTGCACGTTCTCATCCTCCGGATAGTTCAGCACGTCGTAGGTGTACATCATGATCTTTTTCCCGCTGTATTTTTCCAGATCGAAGCCCTGCTGCTTCTGTATCTCGTTGTAGTTTTTCAGCACGTCCGGGAATACTTCCGGCAGCGTGATTTCTTTCTCCGCCGCAGGCGCCGTTTCCACCTTCCAGCCCAGGGATTCGACATATCTGACCCTGTCCTCGTTGGTTTTTACGCGCTGTACGGAAGTGCTTTTCCTCCCGAGAGCCCCGGCCAGCAGCACCACCCCTACGGCTGCGGCGGACAGGAGCAGCACCCGGAGGATCTTTGACCGGCCGATCACAGAGATTCTTTTCATAGCTCATCCCTCCCGGCACTATTGTTATGAAAACGGAGTGTGGAATATGTCTTTTCTCCGTCTTGACAAGATCATCACGGACAGCGGCGTCTGCTCACGGAGCCAGGCTAAGGAATGGATCAGGCAGGGGAGAGTGGCCGTAAACGGCGCTGTCTGCACCGACCCAGCCTCCAAGTGGGACCCGGCGACGACGGGATTTTCCGTCAACGGGGAGCCCATCAGGGAGAGCGGACATATCTACGTCATGCTCCACAAGCCCGCCGGGGTCCTCACCGCCGCCCGGGATCCACGTCAGCCCACCGTGATGGATTTGATGCCGCCGGCGTGGAAAAAGCGGGGCCTTTTCCCCGTGGGGCGGCTGGACAAGGACACAACGGGGCTGCTGCTCCTGACGGACGACGGGGAGTGGGGCCACCGGATCATCTCGCCAAAAAGCCGCGTGAGCAAGCTTTACGAGGCCCGGGTGGACGGCACGGCCGCACCGGAGGACGCGGAGGCGTTCCGCCGGGGGATCGTGCTGAAGGACGGCCTCCAGTGCCTCCCCGCCGGGCTGGAGATCCTCTCGCCCAGCCTGGTAAGGGTCACGGTTTTTGAAGGAAAGTATCACCAGGTCAAGCGCATGCTGGCCTCCCGGGGCCTGCCGGTGACGGCGCTGAAGCGGCTCCGTGTCGGCGGACTGGGCCTGGACGAGAGCCTTTCACCGGGTGAATACCGGCTTTTGACAAAGGAGGAGACCGAAGCGGTCGCCCCCGGAATGTTGTCGAAATGACGAAATCATTTTTTCAAAATTCGTCTGTTATTTGCTGTAAAACCGGCCGTTGAACGCTGTTTTTTTCAACAAGTTGCATTGAAAGCGCGAAAAAAGTTAAGAATATTTACAAATTGTAAACAATTAACTATTGAAATCTGCACAGATATGGATTATTATGAAAAATACATAAAAATCATAGTCTGTTTTTAGCTGAGTAGAGAAAAAGGGAGGAAGCATATATGTCCAGCAGAATTTTCCAGAGCATCATTATTCAGATGAAGGACGCTACCGACCGGTGCATGGGGGTGGTTGACGAGCAGGGCTACGTCGTTGCCTGCAGCGAGCTTGGAATGATCGGTTCCAAGCTGGATGATTTCCATGGGGTCATCGGGGATTATCCGGATCAGGTGTTTACTTCCAACCTTCGTACTTATAAACCTGTCGGCGGTGTGAACTCCCGGATGGACTACGCCGTCTTTGTAGAGGGAAAAGATACCACCGCCCGCTGCGTGTGCATCCTGGCGGCGGTGGCCTTCCAGGAAGCCAAGATCAACTATGAAGAGAAGCACAACAAGACTATCTTCATCAAGAATATCATTTCCGACAACATCCTTCCCGGCGACATTTACGTCCGGGCGAAGGAGCTGCATTTTGCCACGGACGTGCCCCGGGCCGTCTTTCTGATCCGGCAGCTCGATCGGACCGACATGGCCGCGCTGGAGACCATCTCCAATATGTTCCCAGACCGGCAGAAGGACTTCGTTCTCAGCGTCAACGAGACCGATCTTGTCCTCATCAAGGAGCTCACCGCCCAGCATGAGAACAACCGGGAGGTCTACGAGATCGCCGACGCCATTGAGGAGAAGCTGCGCTCCGAGCTGAAGGTCCGCTGCGTCATCGGCATCGGCACCACTGCCAAGCATCTGCGGGTCCTGGCGGACAAGTACAAGGAAGCGCAGGTCGCTATCGACGTGGGCAAGGTTTTCGACACCGAGAAGACCGTGATCCACTATGATAATCTCGGGATCGGCCGTCTGATCTATCAGCTTCCCACCACCCTGTGCGAAATGTTCCTGAGCGAGGTGTTCAAGAAGAATCCCATCGAGGCCCTGGACCAGGAGACCCTGTACACCATCAACAAGTTCTTTGAGAACAATCTGAACGTTTCCGAGACCTCCCGGAAGCTGTTCGTCCACCGGAACACTCTGGTCTACCGTCTGGAGAAGATCAAAAAGCTCACCGGCCTTGATCTGCGCGAATTTGACCATGCCATCATCTTCAAGGTGGCGCTGATGGTCAAGAAATATCTGAATTCCCAGAACGGAGAATTTTGAGCGACTATTGGAGAGATAAAATGGTTGAACTGACTGACGTAAAAGTCCGCTATCCCGGCAGTAAGAAGGACGCCATCAAGGGCGTCAGCTTCACCCTGGAAGACGGAGAATTCGCCTTCCTGGTGGGGCCCTCCGGGTCCGGAAAATCCACCATCATCAAGCTGCTGACCGGCGAGATCCGGGCCAGCGGCGGCAAGATCAAGGTCAACGACTTCGATCTGCGCGCCATGAAGCGTCGGCAGCTGCCCAAGCTGCGCCGGACGCTGGGCGTGATCTTCCAAGATTTCCGGCTGATCGAGGATATGACGGTGTACGATAACGTGGCCTTTGCCATGCGCGTGGTGGGGGCCCCCAACCGGGAGATCCGCAAGCAGGTGCCTTACGTGCTGGACCTGGTGGACCTGGCCGACTGCAGGGACCGTCTGCCCCGGGAGCTCTCCGGCGGCGAGCAGCAGCGTGTGGCCATCGCCAGAGCACTTGTCAACTCGCCCAAGCTGATCATTGCCGACGAGCCCACCGGCAACCTTGACCCGGCCAAGAGCCTGGAGATCATGCTTCTCCTGCAGAAGATCAACGAGATGGGCACCACCGTGCTGGTGGTGACTCACGAGAAAGAGCTGGTAAACGCCTTTGACAAGCGTGTTATGGCACTGAGCGGCGGTATGCTGATCAGCGACGGAATGGATGGGTATTACGGCTATGAAAATTAACAGGATCGGCTACCTTTTCAAGGAAGGCCTGCGCGGCGTTTTCTCCCACGGATTCCGCTCTTTTGCCTCCGTCACGGTCATCGCGGCCTGCCTGATCATCATGGGCAGCTTCGCCCTGGTGGCGGTGAACGTGGACAATCTCATCGACGAAATGGAAAAAGAAAGCCAGATCCTGGCTTTCGTGGACGACTCCCTCAGCGATGACGACGCACTTCTGCTGGAAGGCGCCATCCGCAGCATCAGCAACGTGCGCGAGGTGCGCTTTATCGACAGGGAAGAGGCCTTTGAAAACTACAAGGCCAGCTATGACGACAGCACCATTTTCGAGGATCTGGACGCCTCGGTGCTGCGCAACCGCTACGTGGTCTATCTGAGCGACATCACCCTCATGAAGCAGACGGACCAGGCGCTCCGGGCTGTGCCCGGCATTGCCGACGTGAACTCCCAGATCAGCATCGCCAACGGCTTCATCACCCTGCGGAACGTAGTCAGCGTGGTCACGGCTATCCTGATCGTGATCTTGCTGGTGGTCTCGGTCTTCATGATGTCCAACACCATCAAGCTGGCCACCTTTACCCGGCGGGAGGAGATCGCCATCATGCGCATGGTGGGAGCCAATAACGGCTTCATCCGCTTCCCCTTCGTGGTGGAAGGCCTGATCCTGGGCCTGCTGGGCGCGGGCATCGGCTTCGTGCTGGAGTGGGGCGTATATAACTTCATTACCAACCGGATCATGAATTCCATCGCGGCCAACCTGTTCCGCGTGATGCCGTTCTCCTCCATCATGACGCCCATGCTGATCGTGTATCTGGCGGTGGGCGTGCTGGTGGGCGCTTTCGGCGGCGCCATTGCCATCCGGAATTATCTGAAGGTATAAATCATGATTTTTCTCAAGAAATACAGAAAAAACATCCTGTGTATCCTTCTGGCGGCGGTAATCCTGGCCGCATCCCCCTTTACGGCGGTGCGCGCCGGAGCGGTTACCCAGGACGAGATCGACGAGCTGAAGGATAAGCTCGCGGAGATCGAAGAGCTTGCCGAAGCCCAGCAGGGCGTCATCGACGATCTGATCGCCAACAAAGGCAGGGTCGTGGACCGCAAGCTGGCTCTGGATGCCAAGATCGAGCTGACCCGCCAGCAGATCCGCCTGATCAATCAGCAGATCGCGCTGTATGATCAGCTGATCGCGGACACGGAGACCGAGCTGGAGGAGGCCCTCACAGCGGAGACGGCCCAGACCGAGCTCCTCCGTTCCCGGATCCGTTCCATGGAGGTGAACGGGAACGATTCCTATTTTACCTTCCTGTTCGAAGCGGACAGCCTGGCAGACTTCCTCTCCCGTATTGCGGATATCAGCGATATCATGCACTACGACCAGCGGCTGGAGGAGGAATACGCCTCCGCCCGGGAGAACGTGGAGGAGATCAAGCGCAGCTATGAGGAGTACCACCTGCAGGAGGAAAACCTCCGCAGGGAGCTGGACGCCAGAAACACCGAGCTTGACGCCATGGTGGAAGCCGCCGAGACGCTGATCGACAGCATCGGCGAGATGTCCGATAACGCCCAGGAGGAATATGACGCCATTGCCGAGCTCCGGGAACAGACTGAGGCGGAGATCGACGAACTGATCCGCAAAAAAGCGGCCGAGGAGGAAGCGGCCCGCCGGGCCGCGGCTGCATCGGGGGGCGGAGGAGGATACTCCGGCTCCACGGCGGCCAGCCTTTCCAGCCTCATGTGGCCTGTGCCCAGCTGCTCTCTCATTACCTCCCGGTTCGGCTACCGGACGGCGCCCACCTCCGGCGCGTCCACCTACCACGGCGGACTGGACATCGGCGCGGGCCAAGGCGCCACAATCGTGGCGGCGGACGCAGGCGAGGTGATCCTGGCCGGCGCCAACGGCGGTTACGGCAACTGCGTCATGATCAGCCACGGCAACGGCATCGTCACGCTGTACGGCCATATGCAGAGCGTTGCCGTCGGCTACGGCCAGCAGGTTTCCAGAGGTCAGGTCATCGGCTACGTGGGCTCCACCGGCGTTGCTACCGCCCCCCACTGCCACTTTGAGATCCGCGTCAACGGCGGACAAACCGATCCCGCACCGTATTTTTCCGGACTTACATACGTCTGATCTCTGATCGGACGCCGACGAAAAGGTGACTATGAAAAAGCAAAAGGTTTTAGTACGAGCGCTGTGCGTATTGCTCGCAGTGCTGATGGTCCTCTCGCTGATCATGATGGCGATCCCCGCCAGGGCGATCTCCGAGTCGGACATCGAGGCGATCCAGCAGAAACGGCTGCATCTTGAGCAGGAGCAGGAAGAACAGGCGGCTTTGATCCAGTCGCTGAACGACAACCATGCCCTGATCATCGTGAGAAAAGCCGCGCTGGACCGGCAGATCGCGCTGAACCGCGAGAGCATCACCCTCATGGAAGAGCAGATCAGCGTCTACGATCAGATGATCGAGGAAAAGGTGGAGGAGCTGTCCGAGGCCATACGCCAGGAGAACTCCCAGACCGAGCTGCTCCGTGGCCGCCTCCGCGCCATGGAGGAAGGCGGGAATTATTCCTACTATACGTTCCTGTTCGCTTCCTCCAGCTTTTCTGACCTGCTCTCGCGCATCGGAGACGTCAGCGACATCATGCACTACGACAAGGATCTGGAGGAGGCTTTCCGCCAGACCCGGCAGGACGTTGAGCGGCTGAAGGGCGAATATGAGCAGGTAAATCTGGAACAGTCCGCCATCCGGGACGAGCTGGATGAGAAAAAGCAGCAGCTGAACGCTCAGATCGAAGCGGCCTGCGGACTGATCGCGGAGCTGGAGAGCCGTTCCGACGACGCCGAGGACGAATTCCGGGCCATCGAGGAAGCGGAGTACATGGCGTATCTGGAGGAGCAGCAGGCTCTGGCGGAGTACGCCGCCCAGCTGGCCGCCGCGCAGCAGAACACCTGGACGTATTATTACGGCGGCTACGACGGGACGGGCGGCAGCTCCGGAGGCTCCGGCTCCGGTTCGGGTTACAGCTCCGGTTACGTCTACGGAGGCAGCTTCATCTGGCCGGTGGACAGCACCTACGTCACCTCCAATTTCGGTTACAGAAACGCCCCCACCGCCGGCGCCTCCACCTATCACCAGGCCATCGACATCGGCGCTGCGGGCGGCTCGCCCATCTACGCGGTGGCGGACGGCCAGGTGGCCGTGGCGACCTACAACAACGGGCTGGGGAACTATGTAAGCATCGCCCACGACGGCGAGACCTCCACCCGCTACTCCCACATGACCAACTTCATCGTCCAGCCGGGCGAGTACGTGACCCAGGGCCAGATCATCGGCTACGTGGGCGCCACCGGCATCGCCACGGGCAATCACCTGGACTTTGCGGTGATCCAGGACGGGCAGTCTGTGGACCCGCTGCAGTTCTACGACACTTCCGCTCTGACCTTTGATCCCACAGCGTAAGGCAATAGGAGTCCTGTCATGAAGAGAGTTCCGAAATTCGTATGGTCCCTGCTTGCGTGCATGATCTGCATCGTGGCCACAGCCGTGGTGTGCCTGGTCTTCCTTGACCGGGGAACCACCTCGGACAAGTATATGGAGGTCATGGGCATCATCGAGTCCACCTATTATAAAGAGCAGGAAGTATCCGAACTGGAGACCGCCTCCGCCCGGGCCATGGTGGCCTCTCTGGGGGATGAAAACAGCTATTATATGTCCGCCGAGGAGTACGAGGAGTACAAGCTCCTGATGACCAACCAGTACGTCGGTATCGGCATCACCACGGAACGCAACGAAAGATACGGTTTCCTCTCTGTGGTGGGCGTGACCCCCGGCTCTCCCGCGGACGCAGCCCATATCAAGATCGGCAACCTGATCTATTCCGTCAACGATATCAACGTGTCCGAATACACCCCGGATGAGCTCAACGAGCTGCTCCGCAGCTTTGACGACAACGAGGCGGAGGAGGACAAGTACTTTACGCTCCATCTGCTCAACACCCAGGGCGGCAAGGCGGACGTTCGGGTCAGATGCGAGCTGATCTACGCCGAGCCCATCATCTACTATCTGCTGGAGGACAACAACACCCTCCTTACCAGCGACATCGGCTACATCCTGATCCGCAACTTCAACGACAGCGCCGCCGTGAGTCTGAAGGCGGCCGTGGAAGATCTGCAGCGCATGGGCGCCAGAGCGCTGATCATCGACGTGCGCGACAACAGCAACGGCAAGCCTGCCGAGGTGGCGGACGCGCTGGATTATCTGCTTCCCCGGGGCGATCTGTTTCTGCTGCGGGACCGGAGCGGAAAGGAGACCACCTATTCCTCCGGCAATTCCAGCGTGGAAATGCCTCTGACGATCATCGTCAACCAGCGCACGTCCTGCGCGGCGGAGATGTTCGCCAGCGTGATGCAGCAGTCGGGGTACACCATCGTGGGCCGCCGCACCGCCGCCAACGCCCAGAGCCAGGTCATCGTGGAGATGGAGGACGGCTGCGCCATTCGGATCTCCAAGTATGAGTATCTGACTCCGGACAAGAAGAGCATGACCGAGCTGGGCGGCGTCGTTCCGGATATCGCCTCCTACCAGATCGAGGACAGCGACATGGACGTGCAGCTGGAAGCGGCCAAAGACGTTGTGGAATGAGCCGGGTTTTCCTTTGAAAACCATGAAAAGGCGGCGGTTCGCTGAACCGCTGCCTTTTCCGGACAAAAGGGAAATCTTTGGCTTGACACAATGGGGTTTTGTTCCTATAATATCACAATGCTGTACCGCCCTCTCGCTCCTGTGCGGGGGCGGTATTACCGCAGGAAAGGATTGATCAAAATGGCAATCGACAGTCGTTACAGAATGAGCCGCGAGCGGCTTCAGGAGCTGAAGGATGAGCTGGAGTATCTCCAGACCGTCAGGGAGAAGGAGGTTTCCGAGGCCATCAAGGAAGCCCGTTCCTTTGGCGACCTTTCGGAAAACAGCGAGTACGACGAGGCCAAGACGGAGCAGGGCAAGCTGTATTCCAAGATCGCGGAGATCAAGGACCTCATCGAGAACGCGGTCATTCTGGAAAACGCCAAGGGCGCTCACGCCGTGGCCATGGGCAGCATCGTCACTGTTTGCTCCGCTTCCGGCGACGATACGGACACCTATCAGATCGTGGGTTCCCAGGAAGCCAATCCCCTGGAGGGACGGATCTCCGACGAGTCGCCTCTGGGCAGGAGCATGATGGGCCACGTCAAGGGCGACGTGATCGCCTTCGAGGCGCCCGTGGGCGTGCTGCACTTTACCATTACAGATATCAAGTGATCAGGCAGGAGAAAGAGAATGGCAGCGGAAAACACCAACAACGCGCCTGAAAAGGAGTTCAGCCAACTGGTCCAGATCCGGATGGAGAAGCTCCGTGAGCTTCAGCAGACCGGAGCAGATCCTTTTCAGATCGTAAAATACGATCAGACCCATCACAGCGTGCAGATCAAGGACGAGTTTGACCGGCTGGAGGGAGAGACTGTCTCCGTGGCCGGGCGGATGATGAGCAAGCGCGTCATGGGCAAGGCGTCCTTCTGCCACGTGCAGGACAGGGATGGACAGATCCAGTGCTACGTCACCCGGGACGACCTGGGGGAGGAGGCTTACAAGGCCTTCAAAAAGCTGGATATCGGCGATATTATCGGTATCAAGGGCTTCGTTTTCAAAACCAAGATGGGGGAGACCACGGTCCACGCCAAAGAGCTGACCCTGCTCTCCAAGTCCCTCTGCCCGCTGCCGGAAAAGTTCCACGGCCTCACCGACACGGACCTGCGCTACCGCCAGAGATACGTGGACCTGATCATGAATCAGGATTCCCGGGAGACCTTTTTCAAGCGCTCTCAGATCCTTCACGAGATCCGCTGTTTTCTCCATGACCGGGGCTTTATGGAGGTCGAGACCCCCATGCTGGTGTCCAATGCCGGCGGCGCTGCGGCCAGACCGTTTCTGACCCACTACAACGCCCTGGATATGGACGTGAAGCTGCGCATCTCCCTGGAGCTGTATCTGAAGCGGCTGATCATCGGCGGCATGGAGCGGGTCTTTGAGATCGGCCGGGTGTTCCGCAACGAGGGCGTGGACACAAAGCACAACCCGGAATTCACGCTCATGGAGCTCTACCAGGCCTATACCGACTATAACGGCATGATGGAGCTGACGGAAAGCATGTTCCGGATGCTGGCGGAGAAGATCTGCGGCTCCGACGTGATCCGTTACGGAGACCGGGAGATCGACCTGGGCAAGCCCTTCCGCCGTCTGACCATGATCGACGCCATCAAGGAGGAGACCGGCATCGACTTTGACGCCGTCGCCACCGACGAGGAGGCCAAGGCCATCGCCGCGGAGCGGGGGATCGCCTTTGAAAAGCGTCACGTAAAGGGCGATATCATCAACCTGTTCTTTGACGAGTACTGCGAGGACAAGATGATCCAGCCCACCTTCATCATGGATCACCCCATCGAGATCTCCCCGCTGACCAAGAAGAAGCCCTCCGATCCCTCCAAGGTGGAGCGGTTCGAGCTGTATATCAACGGCTGGGAGATGTGCAACGCCTATTCCGAGCTGAACGATCCTATCGACCAGCGGGAGCGCTTCAAGGCCCAGGACGCCCTGGCGGCCGTTGGCTACGACGAGGCCGACCACACCGATGAGGACTTCCTCCACGCCATGGAAATCGGCATGCCTCCCACGGGCGGCATCGGCTACGGCATC
>JAFSZH010000008.1 GCA_017455685.1 Oscillospiraceae bacterium
GAAACCCCGGTGAAAAAGGGCGGCGGCAATATCGCGCTGGTAATCCTGCTTCTGCTGGCCGGTGGCGGCGGCGCGGCATACTACTTCCTCAAGGTCAAGGGCAAAGCCAAGCCCAAGACAAAGGGCAACGACGATCTCAATGAATATGAGTACGGCGTTGAGGACGAGGAATACGAATTTGAACCCTATGAGCCGGAGGCGGAGGGCGGCGCTCCCGGCGAAACAGAGGACGAGGACAGTTGACCAATTTCACCGACAATCCCCTGGAAAAACTGATGCGGCAGACCCCAAGAGCGGCACGGGACCGAAAGCCCGTGTCCGCTCCCAAGGGACACCCCTGTTATGGGTGCGCCCGCTACGGTCACGGCTGCGTGGCCCCGTGCTACCGTGACCTTCTGAAATATCTCGACAAGGAGCGTGACCAAACATGAGCTATAAACTTGTGATCGCAGAGAAGCCCTCCGTTGCCCAAAGCATTGCCGCCGTGCTGGGCGCAAAACAGAGAAACAGCGGCTATCTCTCCGGGAACGGGTACATGGTTTCCTGGTGCTTCGGCCACCTGGCGGAGCTGTCCGACGCTTCGGCCTATAACGACGACTACGCCAAGTGGAACATGAAAGACCTGCCCATTATCCCGCTGAATTTCCGATTCACCATCGCCCCGGACAAGCGGGAACAATTCGACGTGCTGCGGAAGCTGATGCGCTCCGAGGACACCGCAGAGGTCATCAACGCTTGCGACGCCGGGCGCGAGGGCGAGCTGATTTTTCGCACGGCCTACCATTTGGCCGGATGCACCAAGCCCATCAAGCGCCTGTGGATCTCCAGCATGGAGGACAGCGCCATCCGCGAGGGCTTCCAGAACCTGCGCCCTGGCCGGGACTATGACGGCCTGCACCAATCTGCCCTGTGCCGCGCACGGGCGGACTGGCTGGTGGGCATCAACGCCACCCGGTACTTCTCTCTGCTTTATGGCCGGACGCTGAACATCGGGCGGGTCATGTCCCCGACCCTGGTCCTGCTGGTGCAGCGGGAGGCTGAGATCGCCGCCTTTGTGCCGGAGCCGTTCTACACCGTCCAGCTTGATTGCGGCTTCACCGCCGCGACGGAACGAATGAAGGACAGAAGCGCCGCCGACGCTGTGGTGATCGCCTGTGAAAACAAGGCCACCGTTCAGACGGTGGACCGCAAAGAGAAATCCGAAAAGGCCCCGGCGCTCTATGACCTTACCACCCTCCAGCGGGACGCCAACCGCACCCTGGGCTACACCGCCCAGCAGACGCTGGACTACTTGCAGGCCCTCTATGAAAAGAAGCTCTGCACCTATCCCCGGACAGACAGCCGGTATCTCACCGACGATATGGAGAAAAGTGTCCCGGACTATGTTGCCGCCGCTGCCGCCGTTCTCAACACGGATGCGCCCACGGCCATCCATGCTGCCCAGGTCTGCAACAGCAAAAAGGTCAGCGACCACCACGCCGTCATTCCCACCGTCAGCGCCGGGAGGGCCGATCTGGACGCGCTGTCCCTGGGGGAACGGGAGATTCTGAAGCTGGCGGCACGGGGCCTGCTCCGGGCTGTATCGGAAGCCCACCGCTACGCAGAAACCACCGTGACCCTGGACTGCGGCGGGCACAGCTTCACCGCCAAGGGCAAGAACGTGATCGTACCCGGCTGGAAAACCTACGCACAGGAACAGCGGGAGAAAGACAGCGCCCTGCCGGAGCTGACCGAGGGGCAGACGATCTCCGTCGTCGCCGCCACGGTCAAGGAAGGCCAGACCACGCCGCCCAAACACTACACCGAGGACACAATCCTCAGCAGCATGGAAACGGCGGGCGCTAATTACAGGGCTCCCGCAAAATCGAAAGATTTTGTGGGAAAAGGAGGAGCAGCGGAGCGAGTGAGCTTTTCGCCGCAAGGCGGAAACGAACGATACGGAGCGTGCGACGACGCGCCGGAGGACGCCGAGCGGAAAGGCATCGGCACCCCGGCCACCCGCGCCGCCATTCTGGAAAAGCTGGTGTCCTCCGGTTTCGTGGAGCGCCGGAGATCGAAGAAAATCACGACGCTGATCCCCTCTGCCCTGGGAACGGCGCTCATCACGGTGCTGCCGGAGTCTCTGCAATCGCCGCTGCTCACCGCGGAATGGGAACATCGGCTGAAAGAGATCGAGCGCGGCGAGCTGGCCCCGGAGGATTTCATGGAGGGCATCACTGCCATGCTCCGCGAGCTGATCCAGACCTACAAGGCCGTCTCCGGCACTGAGGCGCTGTTTCCGCCTGACCGGGAGATCATCGGCAAATGCCCCCGCTGCGGCAAAAACGTGACGGAGAGCAAAAAGGGCTTTTTCTGCGAGGACCGGGCCTGCGGCTTCGCCCTGTGGAAAAACAGCAAGTTCTTCTCCGCGAAGAAAAAGCAGCTTCCCCAGACCGTTGCCGCCGCTCTGATAAAGGATGGCAGAGTAAAACTCACCAACTGCTGGTCGGAGAAAACCGGCAAGACCTATGACGCCACCGTTCTGCTGGAC
>JAFSZH010000077.1 GCA_017455685.1 Oscillospiraceae bacterium
CCATCCCCACCAACATGGAGGTCTCCGAGGACACCGGCATCTCCAAGGACGTGACCGACATCGTGCTGCCCATGGGCGCTACGATGAACATGGACGGCTCCGGCATGAGCGCGATCATCAAGGTCGCGTTCCTGTTCGGCATGTTCGGCAAGGACTTTGCCACCACGGACGCCATCATCGCCATCATCGTGGCGACGGTCTCTTCCGTTGCCATGTCCGGCATCCCCGGCGGCGGCGGTACGGGCGAGCTGGTGCTCTGCTCGCTGTTCTTCCCCGAGTCCCTGCCCATCGCGTTCCCCATCGCCCAGGCCATCGGCGATCTGGTGGATCCTCCCGCCACCATGGTCAACGCCGCCGGCGACTACGTGGCCAGCTATGTTGTCTCCCGGTTCGTGGACGGCAAGGACTGGCTGCAGAAGAAGCTGAAAAAAGACCAGTCCAACGAGTAAAATAAGGCAATAAAAAAGCTCCTCTTTCGAGGAGCTTTTTTATTGCCTTTATCGCAGATCGAAAATGGAGATATTGCCTGTGGAGTAGACTTCCGGATAGTTTTCCAGGAGATAGTTTATCAACTCCGGAGAGCGCTCGTAATAGCCCGCGTAAACGTAGTCTACGTCCAGCTCCTGCCTGAACTTCTCAAGCGCCTCGGGGTCTTTGAGCATCTGCCGGGCCGTCTGCTGCCGGTCAGAGTAATCCAGCCCGTGATAGAAGAGGTAGCTGGGACTGCCGCAGACGATGTTCCGGCCGGTGAGAACGGCCACGGGGTTATCGTGGTTGTCAGCGGTGAGGAACACTGCGTCCGACTCCGTATTCTCTTTGATAAATCCGGCGGCGGCCACCTCCTCGGCGGAGAAGAGTTGATAGCCGTATTTCGGGATGCCGGAGACCACCTCCCGCAGGATCGTAAAGGCCCCGGCGTTCAGCGAGACGATCAGCAGCAGCGTCAGCAGGAGCTTTCGCACACCGGGGCTGCGGAGCTTCCCCAGACTGCGCAGGATCAGATCGGAGGAGAGGAAGCAGCAGAAAAAGAAGCCCGCGTACAGCAGCTTGTTGTTGTCGTAGACGTTGGGCTGGAACACGACGATCTCGCACAGCACGAAGATCAGAACGGCTCCGGAGAAGACGGCGCGCTGTTCCCTGTCCCCAAAGAGAAACGCGATGGGGGTGAGGATAAACAGCGGCCCCACGTTTTTCAGCCAGAACCAGAACCAGTTTTCGTTGCCGCCGTTGACCCAGTCGAAATGCAGCCGCAGGAAGGAATCGTTCCCACCCACGCTGCGGAAGGTCCAGATCAGCAGCTGGGGCAGGGCCAGGCCCACGGCGGTCAGACCGAATCTCAGCCATCCGGCGAACCATTTTTTCGAGAGCTCGTCCCGGTAACCGGACCAGGTCATCCAGCACGCGGCGATCAGTCCCAGCGCGAAGAAGGAGTGGGTGTGGATCATGGGCAGCAGCCCGCCCAGGACACCGGCGGGGAGAAACAGCCTTTCGTCCTCCCGGAACACGGCCCGATAGAGCAGATACAGCGCCGCGGCCAGCGCCGCCCAGCCGAACAGCGTGGCCCGCTGGGGCAGGAGCATATCCGCGATCACGTTGACCCATCGCATGCCCTTGTCGATCAGGTTGGTGGGGGTCTTGTAAAACCCGGTCAGAAGATCGCGGAGGGAGTAATCCCGGAAGAAGTAGATCATGCCCAGCCCGCCGTTGAAAAAGAACAGCGCGAAAGCGAGCAGGGGAGCGTGCTTTTCCCGGCAGATCTCCCGGGCAAGGAAGAAGAATCCGGCGGCGAACTGGCAGAAGGCAAAGAGCATGGGGAACATATATGCGCCCCGGAGCGACGCACCCAGCAGGTACAGGCTGGCGGAAACGCTGTCGCACAGGAAAGGATAGGAGATCCGCACGGTGGGCAGAATGCTGTAATAGGGGGGGAAGATCTGCTGCTCCGCCAGTGAGGTGATGAAGCCCAGATGCATGGCCATATCCCCGTAGGTGCACTGTCCGGTATACATGCCGCCGTCCACCGCCTGCAGCGTGTGGCTCCAGAGCAGCCAGCACCAAAGCAGCAGCATGGGCGGGAGAAGGAACGCAAGGGGCCTGTCCGAGGCTGCGTCACGATCCGTGTCTGGAGTCCGTTTTGACGCGGGACGCCGTTTTTTCAGCATAAGAAATGCCATGACGGCGGCTCCGGCGCCGGCGGCGAGAGCGTGGGCCGCGCGGCTGAATCCCAGAACGAAGGCGAAGGGGATGGGCGCCCATATGGACAGCACGGAGCCCGTCACGCTGCCCAGCCACAGCCGGACGGCAGAACGCTTTTCCGAAAAAAGGCGGCTGCAGAGCAGCAGCCCCAGCAGCTGCCAGAAGATGAACCAACAATAACCCAGCATGGTTTGATCCCTTCAAAAAATGATTCTGGCCATCATTATACCCGAATCTGATGGATTTGCAATATTTACCGATTTGTGGTAAACTTTTCTGAAAAAGATCCCCGTCTCGGGGTTTTGCAGGTGAAATGAAAGGTATGAAAAAACCGATCCGTTTCCTGATAATCATATCTGCTCTGGCGGCGCTGTTTTCAGGCACCGCCTCTGCCGCGCTGGACCCGGGGCTTGTCAACGGCGAGCTGGCCGGACAGGGGATCCCGGACGGGTGGGAGGTCCTGGCCTACGAAGCGGAGGGCTATTCCGTCACCGCGGAAAACGGCGAAGTGACGATCACTGCCCGGGGCGAAAACGATATCCGTTTGCAGCAGAACGTGAAAGTGGACGCCGGGACCACCTATCGACTGACCGCCGACATCGCCGCGGAAAACGTCATCGGCGGCAAGGGCGCCACGCTCTCCATCGACAACTTCAGTCTGGACGGGACGTATATTTACAGCGCCAACATCATCGGCAATACCGACTGGACGAAAGTAGAGCTGGTTTTCCGCACCGGCGCGGAGCAGACGGTGGTCAACGTAGCGCTACGGCTGGGTGGATACAGCGAGATGAGCTCCGGCACCGCCCGGTTCCGGGCCGTGACGCTGGAAGAGACCTCCAGTGGAGAAATGGCCCAGGCGCTGGGGAACAGCGGCATGGCCCTGCTGGAAACGGCGGGCTCCGACGAACTCAACGAAGCCCGGCAGATCCAGCTGAAATCGTTTCTGCATCTGTTCATCGTCATCACCGTCACCGTGGGCGTGGTGCTGCTGTGCCTGGTGTACAGAAATCTGGACGCCATAGGCCGCTGGACGCTGACGGAAAAGCGCCGTCGGCAGTTCTTCCTGCTGGCGGTGCTGGCGGGACTGGTCCTGCGCTCCGTGCTCTGCTCCGCCTGGGGCGGACACGACAGCGACATGAGCTGCTGGATCGGCTGGGGCAACTATATCGCCCAGTACGGGCCGAAGGATTTTTACACCGCGCCGGGCCACGAGTGGTACGACTATCCCCCCGGATACATGCTGATCCTGGGATTCATTACAAAGCTGTATTCCTTCCTGCATATCCCGGTGGGATCTTCCGCCATGAACTTCGGGTATATGCTGCCCGCGTATGCCGCGGACGTATGCATCGGACTGCTGATGATGAAATACGCCCGGAAAAATGGCTTTTCCGAGGGTCTGATCCTTCTGGTGGGCGCGCTGGCGGTGTTCAACCCGGCGGCGGTGATGCTCTCCGGGGCCTGGGGACAGATCGACTCCATTCTGACGCTGTTCCTGCTGCTGTCCTTCACCGAGCTGATGGAAAACCGGCGCATTTCCGCCGGAGCCATTTACGGCCTTGCCATCATGATCAAGTGGCAGGCGCTGATCTACGGCCCGGTCCTGGCCGCGGCCTATCTTTTCCGGGTCAGATCAAAGCGCGACGCGCTGGAGACGATCGCGGCCGTGGCTTCGGCGCTGGGCGTCATCTTCCTGATCTCTCTGCCGTTCAAGGGCGGCCAGGACGCTTTCTGGGTGGTCAGAAAATTCCTCACCGCCAGCGGCGGCTACGATTACGCCAGTGTGGAGGCCTATAACTTCCTGGCCCTATGCGGCGGCAACTGGAAACAGTCCACCACGCGGATCCTGGGCGGGATCACCTACAAGACCTTCGGGACGATCTTCATCGTGGGGGCCGTGCTGCTCTCGATTTTGATGCAGACCAGGGAGGCTTATCTGGGCGTCACCGGGAAGGAAAAGCAGAAAAAGGGTTTCAGCGTGGATCTTCTTGCGGCTGCCTTCTGTATGTATATGATCTTCACCTTCGGCCACTACATGCACGAGCGGTACGTGTTCCCGGTGATCTTTTTGCTGATGATGGTCTATATCCTCTCCGGGGAGAAAAAGTTCCTGCTGTGCTCGCTGCTGCTCTCCACGGTGCTGCTGCTCAACGAGATGACCGCCATGTACGTGATCTCCAATCTGGCCTCGGCCATCGTCCGGGGCGGGCGGGAGCACCTGTCTGTGGTCACGGCCTGTTCCATCATGGAAACGGTTTCGTTCTTCCTGTTCGCGTATATCGCCGAGGTCTGGCTGAAAACGCCGGTCAAAGCAGCCAAAGGGAAGGAGGGCGTCAGACATGGCTGATCTGTTCGCCGCCGGGGATCGCTCCCCCCGGCTGGATAAAAAAGACCGGAAGCTCCTGTGGCTTCTGACGCTGGTTTATACCCTTTTCACCCTCTTCAACCTGGGCACGCTGAACTTTCCCCAGAACGCCTGGACCGCCGAACCCGGGGAAAGCGTGGTGCTGGACCTGGGAGAGGAAACGAACGTCTCCGCCGTGTGGTTCAACGGCAATATCGCCACGGGAAAGATGACCGTCGCTGCCGACGACGGGGCCAGTTATGAATACTCCCAGCAGTTCGGGGAGATGTTCACCTGGCGAAAAAAAGAAATGAGCTTCACTACCCGGACGCTGCGGCTGGAGGTTTACAGCGGGGAGATCTCCCTCAACGAGATCGCCGTGCTGGATAACCTTGGGAAGCCGGTGGCCGTCTCGGTGGCCGTCTCGGTGGCCGGGGGAAACGGCGCCGCCCTGCTGGACGAGCAGGAGACGGTGCCGGAGAAGGCGTCCTATTATAACGGCATGATCTTCGACGAGATCTACCATGCCCGCACCGCCTGTGAGTTCCTCCACAACCGGAGCATTTACGAGTGGACCCACCCGCCTCTGGGCAAGGAGCTGATCGCCGTGGGCGTGGCGCTCTTCGGCATGACGCCCTTCGGCTGGCGGGTGATCCCGGCGCTGTTCGGTGCGGCCATGCTGCCGGTGATGTTCCTGTTGGGCAAGCGGATCTTCCGGCGGCGGGATTACGCTTTTCTGGCGGCGGCGCTCTTCGCGCTGGACACCATGCACTTTGCCCAGACCCGCATCGCCACGGTAGACGTGTTCATCGTGTTTTTCATCCTGCTGATGTATCTCTTCATGCTGGATTATATCGAAGCCGACAACGACGCACAGCCGCTGAAAAAGACGTTTCTGCCCCTGGGAGCCTGCGGCGTCAGCTTCGGGCTGGGCGTGGCGTCCAAGTGGACGGGCCTCTACGCGGGCGTAGGGCTGGCTGTGGTGTTTTTCACCCATCTCATCCTCCGGGGGATCCGGGAGACCAGAGAGGGGAGGGGGGCCGCTTTCTGGCCCAGGACGATCAAGACCCTGACGTTCTGCATCGGCTTTTTTATCCTGATCCCCGGGCTGATCTATTTCCTCTCCTATATCCCGTTCTACCGGTACGAGTTCACCAGAGAGACCTATGCGGGCGGGACCGGCGCGCTGGACCGGCTGAAGGAAATGGTCCGGATCCTGGTGTCCCAGCAGGAATCCATGTTCAGCTATCACAGCAAGCTGACGGCTACCCACCTGTGCCAGTCCACCTGGTATGAGTGGCCCTTCACGGCCAAGGCCGTGTGGTTCTATTTCTCATCGGACGGGAACATGGTCTCCAACATCTCCACCTTCGGCAGCCCCGCCGTGTGGTGGGTCTCCGCTGTGGGGACGCTGTGGCTGCTTATGGAGCTGATCGCCGGACGGATGAAGCAGGAGCCCCAATGGGTGAAAACGGCTGTAGCGGTGGTTCTGGCGGCTGTGGCGGCCAACTACTTCCCGTGGATGACGGTGCCGCGCTGCACGTTCCAGTATCATTTCTTCCCCACGGCGCCGTTTATCCTGCTCTCGGCTCTGCTGCTGCTCCGCCATCTGGAGGAAACGGGGGCCGTGCCCGCCTGGGGCAAGTGGTGCTGGCTGGGCGTCGCGGCGGTGTATTTCCTGCTGCTGCTGCCCGCCTGCTCCGGTCTGCCGATGCCGAGGACGTACGCCCGGTTTCTGGAATACGTTCTGCCCACGGGTCTGCTGTTCCTGGGGGCGGTATGAGAAAAAGCACGGAGGGAAACCCTCCGTGCTTTTTATATGGGGATCGGATCACTTCATGCCGTTCTCGTAGGACTCGATCATCTTCTTATTCATTTGTCCCGCACGAATGTCAACAGCACATACGCTTGTAATGGCTTCTTCGTCCTCTCCCTGTGCTGTACTTGCCTCCATCTGCCCCATGCGGGTAGCCAGCTTGTCAAGGTATCTCGCGGTGGTGTCACCTGTATAGATGCGTATATCCAAGCGGATCGCTCCATTCGATTCCGGTGTGACAAATATCTTGTCTATATACTGATCTACAAAGTCCTTTGAAACGACACCCAGCGCGGCGTCACGCTGCGCCTCCAACAATCTGCGTCTGATAGTGTCGATGTGCTTTCTAAATTCCTCGTTTGACTTTTGCTGCGATTCATATTCTTCAAGCAATTCTTCCGCTTTTGCAATCTCACGCTTGATCTGAGCGAGCATCTTAATATAGTCATCATCGTCAATCTTTCCCTGCACGTTATAATCAAGCAGCTTGCTCTTTTTCTTGTTGGCCAAGTCGATGATAGCCTGTTGCTCGGAAATGCGCGTAGACAGCGTAGAATCGCGTGTAAGCTCTTTATAAATGCGGATGTATTCTTCCACCATTTCCTCTGTATCTGCCTGCGTATCGCGGAATACTTCAAGCAGAATAGGAGTTATTTCACTCTCATAGATCGGCATGGAGCGGCAGGCGTCCGCTCCGTTTTTGATTTTGCCGGAGCACACCCATTTGCTGTTTACATGGCCGTACTTGTCTTTGGACTCACGGCGATAGTATGGAGTGCCGCACTCGGTACACCACAGCTTCGGTGACTTTTAGCTTACGTTTTCGTAAGGTTGAGGATCGGAAACTCCAAAACAGGCCGTCCGGTCTTTTATCTTGATCACCTCATATTCTCCGGGATGAAATATAGCACAAATCCCGAAATTAGTACAGCTACAAGGACTAATGCCGCGCACGATTTTCCTATAATGATTAGTACAGTTACAGGAACGGTGTGGTGAGTCTATGCAACTAAATGAAGCCGTCAGCGCACGACTGAAAGAGCTTTTACAAGAGCGCGATATGACGCAGTATCAGCTATATATGAAAAGCGGTGTACCCAAATCGTCGATTGGAAATATCGTGAATTGCGCCTATGATTCGGTCAAGCTCCGCTTGATCCACGAAATATGCCAGGGCTTGAATATCAATATCTCGGACTTCTTCAATTCGCCCTACTTTGACGAAATCAATCTTGAGCCGTAACAGCCGGAGTTTTCTCCGGCTGTTTTGTTATGAACACAAAAAAGGCGCGGCACCGAAGTACCGCGCCGAAAAACGCTGAACTCCCTTGCCGCGACGCAGCTTTGACTTCTTTGGAGAAATGTAAAGCAGGAGAAGCGTTTTTGCCGAAGCAAAATCGCACTTCTCCAAATGAAGTCTTATTAAACTGCGTCGCAAGCAGATTATACCATGTGACCATTGGAAAAGCAACGGCGGAATGTGTCTCACGGTGAGACACGTTTCCACCAAATGCAATATACCTTAGAAGTAATAGCATTTCTTATTCTTTCGGTCTATTGCTCTCATTAAATGGTTTTTTGGGTAAAATTATCTGGTTTTCTTCCTTAAGCATCTTCTGCGTCAGCAGCCAGGCATACGCCGTATAAACGGCCACGTTGATCGCAGCGAGCAGATTGAGGTCAAATTCGCTGGCGAACAGGAATTTTCCGTAGGCGGCAAGGCTGATCCCGTATAACGGAACCAGCAGCAGGCCGGTTTTCCTGTCCGTGCAGAAAATCACAACGGCAAGAATCTCGTACAGCACGCTGTAACGCTCGTGCATGGACGGCAGGAATAAGATGCAGCTGTAAGCGAGGATAAACGCCATGCGGATGATATTGCTTTCCGTCATGCTTGCCTTTCTTTTATCCCAGAGCAGCATATACATTCCTTGAATCAGAATACATAACAGGATCGCCGCGCTGTGCAGCTTCTGGAAGGCCCAGTAATAGGACGAATGGTATAACAGCAGCCAAACGCTCGGATAATTCAAAGCGATGTACGGGTAGGTTTCTGCTTGATTGAGATATACGGTGAACACGTCGAACACGCCCCGGCCGAACAGGATACCGGGAACGCTGAGGGCAATCATCACCGTCGGGATCAACAGAAACCAAAGCAGGCTGAATTTTCGCACCCGGAAATAGGCGAAAAGGAAAACGGGCAAAACGAAAACGCTTTGCAGCTTCAGGGAAAAGGCCACGCCAAGCGCCAGAAACGAAAGCAGGTATCGGCGCCGCAGCAGAAGAAAAAGCGCGGCCAGGCAGAAGAAAGCATAGATGCTGTCGCATTGCGCCCAGGCGGCGGAATTGAGAAAAACGAGCGGCGAGAGCAGTACGGCGCCGTAGGCCAGCGCGCGCCACAGAGGCTTGTCCTTTTCCACGCACAGGCCGACAAGACAAGCCGTAATCCAGGCCAGCAGATAATCAAACAGGCAGGACAGCAGCTTGAAGGCGTACAGCGGCTCGATGGGGATATAGGTCAGACACGCAATCAAAAACTGATACAGGATGTTATAGCGGAGAACATGAGAAACATAGGCTTTATCACCATAGCTATGTCGAAATGTGTCTCACGGTGAGACAAGTTTTGAGGATTCAATATGTGCGGCAGATATTACTTTACCCGTATCAGCGAGGATGAAAAGCTCGATGCGGTCAACAAGTACATGGAGAAGAACTATCCGGGAGAGTATAAGACCGGCGAGATTTTTCCCGGCGATATTGTCCCGGCGGACATTGATCGGCAGGGAAAAATCGTCGCTGTCCCGGCTGGCTTCGGCTTTCCGGGCTACCAGGATAACAAGCTGATTATCAACGCTCGCTCGGAGACG
>JAFSZH010000078.1 GCA_017455685.1 Oscillospiraceae bacterium
CGGCAGACCACGATCATCTCCTGCTTTTCAAACTGGTGGATGCGGTAGACGCCCCGCTCCTCGATGCCGTGGGCGCCCTTTTCCTTCCGGAAGCAGGGGCTGTAGCTGGTGTAGGTGATGGGCAGGTCCTTCTCGGGGATGATCTGGTCGATGAAGGAGCCGATCATGGAGTGCTCGCTGGTGCCGATCAGATACAGGTCCTCGCCCTCGATCTTGTACATCATGGCGTCCATCTCCGCGAAGGACATGACGCCGTTGACCACAGCGCCCCGGATCATGAAGGGCGGGATGTGGTAGACGAAGCCCTTGTTGATCATGAAGTCCCGGGCATAGGCCAGCACGGCGGAATGGAGCCGGGCGATGTCGCCCTTGAGATAATAGAAGCCGTTGCCGGCCACCCGGCGGGCGGCGTCCAGATCCAGACCGTTGAAGCTCTCCATGATCTCGGCGTGGTACGGGATCTCGTAATCGGGCACCGTGGGCTCGCCGAAGCGGGCCACCTCCACGTTGCAGCTGTCGTCCGGGCCGATGGGCACGCTGGGGTCGATGATGTTGGGGATCACCATCATGCGGCGGGTGAGCTCCGCCTCCAGCTGCGGCTCCAGAGCCTCCAGCTCCGCCAGCCGGGCGGCCTCCTTGGCCACCTCCGCCTTCACGGCGTCGGCCTCGGCCAGCTTGGAGGGGTCCTTCTTGGCCTGGCCCATGAGCATGCCGATCTTCTTGCTCAGGGCGTTCCGGTTGGCCCGAAGCTCGTTGGCCTCGGTCTTGGCGGCCCGGAGTCTGGTGTCCAGCTCCAGCACCTCGTCCACCAGAGGCAGCTTGCCGTCCTGGAACTTCTTGCGGATGTTTTCCCGTACCGCTTCGGGGTTCTCACGAACGAATTTGATGTCAAGCATGGCTTTTTCTCCCATTTATTGTTTCGTAGTGTTTTTCCAGGGTTTATCCATCTTTTTCAGGGCGTCCATCAGGGCCTCCCTGTCGTCGGCGGAGTAGAATTCCAGCTGGATCTTGCCCTTCTTCTGGCCGCCGACGAACTTCACGCCCCGGCCCAGAATGTCGGAGAGCTGTTTTTCCGCTTCCTTTACGTAGTCCACCAGGGGTTTTTCCGGCTTCTCCGGCGGCTGACGCAGCAGCGTGGCCGCCAGCGCCTCGGTCTGCCGGACGTTCAGCCCCCGGGAAACGACCTCTTTGGCGGCTTTCTCCCGGAGCTTTTCGTCCTTCAGCGGCAGCAGGGCCCGGGCGTGTCCGGCGGACAGGGACCCTTCCGTCACCATTTTCTGCAGCGCCTGGTCCAGTCCCAGCAGCCGCAGGGCGTTGGCCACCGCGCTCCGGGACTTCTGCACCCGGGCGGAGACCTCCTCCTGGGTGAGACCGTAATCGTCCATCAGCTTCCGGTAGCCGGCGGCTTCCTCCATAGGATTCAGGTCCTCCCGCTGGAGGTTTTCCACCAGCGCCAGCTCCATGGCCATCCGGTCGTCGGCCTCCATGATCCGCACCGGCACTTCCCGCAGGCCCGCCTCCCGGGCGGCCCGCCAGCGGCGCTCTCCGGCGATGATCTGGTAATAGCCCTTGTCCAGCGGCCGGACGGTGATGGGCTGGATCAGCCCGTAGGTCCGGATGGACTCGGCCAGGGCCTGCAAACTCTCGTCGTCAAAATCCCGGCGGGGCTGGTCCTTTCGGGGCTCCACCCGGGAAATGGGGAGCATCTGGGTGGTCTCCGCGTCCAGGAGGTTGTTTTCCTCCCCGAAAAGGGCGCTCAGTCCGGTGCCCAGCCGGGCGGGTTTCTTTTCCGCCATAGTCATCCCTGCCTTTGTAAGAATTCTTTGGCCGCGGCCTTGTAGGCCTTGGCGCCCTTGGAGCCTTTGTCGTAAATGTTGATGGGCTTCCCGTGGCTGGGAGCCTCCGCCAGACGCACGTTCCGGGGGATCACCGCGTCGTAGACCCGATCGGCGAAATACCCCCGCAGCTCCTCCGCCACGGCGGCGGAAAAGCTGAGCCGGGCGTCGTACATGGTCAGCAAAATACCCTCTATGTACAGGTTTTTGTTCAGCCGCTTGTTGGCCAGCCGCACCGTGGTGGTGAGATCGGCCACGCCCTCCATGGCGTAATACTCGCACTGGAGAGGCACCAGCAGACTGTCCGCGGCGGTAAAGGCGTTCAGCGTCAGGATGCCCAGCGAGGGCGGGCAGTCGATGAACACGAAGTCAAAGTCGTCCCGGATGGCGTCCACCGCCTCCTTGAGCCGGTATTCCTTCCGCTCCGCCGCGGCCAGCTCGATCTCCGCCCCGGACAGGTCCGCGTTGGCGGGCAGCAGCAAGCCCCAGGGCATCCGGATCACGGCGTCCGCCGCCGGGCTGTAGCCCATGAGCACGTCATGGGCGGAGGGAGAGCTCTTTTTGCTCACTCCCATGCCCGAGGTGCTGTTCCCCTGGGGGTCGAAGTCAATGAGCAGCACTTTTTTCTCCAAAGCGGTCAGCGCAGCGGTGAGATTCACGCAGGTCGTGGTCTTTCCCACGCCCCCCTTCTGGTTGGCGATGGCGATCACTTTTCCCATGCGGACGCACCTCCCTGCTCTCGTTTTTCTGATATTGTTGATTATAGTGGCGTTCGGAGCGTTTTGCAACAGCTTTCGTGTTTCACGTGAAACATTTTTGCCCCGCCCCGGCCCGATGTTTCACGTGAAACGATCCCCTCAGGAGAGATACATGTCGATATCCCCCACGGAGAGCCCGTCGTGGAGAGCCAGGTTCACCCCGTAGGCAGTGAGGCGGCTCACGTCCCGGACCCGGCTGTCGATGTCCCGGGGCGTGACGAAGAGCTCCCCCGGGGACAGCCCCGCCGGCTCCGTGCCGGTGAGATCGGCGCAGAGCATCCGGGCGTCCACCACCGTGGGCACCCCCCACCGACACCACCGGGATGCCCAGAGTGTCCCTTGTCAGGGCCTGCCGGGCGTTGCCCACGCCGGAGCCGGGGACGATGCCCGCGTCGGTGATCTGCACTGTCCGGCACAGCCGCCCGGTCTCCCGGGCCGCCAGCGCGTCCACGGCGACGATCCTGTCGGGAGCGATGCTGCCCACCACGGCGGCGGTGAGCTGAGCGCTCTCCACCCCGGTGGTGCCCAGCACCCCGGTCCGCAGCACGGACACGGGCCGGAAGCCGCCGAACACCTCCGGCATAGTCTGGCGCAGATGCCGTGTCACCAGCAGGGAATCCGCCGTCAGCGGCCCCACCGCGTCCGGGGTCACGTCACGGTTCCCCAGACACACCACGGTGACGCTCTCCCCCGCCCGGAGCCCCAGCTGCCGCCGAAGCTCTCCGGCCAGCGCCTCCGCCGCCCGGGCAAAGGCGTCCTCCTCCCGGCGGAACAGAGCGTCCAGCTCCATGGTGACGTATCGCCCCACGGGCATGCCCAGCTTTTCCGCCGCGTCGGCGGTGCGGATCTCCACCGCCTCAAAGACGAAGCCCTGCCGATCCTCCCGCCGGGCCGTCACGCCCTCCGGGACCTCTCCCGCCGACTTCTGCCACAGGTCCCGGGCCTCCCGGGCCAGGTCCGTTGAAAAATTCTGTCCCATGCCGTTTTCCTCCTACACAAGGTGTTGTGGTCAGTATTTGGCCGAGCCACAAAAGTATGCAAAAAAGTTCCTGAAAAAGCAAAAAAAGTGCTTGCAAAATCAAGATTTCTTCTGTATAATAACAATCCGCGGGTCAAGCGACCGCAGAATTAACAGTTTTTATAGGAGGAGGTGGCTAAAAGAATGGCCAACATCAAGTCTTCGGCCAAGCGGGTCCTCGTCAGCAGGGAGCAGGCTGCCCGGAACAAGGCGAACAAGTCCCAGCTCAAGACTACCATCAAGAAGTTCAACGTCGCGCTGGAGGAGGGCAACCAGGAGAATGCCGAGGCTGCCTATAAAGCCGCTGTCAAGTCTGTTG
This sequence comes from Oscillospiraceae bacterium, assembly GCA_017455685.1. Lineage (GTDB taxonomy): Bacteria > Bacillota > Clostridia > Oscillospirales > Oscillospiraceae > Apopatocola. The sequence goes on from JAFSZH010000078.1 coordinate 3,931, forward strand.
ACCGCGCGGTGTCCAAGGGTCTGCTGCACAAGAACAACGCCGCTCGGAAAAAATCCAAGATGGCTGCGAAGATCAACACCCTGGGCGAGTGATTTTGAACAGAAAGGCGCGGCGATGAGCCACGCCTTTTTTCTTTCCCTTTCCGCCCGGACGGGAGAGATGGCATATTATATTAAAAGGTATATCCCATATCCGATATTTTGGAGATGAGAACCGTGGAAAAAACACCCAAGAAGCTGATGATGCTGGTCAACCCCGCGGCAGGCCGGGCCATCACCGATCCCCTGCTGGGGAGCGCGGTGGGCGCGTTCTGCGAAGCGGGCTACTGCCCCACGGTGTACTACACCACCGCCCCCGGCACGGCGGCGGAGCTGGCGGAGACCTATTCCCCGGACTATGAGCGCCTGGTGGTGCTGGGCGGCGACGGCACGCTCTCCGACGTGATCGCCGGGCTCATGAATCTGAGCGAGGCGGCCCGGCCCCGGGTGGGCTATATCCCCATGGGCACCGCCAACGACGTGGCCAACACCCTGGGCCTGCCCATGCGCCAGCCCCAGAAGGCCGTGGAGAAGATCCTCACCGGCACGCCGCTGGAATACGACGTGGGCGAGATGCTGGGCGTGGGATTCTTCACCTACATCGCCGCCTTCGGCGCCTTCACCGAGGTGAGTTACAAGACCGACCAGGAGCTCAAGCGTACCCTGGGCCACCTGGCCTACGTGATCGCGGGCATCACCTCCCTGGGCAGCATCAAGGCCTACCCCGCCAGGGTGGAGTACGACGGCGGCAGCGTCGAGGGAAGGTTTATCTACGGCGCCGTGTCCAACGCGGTGAGCGTGGGCGGCATGGTGAAGATGGACCCGTCTCTGGTGGACCTGTCCGACGGCAAAATGGAGATCCTGCTGGTCCGCGAGCCCAAGAGCGCGGCGGATCTGAACTCCATCGTCACGGGCATCCTCAGCCAGAACTATTCCAACTCCCCCTGCCTGACCATCCTGCAGAGCCAGCGGGTCCGCTTCACCTTTGAAGAGCCCGTGCCCTGGACCCGGGACGGCGAGGACGGCGGCGCCCACGGCCAGCTGGAGCTCCGCTGCCACCCCAGGGGCGTCCAGATCTTCTGCTGACGGACGGATTTTGCAGAATCGAATAAGAAAAGATGCAAGCAGCGCCTTTCCAAAACCCCGGAAAGGCGCTGCTTTTGGTTATTTTGCCCGGATTTAGACTTTAAATCGCTGAAAATTTTGAAAGAAGAAAAAACAAAAATTGCAATTTCCTCTTGCAATTCCGCAAAAAGGTCTGTATAATCATGCCTATCATAGCTCCGCTGCGGGACCGGTGCAGTTTTCGCCTGTCCGCCCTGCAGGGAAAGGGAGGAATCATCATGGATAAAAAGAAACTCAACCGCGGCGCTCTGCTGGGCGCGGCCTTCCTGATGGCCACCAGCGCCATCGGCCCCGGGTTCCTGACCCAGACGGCCACCTTCACCGGCAGCCTCGGCGCCAGCTTCGGTTTCGTCATTCTGGTTTCCCTGCTCATGTCCGCCATCGCCCAGCTGAACATCTGGCGGGTGCTGTGCTCCTCCGGCAAGCGGGGCCAGGACGTGGCCAACGAGCTGCTCAAGGGCCTGGGCTATTTCCTGGCGGCGCTGATCGCCCTGGGCGGCCTGGCCTTCAACATCGGCAACGTGGGCGGCGGCGCCCTGGGCTTCAACGCCCTGCTTGGCATCCCCGATAAAGTGGGCTGCGTCATCTCCGGACTGCTGGCCATCGTGATTTTCCTGAGCAAGCAGGCCAAGAGCATCGTGGACCAGGTGGTGAAGTACCTGGGCGCCATCATGATCGTGGTGATCCTGGTGGTCATGGTCGTCACCAAGCCCCCCGTGGGCGAGGCGGTGAAGAACACCTTCCTCCCCTCCGCCGGCATGAACAGCCTGTTCCCCGCCATCCTGACCCTGCTGGGCGGCACGGTAGGCGGCTACATCACCTTCGCCGGCGCCCACCGGCTCATCGACGCGGGCGTCACCGGCAAGGACCGGCTGAGCGAGGTCAACCGCAGCTCCGTGATGGGCATCTGCATCGCGGCGGTGGTCCGGGTGCTGCTGTTCCTGGCGGTGCTGGGCGTGGTGACCCGGTTCGCGGGCATCAACCTGTCCAACCCCTCGGCCAACGCGGGCCTGGTGGCGGAGAGCGCCAGCACGGGCTACAAGGGCATCTCCAACCCGGCGGCCTACGCCTTCCTGGTGGGCGCCGGTTCCCTGGCCTACCGCTTCGCGGGCCTGGTGATCCTCTGCGCGGCCGTCACCTCCATCATCGGCGCGGCCTACACCTCCGTTTCGTTCCTCAAGACCTTCCACAAGTCCATCGCCAAAAACGAGAACTGGTGGATCATCGGCTTCATCGCCGTGTCCACGCTGATCATGACCATCCTGGGCGGCGCGGCCAAGCTGCTGGTGCTGGCCGGCGCGGTGAACGGACTGATCCTGCCCATCTCTCTGGGCGTGTGCCTGGTGGCCGCCAAGAACAAGAAGATCATGGGCGAGGATTACAAGCATCCCACCTGGCTGTGGGCGCTGGGCGTCGTGGTGGTGCTGGTGTCCGCCTACGTGGGCGTCACCTCCCTGGGCAACCTGGCCAACCTGTTTGCCTGATCCGAGAACGACATGAAAGATTACAAAATACTGATCGAGGGCGATTCTTCGGTGCTGATCGTGTTCGGCGACACGATCAGCCCGGAGATCAACCGCCGCGTCACCGCGGCGGTCCAGCTGATCAAGGAACAGCGAATCGAGGGGATCGTGGACATGATCCCCGCTTTCGCGTCTTTATTGATCAATTACAACCCCATGGTCATCAGCTATGACAGCATCCGCCGCCGTCTGGAACGCATATTGAAGATGGACGTCCGGGGGGAAGAGGGCCGGAAGCGGGTCTTTGAGATCCCGGTGTGTTACGGCGGCAGGTTCGGCCCCGATCTGGACAATATCGCCGCCCACGCCGGTCTGACGCCGGAGGAGGTCGTCGACATCCACTCCTCCCGGGACTATCTCATCTACATGCTGGGCTTCCTGCCCGGGTTCTGCTATCTGGGCGGGCTGGACGAGCGCATCCACACGCCCCGGCTCAGCTCTCCCCGGCTGCGCATCCCCTCGGGCAGCGTGGGCATCGGCGGCTCCCAGACGGGCATTTACCCCATGGACTCCCCCGGCGGATGGCAGCTCATGGGCATGACCCCGGTGAGGACCTACGACCCCAACCGGGCCGAGCCCATCCTGGTCCACGCGGGGGAGTACATCCGCTTCGTGCGGATCGGGGAAGAGGAATTCGAGGACATCCGCGCCCGGGTAGAGGCGGGGACCTATCAGGTCACGGTCCGGGAAGGAGAGGCGTAAATGGGATTTCGCGTCATAAAGGGCGGGATGCTCACCACGATCCAGGACTTCGGCCGCAGCGGCTATCAGAGCCAGGGCTTCAGCGTGGGCGGGGCCATGGACGTGCGCTCCTTCAAGCTGGCCAATCTGCTGCTGGATAACCCGGAGAACGAGGCGGCCCTGGAGATCACCCTCATCGGCCCGGTGCTGGAATTCACCGCCGACACCATCATCGCCATCACCGGCGGGGACTTCTCCCCGAAGCTCAACGACGAGCCCTGCCCCATGTATACCGCCGTGTACGTGAAGAAAGGGGACGTGCTCGCCTTCGGCAGCGCCCGGACGGGCACCCGCTGCTACGTGGCCTTTTCCGGCTACCTGGCGGTGCCGGTGGTCATGGGCAGCCGCTGCACCAGTCTGAAAAGCGGCATCGGCGGCTTCAAGGGCCGCCGGCTGGAGGCCGGGGATTACGTGGGCGAGCGGATCAAGCGGCGCTACCTGCCCTTCTTCCTGTCCCGGAAGCTGAAGGCCCCGGACTACGACAGCGACGACGGGGTGCTTCGGGTGGTCATGGGGCCCCAGGACGGCGCCTTCTCCCGCCAGGGGATCGAGACGTTCCTGAACTCCGAGTACACAGTCACCGGGGACTTCGACCGGATGGGCTGTCGGCTGGACGGCCCCATCATCGCCCCGAAAAAGACCTCCGACATCATCTCCGACGGTATCGCCCTGGGGGCGATCCAGGTGCCCAGCGCGGGCAAGCCCATCATTCTGCTCTCGGACCGGCAGACCACCGGCGGCTACGCCAAGATCGCCACGGTGATCAGCGTGGACATTCCCCGGCTGGTGCAGAAGAAGACGGACCAGAAGATCCGCTTCAAGGCGGTGACGGTCCAGGAGGCCCAGGCGCTGTTCCTGCAGGAGATCAGCGAGCTGGAGCACATGAGAAAAGAGATCCACACCCCCTGCCGGGAGGTGCTGGACTGCCGCCTGGTGGCCCGTCGGCTGGAACGGCTGTACGCGGACGCGGAGAGCGAACAATATTTCTGAGCGGAAAAGGAGAAGCCTTATGGATATGAAAAAAATTCGGGAGCTGGTCAAGATCATGGAAGGCTCCACCCTCACCGAGCTGACCGTGAAGGACGCCGAAACGGAGATCTCTCTCTGCCGTCAGGGCTCCCCGGCCGCCCCCATCCAGGTGACCGTCCCCGCCGCCGCCCCGGCCGTGCCGAAGGCGGAGGAGGACGAGACGGTGCTCATCACCGCGCCCATCGTGGGCACCTTCTATTCCGCTCCGGCCCCGGACGCCCCCGCCTACGTGAAGGTGGGTGACCACGTGATGAAGGGCCAGACGGTCTGCATCCTGGAGGCCATGAAGCTGATGAACGAGATCGAAAGCGACTATGACTGCCAGATCGAAGCGGTGCTGGTGTCCAACGAGCAGAAAGTGGAATACGGCCAGCCCCTGTTCCGGGTGCGGAAGCTCTGAGAAGGAGTGGGGGAAGTGCTGAAAAAAGTATTGATCGCCAACCGGGGCGAGATCGCGGTGCGCGTCATCCGCGCCTGCCGGGACATGGGCGTGGGCAGCGTGGCCGTCTATGCCCAGGAGGATAAAAACAGCCTCCACGTCCAGCTGGCGGACGAGCGCATCTGCATCGGCTCCGGCGGCGCGAAAAACAGCTACCTCAACCAGGACCGGCTCATCATGGCCGCGCTGAACACCGGAGCGGACGCCGTCCATCCCGGCTACGGGTTTTTGTCGGAGAACGCGGAGTTCGCCCGGAAGTGCCGGGAGTACGGCCTGATTTTCATCGGCCCGGATCCGGACGTGATGGACGCCATGGGCAACAAATCCCACGCCCGGGCTGCCATGAAGGCGGCGGGGGTGCCGGTGATCCCGGGGAGCGACGCCGTCACCGACGCGGACGAGGCCTTCCGCATGGCCTCGGAGATCGGCTATCCCATCATGATCAAGGCCGCCTTCGGCGGCGGCGGCCGGGGCATGCGGGCCGTGACGGACCCGGAGGAATTCAAGCTCAGCTTTGAGCTGGCCCAGCATGAATCCGCCAGCGCCTTCGGCGAGGACGCCATGTATCTGGAGCGGCTCATCGAGTCTCCCCGGCACGTGGAGGTCCAGATCATGGCGGACGCCCACGGAAACGTGGTGGCCCTGGGAGACCGGGACTGCTCCGTGCAGCGCAACCACCAGAAGCTCATCGAGGAATCCCCCAGCCCGGCGGTGAACGCCGCCACCCGGAAAAAGATGTACGAAGCCGCCGTGCTGGCGGCGAAGACCGTGGGCTATACCAACGCGGGCACCGTGGAGTTCATTCTGGACCGGACCGGAGCGTTCTACTTCATGGAGATGAACACCCGCATCCAGGTGGAGCATCCCGTCACGGAGATGGTCACCGGCGTGGACCTGGTCACCGAGCAGCTGCGGGTGGCCGCCGGGGAGGAGCTGAGCTTCACCCAGCAGGACGTGGAGCTCCGGGGCCACGCCATCGAGTGCCGCATCAACGCCGAGATCCCGGAGAAGAACTTTATGCCCTCCCCGGGGAAGATCACCGTGCTGCACCTGCCCGGCGGAGCGGGGGTCCGGGTGGACACGGCCATTTACACCGGCTACATCGTGCCGCCGGACTACGATTCCATGATCGCCAAGATCATCGTCCACGGACTGGACCGGGACGCGGCCATCCGCAAAATGCGCACCGCCCTGAACGAGACGCTGATCAAGGGGGTCCAGACCAATCTGGATTTCCAGTTCCGCATCATGCACAACAAGGTTTTCTGCGACGGCAGAGCGGACACCGGCTTCGTGGAGCAGTTCATCGGAGGAGGAAAATAAGATGGCAAAGGTAGATCTCAACAGCGACCTGGGCGAGAGCTTCGGCCGCTATACTCTGGGCATGGACGACAAGGTGCTGCCCATCATCACCTCCGCCAACGTGGCCTGCGGCTTCCACGCCGCCGACCCGGTGGTGATGGCCCGGACCGCGGCTCTGGCGAAGGACTGCGGCGTGGCCGTGGGGGCCCATCCGGGCTTCCCGGATCTGATGGGCTTCGGCCGCCGGAACATGACCGTCTCCGCCGAGGAGGCGAGGGCCTACGTGCTCTATCAGCTGGGTGCGCTGGACGCCTTTCTCCGGCCCCTGGGCATGAAGCTGCAGCACGTGAAGCCCCACGGCGCGCTCTATAACATGGCGGCCAGGGACCCGGCGCTGGCGAAGGCTATCTGCCAGGGCATCCGGGACTTTGACGATTCGCTGATCGTGCTGGCCCTCAGCGGCGGGCAGCTGGGCGTCCAGGCGGAGGCCCTGGGCCTGCGGAGCGTCAGCGAGGTGTTTGCCGACCGGGCCTACGAGCCCGACGGCACGCTGGTGAGCCGCAGCAAGCCCGGCTCCATGATCACCGACGAGGACGAGGCCGTGGCGCGGGTGATCCGCATGGTCACCGAGGGCGTTGTCACCGCCGTCAACGGGGAGGACATCCCCATCAGGGCCGATTCCGTCTGCGTCCACGGGGACGGGCCCAGGGCCGTGGCCTTCTCCGCGAAGATCCGCAAAGCGCTGGAGGACCGGGGCGTGGAGCTCTGCCCCCTCTCCCGACTGGTGTAAAACCACATAGTCCAACGAAAAGCCCCGGGGGTGATTCCCCGGGACTTTTTTGCTTTTTTCTGTTTTTACCGGTAAGCCAGCAGGGTCAGCGCCACGTAGAACACCGTCAGGCCGCCGAAGATCAGCCCCTGCTTGAGGCGGTGGGCTGTCAGCAGGCCCACGAACTCCCGGACCGCCGCGTTGGGCCAGAAATACCATTTCGTATCCGCACCCATGCCCACGGCCCGCATCTTCACCCGCCGGGCGCAGAGCCCAGCCCGGAACACGTGGTAATTGGTGGTGGCATAGGCGATTTTGCCGGGCTCGCCCCGCTCCAGGATCTTTTCCTTGGAAAAGCGCATATTCTCCGCCGTGTCCGTGGAGCGGTCCTCCTCCACGATCCGCTCCTCCGGCACGCCCCGCTCCAGCAGATACCGCTTCATGCACGCGCTCTCGGGGATCGCCTCGTCCGGTCCCTGGCCGCCGGAGACGACAAACACCGGGGCTTTCCCCGTCAGCGCCGCCTGTTTTTCCGCAAAGGCCAGCGCCCGGTCCATCCGGCCCCGGAGCAGGGGCGTGGGGCTGCCGTCCTTGCGGATGCCGCAGCCCAGAATGATAATGTAATCCTTGTCCGGGTCCGGGTCATACCGGTAGACGATGACGTGGGCCGCAATGGCCCCGATGAGCATGCACTCAAAATACAGGTACACGGCGGCGAAAAGGTTGGCGATCAGATCATGGATCATGACCTCCCGCTGGCTGCCGGACACGTAATAATTGAAGAGGAAGAGGAAGACCTCCCCGCCCACCAGCAGGAAAGAGAGAATGATGCCCAGCACGTTCACCAACCGCCGCCCCTCGTGGCGGATCAGGGAGATGTTGGACACGCACAGGGCCACGGAGAAGAGCAGGATGAACGGCGAGGACAGCAGCATATAGGTCTTGGCCGAGCCCAGGATCATATGCAGCAGCGCGCTGAGCGTGTAGAGCTCGGGCCAGCGCAGGATCCGCACCGACACCAGAACGTGGGTGATCAGCACCGACAGCAGGAACAGGGCGAAGCCGGTGTAGATGATGGTGTTGTAGGAATAGGGGTTATACCGGATCTGCCCCCGCAGGGCGAAGAGCAGCCGGAGGATCACCGTCAGGTAGTACAGCCCCAGCAGGGCGCAGATCGCCCCGGCGTACCGCTGTCCGTCCAGCCGGAGGAGCAGGAGGAAGAGCGCCAGGGTGACGGCGGTCAGCGGCAGCAGGTCGTAGAGCGTTGGTTTTTTATCTCTCGTGTCAAATCGAATCATAGTCGGAAAACCCGGTCCTTTTTTATTCCGTCTCCTACTATACCATACCGCCGGGCGGTCCGCAAGGCGCGGGGGTCATTCCCCGGAGCGCTTTCCTTTGGACACGTCGAACGCGCCCCGGTCGTACACGTCCCTGAGCACCATGTAAATGTTCGGTCCCCGGCACACCAGCACCATCTTGTTGCGGAAGGGATACGCGGCCTTGGCGAAGGCGCGGCGCATGTCCCGGGTGAGGAAGGGGTCGCCCGGCTCCCGGGTCACGGTGTACCATGCGTCCCCGCTGTCCAGAAAGAGCTTGACGAAGCGGTCGGCGTCCAGGTCCAGCTGAAACAGGATCTTGTTTCTTTTTGTCATTTTCGCATCCTCCTTAAATACCATATCCCGCCTCAGAATGCAAGAGGAAAAAATTACGAAAGAAAACGACCGCCGAAGCGGTCGTTTTCTTTGTCTTATTGGTAGATCAGATCCCACTCCCAGGGGCCGTACAGCCAGAACCGGGCAGGCGGCGGAAGCTGCCAGTCGGGGTCGTTTTTCAGCTCTTCCACGATCTCCCGGAGGTACTCGGTCCGTCCGGCGTCGCCGATCAGTTTCTTTTCGTCCATCGTTAGCCCTCCTTCAGCTCCGTTTGGAATACTCGTGCACAAAGTTGTAGCAGTCGATCAGATTCTGGTTCACGTCCCGGGGCCCGATCCACGCCTTGTCGGTGCAGAACAGGAAGCCCTCGCCGGGGGCGCAGTCGTCCACGATGCGCTTTGCCTTGTCCCGGACGGACTCGCTGGTGCCCAGCAGGATGTCCACCATGGGCATGCCGCCCTCGATGATCTGATAATCGCCCACCTCGCGCTTGGCCAGGGAGATGTCGTCGTCGTCCACGTGGAGGATGCAGCAGTCCTTCTGGACGTCCTGGAACACGTCCCAGACCTTGGCCCAGGAACCCTCCATCATGATCCACACCCGGGAGCCGCCGGCGGCCTGCCGGTCGATCCAGCGCTTCTCGTAGTCCCAGTAGAGGGTCTTGAATACCTTGGGGCTCAGATAGGGAGCGATGTGGGTCATGTGGCAGGAGTAGGGGAACTCCACCACCGGCCGGAACCGGGGCACGTTGTAGGCCTCCCACAGGGCGTCGCAGGCTTCTTTGACCTTCTCGGGCTGACGGCGGACGTCGATCAGAGAGCCCTTGAAGCCGCGCAGGTTGTCGAAGATGGTGTCCATGGGGTTGGAGAAGTTGATGCTGAAGTCAAGGAAGTCCACGATGCCGTATTTGGCCATGTACTCCGACACGGTGGGGAACAGCACGGCGAAGCAGTAGAATTTGTCCTCGGCCATCACCTTAAAGACCTTTTTGGCATACTCCCGGTCCTCGAACATCTGAGGGTATTTCCGGGGCAGCAGGATCTCGGAAACGAAGCGGTTGGGGTCCTTGGCCAGCTCCCCGTACTCGTCGGCCTCCATATAGGGGAGCTGCACGTGCTCGGGGGTGACGCCGTCCGGGCCGAATTTGTTCTGGACGGGGTCAAGGTTGTTTTCCACGTTCTGGGTGAACAGAGTGCCGCAGAAGGTGTTGCCGTCCGCCCACATCTGGGCGTACACGTCGGACATGGCCTTGGCGTAGCGGTCCTTGTCAAAGATGATGTCGGTGACCTTCTGGCCGGTCCACGCCACGGCGGAGCAGCTGGCGGCCACGATGGTGGGCACGTAGTCCGCGCCGGCGCGGCCCATGGCTTTGAGCAGGTTTTCTTTTTTGTAGGCGTACAGTTCGGGAGAATCCATAGTAATCTCCTCCTTGATTTTCACTATACCTGCTTGACAGCGGCTTGTAAAACAAACTATATTGTTACCGGCAACAACTAAAAGTTGTAGCATGGGAGGAAGAAAATGGAGTTAGTCAAGCTGCGGTATTTCGTGGAGGTCTGCCGCTACGAAAACATGACAAAGGCCGCCAATTCCCTGTTCGTGTCCCAGCAGAACGTGTCGAAGGCCATCGCCTCTCTGGAGGAGGAGCTGGGGACGGAGCTTTTCCTCCGGGTGGGCAGCACCCTGCGGCTGACCCCGGACGGGGAGTATCTGCTGCAGAAGGCCGGGTGGATCCTGGCGGAGGCCCGGGTGGTGGAGAGCCACTTCCAGGCCCGGAGCGCCCGGGGCGCCACTATCCGGCTGGCGGGGGCCAACGGAGTCCTGGCCCGCTGCGGCAAGCGGACCCAGCAGCTGGTGCTGCAGCAGAGCGACAAATTCAACATCGCCTTCATGCAGACCTCCGCCCAGGAGGTGGAGGAGGAGGTCCGGGCAGACGCGGTCCGCTTCGGGCTGGCGCTCTACGACCCGGACATGGACGGCCAGTTCGACATCGTGCCCCTGGGCACCCTTCGGCCGGTCTTCATCGCGGCCTCCCGGCATCCGCTGGTGGGCCACAGCAAGGTGACCTTCCATCAGCTGGCCCAGTACCCCATGGCGGCGCCGGGCGTCCGGACCACCGGCGGGAAGCAGATCGCGGAGCTGTTCCGTGCCCACGGCACCCGGCCGCACATCGTGCTGCCCTCCAGCTCGGCCAGCGAGATCGCGGAGCTGGTGCGCAACAGCGACTCCCTCATCGGCGGCATCACCCTGCGGGACTATGAGCTCATCCGCTCCCGGGGCCTGACGAAGCTGGTCACGGAGGAGAGCGAGGAGATGCGCATCGTGCTCATCAGCCGCCGGGGGGAGCCCCTGTCCCGGCGGGAGCGGGAGTTCCGGGACGCGCTGGTGGAGACGTTTACGCCGACTTGACACGCCCGCGCCGGAGAGATTACAATAAAAAACGGGCCCGACGGCCCGATCAAATCTGAAAAAGAGGTGCGCTCATGGAAAAGGTATATGAGTTTCTGAAAAACGCCGGTGTCTACTATCTGGCCACGGCGGACGGCGACCAGCCCCGGGTGCGGCCCTTCGGCACGGTCAACGTTTTCGAGGGCAAGCTGTATATCCAGACGGGGCTTGTTAAGGACGTGGCCAAGCAGCTGCTGGCCAACCCCAAGGCCGAGATCTGCGCGTTCAAGGACGGGGCCTGGATCCGGGTATCCGGCAGGCTGATCTTGGACGACCGCTTCGAGGCCAGAAAGTCCATGCTGGACGCCTACCCCGGCCTGCGGAGCCGCTACAGCGAGGACGACGGCAACACCGCCGTGTTCTATTTCGAGGACGGCGTGGCCGTGATCTCCAGCTTCACCGCGCCCCCCGAGACCATCAAGTTCTGATTTTTCAACAAACAGCGCAGCCGCCGCGGGTGCTCCGCGGCGGCTGCGTATTTTTATGCGGTTCAGAACTCCTCGGGCAGGGCGAAGGCCACCTGCAGGAAGTTGTAGAGGCCGGTGCTCCAGGCCACGTACTCGTGGGGGGCGTTTTCGATGGGAGTGAAGGCGGCGTTGACGCCGTCGGTGATGCCGTTGGCCAGGGACTCCAGATAGCCGTACTGCCACTTGTGCAAATCGAACATGTCGTCCAGGGTGCCGATGCTGTTGTAGAAGTAATAGATGGGGTAGCTGGCGTTGGTGCCGGTGTTCAGCGACGCGGCGATCTGGTCGATGTAGCCGTCGCTGCCGGAGAAGCAGCCGTACCAGCCGAAGAGGTCCAGGCACAGCGGCATGAAGGAGGTATAGGCGTAGATGGAGCCCATGCTCAGCCCCGCGTAGCCGAAGTGCTGCCGGGCGGCGGAAATGGCCTGGGCGTCGCCGCTGCGGGCGTAGGTGGAGTAGGTGTTCACCAGCAGGGGCAGGATGTCCTCCCGCATCTCCCGGACGAACTGGGGCTCGTCCCGGGTCCGGTCATAGAGGGTGAAATCCTTGCTGTTCATGTAAAAGGTGGGCGCGACCACGATCAGCTTCCGGCAGTAGCCCGCGTCGATCAGGTTGTCCAGCAGCCGGGCGGTGTACACCGGGTCCTGGGAGCCGGGGGAGTATTCCTGGGGGTCCACCAGCCAATAGTTCTCGGTGCAGCGGATGCCGTGCTCCAGGATCAGCAGGTCGTATTTCTCCGCCGGGTCGTAGCCGTAGGGGAGATAGACGGTCAGCTTTTTCTCGATGTCGACCCGCTCGGCGCCGTCCCGCTCGGAGATATAGTCGTGGGTGGTATAGCTCAGCGTTTCCACCGTGCCGGAGTGGAGGTTGTAGTTGAACAGCTCCCGGGGCACCCGTTTTGTCTCATACGTTGGCGTCCAGCTGCACAGGTCGCAGGAGCCGTCCACCATGTCGTGGGGGACCCACTTGCCGCAGCGGTCGCAGAGCTGGGTCTCCCGGTCGTGGGACGGGTGGCGGCAGGCCACGCCGCACACGGCGCAGATCCCGTTTTCCCAGGCCTCATGGGGACAGCGGACGCCGCAGCCCTGGCAGACCCCGTCCATCCACACCAGATGGGGGCAGGGCGTAGGCTCCGGGGTGGGTGTGGGCGCTTCCGTGGGGACGGGGGTGGGCGCCGCCGTGGGCGCGGCGGTGGCTGCGGCGGTGGGCTCGGCCATGACGGCGGCGGTCTCGGCCCGGGAGGTGCAGCCCGCGGCGGTCAGCGCCAGCAGCGCCGCCGCCAGAAGGACCAGCCGTTTCATCGATACTGTACCGGGGGACGGAAATGCTCGAAGATCACGGCCTCGCTGCGCTTCTCCTCGGCCCGGTCGTGGGCGGTCCAGGTCACGCGCATGGCCCCCATCCAATGGGCAAGCCGGGCGTTGAGGGACTTTTTCCCCACGTGGTGGGCGATGAACTGGGGACGGCAGAGGAAGTTGAACATGAGCCGGCTGTGGAGCCAGGCCACCACCGGCGGCTGGGAGAGGTCGTTGGGCTGGGAGGTGAGCTGCCCCCGCAGCAGGTCCGGGGCGTGGAAGCGGAACCACCGGACGATCCAGGGATCGAAGCTCTCCACACAGAAATCCCCGTCCCGCTTGTCCAGCTCGGCCAGCACCGCGCTGCACAGGGCGTCCCGGCGCTTCCGCGGCGTGGTCTTGACCTCCACGATCACGGGTACGCCGCCCTTGCACAGCACGTCCAGCGCCTCGGAGAACAGGGGAACGGTCTCCTCCGTGCCCTGGAGACGCAGCTTCCGCAGCTCTTCCAGGGTGGATTCCTCCACGATCACGTGCTCCCCGGTCATGCGGAAGAGATCGCCGTCATGGGCGATGACCACTTTTCCGTCCCGGGTGAGGCGGGTGTCCAGCTCCACGCCGTAGCCGTTTTCGGCGGCGGCGCGGAAGGCGGCCAGGGAGTTTTCCGGGATCCCGGCTGCGGCGTCGTAGAGACCCCGGTGGCCGAAGTTCCGGTGCAGGAACGGCCGGCGCTGCTCCTCCCGGGAGCGGTCGGGCGCGATCAGATACAGGTTCAGCGCTCCCGCCGCGCAGAGAAGTCCCGCGCCCAGCAGCATGGCTTTGCCGGTTTTGTTCACGGCGATCACCTCGTTGTCTTTTTTGTCCGACATTCATTGTAATCCACGAAAAGATTGTTGTAAAGAGCGCTCTTTTCCTGTAAAATAGGCTCACGGCGATTTTTCACGTGAAACCGCCGATTTTGGCAGGGAGTGAATGAAATGAAGAAGTCTTCCCCCGCTCCGGGAGCTCTGAAGCTCAATTATAAGCGCACGTTCCTCATCGGCTTTGCCTTTTTCGGCATATTGCTGCTGTGGCAGGTGTACGATTCCTGGTGCCCCACCTTCCTGACGGACATTTTCGCCCGGCGGATGTACGGCATGTCCTCCGCGGAGCTGAAGGCCGGCGACCCGGGCAAGATCCTCAACGTCCAGTGGATCGTGGGCATCATCATGGCCTGCGACAACCTGGCCGCCCTGATCCTGCTACCCATCTTCGGCAATCTGTCGGACAAAACGAAGACCCCCATCGGCAAGCGGATGCCCTATATCCTGGTGGGCACCTTCGTTTCGGCGGTGGCGTTCCCGTTCATCCCGCTGTTCTTCCACTATAACAACATCGTGGGCATGGTCATCATGATGGCGATCGTGCTGATCTTCATGATGATGTACCGGAACCCCGCCGTGGCGCTGATGCCCGACATCACCCCCAAGCCCCTGCGGGCCAAGGCCAACGGCATCATCAACATCATGGGCTATCTGGGCGGCGCTTTCGCCACGGTGCTGGGCATCTTCCTGGTGCTCAGCAGCTACATCAACGCCCCGGATGCGGCCCGGAACGTGTGGACCATCGAGCTGCCCTTCATCATCGCCAGCGTGCTGATGGTGATCTCCGCCCTGGTGCTGTTCTTCACCGTCCGGGAGAACGACATTGCCGAAGAGATCAAGGACGATATGGCTCTGGGCGAGGCCATGGCCGCGGTGGAGACCCCCATCGACGACGACAAGCCCATGTCCAAGGCCAACCGGAACATGCTGCTGGCCATCCTGGGGGCCGAGTTCCTCTGGTTCATGTCCGACAACGCCCTGGGCACCTACATCGGCAACTACGTCATCTACTACCTGAACTCCGTCTCCAGCGCCACCATGATCCTCACCATCCTGGGCGGTCTGGCCAGCGTCGTGGGCTTCGCCACCGCCGGGTCCATCGCGGACAGGATCGGCCGGAAGTGGACCATCTCCTGCGGCTTGGGCCTGACCTTCGTGGGCCTGGTGATCATGTGCTTCGCCTCCCCCACCGGCGTGATCACCGGCACCCGGGGCGAGTTCGCCTTCCCCAAGCTGCTGTTCGTGGTGTGGGTCATCAAGGGCTTCGGCATGGCTCTGGTGCACAACTGCTCCTTCCCCATGGTGGTGGAGCTGTGCTCCAGCAAGAAGATCGGCCGCTTCACCGGCTTCTACTACACCGCCAGCATGTCCGCCCAGACCATCACCCCGGTGCTGCTGGGCCTGGTGCTCAACGCCACCATGGCCTGGAAGACCCTGCCGGTGTACGCCTGCATCCTGACGGCGCTGAGCTTCGCCGTGTTCACCTCCCTGGTCAAGAACATCAAGGCCAAAAAGGTGGAGAACGTGAAGGGCCTGGAGGCCCTGGGCGAGGACTAAGGCGGGCCGACAGGGACCGCTCCCCCATGAAAAACCCCGATCCCCGGCGCGTCGCGCCGGGGATCGCGCTTGTCCGGAGAAAAACCCGGGAGAAAAGCTGTTGAATTTAAGCTCTTCGGGATATATAATATATAGTTGCAAATTCATCTGCGGGCCCTTATAAAGACCCCCATGGAGGATACAATATAAAATGGCGAAGAAACAATTCAAAGCGGAGTCCAAGCGGCTGCTGGACATGATGATCAATTCCATCTACACCCATCAGGAGATTTTTCTCCGGGAGCTGATCTCCAACGCCTCGGACGCCATCGACAAGCTGTGCTTCCTGTCTCTGACGGATGACAAGGTGGGCATGGACCGGAGCGACTTCCGTATCCGGATCCTCACCGATAAAGATAACCGCACCCTCACCGTTTCCGACAACGGCGTGGGCATGACCGCCGAGGAGCTGGAAAAGAACCTGGGCGTCATCGCCAAATCCGGCACCCTGGCGTTCAAAAAGGAACAGGACGCCGACGCCATGGACAAGGCGGACATCGACGTGATCGGTCAGTTCGGCGTGGGCTTTTACAGCGCCTTTATGGTCGCCAAAAAAGTGGTCGTGATCTCCCGGGCTTACGGCGCGGAGAGCGCCAACCGCTGGGAGAGCCAGGGCACCGACGGCTACACCGTCACGCCCTGCGAAAAAGAGACCGTGGGCACCGACGTGATCCTCACGCTGAAGGACGACACGGAGGAGGAAAACTACGGCGACTACCTCTCCTCCTGGCGGCTCAAGGAGCTGGTGAAGAAATACTCCGACTACGTCCGCTGGCCCATCTCCATGGAGGTGGAGACCACCCGCAAGGTGGACACCGGCGAGACCGACGAGAACGGCGTGCCCAAAATGAGCTGGGAGACCGTCACCGAGGAACAGGTGGTCAACTCCATGGTGCCCCTGTGGCAGCGCAGCCGCAAGGAGGCCTCCGACGAGGAGTGCGCCGCGTTCTATAAGGAGTCCTTCCGGGACGGGGAGGATCCCGTGGCCGTGATCCGGGTGAACGCCGAGGGCGCGGTGAGCTACCGCTGCCTGCTGTTCGTCCCCGCCCGCGCCCCCTACGATTTCTACACCCGGGAGTATCAGCCGGGACTGCGGCTCTATTCCAACGGGGTCATGATCATGGACAAGTGCCCCGATCTTCTGCCCGAGTGCTTCCGCTTCGTCCGCGGCGTGGTGGACTCCCCGGATCTGAATCTGAACATCTCCCGGGAGATGCTCCAGCACGACCGGCAGCTGAAGCTCATCGCCGCCAATCTGGAAAAGAAGATCAAGGCCGAGCTTTCAAAGCTCATGGAAAACGACCGGGAGAAGTACGAAAAGTTCTACCGGGCCTTCGGCATCCAGCTCAAATACGGCGTGGTCAGCGACTACGGCATGAAGCGGGACCTGCTCACCGACCTGCTGCTGTTCTGGTCTGCGGATAAGGAAAAGCTGATCTCCCTGAAAGAATACGCGGAGGCCATGCCCACGGAGCAGACGAGGATCTACTACGCCAGCGCCGAGACCGCCGAGCGGGCGGCGAAGCTGCCCCAGACCGAGCAGGTCCGGGCACACAGCTTTGACATCCTCTGCTTCGACGCGGACGTGGACGAGTTCGTGGCCCAGATCCTGGGCGCGTATGAGGAAAAGCCCTTCTGCAACGTGGTCTCCCAGGACCTGGGACTGGAGACCGACGAGGAAAAGGAAAAGGCCCGGGAGGCCGACGAGAAGAACAGGGAGCTGCTGGACTTCGTGCTCTCCCAGGCGGAGGGCCGGGTGGCCAGCGTGAAGATCTCCCGGAAGCTGAAGAATTACGCGGTGTGTCTCTCCAGCGAGGGAGAGATCACCCTGGAGATGGAAAAATACTTCCACTCCATTCCCGGCGCCGACCCCAACGCCATGAAGGCGGTGCGGGTGCTGGAGCTGAACATGGACCATCCGGCGGTGCAGAAGCTGGCCGTGGCCCGGGTGCAGGACCCGGAGCGGGCCGCCGTCATGGCCAAGGTGCTGCTGACCCAGGCCGAGCTGGCCGCGGGCGTGGCCCCGGAGGACCCGGCCGCCTACGGCGAGCTGGTGTGCTCCCTGTTTTGACGAGCCCCCGAGGGCGGGGATGATCGCCCCGCCCAAAGAAGGAGAGACCTATGAGCGCTGAAGACAAACGCATAGGCGTATATATCCACATCCCGTTCTGCGCCTCCCGGTGCGGCTACTGCGATTTCTGTTCCCTGGCGGGAAGAGACAAGCTGATGCCCCTGTACCAGGACGCGGTGCTGATCCAGCTGCAGGAGACCATGCCCCGGATGAAGGACTACTTCATGGACAGCGTGTATTTCGGCGGCGGCACCCCCAGCTACTACGGCAGCAAGCGGATCACGGAGCTGCTGCAGGAGCTGAAGATCACCAACCGGCTGCTGAAAAACAGCGAGATCACCGTGGAGTGCAACCCGGACAGCGTCCGGACCAAGGATCTGCGGGCCCTGCGGAAGGAGGGCGTCAACCGGCTGTCCATCGGGGCCCAGAGCGCCAACGACGAGCTGCTGCGGCTCATCGGCCGCCGCCACAACTGGCGGCAGGTGGAGCTGGCGGTGAAGCGGGCCCGGAACGCGGGCTTCCGGAACATCAGCCTGGACCTCATCTACGGCCTGCCCAGCCAGACCCGGGAGGACTGGGCGGACACCCTGTCCGCCGCCATCGCCCTCAAGCCCGCCCACCTGTCCTGCTACGGGCTGCGGCTGGAGGAGGGCACGCCCATGTTCGAGCAGTACGCCGGCTCCCCGCTGGTGCCCTCCGACGACGAGCAGGCGGACATGTATATGTACACGGTGGACCTGCTGGAACGCCACGGCTACTATCAGTATGAGATCTCCAATTTCGCCAAACCGGGCTTCGAGAGCCGCCACAATCTGAAATACTGGCGGCTGGGCGACTACATCGGCTTCGGCGCCGGCGCCCACTCCAACATAGGCCTGCTGCGCTATTCCTATACCCGCAGCGTCTCGGAGTATATTTCCGGCGTTTTGGGAGACAAGGATATCATTGACGAGAAAGAAGAGCTGACGGACTTTGACAGGGCGGGCGAGTATCTCATGCTGGGGATGCGCACCTGCTGGGGCATCAGCCGGGAGGAATATCAGGAGGTCTACCGGAGCTCCTTCGACCCGCTGGAGGAGCTGCTCTTCACCTTTGCCGAGAACGGCTGGGTGGCGCTGGACAACGACCGCTGGCATTTCACCCCCGGCGGGTTCCTGGTGAGCAACGTGCTCATCGGCGCGCTGCTGGAATCCCAGACCAAAGAGAAATTCAACGCCAACCCCTGGATCCGGGAGGCCTTTGAGGAGGCCGGGGAGCGGGTTCCGCTGCCCACCGCCTCCGAGCCGTATATGACCTGACGTTTTTCCCCGGGGAGAGACGCCGCACAGAGAAAGAAGGGAACACCATCCGCAACGAGGACCGGGGCGAGAGCCGCCCGAGAACCACAAGCAGGGATCCGGAGATCCTGGAATACGAGTACGACGAGCTGGACGAAGCCCCCGCAGAGAAGGCGGAACCCCGGCGGCGCAGCGAGCCCGCCCGCCGCGGCGAGCCCCCCCGCCGGAGCGGCCCGCCGCCCCGGAAAAAGCGGCCCTCCGGCAAAGCCGCGCCCAAACGCCGCCGCCGCAGAAGGAGAAAGAAACGCTCTCCCTGGCTGGCGGTGACGCTGGTGCTGCTGCTGGTGGTGTGCCTGGCGGCGGCGGGCGCCGTCGCCATCGCCGCGGACAAGGCCGCCCATCTGGAGACCTTCCTGCCCGGCGTGACGGTCCGGGGCGTGGAGCTGACGGGAATGACTCCCGCCGAGGCCAGCGGCATCCTGCAGAAGATGGGCGCGGAGCTCTACGACGGGCTCACCGTCACGGCGCAGCTGCCCCTGGACAACGAGCTGACCGTCTCCGCCTGGGACGCGGGCCTGGCCTACACCGACGAGGCCGCCGTGGAGGCCGCCTGGAACTACGGACGGGACGGCACGCTGCTGGAAAACGCCTGGACCTGGATCCGGGCCGAGTATCTGGGCAAGACGGACTTCACCTACGAGGAGCCCCGGACGGTCACCCTCAACGAGGACGCCGTCCGGCAGATCGTGGCCGGGGCGGCGGCGGACATCAACGAACAGCTGCTTGCCAGCGGCGTGGAGGTCACCGACGCCGAGATCCGCCTGACCAAGGGCGCCAGCGGCCTGACCCTGGATCAGGACGAGATCGTCTCCCGCTTCAAGGCGGCGCTGCTCTCCGGCAGCGGCGAGGGCTTCACCTACGAGGCTGCGCCCCAGGCCGACGAGGAATACGACTTCCGGAGCCTTTACGACGAGCTCTACTCCGAGGTGGCCGAGGCGAAGCTCTACTACGCCAGGGACTACGGTCCCGACGGCCAGGCCCTCACCCAGGGGGCGGAGCCCCTGCCCGAGGGCTTCGACTTTGCCGGACAGCCCTATGGGATCTCCCGCTCGGCGGTGGGCGTCACCTTTGACGTGGCCGACGCCGAGGCCCGGTGGAAGGCCGCCTCCTACGGCGATACCGTGGTGGTGCCCCTCGCCGTCACGAAGCCGGAGATGTCCACCGAGGATTGGGAGAACATGCTCTTTGCCGACAACCTCAGCAAGAACTGGACCATGGTGCGGCTGTGGAACCGGGAGTACTGCGAGGAGGTCCGCACTTCCCTGGCCGGCAGCACCGACTTCCGGATCTCCAACGTGAAGAAGGCCTGCGACATCCTCAACGGCATGATGCTCATGCCGGGGGAGACCTTCTCCTACAACGACGCGCTGGGCGAGCGGCTGGACACCCTGGGCTGGCTCCCCGCCCCGGCCTACGCCAACGGCGAGGTCCGGCAGGAGTACGGCGGCGGTATCTGCCAGGTGAGCTCCACGCTCTACAACGCGGTGCTCTACGCCAACCTGGAGATCGTGGAACGGACCTGCCACCAGTTCCAGGTGGGCTACCTGCCCTGGGGCATGGACGCCACGGTCAGCTGGGGCTGGCCGGACTTCAAATTCCGCAACGACAAGGAATATCCCATCATGATCGTGGCCTGGGTGGACGACGACACCCGGGAGTGCTGCGTACAGATCAAGGGCACCGACACCGAGCACCAGTACGTGATGATGCGCTTCGCCAACTGGGAGTTCTACGACAACACCGACACCTACCACGACGCCAGCGGCAACCCGCTGGCCATGGGCATGGAGGCCAGCACCTGGCGGCAGGTGTTCAACGACGGGGACGACTGGGCCACCGCCACCCCCGTCAGCGAGACCTACGAGGCGTACAGCAAATACAATTACCACACCGAAGATATCGAGGCCCGGAACGTGCCCCTGGCGGGGGCGCCCGAGACCCCGGCGGAGGGCGGCGAGACCTGATCGCCCCCAATAAATAAGGAGAGAAAAACCCATGGACAAGCCCACCTTTTATATCACCACCCCCATCTACTACCCCTCGGACAAGCTGCACATCGGCCACGCCTACTGCACCGTGGCCACCGACGCCATCGCCCGGTACAAGCGGCTCCAGGGCTACGACGTGATGTTCCTCACCGGCACCGACGAGCACGGTCAGAAGATCGAAGAGAAGGCCAAAGCCGCCGGCGTCACCCCCAAGGAATTCGTGGACCGGATCGTGGAGGGGGACAAGGGCGTCAAGGACCTGTGGAAGCTGATGAACATCTCCAACGACCGCTTCATCCGCACCACCGACGACTACCACGTGAAGAGCATCCAGCGGATC
>JAFSZH010000079.1 GCA_017455685.1 Oscillospiraceae bacterium
TTATTATATCAACCGGCAAAATCATCGTCAACGAAATCATGCATATATTTATTTATATATTCATTTACATATTTCCCCGGAAAGCGCGCTTTTCCGCCTCATCCCCTCCCGCGCGAAAGCGCGCCGGACCCCGAAATGCCCGGGATGCCACCGTTCTCTTAAAAAAAGCTCCCCGGAGGGTTTTCCTCCGGGGAGAGGCGAGTATCCGGTTTTTTATCCCTGGGTCACGTCCTCGTTGGTCTCCGGGAACAGGGGGATCTGTTCCGGGGTCTGGGTGGGCTCCGGGGTGGGCGTCTCGTTGGGGGTGGGCGAGGGCGAGGCGGTGGGCACGGGGGTGGGCTCCGGCGTGACCTCCAGATTGCCGAAGATGCCGGTGTCGCCGCCCCGGTAACTGGGATCGTTGAACTGAATGACAGGCAGGTTGGCGTTGATAGGCTCCATGATCCGCTTCCAGATCTGGGCCGCCGGGTTACCGCTGAAATACATCCGTTCCGGGGTCTCGTAGCCGGTCCAGACCGCGCACACGTAGTAGGGCGAGAAGCCGCAGAACCACCGGTCGTAGTCGTCGGAGGAGGTGGCCGTCTTGCCCGCCACGGGCATCTTGCCGTAGCCCAGATAGACCTCATAGCCGGTGCCGTACCAGGCGGCGGCTTCCAGCATTTCGGTGATGCAGCGGGCCGTGTCGGTGTTGAAAACGTAGCTGGAGCGCTGGGCGTTGTCCAGCACCACGTTGCCGTCGGAGTCGGTGACCAGAGTGTAGGACCGGGCGTAGTTCATCCAGCCGTCGTTGGGGAACACGGTGTAGGCCTGGGCCATTTCCCGGACGGTGACGCCGTAGGTGAACTGGCCCAGGGCCAGAGGGGCGTAGTCCCGGTCGGCCTCCACCAGCTGGAAGCCCATCCGGTCGGTGAGGTACTCATAGCTGACGCTGGGGGTGAGCTTGTCGATGATCTGGGCGGCCACGGTATTCTTGGAGGCCACCAGGGCGTCCCAGATGGTGATGATGCCCGAATGGGTGAAGTCCGCGTTGTTGGGATACCAGCGGGTGCCCCGGAGCTCGATCTCGTCGCTGTCGTTGACCAGGGTGGCTTCCGTGATCAGCCCCAGGTCCATGGCCGGACCGTAGGACGCCAGAGGCTTGATGGAGGAGCCGGCGGGCCGCCGGGCGTCGATGGCATAGTTCCAGCCGAAGTTCCGGTTTTTCTCTCCCACGCCGCCGCCGATGGCCTTGATCTCCCCGGTATAGGGGTCCACCACCATGCAGGCGGACTGGAGGAACTGACCGGAGCGGTAGTAGGGCTGGGGCAGACGGGAGGTGTCCCGATACACCGCGTCCACCACCGACTGCACGTCCTGATCCACGCAGGCGTAGACCTGGTAGCCGCCGTGGTAGAGCAGGCGGTGTGCCGCGTCCTCGGACAGACCCAGCCGGGTCTGCAGGTCGTTGAGCACGTCCCGGATCACCATTTCCACGTAGTAGGAGTAGATCTCCTGCTGGTAGATCTCGTTCTCGCCCCGGACGAAGTGAAGCTCGTCGCTGTTCACCTCTTCCACCGCATCCCGGTACTCCTCCCGGGTGATCAGCCCCTGATCGTACATCTCATAGAGGATGACCTTGGTGCGGGTCTTGTTGTTGGCCGTGCTGGCGAAGGGGCTGTATTTGGAGGGGTTGTTGGTGATGCCGATGATGCTGGCGCACTGGGCCAGGGTCAGGTCCTGCACGTCCTTGCCGAAATAGGTATCCGCCGCCTGGGCCACGCCGTAGGCGCCCTCGCCGAAGTAGACGATGTTCAGATACCACTCTATGATCTCTTCCTTGGTGTAGGTCTTTTCCAGGTCCAGGGCCCGGAAGATCTCCACCAGCTTGCGCTGGACGGTGACCTCGTCCTCGGTGGTGATGTTCTTGATGAGCTGCTGGGTGATGGTGGAGCCGCCGAAGTCGTTCTTCATGCCCAGGAACATGTTGACGAAAGCGCCGGCGGTACGGTACCAGTCCACGCCCTTGTGCTCATAAAAGCGCTTGTCCTCGATGGCCACCGCCGCTTTTTCAAAATAAACGGGGATATCGTCGTAGTCCACCCAGATCCGGTTCTCGTTGGTCTGCAGCGCCGCCAGCTCCACCCGGCTGCCCGTCTTGTCGTAGGTCCAGATGGTGCTGGACAGGGACACGGTGTAGTCGCTCAGGGTGATGTTCAGCTCCGTGGTCAGGCTGGTCTTCACGTAGTAGGCGAAGATGATGGCGAACAGCAGCCCCGCCGTCAGCAGCACGAGGATGGCGGAAACGACGATCTTCACCGCCAGCAGGACAACGTCCTCCACCGAGGTGACGGCGGCGTCGCCCACCCGGGCCGCGGCCCGGAGCTTCTGCCGGGTGGTCCAGCGGGAACGTCGGCGGCGCTTCGGCCGGTCGGGCGTATTCTGTTTTTTTCGGGAAAACAGGTCCATAGCTTCCTCCATCGTCGGTGAGGGCTGCCCTCCGCCGGGGCGTTCGGGTCATTATACCATAGTTTTACGCTATATTGTATCCTTGAATCGAAAAAAATAAATCCTTTTTTCTCAAAGACGCTTCCGGCGGCTAAATCGTTCATTTTTGGGGAATACTTCCTGTCGAGGTGAGGAAATGAAAAACGGATTGTTCAGCGCTTTCGTCGGCGGGATCACCGCCGCGGCGTCAGCGTGGCCGACGAGGCGGAGCTGGCCGCCCTGCTGGAGGACTTCAGCCTCTGACGAGGGGGAGAGCTCCTCTCCCCCGCCGGACTCGCGCGGTTTCACTTGATTTTTCTCCCGTTCATGGTATAATCAAAGACAAGAAAAACACAGAGACGAGGTGCTGATATGAACGAGGATTTCGGCGGCGATATCATTACCATTGCCGATGAGGAAGGCAACGAATTTGAACTGGAGATCCTGGACGAGCTGGAGGTGGACGGTCAGAGCTATACCGTGTTCGTCCCCGCCAACATCGACACCATGAACGTGGACGACCCGGATTACGGTCTGATCTTCCTGCGTACCCGGGAGGAGAACGGAGAGATCTTCTATGACTCCATCGACTCCGACGAGGAGCTGGATAAGGTCTACGAGATCTATCAGGCGATCCTGGACGCGGAAGAGGAAGAGGAGAACTGATCCCGTCCGTCCCGCATAAGGCAAAGAAAGGCTCTGCGGTGCCCGTGGCCTTCTTTACCGGGCCCATTTAAACCCACATTAGATATAAGGGATGCTTGGCTCCCTCCGTGAATTGCAGGCCTCCCGGTCTCGTACCGGACGTTGGAAGCGTGGAAGCGGCGGGGCGGCGACCCACCTGCCGAGACGGTAGGTTCTAATTGGGCCCCCACGACATTGCGGACCGGAGGCTGTCCCGAAAGGGGCAGCCTCTTTTTTATGCACGGATGGGTTTTCCCGGTTGAATTTCGGCAGTTTTTCTTCTATGATATACTATATTTTCCCTTTGAAGGCGGCGCATACCCATGTCTGATCGAGCCAGTTGGCGCAATGTGTTCAAAACCAGTCTGCCGGTGATGGCCGGGTATATGGTGCTGGGAATGGGCTTCGGCATTTTGCTCCATTCCCGGGGCTACGGCCCGCTCTGGGCAGCGGCCATGAGTCTTTTCATCTATGCCGGATCCATGCAGTTCGTGGGCGTGGACCTGCTTTCCACCGGAGCGGGCCTGCTCACCGCCGCGGTGACCACTCTGTTTGTCAACGCGCGGCATCTTTTTTACGGCGTCTCCATGCTGGAGCGCTATCACGGCGCCGGGGCGAAAAAGCCCTACCTCATTTTCACGCTCACCGATGAGACCTATTCCCTGGTCTGCGGTGAGGCGGGAGAGGATCTCACTTATTGTATCCGCCTTTCGCTGCTGGATCATTGCTATTGGGTCACCGGGTCGGTGCTGGGTTCCCTGCTGACCCAGGTGCTCCCCTTTGACACCACAGGCATTGACTTTTCCCTGACGGCGCTGTTCGTTACCGTGTTTTTGGACCAATGGATGAAGTACAGCGATCACCGGCCCGCTCTTGTCGGGCTGGGCGTCTCCGGGATCAGTCTGCTTCTGTTCGGGCCGGAAAACTTCCTGCTTCCGGCCATGGCCGGGATCCTGGCGCTGCTGCTCCTCCCGGACAGAAAGGAGGTCAAGGCATGAACACGCTCCATTCCGTCGCTCTGGTGGGGGTGATGGCCGCCGTGACCGCCGCCATCCGTTTTGCGCCCTTTTTGATCTTCCGCGGCGGCAAGGAGACCCCGGCGGTGATCCGACGGCTGGGGACTCTGCTTCCCGGGGCGGTGATGGCAATGCTGGTGGTATATTGTCTGCGGAACGCGGAGCTCACCGCGCCGCCCCACGCCCTGCCGGAGGTACTGGCCGTGGCCGTCACCGCGGGTCTCCACCTGTGGAAGCGTTCCACGCTGCTGAGCATCATCGGCGGCACTGTTTGCTATATGCTGCTGGTGCAGCTTGTTTTTGTATAATCTTTGATTTCACTTTATGGCAGGTTCTAATTGGACCCCCACGACATTGCGGACCGGAGGCTGTCCCGAAAAGGGCAGCCTCTTTTTTGTTTTCAAATGAGACCCGCTTCGCTGGGCTCTCATTTGAGAAAACTGCGGCCCGCTGCATGCACTCCCTCCGGTCGCACACTTGTGGGCCGAGAAGTATTTTCGCCGACGTACACGCCGCCGGCGAAAATGATCCAGATCGTATTTGCGCCCGCGGACGCAAACTCTGCGAGGCTTCGTATAAAAGGACCCGGGTCATCCGACCCGGGTCCTTGTAGTTTGTTTACCGGAAAAGCCGCATCATGAAGCTGAAAACGGCGTCCTCATACTCCTGGAGCTTTTTGGCGCCCTCCACGTCCTTGATCTCAGGGTGCTGCGCCAGGTATTCGTCCCAGGGGATGTAATCCTTCGTTTTGAATTCCATCTGTCCGTCCTCCCTTCCTCAATACACCGCGTTGTCGCGGATCCACTCGCTCAGAGCCTTCAGGTTGGAGGCCACGGGCTCCGCCAGTGAGAACAGGCCCTTGTCAAAGTTGAACACGTAACCGCCGTCCGCCGCCACGATGTCAAAGAGCTTCTTGGCCGCGTCGATGCACTCCTCTTTGGTGTTGTAGCGGAGCATGTCGGACTGATAGAAGCCGGTGATGATATGCACGCTGCCGGGAGGCGTCTGCTCGGTGAAGAGCTTTTTGACGTACACGGGATCGCCCTTCTCGAACTGATAGCGGATGCTGCCGGTAAATTCGTTCATGGCTTCCATGTGCCGCATCCAGTCGTCCTCCACGAACAGATCCACGCCGTGGCCGTAGGCTACCAGGCCGTCCATGACCTTCTTCATGGAAGGATACCAGAATCTCTCGAACTGCTTGGTGCTGATGAAGCTGCCCATGTGCAGCGGGATGAAGGTCCGGTGGTTGGGGGGCAGTTTTTTGGGGTCGCTGCCCAGGCTCTCCCGGATCATCATGGGGATGATGGCGTCGCAGGCTTCCAGCAGCTTGTCCGGGCACCGGCGCATGTCGGTGTTGATCCGGGAGAAGCCCCGGAGGAAGTCGGCGATGTAGTCGAAGGGGGCGGTGGAACGGCCGCTGGCCATGCCGGGATAGCCGTACTTCTGGGAGATCTGCCGCATCATGCCGCCGATCTTCGCCATGTGGTCGGCGTTGGCCTTCATGGCCTTGGCCATGACCATGGCCCGCCGGCCGGGAGTGGTGTCCAGCTCCGTGTACAGCCGGGGCAGCAGCACCTCGATCTGGTAGGTCATGGGGTCGGCGATGTAGGCGTCGTACTCCTCGGGCTCCAGGCAGTGGACCTCGGGGTGCTGCATGACGCCGCTTTCGCTCATGATGATGCAGCGGGCGCCCAGGCTCTGGTACAGGATGGGCAGCCGGATGGCGCCCACGCCGATGGCGGTGTCGGAATAGATCTGGGAATTGATATAGTCGACGATGTCAAACCACAGATCCGGCTCCCAGAAAACCTCCCTGCGGGTCTTGCCCGGCGGGGTCACGCCCGCGTCGATGGCGTACTGGATCGTTGCTTCGAAGGCGGGGGACTGCTGAACTGGTACTCTCTTGGGCTTTTTTCCGGAATAAATGTCCCGGAACAACTGCGCTCGCTCCTCCCGGAGCAGGTTCATATCCTCCATTTTTATTCCTCCTCTATCCGGGTCGTCCTATTTGATCGTGCCGGATCAATTCTGTTTTCAGTATACCATTATCCCCGGGCAGTGTGCAAGACGGGAGCACAAAAAACCGGGCCGTTTCCGACCCGGTTTTTTGCCGTCCATTATTTCAGCGGAACAAACGCATCATCAGAGAGAAAACGGCGTCTTCATACTCCTGGATCTTTTTGGCGCCTTCCACTTCCTGGATCTCGGGATGCAGCTTCACGTATTCATCCCAGGTATAATAATCCTTCGTTTTGAATTCCATGACGGTCCTCCTCAGTACGCACAGTTGTCGCGCATCCACTCGCTCAGAACTTTCAGGTTGGCGGCCACAGGCTCCGCCAGCGAGAACAGGCCCTTGTCGAAGTTGAACACGTAACCGCCGTCCACAGCCACGATATCGAACAGCCTCTTGGCCTCGTCGATGCAGCCCTGCTCGTCCTTGTAGCGCAGATTATCCGCCTGGTAGAAGCCGGTGATGATGTGCACGCTGCCGGCGGGAGTGTTCTCGGAGAACAGCTTCTTGATGTAGACGGGATCGCCCTTCTCAAACTGGTAGCGGATGCTGCCGGTGAACTCGTTCATCAGCTCCATGTGCCGCATCCAGTCGTCCTCCACGAACAGATTGACGCCGTGGCCGTAAGCCACCAGGCCGTCCATGACCTTTTTCATGGAGGGGAACCAGAACTTCTCAAACTGCTTGTTGCTGATGAAGCTGCCCATGTGCAGAGGAATGGTGACCCGATAGTCCGGAGAGAGCTTCTCCGGGGTGCGGCCCAGGCCCTCGCGGATCATCAGCGGCACCAGCGCGTCGCAGGCCGCCAGCACCTTGTCCGGGCAGCGGCGCATATCCATGTTGATCCTGGAGAAGCTGCGCATGAAGTCGGACAGGTAGTCGAAGGGAGCGGTGGACCGTCCGCCGGGAGCGGCGGGATAACCGTATTTCTTGCTGATCTGAGCCATGATGCCGCCGATCTTCGCCATGTGGTCGGCGTTGGCCTTCAGGGCCTCAGCGATCACCATGGCCCGCCGGCCGGGAGTGGTATCCAGAGCGGTATAGATTCTGGGCATCAGGACCTCGATCTGATAGGTCATGGGGTCGGCGATATAATCGTCATACTCTTCGGGCTCCAGGCAGTGGACCTCGGGGTGCTGCATGACGCCGCTCTCACTCATCTGGATGCAGCGGGCGCCCAGGATCTGGTAAAGGATGGGCAGACGGATGGAGCCGGCGCCCACGGCTGAGTCGGAATAGAAGTTCGCGTTGAAATTGTCAATGACGTCGAACCAGTAATCCGGCTCCCAGTAGATGTCACGGCGGGTCTTGCCCGGCGGTGTAACACCGCAGGTGATGGCATACTCAATGGTAGCCTCAAAGGCGGGGGATTGCATGATCGGTATTCTCTTGGGTTTGATTCCGGAATAAACGTCCCGGAACAGCTTTGCGCGCTCCTCCCGGAGCAGGTTCAAATCATCCATTCATAATCTCCTTTTCCCAACCGGGATCATGTGATCCGCAGGGCGGAGAGGGAGCCGCCCCGCGGATCGTTTTTTACGCTGCCGTGCCAATCAAAAGATCGCCTTGGCAAGAGGCCAGAAGATCAGCATCACGGCCGCGTACATGGCGATGATGAGGATCATGCTGAACTTCAGCGTCTCGCCGCCGTCGATGTAGCCGTCCTTCTGGCCGATGGCCACGAAGCCGCTGCCGCCGGGAGTGGCGATGCCCATGTTGCAGAGGATGGCGACCAGGGTGCCGTAGGCCATAACGTAGCCCAGAGAGGGGGCCGCGGCCATCAGGGCGGGCACGCACACCACGATGCCGATGGTGCCGGTGACGCCGTTGGAGGCGAAGTTGGTCACGAAGATCACGAAGAACAGGAACAGCGCGGCCAGAGCGGCGACGGAGATCTTAGATGTCACGGGAGCCACCAGGGCCTTCAGGAACACGCTGATGCCGCCGCTCTCCATGTTGAACGCGGATGCGTACAGGAAGATGCAGGCGATGAAGATGACGGTGGACCAGCTGATCTTTTTGACAGCCGACTCATACTTCATGACGGGCTTGCCCTTTACGGTGATGGCGCAGATGATGGCCGTAGCGATCAGCGAGGGAATGGAAGAGCCGACGGCGCTGATCTTGGCGGCCACGCCGGGCAGGATGGAGCCGATGAAGTCAGGCAGCAGCCAGTAGATGATCAGAGCCACGTAAACGATCAGGGAGATCTTGCCTTCCTTGGTCAGGGGCTTCATCTCCGCCTTCTGGGCCTCGATGTCGTAGTTGTCGAACTTGGTGCAGTCGGGCTTGACCAGGAACTTGATGATCAGCATGGTCAGACCCAGGGTCACCAGGGACAGGGGGATGCCGATGGCCATGTATTTCAGCCAAGACACGCTCTCGTTGGTGATCTTGGCCAGATTGTTGAGCATCAGCATGGGAACGGGGTGGCCGATGGGGGTGGCGCCGTTGCCGATGCAGGTGATCCAGAGGATGCCAAAGTACATGGCTTTTGCGAAGGTGTCGCCCTTCTTGTAGCCCAGGCTGTCCAGGATCTCCCTGGCCAGGGCCACGAACAGGATCATGACGGCGGTGGCTTCCATGAAGTAGCAGATCACCAGGTTGGCCAGGAAGAACATCAGCAGGAACATGTAGGGCCGCTTGGCAACGAACTTCCGGGTGATGAACCAGTTGGCGATCATTTTGGTCACGCCGTGCTCCTCCAGCGCCACGCACAGGATCAGGGTGCCGATGACGATGACGGTGGTGGAGTTGCCGAAGGAGTTGGCCATGATGGTGTTGGCCGGGGCAATGCCGGTAAAGGCGAGCAGGCCGATGGACAGCATGCTGGTCCAGCCGGTGCCGTAGGTGATCCACAGGTAAATGGTGCAGATGAACAGCGACAGGGCAGATGCGCCGGCGGGAGTAATGCCCATGTCATAGCACCGGCCCAGGATGAACCGCATGACAAAGAACAGGACCGCCGCGATAAGAATGTGTATTTCCTTTTTCTTCATGAAT
Organism: Oscillospiraceae bacterium; assembly: GCA_017455685.1. Classification (GTDB taxonomy): domain Bacteria; phylum Bacillota; class Clostridia; order Oscillospirales; family Oscillospiraceae; genus Apopatocola. Next base: position 9,184 of record JAFSZH010000079.1, read on the forward strand.
ACAATCCTCCCGAATATTTCGATTTTTCACCGATTTTCAGAGATTTTTGTCCCATCGGTGCGCACTTTCCCAGACGGGGTGCTGTCTGTTTTTTGCGCTCCGACAAGTGAGTTCTGATATTGATTTTTTATTTCAAGTGCACTTGAAAATAAACAAATGAATGGATATAGTGAAAATGGTACAAACAGACACCCGGCCCCGAAAGGACGTTTCCCATGAAGCTTAGCATCAACAATCTGCTGGACTGGCTGACTCGCAGAGGCTATACCGTCGCTGCGGATATTCACAATGCCCAGCCGATCCTCACCGGCATCCGCTTTCTCAGCCAGTACAGTCCCAAAACGAGGCCCATGAACGTGGCCTACGTGGGTCCCGCCTGGCGGTACATCGAGTCCGCCAAGGGGACGATCCTGTGCAGCAAAAACGACATTGTCTACATCGACAACAGCGACACGGATCTCATCTTCAACGAGTGTATCCAGGCCTTCGACTACTACAATCAGTGGGAGATCGACCTGCTGGACGCTACCGTGTCGGACGCCAGGCTGGACCGGTTCATCGAGCTGGGCCACCGGGTGTTCCAGTCTCCCATGTTCATTTCCGGTGCCAACGGACAGACCTACGCCATCACCCAGCAGTATCCCGCGGACATCCATCCTATCTGGAAAAACCGGCTGGAAAACGGCAATCAGCCCTATTCCATCATCGGCGCGCATCACGACGATCCCTATTTCCAGAAGATGTATTCCAGCACCTATCCGCAGATCGCGGACTCCCCCATCTGGGGAAAGAAGATCCTGTTTTCCAACCTGCGCAGCAAGGGCGATCGGATCGGCTCGGTGATCATTTACGAATATGACCACGAATTCCACAGCGGGGACGTGCATCTGCTGGACGTTTACGCCAAGATCGTGGCAAAAGCCCTGCTGCTGCATCCCACTACGTATTTTTCCCTGTCCGAGCTGGAAAAGTCCGTGCTGGATATCCTCTCCACCGGGCAAACGAACGCCGATCAGCTTGTCAGCAAGATGCGCTCCTTCGGCTGGAAAAGACACGACCGGTATCTGGTCCTCTGCGCGGTGCCGCCCTCCGGCATCGACTCGGTGATCACAGGCCGGATCCGGGATATGATCAAAAACCGTTTTCCGGGTCTTTGTACCGTTTTGTATAACGGACGGCTGTTCGCCGTGGTCAACGGAAATCTGCTCAAACGGCCCGATCAGCTGCTGGACGATCTCAAGCAGATGACAGACGATAGGATCCGGATCGGCGTGAGCATGGAATTTTTTGATTTCAACCTGCTCTACTATCATTCCAAGCAGGCTATCGCAGCGGTGGAGAACATTCTGAACACGGATCAGATCGTCTGCCGTTTCCAGGAGATCTATCTGCAGTGCTGCCGGAAGAAGATCTCCGACGATTTCCCGGCGCTCCAGTCCTTTATCCACCCGGATATCCAGGCTTTAGTGAAGTCCGACCAGGAAACCAACGGGGAATACGTGAAAACCCTGTACTATTACATTCTCTGCGGCTGCAACTACCGGGAGGCCGCCCGGGCACTGCACGTCCACCGGAACACGCTGGTCTACCGGATGGAGAAGATCCGCCCCATGCTGACGCTGGATCTGGAGGATCTGTACCAGCGGCAGGTGCTGCTGGTGTCCCTTTTCTTCCTGATGACCTTCTCTTCTTAATGCAAATGTAACATTCGGTTCTTCCTTGTACAATGGACCATATTGAAGAAAAGCGCCCCCCATTTGTGCCACATGGCACAAATGGGGGTGCTTTTCTTTCATGGAATTGCAGGACGGGTTTCCGCTCAGTTCCAGGTAGTTTCTTTCAGGGCGAAAAGCCGGTTGATGTGCTCCCGGAGAGGGGCCAGCTCCGGCCCGCTCAGACCGGGATGGGCCGCCATGACGCTCTCCGCGGCGCTCTGGGCCTCCCGCAGGGTGTCCATGCCGCCGGTGAGCTCGGCGATGTGCATCTCCGGCAGGCCGTGCTGCCGGGAGCCGAAGAAGTCGCCGGGGCCCCGGAGCTTCAGATCCTGCTCCGCCACGGCGAAGCCGTCGGAGGTCTTCACCAGCACCCGGAGCCGTTCCCGGGCCTCGTCGGTGGGATTCTGCGCCACCAGTACGCACCAGCTCTTGTGTACGCCCCGGCCCACCCGGCCACGGAGCTGGTGGAGCTGGCTCAGTCCGAAGCGCTCGGCGTTCTCCACGATCATCAGCGAGGCGTTGGGTACGTCCACCCCCACCTCCACCACGGTAGTGGAGACCAGGATATCCGTCTCGCCCCGGACGAAGGCGGCCATGGCCGCGTCCTTCTCTTTCGGTTTCATCTTGCCGTGGACGCAGCCCACCGTGAGGTCCGGGAAGGTCTTTTGCAGCGCCTCGGCGTGCTCGGTGGCGGACTTGACCCCCTCCAGGGTCTCGCTGTCCTCCACCATGGGGCAGACCACGAACACCTGCCGCCCCTCGGCCACCTGGGCGCGGATGAACCCGTTGAGCCGTGCGCGGTATTCCTCGGTGACGGACACGGTGTCCACCTTCTGCCGCCCGGGGGGCAGCTCGTCCAGCACGGACACGTCCAGATCGCCGTAGATCATCAGCGCCAGGGTCCGGGGGATGGGCGTGGCGGACATGACCAGCACGTGGGGCCGCTGTCCCTTGGCGGTGAGAGCGGAGCGCTGCTCCACGCCGAAACGGTGCTGCTCGTCGGTGACCGTCAGCCCCAGCCGGGCGAAGGCCACGTCTTCGGTGAGCAGGGCGTGAGTCCCCACCAGCACGTCGTAAGCCCCGTTCTCCGCCGCCGCCTTGACCTCCCGCTTCTGTTTGGCGGTGAGGGAGCCGGTGAGCAGCCCCACCCGGAGCCCCAGGGGCTCCAGCAGGGTGGTGAGGGTGGTCATATGCTGCTGGGCCAGGATCTCCGTGGGGGCCATGAACGCTCCCTGATACCCGGCCTTCCACACGCTCCACAGCAGGGCCGCCGCCACCAGGGTCTTGCCGCTGCCCACGTCGCCCTGGACCAGCCGGGACATGCAGCCTCCGGAGGCCATATCCGCCGCGGCCTCGGAGATCGCCCGGCGCTGGGCCGCCGTAGGGGCGTAAGGCAGGGAGGCGTAGAACTCCTCCATGTCCGCCGTCGGGATGGGGAAGCCCGCCGCCTTCTCCCGCCGGCCCCGCAGCAGCTGCATGGCGCAGGAGAGCACGAACAATTCTTCAAAGATCAGTCGCCGCCGGGCCAAGGCCAGAGATTCATAATCCGGCGGAAAATGAACGTTCCGGTAAGCGTAGCCCGCCTTGGGCAGGGCGTACCTTTCGCTGATCTCCCCGGGCAGGAGCTCCGGGAGCATGTCGCCGCACTCGTCCAGCGCGCACTCCATGGCGGTGATCAGCAGCTTGTTGGAAATGCCGTGGGTCAGCCGGTACACCGGCAGGATCCGGCCGGTGGTGATCCCGGCGCGGTCCTCCCGCTCGTAGATCGGGTTGGTCATGGTCTTGCGCAGCAGGGAGCCGCCCACCTTGCCGTAAAAGACGTAGCTCTCCCCCGCGTGCAGCTGATCCCGGACATAGCTCTGGTTGAAATAGGTCACGTCCGCGCTGCCCGTTTCGTCCACGATGCGCAGCTTCACCAGATCCATGCCCCGCCGCACGTGGGTCAGCCGGGGCTCTGTGGCCACCATGGCCCGGATGCAGACGGTCTGCTCGGGCAGCACCTCCGCGAGAGTGCGCGTCACCGTCCGGTCCTCGTAGCCCCGGGGAAAGTAGTTCAGCAGGTCTCCCAGGGTATGGATGCCCAGGCGGGCCAAAGACTTGGCCCGCTGCTCGCCGACGCCCTTTATGTAGCGGATGTCCGTGTGCAGATCCGGCATATCAGTCGCTCAGCTCCTCCCATTGGACGTACAGTTCTTCCAGCGCCGCGTCCGCCGCGGCCTTCTCCGCCTCCAGCTCCATAAGCCGCTGGTAATCAGAGGCGCTCTCCTCCATGGCTTTTTCCAGCGCGGCGATGGCGGCCTCGCTGCGCTCGATATCCTTCTCGATCTTTGAGCGCCGTCGGTCCCGGTTGGGCTCGGTCTTTTTCTTAGGCGCTTTCTGCCGCTGGACGGTCTTTTCCGTCTGTTCCAGGGCCTCCATGCGCTTGCGGTACTCCCGCCAGGCCTGGAAGCCGCCCTTGAAATCCTCGATCTTCCCGTCCCGGAGACACCAGATCCGTTCCGCGAATTTCTCAATGAACCACCGGTCGTGGCTGACGAACAGCAGCGCCTCGGAATAGTCCGCCAGCGCGTCCTCCATCCACTCCCGGCTGATCAGGTCCAGGTGGTTGGTGGGCTCGTCCAGCAGAAGGAAGTTGATGTCATCCCGCATGAGCACGCACAGCCGCAGCCGGCTCTGCTCTCCGCCGGAGAGCACCGACACGGTTTTGAACACGTCCTCGCCCCGGAAGCCGAAGGCCGCCAGCCGGTCCCGGGCGGTCTGGGTATCGCACTTCGCCTCCCAGAGCATGGTGTCCACCATGTCCCGCTCCGGGTCGTCGAAGCTCACCAGCTGGGGCAGGTAGGCGCTTTTTACCGAAGGGCCCATGTGGACCCAGCCCTTGTCCGGCGTCTCCTCCCCGGTGATGCACCGGAGCAGGGTGGACTTGCCGGTGCCGTTGTCCCCGATGAGGGCGATACGCTCCCCGGCCTCCACCAGCAGCTCCACGTCGTCGAAGAGCCGCTTCTCTCCGTAGCTCTTGGCCACCTCCGAGAGCACCAGCACCTCGTCGCCGAAAAACTCCTTCTGCCGGAAGCGGACGGTGAGCTTTTTCTCCTCCGTGGGCTTTTCCGCCTTTTCCAGCCGGGCGATCCGCTTTTCCATGGAGAAAGCCCGCTTATGCAGCTTGTCGTTGCCCATGAAAGCCCACAGATGCAGATCGTCCGCCGCCTTCTGCAGGTGGGCGATCTCCTTCTGATTCTTCTCGTAGATCTTCAGCGCCTCCTCGTAGCGGCGGCGCTTCTCCTGGGCGTAGAAGGTGTAGTTACCGTTATAGACCTCGGCCTTTCCGTCCACGATCTCGATGATCCGCTGTGCCACCGTGTCCAGGAACCACCGGTCGTGGGAAATGGCCAGTACCGTGCCCTTGAAATGGAGCAGGTAGTCCTCCAGCCACTCGGTGGCGTGCATGTCCAGGTGGTTGGTGGGCTCGTCCAGCAGCAGGATATCCGTGTCCTCCAGGATCAGCCGGGCCAGGTTCACCCGGGTCTTTTCCCCGCCGGACAGCGACTCGAACAGCTGCTCGCGCATGGCGGGCGGGATATCCAGTCCGTTGGCCACCCGGTTGCGGCGGACCTGGGAATCGTAGCCTCCCAGGGTCTCGAAGCGGGTGAGCAGCTCGTCGTATTCCTCCAGAATGTCCCGGTCGGCGGAGACGGTCATCAGCTGCTCCAGCTTCCGCATCCGCTGCTGCATGGCGTCCAGCCGGGCCTCGGCGGTGGCGAGCACGTCCTCCACCGTATAGCCCGCCGGGTAGCGGGGGATCTGGGACACCAGCCCCATCCGCTTGCCCCGAGCCACGTCGATATCGCCCTTATCCTCGCTGATCTCGCCGATCAGCAGCCGGAACAGCGTGGTCTTCCCTGCCCCGTTGCGGCCCAGGATGCCGACGCGCTCCCCGTGCTGCACCTGAAAGGTGAGCCCGTCCAGAATATTCTTTTTGACCTCAAAGGCCTTGGTCAGATTGCGTACCGAAATGTCGATCATGATGCATAATACCCGTTCGCAAGTTGAAGTACGTGATTGGCCACGCCGCCCGCGGCGATCAGGCCGCCGCCGCCCTGTTCCAGGATCACCGCGAAAGCCAGCGGCGGGCCGGAGCGCAGATATCCCACGAACCAGGCGTGGGTCGTGCCGTCGCCCAGCTCGGCGGTGCCGGTCTTGGCGCAGAGATCCAGATAGGGGAAGTTGTTTTTCCCGTAGGAATACACCACGTTGTAGTTCATGCACGCCCCCAGGTATTCCGCCGTGTCGGCGTCCATGATCCGCTTTTCCCGGCCCTTGTCCCCGGCCAGCAGGGTCCCCTCCCGGACGACGCCGCCGTTGGCGACGCCCGCGCACAGCCGGGCCATGGCGTAGGGGGTCACCAGATCGTTGTACTGGCCGATGCCGGACCACGCCTCCGGGGTGGTGCCCCGGGCGGCCACGTCGAAGCGGCCGGGATTGGTGGCTCCGCCCGCGTAGGGCAGCGCCCCGACGACGCCCAGCTTCCGGGCGGTCTCATAGATGGTCTGCCCGCCCAGCTCCACGGCGAGTTTGGCGAAGGCCACGTTGCAGGAGTTGGCAAAGGCCTGCTCAATGGTCTGCTCCCCGTGGACGCCGGTGCAGTTCACCGGCTCGCCGTAGTACTCCACGCTGCCGTCGCAGGTGAAGACGCGGCTCTCCAGATCCGGGATGTGCTCTCTGGCGGCGGCCAGGGTCACCAGCTTGAACACCGAGCCGGGAATGTACCCCGCGCTGGTGACACGGTTGATATAGTAGCCGTCGGCGGAGGTCCGGGGCCCTACGGCCGGGTCGTAGGAGGGCGAGGACACCATGCACAGGATCTCGCCGGTTTTGTAGTTCATCACCACCACCGCCCCCGGGCGGCCGTTGAGGGCGTACCAGGCGCCGGCCTGGAGCCGGCTGTCCAGAGAGAGCGCCACCGTCTCCCCCGCGCCGGAGGTGCCCTCGATGAGGTCGTACCCCGCCAGCTTGTCGGCGTAGAGCTCCATGGCGGTCAGATCGACGTTGCCCCGGTGGTCCCCCACCGCGTGGAGGGAGGCGAAGCGCACCGCCTCCTCGTCGGCGTAGGTGTAATCCCCGCCCGAGGCGGTGGCGAGCACCACGCCGTTCCGGTCGGTGAGGGTGCCGGAGTGGAGCACTCCGGCGGTATAGATGTGCTCGTTGGCGGAATAGGTGGCCCATTCCCGGCCGTGGAGCGCCAGCCGGGAGAGGAAGATCCCCAGCCCCGAGAGCACCAGCAGCGGAAGTACAAGGGCGATCAGCGCCCGGCGGGAGAGCTTGTTCATGCTCTGTCCCCCCTTCCGCCGGTTTTTTTTGGCGCGGGTTTTTTCGCCGGGGCGGTCTTCCCGGCGGGCTTCTTTGCGGTCGGTTTGGTCGCCGCCGGTTTCTTTGCGGTCGGTTTCTTCGCGGAAGCCGTTTTGCCCGCAGCGGTCCCGGCCGCGCTCTTTTTCCCGTTGGATTTATCCGCAGGCTTTGCGGGCGCTTTTTTCCCGGTCCCCACGGCGGTGAGATGGAGCCGCTCCCCCGCCCGGAGGAAAGCCAGCATGCCCCAGCAGCCCAGCAGACTGGACCCGCCCCGGGACACGAAGGGGAAGGTCACGCCGGTGAAGGGCAGCAGGTCCAGCGAGCCGAACACGTTCAGCGCCGTCTGGGCGAGGTACATGGTCACGGCCCCGCAGCCCGCGGCGTAGTAAGCTCCGCTGTACACCCGTCCGGCGCTGAACACCGCGTAGGCCGCCAGCAGGATCAGCAGCAGCACGCAGCACACCGCCGGGATCAGTCCCAATTCTTCAGAAACCAGAGCGAACACCAGATCCGTGTTGGCGGCGTAAACGTCCTTGAGCCAGCCCGTACCGGCTCCCCGGCCGAAGCAGCCGCCGGCGGCCAGGGCCGACATGGCCCGGACCTGCTGGTAGCCCTTGCCCAGAGGGTCCTCCCACACGTGGCCCCAGCTGGAAAACCGCTGGGCCACGTAGGGGTAGCGCGTCACCACCAGCGCCACCGCGGCTCCCGCCGCGGCCACGGCCAGCAGGATCAGAGGGATGCTGCCCGAGCGCATATAGGCGATGACCAGATAGGCCACAAAAAACACCAGCGCCGTGCCGAAGTCCCCCATGAGGGCCAGGAGCCCCACGCACACCGCCGAAAAGCCCGTGAAGATCAGCACGCTCCGGCGGGAGAGTTTGTCCATGGCGGCGGTGCCCGCGTACAGATACAGGATCTTCACCAGCTCGGAGGGCTGGAAGGTGCTGTTGGATACGCGGATCCAGCTTTTGGCCCCGAAGACCGTGTCGCCCAAAACCAGCGTGACCGCCAGAACGGCCGCGGCGGCGAGCCCTGCCGGCAGGGGAAGCCGCACCGCCAGCCGGCTGTGCCGCAGATAGAGCAGCATGATGGCGAACATGCTCAGGGCGCTCAGGTACAGCAGGCTCTGCTTGACCATGCCGTCCGGGGTGGAGGTCCCCGCCACGGCGAAGCCCACGCCCGTGAGGAAGAAGGCGATCAGCTCCGGGAAGAAGCCGGGCAGGTCCCGGCCCCGCTCCAGCAGAAAGCAGCCCCACTCCCCCGCCGTCAGCACGGCGAAGCCCAGAAGCATCCCCGCCGCGTGCTCCGGCCCGGAGACCAGAAGCTGCAGCAGCGTCAGCAGCTGAAAAAGCGTGACGAGCAGCAGCGTGACCCCGTCCCGCTTCCTCACGGAAAGGCGGGCGGTGTCGCCCCTGCCGGCGGCGATCACCGTTCGGGCGCAGCGGAGAGTGATCCACGCGGCCAGCAGAGAGAGCGCCATGCCCGTATATTGATAAAAAAGAGTTCGGGTCGGGTCCACAGCCAATACTCCTTAACGAAAACACATACATAGTTATTATAGCATTAATCTTGCCATAAATAAAGCTCTTTGGTATAATACTCCTTGCAGTACGGGAAAGGACCGATGAACATGGAAGGCAAATTCATCGTTATCGAAGGGCTGGACGGCTCGGGCAAAACCACCCAGCTCCACATGCTGGCCCGGCGTCTGCGGGAGATCGGCCGCCGTCCGGCGGAGACCGCCGAGCCCACCGCCAGCGCCACCGGCGGGCTGATCCGGGACGCTCTCTCCGGCTTCACCCCCCGGACCGGCACGGAGATCGCCGCGCTGTTCATGACCGACCGGGTGGCCCACAACGTCAACCCCGTCAACGGCATCAACAAGCTGCTCGCCGAGGGGCGGGACGTGATCTGCGACAGGTATTACTATTCCTCCCTGGCCTATCAGGGTTACGCCTCGGACCCGGAGTGGGTGTACCACATCAACGTGGACTGCCCGGAGATCCGCAAGCCGGATCTGTGCGTGTTCCTGGACCTGGACGACGAGGCCTGCCTGCGCCGGATGGAGCAGGGCCGCTCCTACCGGGAGATCTATGAGAACGAAAACACCCTGCTGGCGGTGCGGAAGCGCTATTACGACGTATTCCGCCGTCTGGAGGGCCGGGACCTGATCCGCATCGTCAACGCCGACCGGAGCCCCGAGGAGGTGGCGGAGGACGTGTTCGCCGCCGTCAGGGAGATCCTGGACTGACTGAATCTCCCCGCTTTTTCTGTTGACAAGCGGGGACGGCCATGCTATTATACTATAGCGGTCTGGAGAAGTACCCAAGAGGCCGAAGGGGCTCCCCTGCTAAGGGAGTAGGCGGTGTTGAGCCGCGCTCGGGTTCAAATCCCGACTTCTCCGCCATATAAAGATGCCCTGCCTGTATGGCAGGGCATGTTTTTTCCCGTTCCGGCGGCGGGCTGAGCCGTGTGGGGCGGAATGGACCTGTCGGAGAAAACGAGCGGTGATCCATCCGGAAAAAGTCGCCCGGCAGGGGACCTTTTTCGCTGCCGCAGGCGGTATCGTATGGCTGTACAGCTGAAATACGGTCAGCGGCCGCCCCGGCCGGGGCGACCGGGAAAGGAGAAAGCATGAGGACCATTCGCATCACCGGGAAGGGCCAGCTGAAGCTCAGGCCCGATACCACCCGGATCACCATGACTCTGGAGGGGCTTGACAAGGATTACGAAGCGACGCTGAAGCGCTCCTCCGACGATACGGAGGCGCTGAAGGAGCTGCTCACCGGCTTCGGATTTCAGAAGTCCGACGTGAAAACGCTGCAGTTCAGCGTGAACACCGAGTATGAGAGCTATCGGGAAGGAGACGAGTACAGGCAGCGCTTTGCGGGCTACCGGTTCCGCCACGTGATGAAGGTGGAGTTTCCCTCCGACAACGCCCGGCTGGGCCGCATCCTCTACGCTCTGGCCGGCGCCGCCGTCCGGCCGGAATTCCGGCTCAGCTACACGGTCGGCGACCCGGAGGCGGCCAAAAAAGCGCTGTTGGCCAAGGCCGTGGCCGACGCCCGGGAGAAGGCCGCCGTGCTGACGGAGGCTGCCGGGGTGGCTCTGGGACAGCTCCGGAGCATCGACTATTCCTGGGGAACGCTGTCCTTTGAATGTGCTCCCATGGACAACATGGTGATGGCAAGGAAGTCTGCGAGCCTTGCGGATGGGGCCTTCGATCTGGACATTGAGCCGGACGACATCGAGGTCTCCGATACGGTCACCGTGATCTGGGAGATCGAATAAATAATACTTCAAGGAGAAAAAAGCAATGAACAACACCGGTTGCGTGATCCGTCCGGAAACGCCGGAAGACTATCGGGCGGTGGAAAACCTTGTCCGGGAGTCCTTCTGGAACGTTTATCGCCCGGGCTGCAGCGAGCATTACGTGATCCACGTGCTCCGGGACGATCCGGCCTTCGTAAAGGAGCTGGATCTCGTCATGGAGCAGGACGGCCGGCTGATCGGGCAGAACATGTTTATGAAAACGATCATCCAGGCCGACGACGGCCGGGTGATCCCCGTGCTGACCATGGGTCCCATCGGCATCACGCCGGAGCTCAAGCGCAGAGGCTACGGCAAAATGCTGCTGGATCATTCTCTGGAGAAGGCGGCGGAGCTGGGGTTCGGCGCCGTGCTGTTCGAGGGGAATATCGACTTCTACGGCAAATGCGGCTTTGACTACGGCCGGAAGTTCGGCATCCGCTACCACGATCTGCCGGAGGGCGCGGACGATTCCTTTTTCCTTTGCAGGGAGCTGATCCCCGGGTATCTGAACGGGATCACCGGCGTTTACCAGACGCCGAAGGGATACTACGTGGGCGACGCCGACGTGGAGGTCTTCGACAGGGACTTTCCTCCCAAAGAAAAGCTGAAGCTGCCCGGACAGATATTTGAATAAGCCCAAACCGCGCCCGGCGGGGATCCATCCGATCCCCGCCGGGCGTTTTTTCGCTGCGGTAATGTTTTCCCCCGGACGGGCATAGGATCGTCCGAGGGGGTGGTACGCTTTGGCGCTGGAAAAGCTGGGCCGAAATACCGCCGTGCTGACGGTTTCGGCGCTGGTGATGCGTCTGACGGGGATGCTCTGGCAGGTGTGGCTGGCCGGGCAGATCGGCGCGGCGGGGATCGGCCTGTTCCAGCTGGTGATGAGCGTGGGCTTCCTCTTCGTCACCGTGGCGGTGTCCGGCATCCGTTTCACCGTTACCCGGCTGCTCTCCGAGGAGCTGGGGCTGGGCCGGGAGGGCAGCGTGGACGCGGTGGTAGGCCGGGCCGGGGTCTACGCGCTGGTTTTCGGCTTTCTCGCCATGGCCGGGCTGTATTTCGGCGCGGAGCAGATCGCCCGGAGCTGGATCGGGGGCGGGCGGACAGTGCTCTCCCTGCGGCTGCTGGCGCTGGGCCTGCCCGCCGGAGGCGTCAGCAGCCTGCTGGGCGGGTACTTTACCGCCGTGGGCCGGGTGTGGAAGACGGCGACGGAGCAATTCGTCGAGCAGCTCGTCCGGATGGTCCTCTCCGCGGCCGCCCTCCGCTGGGCAGCGGGCCGGGAGCTGGGGCTGGTATGCGCCGCCGTGGTGGGGGCCGGGACCGCCGCCGACATCGCCGGGGGCCTCGCCATGCTGACCCTCTTCGCCTTCGATAGGCGGCGGTACGCCCGTTCCCCGGTCCGGGGCGGCGCGCTGACGGCGCGGATGCTGAAGCTGGCCTTCCCCCTGGCCCTGAGCGCCTACGCCCGCAGCGCTCTGGGCACCTTCCGGCAGATGCTGGTGCCCCGGGGACTGCGCCTCTCGGGTCTGGACGGCGAGGCCGCGCTGGCCGGGTACGGCGTCATCAACGGGATGGCCATGCCGGTGCTCACCTTTCTCACCTGTCTCCCGGCGGCGGTGGCGGAGCTGCTGGTGCCGGAGCTCACCGCCCTGCAGGTCCGGGGCGAAACGGCCCGGCTGCGGGCCACGGCCGAGCGGCTGCTGCGTCTCACGCTGGGCTTTTCCCTGGCGGCGGGGGCATTCTTCTTCGTCACGGCGGACGCGCTGGGGGCGCTGATCTACCGCAGCGCGGAGAGCGCCAAATATATCCGGCTGTTCGCTCCCATGGTCCCGCTGATCTACACCGACATCGTCACCGACGGCTGTCTCAAGGGGCTGGGGCAGATGATGCGTTCCATGGCCTACAACGTGGCCGAGGCCGCCCTGGGTCTTGTGCTGGTGTGGCTGCTGCTGCCGGGCTGGGGGCTGGCCGGGTACTCCTTCGTCCTCTACGTCTGCGAGGTCTTCAACTTCGTGCTGAGCCTGCACCGGCTGCGCGTCGTCACCGGCTGCCGGGTCCTGCCCCTGGGCAGAGACAAATAAAAACCGGGAGGATCATTCCTCCCGGTTTATCTCTTCTTCGGCCGTTTCCACGGTCCTCGTGGGCTCGTCGCTGACGGCGGTAGCCCGCAGGTTCTGCACCTTGCCGGGGATGCCGTTCTGGGCGGCCATCTCCTGCATTTTCCTCTCCAGCCGGGAGGAGCCCAGGTTGATGAGCTCCGCTGTCACCCGGTCCTTGACGCTGTCCGGAGAGCTGAGAAAAAGCGTGGTGGTCAGGCCCCCGGTGAGCAGAGAGGCCAGCGGGCTGCCGCTCTCCCGGAGCTTTTCCGCGATCCGGGGCACGTACTCGTTGAGGATAAAATCGTAATCGATGTCCGTCAGTTCCAGTTCCAGCTTGACCATGTTTATTCTCCTTTTTCCTGTATTCCGTAATATCCGTCCCCCGCCAGCATGACAAGGCAGGGCCGGGTCTCGCCCAGGACGGTGGTATACTCGCTGACAGCCAGAGGCACGGCGAAAACGTGGATGGGCTGGGTGCGGGAGAGGTAGTCGATCCGCTGGGGGATGATCAGCCGCACCACGTCCACGTAGCTGCCGCCGGAGACGGTGACCACCGTCATTTCCGGGGCGGCGGGGGACAGCCTGACCACGTTGGCGCGGATCACCCGCAGGGTGTAAATGCGCATCCACCGGGGCACGTCCATGGCCCCGTCCACGTGCAGACAGTCCCAGATGGTCAGCCGGCTGTCAAAATCCGAAACGTACCGGGAGTAGAAGAAGTTTTCGTGGTCTTCCTCCTCCCACAGCTCGGGGTGGGCGTTGAGGAACTCGATCCGCTCAGGGGTCAGCTCGAATTTCGCCTCCCCGGTGCCCAGGGACGCCAGCGCCTCCATCCAGGTGGGGGTGTAGCACCCGGCGGTGAAGGTCCCCCGGCGCAGATAGTAGTTCTCGCCCTCATAGCGCAGGGCGCCCTGGCCGTCCATGGCCCCGGCGCTCCACGCGCCCTCGTAGGTGAAGGCCACGCCCTCGCCGCTGACGGAGGTGAAGCGGCCCTCGCCCTCCGGCAGGCCGTCCGCACCGGCGCCCTCATAGGCACCGGCGCAGGTTTGCCCCTCCATCATGGTCAGAAGCCGGTCAGCCAGCAGCTCCCCGGTCCCGGCGGGCTCTCCTTCGGCCCAGCCGCCGTTCCAGCAAAGGCTCTGGCCCACGGCGTTTTTGCCCTCAAAAACGCCCTCGCCCTCCGGCAGGCCGCCCACAAGGTCCCCGGTGTAGGTCCCGGCGTAATCGCTATCGCACCAGCGGAGGTCGGCGGGCAGGGACGCTGCCTCACCGTCCCGGAGCTCCCCGGCGGCAAAGGTGCCGGTGAACGTGCCTCCGGCCAGCTCCGCAGTCCCCTCGCCCTCCGGCAGACCGCCGACGATGGGGCCGGTATACCGCCCGGTGAACGTCTCTCCGGCGACGGTGAGGCGGCAGGGCAAGGCCTCGCACGTCCCGTCCAGCAGCTCCTCCCCCCGGAGGGTGCCTTCAAACCGCCAGCTGTCCGCGCCGGTGAGGCGACCGTCGGCGGTCCCGTCCCGGGGATCCGCCGTGCCGGTGAAGGAAGCTTCCGTCAGCGCGTCCAGCCGGACGGTCCATGGTTCGTTTTCCACTTCCCGGGGCTTTTTTTCACAGCCCGCCAGCAACAGGGCCAGAACCAGCGCCGGGAAAAGCAGTTTCCATCTTTTCATGGCGGCCCTCCTCACTGCGGCAGGAGACCTTCGTTGGTCTCCCGGGGCACCAGATCATCGGTAAAGGGCTGCTCGATATAGTTGTGCCTTCTGCGGGTCACGTCGTTCATGGCAAAGAAGTTGGCGTCCAGTATCCCTTCCCTGTTCCGCTGGACCATTTCCAGCTCCACGTCGTAGGTCAGGCGGTAGCCGTCATCCACAACGATCTCCACCCAGCCATGGGGCGCGTCTCCGCCGCAGGTGCCGCTGACGATCTTGGCGTCGTAGCCCACGCCCCGGGCCAGGGACCAGAACGCGGCGGCGTAGCAGTAGCAGTTGCCCTTGCCGGTGGAAAACATGGTCAGCGCCTCCTGCAGCTGCCAGCCCACGTCCCCCACCTTGTAATAGTTCCGGCGGAGATAGGTAAAGGAATCGCGCACGTAGCAGTAGCAGGCGTACAGCCGTTCATCCTGGGCCATGGAATCGTCGGTATAGTTTCGGATCACGTCCTCCACGTAGCCGTCCAGCTCCCGGCTGCCGGAGGTGTACTTCCCGTCCGGGCCGAAAAGCAGGGTGCCCTGAAAGGCGTTCTTGCGGAAATAGCCGCTCTCCTCCACGAAATAGAGCCCCCCGTCCACGAACAGCAGCCCCGGTTCGGGATGGCCGTCTTCCCCGGGCCAGGTCCGCAGGCTCACCGCCGCGGATGCGATATCTCCCGCAGCCCAGTAGCCGGGCTCCACGTCCGGGAAATAGTCTCCTTCGGCGGCCGGTTCGATGCCCAGCAGCCGGTTGAGGCACACCGCGGTCTCCGCCCGGGTGACCTGCTCGTCCCCCAAATAAGAGATGCTGTCCATGACGGCGCTGACGCGGGACCCGGCGTACTTCTGCACCAGCAGCGCGGCGAAGCGGTCCTCGGTCAGCTCCTCCGCGGGGTCGTCGATCTCCAGCGTCTGCTCCGCAGCCAGCTCCAGCGCCCGGGCCAGCTCCCCGGCGGTGACGGTCCGTTCGGGATAAAAGAGTCCGTCTTCGGAGACCATATACCCGGTGTGCACCGGCGGCGCGGGCCGGGGCGTGGCCGTGGGGGCCGGCGTCGCGGCGGGCTCCTGCGCGGCGGCGTCAAAGCGCAGCCGGGGCCAGACCCACACGTATCCCACGTAAGCCACGCCCGCCAGCAGCGCCACGGTCAGGGACAGTACCGTCAGCGTCCCGGTCAGAGAGGAGCGTTTTTTCTTTGTCTTCGTTTCCTCCATGCGAGGAATCCTCCAGGTTGATTCTTTCTTTTACAGGAGATGGACGCCCCGGTCCCGGCACAGGTTCACCGTTTCCTCGTCCCAGACGCCGGACTGCACCTCGCCGATGTGGGCGCAGCCGATGAGCAGCATGCACAGCCGGGACTGGCCGATGCCGCCGCCGATGGTATAGGGCAGCTCGCCCGCCAGCAGCGCCTTATGGAAGGGAAGCTGCCGCCGGTCGTCGCAGCCGGAAAGCCGCAGCTGTCTGTCCAGGCTCTCCGGGCTCACCCGGATGCCCATGGAGGAGATCTCCATAGGCCGGTCCAGCACCGTATTGCGGAAAAAGATGTCTCCGTTCAGCTCCCAGTCGTCATAGTCGGGGGCACGGCCGTCGTGCTTCTGCCCGGAACGGAGGGTCTTGCCGATCTGCATGATGAACACCGTGGGGTGGAGCCTGGTGATCTCGTCCTCCCTTTGACTGGGCGTCAGATCGGGGTACATGTCCTCCAGTTCCTGGCTGGTGATGAAGAACACGTCCCGGCTGAGGTGGGCGCGAAGCCGGGGGAATTCCCATTCCAGCTCGTCCCCGGTCATGCAGATGGCGGTGACGATCCGGCGCACGGTCTCCCGCAGATACGCCTCCGTCCGGTCCTCCGGGCGGATCACCTTTTCCCAATCCCACTGGTCCACGTAGACGGAGTGGATGTTGTCCAGCACCGCCTCGTCCCGGCGGATGGCGTTCATGTCGGTGCAAAGGCCCTTGCCCTCGTAGAAGTTGTATTCCTTCAGCGCCCAGCGCTTCCACTTGGCCAGGGAGTGGACCACCTGGCACTCCGCGTCGCCCACGGCGGGCACGTCGAAGGAGACGGGCCGCTCCACGCCGTTGAGGTCGTCGTTGAGGCCGGTATCCGCCCGGACGAACAGCGGCGCGGACACCCGCTTGAGATTCAGCGCAGAGCCCAGATTTTTCTGAAAGCTGCGCTTGATGAATTCGATGGCGCGCTGCATCTCATAGACGCTCAGCCGGGGCTCGTAGCCCTGGGGGATGATGCAGGTGTTCATGGGTTTCCCTCCTTTTCGGGATAACGGGACAGAATACTTTCAAGCAGCCTGCGCATGGCGTCCGCGGCGCTCCGGGGGGCAAGGATGCGCACCCCGTCGCCGAAATTGCACAGCCAGGCGAAAAACGGCAGCGTCACCGCCGCGGGCACCGTGACGGTGAAGTGGTCCTCGTCCGCCGGGACCAGGATCGCGTCCGCGCCGAACCGGTCGATGACCGCCCCGGCCAGGTCGTTCCGGAATTCCAGACGCACGTTCACGGGCTCGCCGGAGAACATGCCGAAATGGGCGTTGGCGTAGGCGGACATATCCAGCTCCCGCAGCAGCTCCTTTCCCTCCCGGGTCCGGCCGGTGCGGCGCAGATCGGTGATCTTGTCCACCCGGAAGTGCTTGATGATGCCGGCCTTGTCGTCACGGCCCACCAGATAGTAGTTCTCGTTGTCCCACAGCAGGGCGAAGGGGCTGACCTCGTACCAGTCGCCCCCGTGGCGCAGCTGCCGACGGCGCTGGGGGTCGTAGCGGAAATAGTGGAAAAGGATCTTCTCGTCCGCGTCGATGGCGGTGTGGAGATCGTCCACCAGATAGTAAATGGACTCATTCATGGATTTGATCCGGTTTTTGACCCACACCTGCCGCCGCAGGCCCCGGGCCTGATAGGCGCTGGCCAGCTTTTCGATCTTGCCGATGAGCTCCAGAGATTTTTTATGGGTGATGAACCGGGAGGACTGGACGCTGTCCACCAGCAGCCGCAGCTCCGGGAGCTGGAAGTCCCGCTCTCCCAGATACCAACCGCTGGCGTTGCCCTGCCGGACGCGCTCCACGTCCAGACCGAAGGCGGCCAGGGTCTCCATGTCGTCGTAGATCGACTTCCGCTCGGCGCTGACGCCCTGAGAAGCCAGGTACTTGATCAGCTCCTGGGTGGAAACGGGATGCTCCTCATCCGTGTTCTGCTCCAGATACTGCCGCAGCAGAAGCAGCTTTTGTTTTTGATTGGGTGATTTCGCCATTTTTTCGACCCCTCTCCGGCGGAACTGACCGAATCATTATAATACTCTTTTTCTCAAAGGGCAATGCCGGAAAAACATTGAAACTGCGGTTTTTCCCTTGTATAATAAGCACATGGAAATTTATTTCGTCAACGTTGAACAGCTTGCGGGAAAAGAGGACGCGGCCCTGGCGCTGCTGTCTCCCGCCCGGCGGGAAAAGGCGGAGCGGCTCCGCTTCGGCCCGGCCCAGCGTCAGAGCCTCGGCGCGGGGCTGCTGCTGCGGCACGTCTTCGGTCCCCGGGACCCGGCGATCGCGCCGGGCGGCAAGCCTTTTTTCTCCGGGGAGGCGGAATTCTGCCTGTCCCACAGCGGCCGCTTCGCCGCGCTGGCGGTGTCCGGGGAGGCTGTGGGGCTGGATCTGGAAACCGTGGCCCCCGTCCGGGAGGCGGTGATCCGCCGGGTGCTCACGCCCGAGGAACGCCGCTGGCTCGCCGACGCCGGAGAAGCGGGCTTCGCCTTTCTCTGGACCCGGAAGGAGGCCGCGCTGAAGCTGCTGGGCACCGGCGTCGACCGGTCGCTCCGCTCCTTCCGGGTGCTGCCGGAGGACGAGCCCATGCTGGACGGGCGGCGGATCTGCCTGCGTACCATCCGGTGGGAGGACTGCGTGCTCACCGCCGCGGCGGAGGCGCCCTTTTCCCTGCCGGAGCTCCGGGAGCTCCCGGCGGAAGAATTGCTCACATAACGGAGGTCGGATATGGACATTCGCACGATGGGAAAGCCCGGTGCCCCGGCGGTGCTGCTGCTGGGGAACGCCGACGACAGCTTCGCGCTGCTCTCGGAGACCTTTGCCGGACTGGAAAAGGATTACTTCCTGCTCTTCCCTGTGTTTGACGCTCCGGAGGACGGCGAAGCGCGGGCCCGGGCGCTGGAGGCCGCTCTGCTGGAGGGCTATGCCGGGCGCATCTGGGGGGCCTACGGTCTCCGGGAGGGGGCCGCGCTGTTGCTGGACGTGTTCGTCCGGGGCAGGATCTTCTGCCGGACCGCGGTGCTGGAGGGAGCCTTCGCTCTGTCGGGGCCCGTCTACGGCAACGCCGTGGGGCGGATGATCTGCTGGATCAATGCCAAAGACAAGGCGGCCAAGGCATCCTGGGAGGCCCTGCGGGGCCGGGTGCGGGGGGTGTCCTCCCTGACCATGAAAAAGCTGAAAAAGGACCAGACCTTCGGTGAGATCCGGCCCGATCTGGCGGTGAAGCGGCTGAAAAAGGAATTCGGCACGGCGGTGATCGTCACCAGCGCGGACGTGCTGCCCCAGTGCTCGGAAACCGTCTGGCGGGAGCTGAACACCCATATCCCCCGCATGGAGCTCAGCGCGCTGACGGAAAAAGAGCCCACGCTGTGCCTCAGCGACGGCTACGTGATGATCCAGGACGGCCGCTCCCCCAGGCTGTCCCACTGGAGCCACATGACCCGTCTGGAATCTCTGGGCGAGGACGGTACCATCTGCACCGACCAGGTGGAGCTGGACGCCGGGAAGCTCAACGCCCTGGCCGGGCCGCTGACCGGGCTCTATCTGAAGGGCCTCCAGCGGAAGCGCCGCCGGGCGCTGAAAAAGCTCTGATGCGCTACGGTTCCGTCAGAGAAGGGCGCTTTCTCGCCCGGCCCAACCGCTTCATCGCCCGGGTGGAGCTCTGCGGGGCCGTGGAAACGGTCCACGTGAAGAACACCGGCCGCTGCCGGGAGCTGCTCGTGCCCGGGGCAAGGGTGATCCTGGCGGCGGCGGACGATCCCCGGCGGAAGACCCGGTACGATCTGGTGGCCGTGTGGAAGGGCGAGACGCTCATCAACATGGACTCCCAGGCCCCCAATACCGCCGCGCCGGAGCTGCTGCGGCGGCTGTTTCCCGGCTGCGCGATCTTCCCGGAGCGGACCTTCGGCAGCTCCCGCTTCGACTTCTATCTGGAACAGGGGACGCGAAAGATCTTCGTGGAGGTCAAGGGAGTGACTCTGGAGCGGGAGGGGCTGGCCCTCTTCCCCGACGCTCCCACGGAGCGGGGCAGGAAGCATCTCGCCGAGCTGGTCCGGGCCGTGGAGCAGGGCTATGAGGCGTGGGTGCTGTTCCTCATCCAGATGGAGGGCTGCGCCGCCTTCGCCCCCAACGAGGAGACCGATCCGGCCTTTGCCGCCGCCCTCCGCGCCGCCCGGGGCGCCGGGATGGGGATATTGTGCTATGACTGCGCCGTGACCCCCGAGAGCATGACCCCCCGGGAGAGCATAAAGATCCTGCTTTGATACGAAAGAGGACCCGCCGTTAAGCGGGTCCTCTTTTTCATTCTTCCACGTCGACGTCCAGTCCCAGCTCCCGGGGCTGGAAGCGGGGACAGGTACTCTCGGAAATGGTGATCACCGAGGCGGCCAGGTGGGTGCCGATGTCCACCGCCTCCCGCATGGTTTTTCCGTAGGTGAGGCCGATGGCCACCCCCGCGCAGAAGGCGTCCCCGGCGCCGGTGGTGTCCCGGACCTTCACGCTCTCCGGCGGGCAGAAGCCCCGGTCTCCGTCCAGGGCGGCGTACACCGCCCCCCGGCTCCCCAGCGTCACCACCATGGAGGGGATGTTGGCCCGGGTGATGCGCGCGAAGAGCTCCTCGGTGAGTTCCTCCGGGGTCAGGGCGCTGAAATCGTCTACGAACAGGATCCCCGCCTCCTGCAAATTGCACACGAAGCAGTCGATGGACTGGAGGAAGTCCCGGCGCTGGGAGGCGATGACCATGTTGGAGACCACGGCGTAGACCTTTTTGGAATACTTTTCCGCATAGTGGAAAATGCGCTTGATGATCTCCTTGTCCATGTCGATCTCCACCACGATGCTGTCCGCGTCGGCGAAGATCTCGTCCCCCTTCTCGTCCAGCAGATCCGCCAGCGCACCCATCTCCGGGCGCTTGGAAATGGACCCGGCCAGGTCCCCGGTGTTGTCGAACACCGCCAGCCAGATCCCCATGCCGTCGGGCCGGGTCAGCACGTAGTCCACGTCCACCTTGTGCTTGCGCAGCTTGGCGAGGACCTCCGCCCCCGAGGCGGTGTCGTCCACCAGACCCAGGAACCGGGGCCGCAGCTCCACGTTGGCGATATCCTCCGCCACGTTCCGGCCCACGCCGCCGTGGACGATCTCCACCCGTCCGGCGTTGCGGCCGGTGGGGTTGTACAAATCATCGGGAAAGCCCTTGATGTCTACGAACACGGTCCCGATCACCACGATGGCCATAGTCCCACTCCTCCGTCCCCGGCGGTTTTCGCCGGGGTTTTCTCTCTTTCGATGTGTTTTTTACTCTATCACATTCCGCGTGAAATCACAAGGGCCGGGAGCATTCCCGGCCCGGTCGTATTTATTTCTTTTTCTCCGCGGGCGGGCAGCCCTGACAGCAGGAGCAGCTGCCGCCGCAGCCGTTCTTTTTATTCCGGCGGAGCTTCCGCACCGCCAGCACCAGCACCAGCGCCACGACGCCCAGCAGAATGATATCCAACGCGTTCATTTCTTCTCCTCCTTACAGCACGCCCAGCAGCAGGCACGCCAGATGGGTCAGCCACGCCGCCGCCCAGGCCACGGCGCACTGCCACAGCACGACTCCCGCGGCCCAGCTCCGGCCCAGCTCCCGCCGGATGGAGGCCACCGCCGCCACGCAGGGGGTATACAGCAGGCTGAAAACCAGCAGGGACACCGCCGCGCCGGTGGTCAGCGCGGCGCTGACGCCGCCCACGCTGTCAAAGAGCACCCCCAGCACAGAGACCACGCTCTCCTTGGCCAGGAAGCCGCTGATCAGGGAGGTGGCGATCCGCCAGTCCCCCAGGCCCAGGGGTCGGAGAAGCGGCGCCAGAACGCCCGCCGCCGCGGCCAGGATGCTGGACTGGGAATCGGTCACGTAGTTCATCCGCAGATCGAAGCTCCGCAGGAACCACACCGCCACTGTGGCCACCAGGATCACGGAAAACGCCCGCTGCAGGAAGTCCCGGGCCTTTTCCCACAAAAGCTGGAGCACGCTCCGGGGGCTGGGCAGACGGTAGTTGGGCAGCTCCATCACGAAGGGCACCGCCTCGCCCCGGAACAGGGTCTTTTTGAACAGCAGCGCCGCCAGGATCCCCAGCACGATGCCCAGCAGGTACAGCAGCGTCATCACCAGCCAGCCCCGGCCGGGAAAGAACACGTTCACGAAGAAGGCATAGATGGGGATCTTGGCCGTGCAGCTCATGAAGGGTGTCAGCAGGATGGTCATTTTCCGGTCCCGCTCGCTGGGCAGGGTCCGGGTGGACATGACCGCCGGCACCGTGCAGCCGAAGCCGATGAGCATGGGCACGATGCTCCGGCCGGAGAGGCCGATTTTCCGCAGCAGCTTGTCCATGAAGAAGGCCACACGGGCGATATAGCCGCTGTCCTCCAGCATGGACAGGAAGAAGAACATGGTCACGATGATGGGCAGGAAGCTCAGCACGCTGCCTACGCCCTCAAAAATGCCGTCGATGATCAGACTGTGGATGATGGGGTTCACCTGCCCGGCGGTGAGCAGGCCGTCTACAAGCCCGGTGAGCGCCTCCACCCCCAGGGCCATCAGGTCCTGGAGCCGGGCGCCGATCACCGAGAAGGTGAGGAAGAACACCGCGCCCATAATGAGCACGAACATGGGGATCGCGGTGAAGCGCCCGGTGAGCAGCCGGTCGATACGGCGGCTGCGCACGTGCTCCCGGCTCTCCCGGGGACGGGTGACGCACGCCGAGCAGACCCGGCGGATAAAGGCGTAGCGCATGTCCGCCATGGCCGCGCTCCGGTCCATGCCGCGCTCCGCTTCCATCTGCAGCACGATGTGCTCCAGCGTTTCCTTTTCGTTCTGGTCCAGCTCCAGCTGCCGGAGGATCAGTTCGTCCCCCTCGATCAGCTTGGCGGCGGCGAAGCGGACGGGCAGCCCCGCCCGGCGGGCGTGGTCCTCGATCAGATGGGCCGCCGCGTGGAGACAGCGGTGCACCGCGCCGCCGTGGTCGTCCTCGCCGCAGAAGTCCTGGGCCAGGGGCTTTTCCTGGTACCTGGCGATGTGGAGC
The DNA here is from genome assembly GCA_017455685.1 of Oscillospiraceae bacterium. Classification (GTDB taxonomy): domain Bacteria; phylum Bacillota; class Clostridia; order Oscillospirales; family Oscillospiraceae; genus Apopatocola. The sequence continues at coordinate 31,658 of JAFSZH010000079.1, forward strand.
GCGTGGCGCACCAGCTCGTCCACGCCCTGGTTCTTCACGGCGGAGATCGGCACCACGGGCACTCCCAGCATGGCCTCCATGCCGTTCACGTCCACGCTGCCGCCGTTGCCGGTGACCTCGTCCATCATGTTCAGCGCCACTACCATGGGCACGTCCATTTCCAGCAGCTGCATGGTCAGATAGAGGTTCCGCTCCACGTTGGTGGCGTCCACGATATTGATGATGGCCCGGGGCTTTTCCCTGAGCACGAAATCCCGGCTCACCAGCTCCTCGCTGGAATAGGGGGACATGGAGTAGATCCCCGGCAGGTCGGTGACGAGGGTGTCGCTCCGGCCCCGGATGGGTCCGTCCTTCCGGTCCACGGTGACGCCGGGGAAGTTGCCCACGTGCTGGTTGGCGCCGGTGAGCTGGTTGAA
>JAFSZH010000080.1 GCA_017455685.1 Oscillospiraceae bacterium
GGGCCGGAACATGACCCCCGACCAGGTGAAACAGCGGGACGACGGCCGGGAGATGACGGCCAAACAGGCGCTGGAGGCCGGCTTTGTGGACGGTATCTGTCGCTATGAGGAATATGAGAGCCGGGTGCTGCAGGAGCTGGGCACCGAGCTTCTCTATGAGCCTGCCGCGGCGGAAGCGCCCCTTTCCGATCTGCTGCGCTATTTCGGCTCCGTGATGCCCCAGAGCGATACCCAGGCGCTGATGCGCTTCGCGGACTCCCACAGCGGGATGAAGGTGATGGCCTATGCGGGAAACTGAGTTGAAACCGGCCCGGTTCTGGCCCCGGCTGTGCGCCTGGCTGCTGGACCGGCTGCTGCTGGGAGCGGTGCTTTTCCTGCCCCGGCTGGGTATGCTGATCCGTTCCGTCGGATCGTCCGCCCTGGAGCGGGCGGTGCTGTTCCGCTTTTCCTGGGGAGATATCCTCTGCTGGCTGCTGGTGACCGCCTATTTCACCGCCCTCACCGCCGTCTCCGGGGCTACCCTGGGCAAGAAGGCCATGGGTCTCCGGGTGGTGACCAAAACCGGGGAAAAGCCCTCCTTTATCATGGTCCTCTGCCGGGAGAGCTTCGCCAGGTATCTCAGCGGCATCCTCCTGATCGGCTATCTCCTCTTTCTGGCGGATCCCCAGGGCGGCACGCTCCATGACCGGATCTGCGATACCATGGTGGTGGATGCGGATTCCCTGCCGGAAAAGCCGAAGCCGGTGTCTCTCCGGGCGCTGAACCCGGTGAAGGACCCGGTTGCCGACTGGTACGAGCCCTATCGCAAGTAAATAGCAAACTCCCCTCCCGTGCAGGAGGGGAGTTTTGCTGTAAAGCAGCGTTTACTTGTCGGAGATGACCCGGACGGCGGGAGCCTGCACGCCGTTGGCGCCCAGCTTCTCGGTGATGGCCTGGGTCAAATCAAAGTACACGTCCCAGTAATCCGCCGTGGCGCACCAGGCCCGGACGGTGAATTGCATGGCCTCGTTGGTGCCGCCGGATACCCGGGCGAAGGGAGCGGGGTCCTTCAGTACCTTGGGATTGGCCGCCATGACCTCCTGCATCAGCCCCTGGATCCGGGCGGGATCCTCGCTCTTGGCGGAGGCGAACGTCAGATCCACCCGGCGGGTGTCCTCGGCGGTGTAGTCGATCACGTTGGCGTTCATCAGCGCGCCGTTGGGCACGTTGATGCGGCAGTTGTCCAGAGTGTTCAGCACGGTGTAGAACAGGTTGATCTCCTTCACCACGCCGGACACGCCGGCAGCCTCCACAAAGTCGCCCACCTTGAAGGGCTTGAAGATGACCAGCATGATGCCGCCGGCCAAATTGGCCAGAGAGCCCTGCAGACCCAGGGCGATCGCGGCGCCGGCTGTGCCGAGGACCGTGATCACCGAAGCCATGGGCACGCCCAGAATCGCCACGATGGAAACCACCAGAACGATATACAGCAACCACTTGACGGCGCTGAGAACGAAGGTGCGGGTGTTGGGCTCGATCTTCTCCAGCGCCTTGATCTTGCCTACCAGTCCTACGATCTTCCGCACGACGAATTTGCCTACGAACCAGACGATGATGGCCAGCAAAATCTTGCCCACGATGGTGGTGCAAAGAGCAGCGAGATTTGTCATAAAGAGAATCCTCCTTTAACGATTTGATGTCCTGATTATACTCTGCATCGGTGGGATTGTCCATGCTTTCCTGTCGCTTTTTTCATCCTTTTCCCTTGGGTGGAAAGCGTCTCAATCCGCGGTGATCAGCCGATAAACGCCAAGAAACAGCGCAATGAACGTGATACTCCCAAAGAATGTGCTGAGGTCCGGTATCAGGAGACAGAACAGCGCCATCATCCCCGCCAGAATGAAACAAATCTTCGAAAAGGCGTTCTCCTCTTTTGCCGGGCGCCGCCGGGCCGCTTCTTCCTCTTGGCGCTTTACATCCTCCCACACAAGCTGATCCATCTCATACTCCGTCATGGCGCCGTATTTGGGCTTGGAGAAATAATCCTCCACCGGATCGTGATTCGATGCCATCGTTATCACCTCTTTTTCATTTTACCACAAGGGTCCGGAGCAGGCAATGAAAATAGCATTATGTCAACCAACAGTTGTCCACAAAAAACTGCAGCCAGGCGACGCCGTTCTTTTCTGAGAAGGAGCTCCGGCTGGCATTGAGCCGCAGCTTGGCGATCAGCAGCTGAGCCTCCCGGGACAGCTCCGGCTCCGTGACGGCCACGATCAGCTGGGCCGTGTTGTCCTCCGGGTCGAATTTCGGCAAACCCATGAGGATGCAGCCGGGCTGCTGATCAAGCTCCTGCCCCTGCATATGGAGAAGATAGATCCGGATCAATGCGTCCGGGTTCTTCTCCTCCCCGTGAAAGGGCACAGGAGCATCAAGCATGGCCGTGGCGTCCAGAATATCCTGGGCGGTGTGGAAGCCGATGGCGTGGAGCTTCGCCGCCAGGGCGTCCGTGTCCGGCTTCTTTTCGTGCCGGGCCAGCGTCAGCGCGTCCTCCGGGGAGAGGTCCACGTCACCATCGGCGGCGTCCTGCATAAAGCCGCCGGCCGCTTCCAGCAGAAAGGGCTCGCGGATCTCCGGGTGGGAGCGCATCACCCGGAAGATATACTCCCGGAAGTCGCTGTACATGGGTTTGGAGAAGTACCGGATCAGATCGTCAAAGGACATTTCCATGAAAATACTTCCTTTCATAAAGAATGAGCGGCGCTGTAGGCCGCCCGGAAAAGGGCTTTTTGTGTTTTCCTTTTCTGAGTGCAATTAACAAAAAACAGCGATTTTGTACGATGGCAAAATAACCAAACTTTTTGCGGATTATTCGGCATTTTGACAGGCACGGCCGGGAGAGGCTCGTCTCACTTGCGGACGACAGGGAACTGTGATACAGTGGCGGCAAAGCAGTCAGACACTTTTAACTTCGGGGATGTGGCCGATGACAGAAAAAAGAGACACGCTGAGAGAAACGCTCCGCATCGCGTGGCCCGCCATAGCGGAATCCCTGTTCACTGCCGTCATCGGCTTTGTGGATTCCTTTATGGTCAGCTCCCTGGGGGCAAACGCGGTGGCGGCGATCGGGCTGACGAATCAGCCCAAATACGCCGGGTTCACGCTGTTTTACGCGATCAACATCGCCATCGCCACGCTGGTAGCCCGGAGAAACGGGGAGCGGGACCGGAAAGGCGCCAACGCTCTGACGCTGACGGCCATCACCTTTGTGCTGTTGCTGTCGGTGGTCATGGGGACGCTCCTCGCCCTGTTTGCTCCGGAGATCATGCGTGCCTGCGGCGCCACGGCCCAGACCCTTGAGCCGGCGGCCGCCTATTACCGGATCGTGATGGGCTGCATGGCGTTCTCCTGCGTCCAGATGGTGGTCAACGCCGCCCAGCGGGGAGCCGGGAACACGAAGATCACCATGCGCACGAATATGGCGGCCAATCTGGTGAACATCCTGTTGGATTATCTCCTGATCGGAGGACATATGGGCTTTCCGGCGCTGGGGATCCGGGGCGCGGCCGTTGCCACCGTTATCGGCACGGCGGTGGGCTGCGGGATCGGCCTGGGCTCCATGACGAAAAATGAAGGCTTTCTCAGCATACCGTTCATGCGGCGGGAAAAACTCCGTCCCCGCCGGAAGGATCTGGGCGCTGTGGTCCGGATCGGTTATCCCGTGGCCATTGAGCAGCTGCTGACCCGGGTGGGCCTGGTGGCCACGTCCGTTCTGGCGGCTGGCTGCGGGAACGCCTCCATGGCGGCCCACCAGATCGGCATGAACATCCTTGTGATCACCTACGCCTTCGGGGACGGCCTGCAGGCGGCGTCGGTGGCGCTGGTGGGGCGCAGTCTTGGCGAGGAGAGACCGGAGCGGGCCGGAGAATACGGCAGAGTCTGCCGCAATGTGGGCCTTGGGATCTCCGCCGTGCTGGCCCTGGCGCTGGCTGTCGGCGGGCGGGGGATCTATGCGGTGTTTTTCAGGGAACCGGAGATCATCGCCATCGGGCTTCGGATCATGCCCATCCTGATCGCGACGGCCGTCTTCCAGATCGTTATGGTGGTGTATTTCGGCTGTCTCCGGGGCGCCGGGGATATCCGGTATACAACGAAGGTGTCCCTCTTTTCGGTCATCCTGGTCCGGACCGGCGTCTCGTACCTTTTTGGCAACGTGCTGGGGCTGGGCATCGCCGGGATCTGGTGCGGCGTGCTGGCGGATCAGTTCTTCCGGTACCTCCTGGCAATGCTCCGTTTCCGCTCCGGCAAATGGACGGCGATCCGGATTTGAAAAGGCGCAAAACGCCTGTGATATAACAAAAAAGCGCTGAAAACGATCTGTTTTCAGCGCTTTTTTGTTGTGTAAGCACGCCCCCAAGGACGTCCTTTTCGGCCCGTTAAGCAGGAAACGGTGGAAGTCTATTACAGCTTCAGCACGGCAACGATCTCATCGCCGTCCTTCTCGCCGTTTTCTGCAAAGCCGAAATCGCGATACAGCTTTGCGGCCACCTCGTTTTCGGGCTCATAGGAAGTACTCCAGAGAGATTCCTCTCCATCGGGGAATGTGCGGATGTAGTCCAGCAGAAGCATCAAAGCATCCCTTCCATAGCCGCGCTTTTGATATCGCTGATCAATCATAAAGCGCCAAAGGCAATAGCTGTGCCGATAGACATCCGCCATCCCTTCATACTCCTCGGAATTGTGGCCGATCATGGCGAAGCCTACCGGAAGCTGGCCGTCGTAGATACCGAAGCACTGTACAAATCTGCCGTCGGCGATGGTATCATAGGCCTGTGCCAGACTGACCGCGTTGGAGGCCACGAAGTTTTCCTGTTCCTTTGCAACTCGCAGATCCATCAACGCCCAGAAGTTTTGTTTGCTGACCTTCACAAGACGAAGGTTTTTATTCCTGATCTCATAGCTTGCGCTGTCCATGGTATTTTCAGAGCTCCCTTCATTTATTCGTATTGGAAATCAGCGAGGCGTTCCCGGCGCGCTGCCGTCTCTGACACTTTCCGTCCTGTCGGAAAGAGTATACCATCCGCCGCAGGATGTGACAACAAAAAGCTCTTTTGTCCCGAAGGACAGAAGAGCTTTTTGTTTGGAGCATCGGAGCAATCCAAATTTGAACCGGCTCCGTAATCAGACGCGAGCCCAGCGTCAGCGGGTCGCGGCTGAAAAGGAAAAACAAGGTCGCCGGTCGATGTGGCGGCGCTTGTGCCGCCGCATGACCTTGCGGCCTTGTTTTGACGTGGAGCTGGTGGCCGGACTCGAACCGGCGACCTGCTGATTACGAATCAGCTGCTCTACCGACTGAGCTACACCAGCGTCTGCTTCGCAGCTTGAACATATTACCACACCGAAAATGCGTTGTCAACGGTTTTCTCCCGGGGGAGGGGAGGCTGTTATTCCTCCCCGTTCTCCCCGGTGTGGCGCCAGGCGGCCACCTCTTCCGGCGGGAAGGTGTAGACCGCGTCGCAGAACTGGCAGCGGACCTCCACCTCCCTGCCGTCGGAGCGGAGCTGCTCCAGATCGGATTCGGAGAGGCTGGTCACCGCCTGCAGCACCCGCTCCCGGCTGCAGTAGCAGCGGTACTCCATGTTGACCCTCTCGGTGATGTGGGGCTCCATGCCCTTGAAAACCTGCTCCACCACCGCCTCGGGGCCGTCCTCATCCAGAATGGTGGTGAGCTGGTCCATCATGAAGATGTTCTCCTCCAGCGCGGCAATGGTCTCTTCCGGGGCGAAGGGCATCAGCTGCATGAGGAATCCGCCGGCGGCCTTCACCGTCTCGTCCGTGTCCACCAGCACCCCCAGGGCGCAGGCAGAGCCCAGCTGGTCGCTCTCCGTGAGATACGCCGCCAGATCCTCGGCAATCTCGCCGCTGACAAGGGCCGTGGACCCCACATAAGGCTCCCGGAGCCCGATGTCCCGGCTGACGGTGATCAGCCCCTCGGTGCCCACCGCGCCGCTGACGTCCAGCTTGCCGTCCCGGGTCCGGAGGGGCAGATCCACTCCGGGATTGCCCACGCAGCCCCGGACGTTGCCGCGGCTGTCGGATACGGCGGTGATCCCCGCGATGGGGCCGTTGCCCCGGATGCGGATGGTCAGCGTACCGTCCTCCTCCTTGAGCATCTCCCCCAGAAGGGAGGCGCCGCAGAGCGTCCGGCCCAGAGCCGCCGTGCCCACCGGGCGGAGATGATGGATCTGCCGGGCCTGCTCCACCGCGTCCCGGGCCGTGATCACCGATATTTTGGCGCTGCCGTCCTTGTTGACGGCGCGAAGGATCTCACCCATGCCTTTTATCTCCTTATAAGAATAAATAGAAATGATCGTGTTTGCTCAGGCCCGCCGGGCGGAGAGAAACAGCCGCCCCTCCTCGTGTTGGGGCCCGTCGGTGTGGAGCCGGACGTCCTCAAAGCCCGCCGCCTCCAATAACTGCCGGAGCGTTTCCGGCTGGTGGATATACTCAATGTGCTCCTCCTGCTCCCGGGACCAGAGCCGCCCCCGGGCGCGGAATATGTCCATGCCGTAGCGGAGCTGGTCGTTCTCCACCGAGGCACGCCACAGGCAAAGCATGTCGTCCCCCTCATCCACAAAGCACTCCCCGTCCAGAGAGCGCATGTGTTCCGGCGAGAGGAAATCAAAGCACAGCATGCCTCCGGGGGAAATGAACAGCCGCAGCCGCCGGAGAACCTCCGGCAGCAGGGAGGGGGAGAGGTAGTTGAATCCGTCCAGACAGCAAAAAGCGGCGTCCACCGTGTCGTTGAGATCCAGCTCCTCCGCCCGCTGACACAGCAGCATGGGGGGGATCGCGGACTCAGGCAGGTCGAACACCTTCTGCTGGAACATGGAAAGCATCTCCGGGGAGGCGTCGGCGGAGATCAGTTCATAGCCCCGCCGGGCCAGCGCCAGGGACAGCGTGCCGGTGCCGCAGCAGAGATCCAGCACGGTATGAACGGCCCTGCCGCCTTGCCGCAGGGCCGTTTCATACCAGTCTGTCAGCGCGCCGTAGGGTACGTCTCCGGTGAGAGCATCGTATCCGGCGGCCAGAGGGCCGTAACAGACGTTCATATTTCCTCGCCGGCGTCCTGCCGCTTCATCCGCTCAAAGGCCACGGCATAACCGTCGTTGCCGTACTGCAGGGAACGATTCACCCGGCTGATGGTGGCGCTGGAGGCGCCGGTCTGGTCGAGAATATCGTTGTAGATCATCCCGTCGCTGAGCAGCACAGCCACCTGGAAGCGCTGTTCCATGGCCTGGAGCTCCGACACAGTGCAGAGGTCGTCCATAAAGGCCATCAGCTCTTCTTCCGTTTTCAGCGTGAGTATGGCGCGGTACATCTCCCGATTCCGGGGCTTTCGGTTCCTTTTATTCATGATTGCCTTCCTTTTTTATTTTAGCAAACTAATTTGCTACTCTATTTTACCATTCTTTCCCGAAATGTAAAGGGGGCATTATCACGATTTAAAGAGCAACTTTTTGGCAAGAATTCTATTGCGCACCGGGACAAAATACGGTATGATACATTCGTAGAAATATGGAAAGGAGGGTCCGCCATGTTTTCTCTGTCCGGAAATGTGCTCTTCTGGCTGGCCGCGCTGATCGTTTTCATTGTGATCGAAGCCGTCACCGTAGGGCTGGCGTCCATCTGGTTTGCCATCGGCGCTTTGGCGGCGCTTGTCTGCGCCATGCTCCACGGCCCCATCTGGCTCCAGGCTCTCTGGTTTGTGGCGGTGTCCGCGCTTACGCTCTACTTCACCCGCCCCCTGGTGAAAAAGTATGTCACAGCCCGGAGCGTAGCCACCAACGCTGACCGGAACGTGGGTCGGGTGGCGCTGGTGCAGGAGGCAATCGACAATCTGGCCGCCACCGGCACCGTTCAGCTGGACGGCGTGATCTGGACCGCCCGCAGCGTTGCCGACGACCCCATTCCCGCCGGTACCCGGGTAGTGGTTCGGGAGATCCGGGGCGTGAAGCTCCTGGTGGAGCCTGCGCCGGAAGAATAACATTGTAAATCCATGAAGGAGGTATGATCATGCTTTTCTATGTCCTTATTCCCCTGATCGTGATTCTGCTCGTACTGATCATCGCCAACATCTGCGTGGTGCAGCAGGCCCAGGCTTTCGTCATCGAGCGGCTGGGCGCTTACAGCACTACCTGGAACAAAGGCCTCCATGTAAAGGTCCCCTTCCTGGAGCGGGTAGCCCGGAAGGTATCCTTGAAGGAGCAGGTGGCGGACTTCCCGCCCCAGCCGGTGATCACCAAGGACAACGTCACCATGCAGATCGACACGGTGGTCTATTTCCAGATCACCGACCCAAAGCTCTACACCTACGGCATCGAGCAGCCCATGATCGCCATCGAGACGCTCAGCGCCACCACACTGCGTAACATCATCGGCGACCTGGAGCTGGACCAGTGCCTTACCAGCCGTGACATCATCAACAGCAAGATGCGCGTCATCCTGGACGAGGCCACCGACCCCTGGGGCATCAAGGTCAACCGGGTGGAGCTGAAGAACATCATCCCGCCCCGCGAGATCCAGGACGCCATGGAGCGCCAGATGAAGGCCGAGCGCGAGCGCCGCGAATCCATCCTCAAGGCCGAGGGTGAAAAGAAATCCGCCATTCTGATCGCCGAGGGCGAAAAGGAATCCGCCATCCTGCGGGCTGAGGCCGTCAAGCAGCAGAAGATCAAGGAGGCCGAAGGTCAGGCCGAGGCGCTGATGAAGGTCCAGACCGCGCTGGCCAACTCCCTCAAGCTGCTGAACGAGGCCGCACCCACCGATGCCGTCGTCAAGCTGAAGGCGCTGGAGGCCTTCGCCGCCGCCGCCGACGGCAAGTCCACCAAGATCATCATTCCTTCCGAGATCCAGGGCATCGCCGGCCTGGCTTCCTCTGTCAAAGAGCTGGTAAAGGGCGAGTAATCGTTCAAACAGCAAAAGAAGGGCTTCGGCCCTTCTTTTATTTAGCGTTAAATATTTAATGTTTTTCAATAAAAAATACTTGACAAACGTAATTTTCTGTGTTATCCTTGTGGCAACGACCACAAAAGGCGTCTGAAAAAATGAGCATTCCGTTCGCGTGCGGCGTTCCTTTTTGCGATATGCCGAAAGGGACATCCGCAGCGAACCGGAGAAAGGGTATCTTATGCTGCAACTGATCGATATTTCTAAACGGTATCAAACAGGCGAGCTGGTCCAGCGGGCGCTGGACGGCGTTTCTCTGAGCCTGCGGGACTGCGAGTTCGTTTCGATTTTGGGGCCCAGCGGTTCGGGCAAGACCACGCTGCTCAACATCATCGGCGGTCTCGACCGCTACGACGGCGGCGACCTGCGGATCAACGGCGTGTCCACCAAACAATATACCGACCGGGACTGGGATGCCTACCGCAACCACGCCGTGGGCTTTGTGTTCCAGAGCTATCATCTCATCCCGCACCAGAGCGTTCTGGCCAACGTGGAGCTGGCGCTCACCATCGCCGGGGTTTCCCGGGCAGAGCGCAGACGGCGGGCAAAGGCCGCGCTGGAGCAGGTGGGTCTGGGGGATCAGCTCCACAAGCGGCCCGCCCAGATGTCCGGCGGACAGATGCAGCGGGTGGCCATCGCCCGGGCGCTGGTGAACGATCCGGATATCCTGCTGGCCGACGAGCCCACCGGCGCGCTGGACAGCGAGACCAGCCGCCAGATCATGGAGCTGTTGCGTCGGGTGGCCGAAAAGAGGCTTGTGGTGATGGTGACGCACAACGCCGAGCTGGCGGAGGAATATTCCACCCGCATCGTCCGTCTGCGGGACGGGAAGATCGTGGGCGACACCGCCCCCTTTACTCCCGCCGGAGAAACGGCGGCGCATGAGAGCATGGGTCGGGCGAAAATGTCCTTCGGCACATCGCTGGCCCTCAGCGCCAACAATCTGCGCACCAAAAAGGGGCGCACGGTGCTGACGGCCTTTGCCGGGAGCATCGGCATCATCGGCATCGCGCTGATCCTGTCGCTGTCCAACGGCGTCAATACCTATATCGACGATATCCAGCGGGAGACCATGGTTTCGTACCCCGTGACCATCAGCGCCGAGGAGCTGGACGTTTCGGGCCTGCTGGGCACCCGCGACGCCGCGATCCGCTCGATGCAGGACAGCGGCGAGGAGCCGGAAGCGCGGCTGTTTGCCGATTATCGGGACATTGAAAGCAGCGAAGCACTGGCCGCAAGCATCAAGGAAAATAATCTTTCGGCCTTCAAGACCTGGCTGGACGACCCTGAAAGTGAGATCCGGCAGTATCTGGGCGAAAACGGCGTGGTCTACGGCTACGACGTGTCCTTCTCGGTGTATGCTCAGGACGAGGACGATGTGCTCGTGGACACGGATGCCGATCTGGGCAGCGCGTCCGGCGGCGTATCCATGGGCGGAGGGGGCTTGATGCTCTTTACCACGCAGGACGGCTCGGGTACGAAGAATTTTACCCAGATCATGCCCGGCGCCGGGGACGAGCTTGTCAGTCGGGTCGTCACCGACAGCTATGAGCTTTTGGCGGGCGCATGGCCCGCGCAGTACGATCAGGCGGTGCTGGTGCTCGACCGGAACAACGCCCTTTCTGCGGGGACGCTGTATCAGCTTGGCTTGATGACCGCCGACGAATATACCGCCGCGCAGAACGCGATCAAAGCGGGGGGCGAAGCCGAAAAACAAAGCTGGGATTTTGCCCAGCTCCTGTCCAAAACCTTTTATCTGGTGCCTGCCTGCGACCGTTACGTCATGCAGGAGGACGGCACCTTTGCTGCCCTTGGCGACTCTGTGCCCGACCTGGCGACCCTGCTGGAAAGGGCGCTGGAGCTGAAGATCAGCGGCGTAGTCCGCCCCAGGGAAGACGCCGCCATGGCCAATCTGACCGCGCCGGTGGGCTATACCGCCGCCCTCACCGATTATCTCATCACCCATGCCGATGAGAGTCCTGTGGTAAAGGCGCAGGAAAACGAGCCGGAGATCAACGTGCTCACGGGGCTGGCCTTCGCACCCGCCTCCGACGGACAGAAGGCTGCCGACGCCGCAGCTTATATCTCCGGGCTGGGCGTATCGGAAAAGGCCTCGCTGTATACCCTGATCCTGTATTCCGGCGCGGCTTCCGCGCCGGAGGCCCCCGAAACCGCGCCAGGTCTGCCGGAGGGCGGCTTTGACCCCGCGGGCGGCATGGCCGCCATGCCTATGGGCGAGAGCGCCATGGCGGCGGCGCTGGACCGTTGGCTGGAGGAGACCCCCGATCAGGAGATCCTTCTGATGCTGTATCAACAATACTTCGGCGACGTTTCTTACGACGCCAACATGAAAGCCTTCGGCAAGGTGCGCTACGACGCGCCCTCGTCTATCAGCATCTATGCCGATACCTTTGAGGACAAGGAATCCATTTCGGACGCCATCGCCCGCTACAACGAGGGCGTAGCTGAGGAAAACCGCATCACCTATACCGACTATGTGGCGCTGCTCACCGGCTCCATCACTTCGATCGTGGACGTGATCTCCTATGTGCTCATCGCCTTCGTGGCGGTGTCGCTGGTGGTGTCCTGCATCATGATCGGCATCATCACCCACATCTCGGTGCTGGAGCGCACCCGGGAGATCGGCATTTTGCGGGCGCTTGGCGCTTCCAAGCGCAACATATCCCAGGTGTTCAACGCCGAGACGGTGATCATCGGCCTGTGCTCCGGCGTGCTGGGCGTGGCGGTTTCGGCGCTGCTCACCGTCCCCATCAACGCCGTTTTGCGCACGCTGATCCACGGGCAGGCGCCCAAGGCGGCGCTCCCGCCGCTGAGCGCGCTGATTCTGGTGGCCCTCAGCGTGGGGATCACCGTGCTGGGCGGTCTTATCCCGGCGAAAAAAGCCGCCCGCAAGGATCCCGTCATCGCCCTGCGGACGGAATAAGCAGACAAGAAAAGCACCCCCTCGCGGGGCGTACGGCAGAAAGAAGGCGGCCGCGCCAATTGCGCGGCCGCCTCAGCTTGTCAAAGAACCCTCGTTTTTGTTAAGCAAAAGCGAGGGATTTGCTGTATTTGGGCAAAAGCAGCGAGAAAACAAGGCGAGAATAAGAACCTTTCCAGCTCCATTCTGCCAGCTTTTTCAGATTCATCGCAGCA
>JAFSZH010000081.1 GCA_017455685.1 Oscillospiraceae bacterium
AGGGTGGCCAGCTCCTCCTTGGTCCACACGACTTCGGGGTACCAGACCGTGTCCGCCGGGAACATGGCTGCCGCTACCGCGTCGATGTCCGCCTGGGTGAAGCTCCGCCGCTCCGCCTCGATGACGGGCACGGCGGAGATATCCGGCAGATACACAGGGCAGTCCTGGGCGGTGATCAAGAAACCGTAGTCGGTGTTCTCCATGGACCAGGTGGGGCTGGCGCCAAGTATTTCATAGAGGGGCCCTCCCTGCTGCTCGATCTCGGTGGGAACTTCCTCTGCGGACGTTTCTTCCTCCGGCACGTAGGGTTTGGCCTCCACCTGCCAATCCTTTTGCTCCCCCTTGTTGGGGATGACCTCCACCTCCGGGGTGGGCAGGCACCCGCCCAAGAGCAGCAGGCACAGGCACAGCATCAATCGTTTCATAGATACGCTCCTTTCCTTCCCTGCCACTATACCAGCCGGATGCGAACGATTTGCAACATATCTGCAACATAGATTCGGAATAAGTATGAATTGTTGTTTTTTTCTTTTGTTCCTTTTTTTCTCTTCGCGGGAAGGGAAAAAGGGACCGAAAAAGAGAAGCGAGGAAGGATAAAGGGTTCGCATACAAAAAAAGACCGCCAACCGACGATCTTTTTCTTCCTGCGCTTTTCTTTTCGGGCGGCTTTTTCTTTTCACCGAAAAGAAAAAGCCGCATAAGAAAAAGGTTTATGACTCCATCCGCCGTATCAGCGTCTCGTACGTCCGATCCAGCTCCCGGCTCTCCCGCCAGGCGCAGCCCACGGGCACCCCGGGCCGGTTCTTGCCGTGGAAGTCGCTCCCGCAGGTGGCCAACAGCCGATACTGGTGCGCCAAGGACACGTACAGCTCCGTCTGCCGGGCGGTGTTGGCCGGGTAATAGGCCTCGATGCCCAAAAGCCCCATGCTCACCAGCTCCCGCAGCAGCCCGTGCAGGTTCTCCCGGATATGGCAGGGGTGCGCCAGCACCGGCACGCCGTCGCTCCGGTGGATGATCTCCAGCACCTGCTCCGGCGTGAACCGCTTCTCGGTATAATACCCGGGCGTGCCGGGCCTGAGATACTTCATGAACGCCTCCCGCACCTCCGAGGCGTACCCGGCGGCGATGATGGCGTGGGCGATATGCAGCTTCGTGGTGGCGGTCTGCCCGGTCCGCACGAAGGGCCGAACCTCGATGCCCGCCGCATCCAGCCGGGAGAGGATGATCTCGTTCCGCTTGTCCCGCCGCTCCCGAGCCACCTCCATGGCCCGGATGAGCACGGGATGGTCTATGTCCACGTCCAAGCCCAGGATATGCAGCTCGTGATGATACTCGTTGTCGAACTCCACGCCGGGGATCACGGCGACCCCCTCCTCCTTGCCTGCCGCCATAGCCGACCGGACCCCGGAGATGCAGTCGTGGTCCGTCAGCGCCAGAAGGTCGATATGCCCTCGGGCGGCGAAACGCACGATCTCCGCCGGCGCGTAGGTGCCGTCGGATTGGTCGCTATGGGTGTGCAGGTCAAATCTGTGGCTCATTCCTTCTCCGCCGCTTCCTTTTCCGCTTCCGCCTGCGGCTCAGCCCCAGGCGCTTCCTTCCGCTCCGGGACCATGACCGCGTCCATGTCCTCGCCCCGATAGACCCGCTCGAACTGCTCGCCGGTGACCCGTTCGTACTTCATGAGCAACGCCGCCGTCCGATGGAGCCCGTCCATGTTCCGGGACAGGATATCCTTCGCCCGGCCGTGCTGGGCGGCCAGGATCCGGCTGATCTCCTCGTCGATGCGCCCGGACACGGACTCGGAATGCTCCTTGCTGTGGCCCCAGTCCCGGCCGATGAACACCTCCTGGTCCCCGCCGTAGAAGACGGGCCCCAGCTCCTCGCTCATGCCGTACTGCTCCACCATCTTCCGGGCGGTGGCGGTGTTCTGCTTCAGATCCTGGCTGGCGCCGGTGCTGATATCCCCCAGCACCAGCTCCTCGGCCACCCGGCCGCCCATGGTCATGCAGATATGGTCCTCCAGCCGCGCCCGGGTCACGTGGTTCCAGTCGTCCTTGGGCAGGGTCATGGTGTATCCGGCGGCCATGCCCCGGGAGATGATGGACACCTCGTGGAGGCTGTCGCACTTGGGGAGCTCGATGGCCAGTATGGCGTGGCCGGACTCGTGATAGGCGGTGTACCGCTTATCCTCCTCGGTGACCACCCGGCTCTTCTTCTCCGGCCCCATCTGGACCCGGGTGATGGCCTCTTCGAGATCCGCCTGGGTGATCTTCTTCCGCCGGGCCCGGGCGGTGAGGATGGCGGCCTCGTTGAGCACGTTTTCAAGATCCGCCCCCGTGAACCCCGGCGTCCGCTGGGCGAGGACGGCTAAGTCCACGTCCGGCTCAAACTTCTTGTTCCTGGCATGGACCCGCAGGATCGCCTCCCGGCCCTACACGTCGGGATAGTTCATGGTCACCTGCCGGTCGAATCGGCCGGGCCGCTGCAGGGCGGGATCCAAAATGTCCGGCCGGTTGGTGGCCGCGATGACGATGATCCCCTCGTTGGGAGCGAAGCCGTCCATCTCCACCAGCAGCTGATTCAGAGTCTGCTCCTTCTCATCGTGGCCGCCGCCCAGGCCCGCGCCCCGGCGCCTGCCCACCGCGTCGATTTCGTCGATGAACACGATACAGGGGGACCGCCGCTTGGCCTGGTCAAACAGGTCCCGGACACGGCTGGCGCCGACACCCACGAACATTTCGACAAAATCCGAGCCGGAAATGGACATGAACGGCACGCCCGCTTCCCCTGCCACGGCACGGGCCATGAGCGTCTTGCCGGTGCCGGGCGGGCCCACGAGCAGCACGCCTTTGGGAATCCGGGCGCCCACGCTGGTGAATCGCCGCGGGTTTTTGAGGAACTCCACGAGCTCCTGCATCTCTTCCTTTTCCTCGATGGCCCCGGCAACATCCCTGAAGGTAATCGTCTGTCCCTTCGTCTCAAAGACGCGTGCCGGGCTGTGACCGAAGTTCATCATGTGTCCACCGCCCTGCTGGCGGGAATACATGTACCAGAACAGAAGCATGCTCCCGATCATGATCCCATACGGGAGGAGTTCCATGACCCATTTCATCGTTGTATCCGTGAGGTATATCACGGAAAACGGGAGGTCCAGTTCCGTCATCTCCGCGGCGGTTTTCCCGGCGGCTGCTGCCGTGATCCGGAAGCAGCTTTCCATGAACGTGTCCGGCACGATGGCAGAATAGTCATAGCTGTAGGAGGAGAACTGTGACAGAGGAATCGTGCTGTTTTTCATGTGGATAAAGGCGGTATTGTCCATGAGCGCCAGGGCG
>JAFSZH010000009.1 GCA_017455685.1 Oscillospiraceae bacterium
CCGCCGGAGCCCAGGTGGGTTCTGCGGACAAGATCACCGTGGTGGGCGAGAGCTCCACCATGGAAGTATAAAGGAGGGAACGCCATGATCCGCACCATAGGTCTGGTCACAACCAACTATAATCTGAACGGCTACGGCGTTCTCACCGAGGAACGCCCCGCTTCCGCCGTCCCCTTCGGCGGCCGTTACCGGCTGCTGGACTTCGCTCTGAGCAACATGGTCAACTCCCGGATCCAGACGGTGGGCCTGATCACCCCCTACCAGTACCGGAGCATCATGGACCACGTGGGCAGCGGCAAGCCCTGGGGTCTGGACAAGAAATCCGGCGGCCTCTACATCCTGCCCGGCTCGGTCTACGGCCTGCGGGATACGGAGAGCCGGTTTCTGTTCCGGGATATCCTCCACAACCTGAGTTATTTCCGCCAGGGCGACGCAGACTACGTATTGGTCAGCAGCGGCTCCCTGGTGGCCAACGTGGACTACACGCCCATGCTCTCCCAACAGGAGGTCCGGGGCAGCCAGGTGACGCTGCTCTACCGCCGGACTGCCGAGGGTGAGAAGCGCAAGGCATACTATCTCACGCTGAACGGGGACGGCCGGGTCACCGGCATCAATACCGCCGAAGAGGGCGAGAACCAGTTCCTCAACTCCTTCCTCATTGAAAAATCCCTGCTGCTGCGTCTGACCCGGGACTTCAGCACTTTGGGCTACATGAACTTCATCGACGTGCTCAAGATGGTGCTGGACAGCGTGAACGTGGACAGCTTCCGCTTTGACGGTCAGATCGCCTTTATGGACAACGTGCGGGATTACTACCGTTCCAGCATGGCTCTGCTGGAGCCCGCCGTCCGGCAGGATCTGTTCTCCCGGGAGCGGCCGATCCTCACCAAGATCCATGACACGCCCCCCGCGCTCTATACCCCCGGCTCCTCCGTGACCCACACGGTGATGGCCGCCGGCACCGTGGTGGAGGGCGAGGTGGAAAACAGCGTGGTCTTCCGGTCCTGCCGCATCGAAAAGGGCGCCGTGGTGAAAAACTGCGTGCTCATGGAAAAGTGCGTCATCAAGGCCGGGGCCCGGCTGGAAAACGTAATCTGTGACAAGTATGTCACCGTCTCCGCCGGCGCCGTGGTCTGCGGCACCGAGGAGAACCCCTGCGTCCTGCCCAAGGGGAGTGTTGTATGAAGAAAAAGCTGAACGTCCTCTTTGCCTCCTTCGAGGCTGCCCCCTTTATCAAGACGGGCGGCCTGGGGGATGTGGCCGCCGCCCTGCCCGGGGCGGTCCAGTGTCCCACCATTGAAGTGCGGGTGGTGCTGCCCAAGCTGAGCACCATCAAAGAGGAATACACCCGGAAAATGAAGTTCCTCTGCTCGTTCTACGTACCCCTGGGCTGGCGTAACCAGTACTGCGGCCTGTTCGAGCTGCAGCGGGGCGGCGTCACCTGGTACTTCCTGGACAACGAGTTTTACTTCAAGCGGCCCAGCGAGTACGGCTTCTTCGACGACGGGGAGCGCATGGCCTTCTTCTCCAAGGCGGTGTGCGAGTGCTGCCGGTATCTGCCGGATTTCTTCCCCGATATTCTCCACTGCAACGACTGGCACACCGCCATGGCCCCGGTGTTTCTGCGGGAACAGTACCGCTATGCTCCGGGCTACGGCGACATGAAGACCATCTTCACCATCCACAATCTGAAATTCCAGGGACAGTATGACCCCTGGATCCTGGGGGACATCCTGGGTCTCCATGAGATCCCCGCCGCCCGGGACCAGGTGCTGCGGGAATACGGCCGCTGCGTCAACTATCTGGCCGGGGCCTGTAATTACGTGGACCGGATCACCACCGTCAGCCCCACCTACGCCAAAGAGATCTGCACCCCCGCCTACGGGGAGGGGCTGCAGGATCTGTTCCTCCGCCGGGAAGGCGTCCTCTCCGGCATCCTCAACGGCATCGACACCAAGTCCTACGACCCGGCCACCGACAAGGCGCTGGCCCATAATTACTCTGATCCCGACGGAAAAGGGCCCAACAAGGCCGCTCTGCAGCAGGAGCTGGGTCTGGAGGTCGATCCCCATGTGCCGCTGTGCGTAGCGGTGAGCCGTCTCACCGATCAGAAGGGCTTCGATCTCTTCGACGCGGTGGCAGAGGAGATGATGGAGACCGCCCAGATCGCCGTGCTGGGCACGGGCGATCCCCGGTACGAGGAGCACTACCGCGCCCTGGAGGCCGCCCATCCCGGCCGGTTCGCCGCCCGGATCCTCTTCTCCGAGCCCCCGTCCCGGCGGATCTACGCCGGCGGCGACATCTTCCTGATGCCCTCCCAGTTCGAGCCCTGCGGCCTGAGCCAGATGATCTCCATGCGCTACGGCACCATCCCCGTGGTGCGCCGGACCGGAGGCCTGGCCGACAGTGTGGTCCAGTTCGACCCTGCCACGGGCGACGGCACCGGCTTCTGCTTTGATAATTTCAACGCCCATGAGCTGCTCTTCACCGTGAAGGACGCCTGCGCTCTGTACCGGGACGACCCGGCGGCCTGGCGTCGGCTTCAGGAGAACGCCATGGCCCAGGATTTCAGTTGGGGCGCCTCCGCCCAGGAATACAGAAAGCTGTACAGGAGTCTTTTTGCATGATCACCCACGATCCCAGAAATGAGGACTTCCGCCGCCCCTTCGGAGCGGCGGAAGTTTCCGTGCCCGTCACTCTCGCCGCCGAGGACCCCGAGGCGGAAGAAATGACGCTTCGTCTGCATACCTATACCGGGGAGGACCGGCTCCTCCCCATGGAGAAAAAGGACGGCCGCTTCACCGTCACCTTTTCCGCCCCCGATACGCCCTGCGTGCTCTGGTATTCCTTCCTCTCCGGAGGGCAGGAGAGCAAGCAGTGGCAGATCACCGTCCACGATCCCCAGACCGTGCCCGCCTGGTGGAAGAACGGCGTAGTCTATCAGATCTTCCCGGACCGCTTCGCTCGGGAGGAAGCCTGGCAGCCCGCGGAGCCCTCCCGGCGTCGGGGCTCCCACCGGTTCCTGATCCGGGACTGGGACACCCCCGTGTTCTACCCCCGGGGGGAGGACCAGTCCGTCAGCTCCTGGCCTTTCTGGGGCGGCACTCTCAAGGGCATCGAGGAAAAGCTGCCCTATCTCCGCAGCCTGGGCGTAACGATCCTCTATCTCAACCCCATCTTTGAGGCGCTGAGCAACCACCGCTACGACACCGCCGACTACACCCGCATCGACCCCCTGCTGGGGACGGAGGAGGACTTCACGTCTCTGTGCGAGGCCGCGGAGCGGCAGGGTATCCGGATCGTGCTGGACGGGGTCTTCAACCACACCGGCGCGGACAGCATCTACTTTGACAAGTTCGGCAACTATGGCACCGCCGAAAAGTACCGCTCCTGGTTCCGCTTCGGCAGCCAGTACAAGCACGGCTATGAGTGCTGGTGGGACGTGCCCGACCTGCCCAACGTGGAGGAAAACGCGCCCTCCTACCGGGAATTCATCTGCGGGGAAAACGGCATCGTCCGGCGCTGGCTGCGGAAGGGCGCTTCCGGCTGGCGGCTGGACGTGGCCGACGAGCTGCCCGACAGTCTGATCCGGGACATCCGCACCGCCATGAAGGCCGAAAAGCCCGACAGCCTGCTGATGGGTGAGGTCTGGGAGGACGCCACCAACAAGATCAGCTACGGGGAGCTCCGGGAATACTTCCTGGGCCATGAGCTGGACGCCACCATGCACTACCCCTTCCGGGAGGCGGTGCTGGATTTCCTGCGCTTCAAGGCCGACGCCGCCCAGACCGTGGAAAAGCTGCGGACCATCCAGGAGAACTACCCCCGGGAAAACCTTTACGCCGCCATGAATCTCATGGGCAGCCACGACCGGGAACGGCTGCTGACCCTGCTGGGCAAGAACAAGGCCCGGACCCGGCTGGCCTTCTTCCTGCAGTTTGCCTTCCCCGGAGTCCCCTGCATCTACTACGGCGACGAGGCCGGCATGACCGGCGGCGCCGACCCCTACAACCGGGGGTCCTTCCCCTGGGGCCGGGAGGACGGGGAGATGATTGCGTTCCTCCGCTCGCTGACGGCGCTGTACGCCGAGCACCCGGCGCTGAAGGACGGGGAGTACGAGCCCGTGGCCTACGGCCCCCACGTGCTGGGCTGCCATCGCTGGAACGACACCGAGAGCCTGCTGGCGCTGGTGAACCGCTCGGACTTCCCGGTGACCTGCTTCGGCGTCACCGTCCCTGCCAGGGGCTGGGTACTGGTGTGACGATCATCTTCCCTTCGGTCGCCCACAACAAAACCAAAAGCCAAAAAGCCGCTGTTTTAGTTGAACGAAAACAGCGGCTTTTTTACACTTGTTGATTCCCGGCTCGTTACTCCCTCTGACGTGACGACAAAAAGAAAACTCCTTTACGTCTATTCTTTCACAGATATCTTTGGCCTGCCGGAATGCTTTTTCGATTTCCTCCTCCGGCACCCCGAGGAATACCGGGTAAATGCTCCCCACAAAATCAAGAAACTGATCATCTTCGTACAGGGACGGCTGGAAAAACTTCACTATCTCACATTCGCTGGCCGTCTCCATGGCGGAATAGTAGGCCACAGGGTATTTCTTTTCCAGGCCGTAATACTCAAAAAAATCCATGTGCAGATCCTGAATTCCGGGTATGGAAAAGAATACATCCCGAAGGAAATCCGAGGACACTACGTCCGCATAAAAACGGAGTAGTTTTTCGTCCGAGGCAAGAATCTTGTAATGGATCCTGTTCTGGGCGGCATATTTCAACATAGGAGAAAAAGCCTCTTCCATATGCTCTCGGAGCAGGCGGCTTTCCGCAACAAAGTAGTCTGTCAGCACCGTCTCCGCCAATACTTTCTTGCTGGAAAAATGATAGGAGATCAGATTGGGGTTTATTTCAAGATACGCTCCAAGCTTGCGGTAGGTAGCTGCATGGAATCCGTTTTCCAGAAAGAACTCTTTGCTTCCCCGCAAAATGACTTCTTTTGTATCACTGCCTTTTTTATAATTCATTGGCTGACCTCACAAATCGGGCGAATAGCGCGGAATCGAACATATTATAGAAATTATATTCCTTTTTTTGTTGATTATAGTTGATTGACTTTCCTTTGTCAACGTGATATTCTGTGCATGCACAATATTGTGCATGCACAATATTTGGGGGGGTGATTTATTTGCGTACTTGCGAGGAGACCCGCTCGTTGCTTCGGGCCACTCTGGTTCCGGGGGAAATACCGGAAAAAGTACCTCTGTATCTGAATCTGCAAGGCTGGCTGGTTTATCGCGGCGCCGGTCAGGGGTATATGGAATCGGTCAATGACAGTGACAAGCTGCTCACTGCATATCGAAAGGCGATCCATGACTACCCTGCCGATTTGTATTACGATACCGGCGGATTTGCTTTTATGGGGTTTTCCCGGCTCCTGGGTTCCGACGACTATTATTTGAATGAAGAAAAATACAGTCTAAACTTCAAAGATATCAGTTATCTGAGTGAGGACAGCGATTATCAATGGCTGATCAAGGATCCGCAGAGTTTTCTTTGGAACCGTTTTTATCGGCAAAAATTCAAAAATCTCAACAACGGCCGTGACGCAGAGACAATCCGTGAATATCTGGAGCTGTCTGCTACCCATTTTGAAAAGGTCGCCGCCATGAAGCGGGATGTGGAATCCGAAACGGGCAGTCTTTTCCTCTCCGACGTGCCGATGTATCAACCGGCTTTTGATTACCTCTTTCAGTATATCATCGGTATGAAAGGGATCTCCATGGCCATGCGGCGAAAAAAGGATCTGCTGCTGGATGCTTTGGACAGCTTTGAGGGCCTGTTCAATCACTATATGGACGTCATGACGCCGCCGCTGGGCAATGAGATGCCTTTCCAGAATCAGATCTGTCTTCTGGGCCAGACAATAACCAATCCAAAACAGTTTGAGCTTTTTATCTGGCGACACCTGGGAAGCAAGATCCGCCGTATGACGGAAAATGGCGGTCGCTTTTACTTTATGGTCGAAGGCGCGGGCAGCACGCTTCTGGATTATCTTTCGGAAATCCCCGACGGGGCCTGTGCATTGCACGTTGAAAGCGATCCCTTAGACTCTCTGATGGAGCGATTTGGCAACAAATTCGCCTATGTAGGCGGAATGCCCGTTGCCTTGCTGGGAAGCTCGCCGCCGGAAGTCTGCGCTGGTTATACTCGGGATATTCTGGAAAAATACGGCCGCAGTGGAAACTTTATTTTCAGCACAGACAAGGGAATCGTCTTTGAGGCAGACGCCAGATGCGACAGCCTCAAAGCCATGTGTGAAGAAGTCGGTTCGTTCCGACTCTGAAAGGATGACCTATGGAAGACAACAACTTGTTTCCCGACCTGCTGGAGCAGGCTGTCCGCGCCGGAGGCATTCCCGACGACGAGATAAGCGCCGTGATCGATCTGTTGACATTCTCCTTGATCGCGCATCTGTAAACTGAAAAAATACAGGAGGAAAAAGCTATGAAAATCTCAAAAGGAAAAAGAAATCTCATTCTGGTCTTCGTAAGCTTCTGTGTAGGCATGCTGTTTTTTATCCCATACATTCGTTTTTCGTTCTATGATCAGACCATGAGCGTTTTTGGCATCAACAACACCCAGATGGGGCTTCTGGGAAGCATCTACGGTGCGGTGGCCATCGCCGGTTATTTTTTCTCCGGGATCCTTGCCAATCGTATCGAGCCCAAGGTTCTGATCGCTGTCTCCTGCTTTGCTACGGGGTTGATCACTGTATGGCTGGCCGCGATCCCCGCGTTTTCTTCCCTTATCGTCATTTACGTCCTTTACTCCGTTTTTTCCATCTGCACCCTGTGGTCTCCCTATCTTGTGATCATCCGTGAGCTTGGCGGAGAAGAAGAGCAGGGTAGGCTTTTCGGTATCAGCGATTCCATGCGGAACGTTTTCAGCGCTCTGGCTGGATTCCTGTTCGTGTTCATCTTCGGGATGTTCGCCAATGAGGTCGCCGGATACAAGGGAATGCTCTATATTTCCGTAGGGTTGTATATGGTATTCGGTGTTCTCTCTCTTTTGATCCTGCCGGCATTGCACCTGCAGAAAACCGAAAAAAGCACTTCCGCCGCGTCGAAAGAAGGCCGTGTCACGGTCATGGACGCTTTGAAACTTCCCGGTGTATGGCTGATGGGCATCTTCATTTTCTCCTGCTACAGCGCTATCATCACCCAGACGAATTATCTCGGAACTTTCTCTACGGTCATTCTCGGCTTTGACGAAAACGTTTCCAGTGCTCTGGCAGTCACAAGAAACTACCTGCTCCCCATTCTGGCAGGCATTATCGGCGGCTTCATCGTAGACAAAGCGAAAAACCGGATCGCTGCGTTTATCGTGCTTCTCGCCGCTTTGGCCGGTCTTTGCATCGCGACCATGCTCACCGCCGGTACTCCGGGCATCTGCAATATCCTCACTATGTTCCTGGCAACGGTTGCCATGATGATCCTGGCAACGTACTGGTCTGTAATGTCTGATTGCGGCATTCCCGAATCCCATACCGCCATTGCCACCGGCATCGTTTCCTGTATCTGCTATTTGCCTGACGCCTTTATCACCATCATCATCGGGCGCTGGCTGGACGCGGACCTTGTATCCGGCTTTAACAAAATGTTCCTCTGGATGGCTTTCTGGACCCTGGCCGCCATCGCAGTTGCCGTTATCATGCTCGTCAGACGGAAAAAAACCGTTCAGTAATCCTTCGAGGGGGTGGGACCATGCGTGACAAAAACGGCCTACTCTGCAAAATCGCTCTGATCTCCTGTGGTTACGGCATCTTTTCCGATTCCGTAATCGTACCGATATTCTCCAGAATATGCGCCGAATACCCTGATACTAGCACCTTTCTGACCAATTTTACCCTCACCGGCGGGTATATTTTCAGCCTTCTCTCCTCGCTCGCGGCCGGATTCCTCCTGCGGTATATTTCTAAACGCCGTCTTTTGCTCTTCGGAACGATCTGTTTCACGCTGGGAGGCGTCGGGGCATATTTCACCTCCTCCATGCCATTTCTGGCCTTCTGCCGTATTCTAGACGGAATCTCCGATGGTGTCCTTGCTGTGGCCGCTCTGTCTATGATCACAGAGCTCTATCAGGAGAAGGCCCGGGCGCAGATGATCGGATTGTACTCAGCCGTCAGCGCTGCTTTCGGTGTGCTACTCTCGTTTTTCTCCGGGATCATCGGAGATCATTCCGGAAACTGGCGGACGTGTTTTTTGTTGAATCTAATTTCCATCGTTTCCATCGTTCTGGTTTTTCTTGCGGTGCCGGAAACCCCAAAGGAAGAAAAAGAAAACCGTTCTTCTCTTTGGTCGGCTTTCCGGCTGTCCGCTGCAAGAAGAATATATATTGAATACTTCGTATCAAGCGCCCTATACTGCATTCTGTTTGTATTCGTCGATATCTACGTTCAGGAAAAGGGGTTCGGCTCCAGCACTTTGTCCGGCACGATCTCTTCCCTGGGCTCGATCTTTACGTTCCTCGCCGGCGTCGCTTTCGCGGCAATTTATATCAAGGTAAAAAGGATCGTTCGATTCTCCTGTTTTCTGGGACTCGGTGCTTCTTTTCTGCTGCTCTATCTATCCGGCAAAGTAGCCGTCTCCATCGCTGCGTTCTGTCTTGCCGCGGTCTTTTATTCGTTCCTATACTCCTACTATCAGATGCGCATCGGGACCGTCGCCCCGAAGGAATCTCTCGACGTTCATATCGGTGTTCTGAACGCGTGGTATAATATCGCCTGTTTCCTGTCCGCCTATATTCCTTTTGCCGTCATGCCGATCATGAAAACCGCCGTCGTTTATCATTCGTTTCTTCCGTTTGCGGTATTCCTATGCCTTTTGGGTGTGTTGTTCGCCTTCCAGCTTAAAAAGGAAATGCAAACAGAATAAAGTATCAAAAACCCGGTCTTCGGTTAGAAGACCGGGTTTCCCATTTATTTTACACTATGCCTTGCGCTACCATGGCGTCGGCGATCTTAAGGAAGCTGGCCACGTTGGCGCCCACCACCAGGTTGCCCGGCTGGCCCACGGCCACGGAGGCGTCGTAAGCGGCCTCGAAAATGCCCTTCATGATGCCGTGGAGCTTTTCGTCCACTTCCTCGAAGCTCCAGTTCATGCGGATGGAGTTCTGGCTCATCTCCAGCGCGGAGGTGGAGACACCGCCGGCGTTGACCGCCTTGGCGGGACCCACGGGGATCCCGGCGGCGTGAAGCAGCTCCACCGCCTCGATGGTGCAGGGCATGTTGGCGCCCTCCGCCAGGGCGATGCAGCCTCCGGCGATGATCTTCTTCGCCTCGGTAGCGTCCACCTCGTTCTGGGTGGCGCAGGGCAGGGCGATCTGGCAGGGGATATCCCAGATGTTCCGGCAGCCTTCCTTATAAACGGCGCCGTCTTTTTCCTTTGCGTATTCCTTGATCCGGGCCCGGCGGACCAGCTTGATGTCCTTGATAAGATCCAGGTCGATGCCGGCGGGGTCGTACACGTAGCCGTTGGAGTCGGACATGGCCACCACCTTGCCGCCCAACTGCATCACCTTTTCCGCGCAGAAGATGGCCACGTTGCCGCTGCCGGTGACGATGACGGTCTTGCCGGCAAAGTCGGTACCGCACATCTTTTTGAGCATCTCCTGGGTGAAGTAGCAGATACCGTAGCCGGTAGCCTCCGTACGGACCAGGGAGCCGCCGTAGGTCAAGCCCTTGCCCGTGAGAGTGGCTGCCTCAAATCGGTTGGTGATGCGCTTCATTTGGCCGAACATATAGCCGATCTCCCGGGAGCCCACACCGATGTCTCCGGCGGGGATGTCCGTAAACTGGCCGATATGCCGGTAAAGCTCGGTGATGAAGGCCTGGCAGAAGCGCATGATCTCCGCCTCGCTCTTGCCCTTGGGATCAAAGTCCGAACCGCCCTTGCCGCCGCCCAGGGGCAGGGTGGTCAGGCCGTTTTTCAGGTTCATCTCAAACCCCAGGAACTTGATCACCGACAGGTTCACGCTGGGATGGAACCGCAGGCCGCCCTTGTAGGGGCCGATGGCGGAGTTGTACTGCACCCGGTAGCCCCGGTTCACCTGCACCTTGCCGGCGTCGTCCACCCAGGTGACCCGGAAGGTGACTGTCCGGTCCGGCTCGATGAAACGTTCCAAAATACCATTTTTCTCCCATTCGGGGTGGTCATCCACGATGTTCTCCAGACTTTCCAGGAATTCCCGGATGCACTGATGGAATTCCGGCGCGTCCGGATCCCTGGCCAGGACCTGGTCGTACACTCTCTGCAAATAGGCGTTTTTCATGGCGGTGTTCCTTTCCTGATGGCAAGTGTTTTGCATATTATAGCGCCTATCCCTGCAATTTACAAGGGCAAACTGCCGGGTTTTTTTCGGTCTTTTCCGTCGTTTTTCCGAATGTGTTGACAATTATGCATTTTTTAATTCATTATTTATCCCGCCCCGTCGGTTTTTCCCCGGCACGGGCGCCGGGCGGATCGGGAAAAAGCGGCCCCCGGCGCGCTCCGAACGGGAGCGCGCCGGGGGCCGAACAGCGTTGTCGTGTCTTTTATTCATCCAGCTTCAGCACTGCCAGGAAGGCCTCCGTGGGGATGGACACGGTGCC
>JAFSZH010000010.1 GCA_017455685.1 Oscillospiraceae bacterium
CCCGACAGCGGCCCCCGCCGAGCCTTCCGCCGAGCCGGCTGCCGAACCTGCGGCGCAGGAGAACGACGGCCATCCCGAGATCCCCGGGCTGACGTATCTGCGGACCATGGAGAAGGAATACGCCATCCAGTTCGACGTCTATTACTACGAGGGCGGGTATAAATACCTGGCCATCGGCGACGGGAACAATTATCTCGTCGTCCCGGAGGGCGCGAAGCCCCCGGCAGGACTGGACAGCTCCGTCAAGGTGCTGCAGCAGCCGCTGGACAACATCTATCTGGCAGCCACGGCGGTGATGGCGCTTTTTGACGCCATGGATGCCCTGGACACGATCGCCCTTACCAGCCTCAACGCCTCCGACTGGTACGTCGCCGGGGCAAAGGCCGCCATGGAGCGGGGCGAGATCGTTTTCGGCGGCAAGTACAGCGAGCCGGATTACGAGCTCATCGTGGACAACGATATCTCCCTGGCGCTGGAGAACACCATGATCCTCCACACGCCCAAGGTCATCGAGATGATCGAGCTGCTGGGGGTGCCGGTGTTCATCGAGTATTCCAGCTATGAGGCCCATCCCCTGGGCCGGACCGAGTGGATCAAGCTCTTCGGCGCCCTGATCAACCGGGAGACGGAGGCGGAGGAAGCCTTCCGCCGCTGCACGGCCATGATGGCGGAGATCCAGACTTACGCCTCCACCGGCAAAACGGTGGCGATCTTCCTGGTGGACTCCACAGGCAAGGCCCAGGTACGCTCCACGGACGACTATCTCTCCCGCATCGTGGAGATCGGCGGCGGCGTCAACGCCTTTTCCTACGTCACCGTGGCGGACAGCGGCCGGTCCAACGTAAACATGACCATGGAGGAGTTCTACGCCAACGCCATGGACGTGGATTACCTGATCTATAACTCCAGCGCGTACAGCGCCGGGGTGGACACCATCGAGGAGCTGCTGGAAAAGAGCGATCTGCTGGCCGACTGCAAGGCGTTCCGGGAGGGTCATATCTTCTGGATCGGGCCGGAGGTCTACCAGCAGTCCGACAAGCTGGGCAATCTCATTTACGACGTGCATCTGATGCTCACCGACGCCGACGAGAGCCAGATGACCTTCCTCCATCACATGGAGTGAGCGCTTTCCCAAACAGACGGTAGGAGTTGAAGTCAGTGGAAGAAAAGAAAAGCTATCTTTCCACCAACCTTCAGCGCCGCTTACGATATCAGGCGGTCTTTCTCGGCCTGGTGATCGCAGCGGCGGTGATCGTGGTGCTGAATATCAACATCGGCAGCGTGCCCATCGGCGTGAAGGAGATCGCCCGGATCCTCTTCACCCGGCAGGGCGACGTGGCCCAGGTCAACATCATCTGGCGGATCCGGATGCCCCGGATCGTCACCGCGGCGCTGCTGGGCGGGGCTCTGGCTCTTTCCGGCTTCCTGCTGCAGACCTTTTTCTCCAACCCCATCGCGGGCCCCTTCGTGCTGGGCATTTCCCACGGCGCCAAGATGATCGTGGCCCTGGTGATGATCTATTTCCTGGGCAAATTCGGCTCCATGTCCTCCTGGGCTCTGGTCATCGCCGCATTCCTGGGCTCCATGCTGTCCACGGGCTTCATCCTGCTCATGAGCCGCAAGCTCCACAGCATGTCCACCCTGCTGGTGGCGGGCATCATGGTGGGCTATATCTGCAACGCCGTGACGGACTTCGTGGTCACCTTCGCCCAGGATTCCGACATCGTGAACCTGCGCGGCTGGTCCCTGGGCAGCTTTTCCGGCATGAGCTGGGACAACGTGAAGGTGGCGGCCCTGTTCACCCTGGTCACGGCCGTGGCGGTGTTCTTCATGAGCAAGCCCATCGGCGCCTATCAGCTGGGCGAGAACTACGCCCGGAGCATGGGCGTGAACATCAAGCTCTTCCGCATCATGCTGATCTGCCTTTCCAGCATCCTGTCCGCCACGGTCACAGCCTTTGCCGGCCCCATCTCCTTTGTGGGCATCGCGGTGCCCCATCTTGTGAAGCGGGCGCTGAACACCTCCAAGCCCATCGTGGTGATCCCGGCCTGCTTCCTGGGGGGCGGCGTGTTCTGCATGATGTCCGACCTGATCGCCCGGACTGCCTTCGCGCCGCTGGAGCTGAATATCTCCACGGTCACCTCGGTTTTCGGCGCGCCGGTGGTCATCGTCATGATGCTCAAGCGGCAGAAAGGGAAGAGCAATGGATGAGCTTTATTTCAGAACAAGCGACCTTTCCGTCGGCTATAACGGCAAGAGCCTGATCCATGACATCAATTTCGAGATCCGCCGCGGGGAGATCGTCACGCTGATCGGTCCCAACGGCTCGGGCAAATCCACCATCCTCAAGTCTATCACCCGGCAGCTGAAGCTCATCGGCGGCAAGGTGTGGGTCCGGGACGAGGAGCTGGAAAAGCTGGACTACAAGACCCTGGCCACCCGCATGGCCGTGGTGCTCACGGAGCGGATGAAGCCGGAGCTGATGACTTGCCGGGACGTGGTGTCCACGGGCCGCTATCCCTACACGGGGCGGCTGGGCCTGCTGACGGCGGAGGACGAGGACAAGGTCACCGCCGCCATGGAGCGCGTCCACGCCCTGGAGCTGGCTGACCGGGACTTCGACGCCATCAGCGACGGCCAGCGCCAGCGGGTACTGCTGGCCCGGGCCATCTGCCAGGAGCCGGAGATCATCGTGCTGGACGAGCCCACCTCCTATCTGGATATCCGGCACAAACTGGAGCTGCTGAGCATCCTGCGCTCCATGACCAAGGAGAAGGGCATAACGGTCATCATGTCCCTCCACGAGATCGACCTGGCCCAGAAGATCTCCGACAAGATCGTCTGCGTCAAGGGCGAGACCATTTCCCGCTTTGGTTCCCCGGCGGAGGTGTTTTCCCCCCAGGTGGTGCGGGACCTATACGAGCTGGAACAGGGCTCCTTCGACGTGGATTTCGGCAGCATCGAGCTGCCCAGGCCCGCCGGCGAGCCCCGGGTCATGGTGCTCTCCAACGGCGGGAGAGGCATCGGCGCTTACCGGCAGCTGCAGAAGGCGGATGTTCCTTTTTCCGCCGGGATCCTGTATACTAACGACATGGACTACGCCGTGGCGCGGCATCTGGCCGCGGAGATCATCGAGGCGGCGCCCTTCCGCCCGCTGTCGGACGACGCTCTTTCCCGGGCGGAGAAGTCCATGGACCGCTGCGAGGCGGTGGTGGACGCCGGCATGGACGTGGCCGAGGGCAACGCGCCGCTGGCACGACTGCTGGAGAAAGCGAAAAACGAAAGGAAGCTCTGCACTGTCGGAGAATACCTCCAGAGGATCGGAAAATGAAAAAACCACAGCGTGAAGGCTTTACCACCGGCAGCTGCGCGGCCGCCGGGGCTCTGGCCAGCTGCCTCTGGCGGCGGGACGGGGCCTGCCCGGACCACGTTAAGATCACCGTGCCGGGGGGAAAGGACTATATCCCCGAGATCATCGCCCATGACAACTACGCCTGCGGCGTCGTCAAGGACAGCGGGGACGATCCCGACATCACCCGGGGCATGGAGATCATCACCCGGGTGGAGCCGGAGGAGAGCGACGGTCCGATCCGCTTTCTCGGCGGGGAGGGCGTGGGCGTGATCACCGAGCCGGGGCTGAAGATCCCGGTGGGGGAGCCCGCCATCAACCCGGTGCCCCGGTCCATGATCGAGGCGGCGGTGCGCAGCGTCTTCGGCGCCCGGGGCGCCGCCGTCACCGTGTCCATTCCCGGCGGCCGGGAGATCGCCCGGCGCACCTTCAATCCCCGGCTGGGGATCCGGGACGGCCTCTCGGTTCTGGGCACCACCGGCATCGTCCGGCCCATGAGCGCGGAGGCCCTGCGGGACTCCATGTTCGTAGAGCTGAAAATGCGCGTGACCCAGGGCCATGACCCCATCATCTTTACTTTCGGCAACCAGGGCGAAAAGGCCATGGCAAAGAATTACCCCGGCGTCTGCACCGTGCAGGTGAGCAACGAGATCGGCTTCATGCTGGACTCCGCGCTGGAGCTGTGCGTGAAGCATCTGATCATCGGCGGGCACCCGGGCAAGATGGCCAAGGTGGCCTCCGGGGTCATGCAGACCCACAGCCACACCGCCGACGGCCGCCGGGAGGCCATCGTCACCCAGCTGGCTCTGATGAGCGCGCCGCTGGAGCTGATGTGCGCGGTCTACAGCGGCGTCACCACCGACGCCGCCATCGATCTGATCGACAAGGCGGGCTACACCGCCGTGTGGGACGGCGTGGCCGAGGCCGCCCGGCGCTACTGCCTGGCCCGGGTCCGGAACGAGATCCACATCGACGTACTCGTGACCGACTATGAGGGCCGTGTCCTGGGCAAGTGTCTGGAGGAAACGTAAATTGGAACAGCACGGAGGCAACGTCTGGGCGGGGAACGACCCTGCCCGCTGGCTGGATTACTCCGCCAACATCCGCCCCGGCGGCCCGCCGGAGTGGGTGCGCGCGGCGCTGCTCTCAGCCATGGACAACGTGTCCTATTATCCACAGGTGAGCATGGAACGGGCCCGGAGGGCGCTGGGAGAATACCTCTCTCTGGCCCCGGAGCGGGTGCTGCCCACGGCGGGCGGCATTTCGGCCATCGCCCTGGCCGCCCGGCTGGGGGTCGATCGGGTCCGGGTCCCCGCCCCGTCGTTTCTGGAATACGCCCAGCTCTCGGAGCGCGTCGGCCTTCTGGTGGAGCGCGTCCCCATGGTGGGAGCCGGCCACGCCCTGCTGCCCCCGGCGGCGCTGGGGGAGGACCTGGGGGAAAACACCTGCGTGTGGCTGTGCAACCCCTGGAACCCGGTGGGCACGGCCTTTTCCCCGGTGGAGATCGAAGGGCTCCTTGAAGCGGTGGAAGAGAAAAACAGCTGGCTGATCGTGGACGAGGCGTTCATCGGCTACTGTCCGGAGAACAGCGTCCGCGGCCTGATCGGCCGACGGGAACGGCTGCTGATCACCGGCTCCATGACCAAGCTCCTGGGGATCCCCGGGGTGCGGCTGGGATATCTCTGCGGCGGGGAGGCGCTGTCCCGGCTGGCGGAGTACCAGAACCCCTGGGAGCTCAACTGCTTTGCCGAGGCGGTGTGCCTGGCCCTGCCCGGCCACCGGGAGGACGCGCTGGAGGAATGCCGCCGGAACGCCCTCGACCGGGAGAGCTTCCGCCGGGCGCTGGAAGCGCTGGGGATCTTCGTGTACCCCTCTGAGGCCAATTTCCTGCTGTGCGATTTCGGCAGGGATGTTGAGCCGCTGATCGATGCGCTTCGGCAGCGGGGCGTGCTGGTGCGCCGCTGCATGAATTTCCCGCCGGTGGACGACGGGAAGCACCTTCGTCTGGCGGTGAAGGACGAAAAAACCAATCAGAGATTTATCGATATACTTGAGGAGGCTATGCGATGCGCGGAAAATCCTTGATGTTCCAGGGGACGGGGTCCTCGGTGGGCAAGTCTCTGCTGTGCGCGGCGGTACTGCGGATCATGAAGCAGGACGGCTGGACCGTGGCGCCGTTCAAGGCGCAGAATATGGCGCTCAACTCCTTTGCTACCTCCGAGGGGCTGGAAATGGGCCGGGCCCAGGTCACCCAGGCGGAGGCCGCGGGCATCGAGCCCAGCGTGAAAATGAACCCGGTGCTTTTAAAGCCCACCTCCGACCGGCGGAGCCAGGTGATCGTCAACGGCAAGCCCGTGGGCACCATGTCCGCCATGGAGTACGAGCTCTACAAGCCCCAGCTCCGGCAGGATATCAAGCGCATTTACGACGAGCTGGAGAGCAGCGTGGACTGCGTGGTCATCGAGGGCGCAGGGAGCCCGGCGGAGATCAACCTCCACGACGGGGACATCGTGAACATGTCCATGGCCAAGGCCGCCGACGCCCCGGTGATCCTCATCGGGGACATCAATCCCGGCGGCGTGTTCGCCTCCCTGTACGGCACGGTGAAGCTGCTGCCCGAGGACGAGCAGGAGCACATCAAGGGCATCGTCATCAACAAGTTCCGGGGGGACGTGAAAATTCTGGAGCCCGGCCTGCGGATGCTGGAGGACCTGCTGCACATCCCAGTGCTGGGGGTCATCCCCTGGATGGACGTGGATATCGAGGACGAGGACTCCGTCACCGAGCGCTTTGACCGGCAGACCGGCTCCGGGCCTATTCAGGTGGCCATCGTCCATCTGCCCCACATTTCCAACTTTACGGATTTCAATATCCTCAGCACCGAGCGGAGCGTTTCCGTCCGGTACGTGAAGCGCGCCGCCGAGCTGGAGGGAGCGGATCTCATCCTGCTGCCCGGCACCAAGAACACCATCGAGGACCTCAACTGGCTCAAGCAGCACGGTCTGGCGGACGAGATCATCCGCCACGCCCGCCGCGGCGGCATGGTCATGGGCATCTGCGGCGGCTACCAGATGCTGGGCGAGCGGCTGTTCGACCCGGAGCACACCGAGTCCCGGATCCCGGAAATGGCGGGGCTTGGCCTGCTGAACTTTGACGTGACCTTCCACGCGGAGAAGACCACCGTCCAGTCCCACGGCACGGTGGACTGCCCCTCCGGCTGGCTCAGCGAGCACAACGGACTCATGCTGGACGGCTACGAGATCCATTCCGGCGTCAACGCCTTCGGGCCCGAGTGCGTCCACTTCCTGCGGCTCAACGGCCGGGAGGACATCGACGGCATCACCAATCCCGCCGGGAACGTGATCGGCACCTACCTCCACGGCATCTTCGACACCGGCGCCTTCTGGCACGCCCTGGTGAGCCACATCCGGCAGGAGAAGGGCATCCAGGACGAGGGAAACGAGATCATCACCATGGGGGAATTCCGCCGCCGGGAGTACGACCGGCTGGCGGACGCGGTCCGTGCCAATCTGGACATGGACGCGGTCTATAAGATCATCCGGGGCGAGGACGTGCCCTGCGGGCGGTGGAACGAAGATGAGTGACTATCCCCGACTTCTGATCGCCGGCACCGGCAGCGGCTGCGGCAAGACCACCGTGGTGTGCGCCATCCTGCAGGCGCTGAAAAACCGGGGCCTCGCGCCCATGAGCTTCAAATGCGGCCCGGATTACATCGACCCCATGTTCCACACCAGCATCCTTGGTCTGGACAGCGCCAACCTGGATATTTTCTTCGCCGGGGAGGAGGGCGTCCGCTCCGCGTTCGTTAAGCATGCGGGGCCGGTGAACGTCATCGAGGGCGTCATGGGCATGTACGACGGCCTCTCCATGGGCTCGGAGGAGGCCTCCAGCTATCACGCGGCCCGGATCCTTTCGGCCCCCGTGGTGCTGGTGGTGAACGTCCGGGGCATGGCCCTCTCCGCCGCCGCGGTGGTCCGGGGGTATATGGGCCTCCGGAGCCCCAACGCGGTCCGGGGCGTGATCTTCAATCAGGTCTCGCCCATGACCTACCCCGCGCTGAAAGCCGTGGTGGAAAAGGAATGCGGCGTGCCGGTCTACGGCTATATGCCCGCGGTGCCCGCCGCCGCGCTGGAGAGCCGCCACCTGGGACTGGTCACCGCCCAGGAGGTGGAGTCCCTCCAGAGCAAGATGCAGCTTTTGGCCGAGGCTGCGGAGAAGGGCCTGGATCTGGACGGATTGCTGGAGCTGATGCGCTCGGCTCCGCCCCTCTCCGCCGCCCCCGTGGCGGCGCGAAAGCTGGGGGACGTGCGCGTGGCGGTGGCCTGGGACAAGGCGTTTTGCTTCTATTACCGGGACAATCTGGAGCTGCTGCAGGAGCTGGGAGCGGAGCTGATCCCCTTCAGCCCGGTGAACGACGCGCGTTTGCCGGAGTGCGACGGGCTGTACATGGGCGGGGGCTACCCCGAGCTGTATCTGGACAAAATGAGCGCCAACCGCACCATGCTCGAGAGCGTCGGGGCCGCGGTGAAGGGCGGGCTGCCCACCATCGCCGAGTGCGGCGCGTTCATGTACCTCTGCCGCAGTATCGACGGCGTGCCCATGGCCGGGGTGTTCCCCACGGACTGCCAGAACATGGGACGTCTCAACCGCTTCGGCTATAAGACCCTTTACGCCGAGAGCGAGAGCATGCTTTTCTCCCCCGGGGACAGCATGCGCGCCCACGAGTTCCACTACTGGGACGCCGACGAGCCAGGCGATGCCCTCCGGGGGGTCAAACCCACCGGCCGGGAGGACCGCTGCGCCTGGGTGGGGGAGAGCTTTTATGCCGGATACCCCCATCTGTATTTCCCCAGCGACCCGGCAGCGGCGGAACGGTTCATCAAAAAATGTTTGCTATACAGGGAGGAGCGAGCGCAATGAAGCCTATGGACATCGAGCGGCGCAGCTTTGAGATCATCCGCCAGGAGCTGGGCGACCGGGTCCTGGACCCGGAGTACGACCTGCTGATCCGGCGGGTGATCCACACCACGGCGGATTTCGATTACGTGGACAATCTGGCCTTTTCC
This sequence comes from Oscillospiraceae bacterium, assembly GCA_017455685.1. Taxonomy (GTDB): domain Bacteria; phylum Bacillota; class Clostridia; order Oscillospirales; family Oscillospiraceae; genus Apopatocola. Next base: position 8,437 of record JAFSZH010000010.1, read on the forward strand.
CTCCACGCGGTGGAGCAGATGAAAAAGGCCATCCAAAAGGGGGCGGACGTGGTCACCGACACCACCATGGCCATGTCCGGCATCAACAAGAAGATCTTGGCCCGGTTCGGCGGCCAGGCCCACTGCTTCGTGGCGGACGAGGACGTGGCCCGGGAGGCAAAGGAGCGGGGCGTGACCCGGTCCCTGGTTTCCATGGAGAAGGCCGCCCGGATGGACAAGCCCCTGATCTTCGCCGTCGGCAACGCCCCCACGGCCCTCTTTTCCATCTGCGATCTGATCCGGGAGGGCAAGCTCTCTCCGGAAATGGTCATCGGCGTGCCGGTGGGCTTCGTCAACGTGGTGGAGGCCAAGGAGGAGCTGATCCGCACCGCGCCCCATTATATCGTAGCCCGGGGACGCAAGGGCGGCAGCAACGTGGCCGCCGCCATCGTCAATTCCGTACTATATCAACTTGTCACAAGGGAGGAATAAATCATGGTCCATTTTGTGGGCGCCGGCTGCGGCGCCACCGATCTGATCACCGTCCGGGGCGCCCGGCTGCTGGGCGAGGCGGACGTGATCATCTACGCCGGGTCTCTGGTGAACCCGGAGCTGCTTAACTATGCCAAGCCCGGCTGCGAGATCCACGACAGTGCCTATATGACCCTGGAGCAGGTCGTCGAGGTCATCAAGGCCGCCGAGGCCGCGGGCAAGACCACCGTCCGGCTCCACACCGGCGATTCCAGCATTTACGGCGCGGTCCGGGAGCAGTTCGACCTGCTGGACACTCTGGGGATCGAATACGACGTAACCCCCGGCGTCAGCGCCTTCGGCGGGGCCGCCGCGGCTCTGAAGGCGGAGTTCACCCTGCCCGACGTGTCCCAGACTGTGATCATCACCCGCATGGAGGGCCGCACCCCCGTGCCGGAGAAGGAGAAGATCCGGTCTCTGGCCGCCCACGGCTCCACCATGGTCATGTATCTGAGCACCGGCCTGGTCAAGGGCCTGCAGGACGAACTCATCGCCGGCGGCTACGCTCCCGAGACCCCTGCCGCCATCGTCTACAAGGCCAGCTGGCCGGATCAGAAGGTGTTCCGCTGCCCGCTGAGCCAACTGGCCGCCACCGCGGAGGAAAACCACCTGACCAAGCTGGCACTGATCCTGGTGGGCGGCTTCCTGGGCGATCAGTACGACCGCTCCAAGCTCTACGATCCGGGCTTCACCACGGAGTTCCGGCAGGCCAGCAAGTGAGGGAGGAGAGACCATGAATCAACTGTACGTGATCGGCATCGGCCCGGGCGACCCCTCCAAAATGACGGTGGAGGCCATGGAGGCCATGCGCAGCGTGGACGTGATCGCGGGCTACGGTGTCTACGTGGACCTGGTCAAGCCCCTGTTCCCGGAAAAGGAATATCTGACCACCCCCATGCGCCGGGAGGTGGACCGGTGCAAAATGGCCATCGACGCGGCCATGGAGGGCAAGAGCGTGGCCATGATCTCCAGCGGCGACGCGGGAGTTTACGGCATGGCCGGGCTGATCCTGGAGCTGGCCGCCGGGCTGGATCTGAACGTGACGGTGATCCCCGGTGTCACCGCCGCCCTCAGCGGCGGCGCGGTGCTGGGCGCTCCGCTGACCCATGATTTCGCCGTCATCAGCCTTTCCAACCTGCTCACCCCCTGGGAGAAGATCGAAAAGCGCCTGGAGCTGGCCGCCGAGGCGGACTTCTGCATCGCGCTCTACAACCCCTCCAGCCATCGCCGCAGCGACTTTCTGCGGAACGCCTGCGATATCCTGCTGCGTCACGCCTCTCCGGAAACGGTCTGCGGCGTGGTGCGCAACATCGGTCGGGAGGGCGAGAGCTGCAAAGTGATGACCCTGGCCGAACTGCGGGAATACCAGGCGGATATGTTCACCACCGTGTTCATCGGCAACAGCCAGACCAAAGCCGTCAACGGCAAGATGGTCACGCCCCGGGGCTATCGGGATGTATAAGATCGCGGTATTCGCCGGGACCAGCGAGGGCCGCACGCTGATCGAGCGGCTCTCTGGCCGGGGCCTGGGCGTCACGGCCTTCGTTGCCACGGAGTACGGCGAGGTGGCCCTGGGCCGGCACGAGGGTGTGGAGACCCGGGCCGGGGCGCTGCCCCGGGCCGAGATGCCCGGCGTGTTCCGCGCCGAGGGCTTCGATCTGGTGGTGGACGCCACCCACCCCTACGCCGAGCACATCACCGAGAGCATCCGTCTGGCCTGTGAGGATACCGGCACGGCCTACCTGCGGCTCCAGCGGGGCTCCACCTCCTCCGAAGAGGACGGGGTGTTCGTGGCCGACACGGCCGAGTGCATCCGGTTTTTACAAAGTACGGAGGGCAAGATCCTGCTGACCACCGGCAGCAAGACCCTGTCGGAGTTCTGCGCGGACCCGGCCCTGCGGGAGCGGATCTACGCCCGGGTCCTGCCCATGGAGAGCTCTCTGGAGAGCTGCCGGATCAGCGGCCTCACGGCGGACCGGATCATCGCCATGCAGGGCCCCTTCACCGAGGAAATGAACGTTGCCATGCTCCGCTTTACCGGGGCGAAATGGCTGGTCACCAAGGACACCGGCAAGGCCGGGGGCTACGCGGACAAGATCCGGGCCGCCCGGGCCGCGGGAGCCGCCGCGGTGATCATCGGCCTGCCGCCCCAGTGCCCCGGTCTCTCCCCGGAGGAAGCCCTTGCCGAGATCGAAAAACGCTTCGCTCTGCCTGGCAAGCCCAAGCGGGTGATCCTGGCCGGGATCGGCGTGGGCAGTGAAGACAGCCGAACCCTGGGCGTGCTGCGGGCCGTCCGGGAGTCGGAGTGCGTCATCGGCGCCAAACGGATGCTCCAGAGCGTGGACACCGCCGGAAAGCGGACCTATACCGCCATTCTGGCGGCGGATATCGCCCGCATCATCCGCACCGACGGCGCGGAGACCATCACCGTGCTCTTCTCCGGCGACACCGGCTTTTACAGCGGCACCAAATCCCTGCTGCGGGAACTTGAGGGCGCGGACGTCCGGACGGAGATCCTGCCCGGCGTCGGCAGCCTCTCCTATTTCTGCGCCCGGCTGGGCCGACCCTGGGAGGACGTGCGCCCGGTGAGCCTCCACGGCCGGAACTGCGACATCGCCCGGGAGGTCCGGGAGCACACGGCGGTCTTTTCCCTGCTGGGCGGGGACGCCGGCGCCAACGAGGCCCTCGCCCGACTGGAAAAGGCGGGTTTCGGCGCCCTGCGGGCCCACGTCGGGGAAAACCTGGGCTATGAAAATGAAAAGATCAGCTCCGGCTCCGTTTCCGAGCTGGCCGGGGGGCCCTACGGCACGCTGAGCGTGCTGCTGGTGGAGAATCCCGGCGCGGACAGCGTGAGCGTCACCTACGGCCTGCCCGACGAGGCCTTTGACCGGGACAAGGTCCCCATGACCAAGGAGGAGGTCCGCGCCGTCTGCGTGAGCAAGCTGGCCCTCTCCCGGGGCGCGGTGGTCTACGACGTGGGCTCCGGCAGCGGCTCGGTGAGCGTGGAATGCGCCCGGGTGGCTTACCGGGGCAGAGTCTACGCCATCGAACAGAAGGATACCGCCATCGCCCTGACCAGGCAGAACGCGGAGAAATTCAGCCTGATCAATCTGGAAGTGGTCCCCGGCAGCGCCCCCGAGGCGCTGGAACCGCTGGAAGCCCCCACCCACGCCTTCATCGGCGGCAGCTCCGGCAACCTGCGGCAGATCGTGGAATTGCTGCTGGTGAAAAACCCGGCGGTGCGCATCGTGGCAACCGCGGTGACACTGGAGACCGTGGCGGAGCTCACCGAGCTCTCCAACGAGTTCGAGATCAGCGACGTGGCGGAGATCCAGGTGAACAAGCCCCGGAAGGTGGGGCGCTATCATCTGTCCAACGCTCAGAACCCGGTGTATATCTTCACCTTCCAGTACCGGAAGAGCGAAGAATAAAACCCACGGAAACAGCAAAGCCCCCCGTTCTGCACGGGGGGCTTTGACGCTGTATGAAGCAGATCACTTTTTCGCCTTGTTCGTCCGGAGGAAGCCGATGACGAACATGACGATCCCTGCCGTGGCCAGCAGGATGGCCAGCCAGGTAGGCATGGGACTTATCTGGTCGATGATGACCACCGCCACGAACAGGGCCAACCCGGCCATAGTAAACTTACTCAACGCTTTTCGCCTCCTCTCCGTCCGGCTGACGTTCCTTCCTGCCCGCCGGGGGGATATATTTTTATTTTGTATCCTCTTTTTCTTCCCGTTCCAGAAAGCGCAGGAACTCGCTGACGGCTTTCAGCCCGGCCTCCAGAACGCCCTTGCTGCAGGCGTAGCCGATGCGCATGCATTTCTCCTCCTCAAAGCAGGCCCCCGGGGTGACGAAGGCCCCGGTCTCAAAATACATGCGGCGGCAGAATTCCACGCTGTCCGGGGCGTAGTCGTAATAGACCAGCGCCGTGGTGCCGGAGCGGGGCTTGACGTAGCTGATGCGCGGCTCGCTCTCCACCCAGGCGTCCAGCAGCGTCAGGTTTTCCCGGACGATGCCCCGGTTGCGTTCCAGCAGCCTGTCCGCGTGGGAAAGCGCCACCGACGCCAGAGCCTCGTCGAACATGCCGCAGCTGATCAGGTCGTAGTCCCGATGGGAGAGCAGGGATTCCCGCAGAGCGGCGTCATGCGTGACGATCCAGCCCAGCCGCAGCCCCGCCAGGGAGAAGACCTTGGACATGCTGCCCACGGAGATGCCTTTTTCGTACAGATCCGCGATGGACTCGGTCCACTCCTCGTCCTGGGTCAGATGGCGGTATACCTCGTCGCACAGCACCCAGGCGCCCGCGCTCCGGGCAATCTCCACGATCTCACGCAGCAGCTCTCCGGACATGAGGGCCCCGGTGGGGTTGTTGGGATTGTTGATGCAGATGAGCTTGGTGCCGGGGACACAAAGGGCGCGCAGCTCGTCCGGATCGGGCAGATAGCCCTGCTCCTTTTTCAGATGCAGCACCCGAAGATCCGCACCGAAGCTCTCCGGGATGGAGGTGAGCTGCTGATAGCTGGGCATGATGCTCACGACCCGGTCCCCGGGCTCCACCAGCGAGTAGAAAACGTGGTGATTGGCGCCGGCGGCCCCATGGGTGGTGATCACCTCCGCGGGCTCCGCGGTCCGGTACAGGCGGCTGATCCCCTCCCGCAGGGCGGGCGCGCCCACGATGTCACCGTAGGTGAGCCGCCGGGCGGAGAAGCTCTGCCAGAACGCGGCGGCGTCCTCTCCGGCGAGCGCGAAAAGCTCGTTGACGGACACGGAATCCACGCAGGTCTCCGCAATGTTGTAGCGGGCGGCGTCCTCGTAGGCGTTCATCCATTCTTCCACGGCAAAGGGCTTGATCTTCATGGGGACCTCCTGACCGGGTCGATACGCACCGCCCCGAAAGGGGAGAGACGTTCTTTCTTTATTTGGGTGAAGTATAGCATGGGCTCCGGGGAAAAGCAAGACGCATTCCCCGGAGCCGTGATTTTTTGCGGTCTGATCCTATGCTTTGGCCTCCGCCGTGCCCAGCTCCGTGTAGATCATGCCGTTCCGGCCCCGGTCGGAGCGCATGAGGGAGACGGAGGTGACGGTCATGGAGACCGGCGGCAGCACGATCTCCGGCTGCTTCCCGGCGGCCCTTCGGATCAGCGTGACGTGCGGGGAGAAGCGCTTCCTGTCAAAGGGAATGGCGGCCTCCGCCAGCGCCCGGCGGACCCGGCGGGCCACCGCCGCGAGAGGGGCGGACTCCCGGAGCCCCGCCCACCAGAGATCGCCGAAGCAGCCAAAGCCCTCCAGCGTCAGCGGGAAGGGCGTGAAGGCGACCCCGGCCAGCGCGTCCAGCACCGGCTGGGCGTCGGGGGTATCCCCGATGAAGGCCAGCGTCAGATGCATGTTTTCCTCCGGGGTATAGTTGCCCCGGACGCCGCCGTCGTACATGGCGTTCTGCACCCCGATGAGGGCGTCCTTCATTTCATCGGATAGATTGATGGCGATAAAAAGTCTCATGTCGTTCTTTCATGGCCCGCAGGCCGGGATCAGTATCGGTTGTGTACCTTTTCCGCGAAGCACATCAGATCGCGGAAGCGGATCTCCGTGCCGTCGTCCAGCACGGCCCTGCCGCTCATTTTTCCGAAGACCTGGTGCTGATCGGATACCAGCACCTTGAAGTCGAGCTTGGCCGCCCGGTCCAGCACCGGCACGAACTCCGTCTCGAACCGGCCGTCCGAGGAGGAGAACCGCCAGGGGTCCATATAGCCGCTCTCCGGGATGTGGAAGGTCACGTCGTCCAGCTTGTGGACCCTGCCGTTATAGAAGAGCACGTTTTCCGTGGCGGCTTTGGTGTTGCCGAAGCCGTAGCCGATGTTGAAGCCGAAGGCGTTCCCGTCGATGTCCGCGTTGCCGGACCCCCAGTGCCAGGTATTGTCGTAGGTCCACACGCCCCGGCCCCAGTCCAGCGTGCCGAAGTCTTTGGCCGGGTCGAACTCGTAGCGCACCCCGTCGAATTCCATATACCCGGAGGCGCGCATGCAGTTGATCTTCTGATTGTAATAGAACGCGCCGTCCTTGTCCCAGGGCGTGGCGATCACCATGGAATCCATGTCCGGCTGGGCCAGAACGATATCGCAGGCGAAGGGCTTTCCGTCGCAGAAGTTCTCAAAACGGCAGGTGATATGCCGCTGAGCGTCCCCGGCGGTAAAGGTCATCTGCAGCCGCTTATCGGCGTATTTCGTCACGCCGGAGGAGGAATCTCGGGGCAGCTTCAGCTTGCCCATGGGGAAGGCGTTGAGCACGGTCTCCGTGTGCTCCCAGGGCTTCTCCCCGAAGCGCAGCAGGGACACCGACTGGAGGCCGATATACCCGTCGTCGGAGATGGTGAAAGCGCCGGCGAACTCGTCGCTGAGGACCAGGTAATAGTCCCACTCCTTGATCCGCCATTTGGGGGCTTTGATCCGGCTGCGGTCATACTGCTGCACCAGGGAGCGGGACCAGCCGGGCTCCCGGAGGTTTCCTGTTTCGTCCAGCAGAGGCTGTCTGTTCGTTACTTCATGGTTTCTTCCCATAATCTCTCCCTCTTTCTCATGGGTTGTTCGCATTTTGGATGATCGCCGGGGACTATTCCTTTTCAAACGCCAGCGCGCAGAAGAAGAGCGCCAGCATGAACGAGAGCATGCTCAGCTCCTTCAGCCACGCGGCGGCGCTGATCGGCGCCGCCCTGCCGAGCAGAACGGGCAGATCGTCCAGAAAAACGTGCTTGAAAAACGGGATGATAAAAAGTACCGTCAGGACCCATTTCGTCCGGATGACGTACAGCGCCGTCAGCGCCCACAAAACCACGATGGCGACGTACAGGATGCCGGCGGAAACGTGATGCAGCATGCTCTCCCCCCGTGGATTCAGCGCCAGCTTGAAGGCAAAGCCCAGCACGCCGATAACGACGGCGGCGATGGAAAAAAGAAGGGAGCTCCGGCCGGGCCTCCGGATCACGGCGATCATCAGCAGAGCGCTGAGGACCGGGAGAAAAACCAGCCCCAGAGCTGTGACGGGTTCTCGCAGCCTGTCGGCGTAGCCCAGGATCTGCATGGGGATGCAGAAGGCGAAGAAAAGCGCGCTGACCATCGCCGCCGGGCGGCGCGGGTCGATCCGGAAGCCGTGCTTAATCCGTGTTCATAGCATCGTCTCTTTCTTTTTCTTCCGGGGCGCGCCTGAAAGCGGCCGTATGCGTCCTGCCGTGAACCGTCTTTGATCGCATTATACTCCCGGAAAGCGGAAAAATCTACAGTATATTCCCGCTCCGGCGCAGAGGCGGACCGAAGAGAGAAACACGCCCCGGGCGGGGCGTGTTCGGCGAGTATTATGTTAACCCGAGGGGGTTGTTCCGGGTTTCCCGGGGAGGGGGCGCATACGTCCCGGAAGCGATCCTTGTGAGAACGGTGCGAAAAAACCGCCGCGCCGGGAAGAGCGGCGGAAATATGAGCGGTGAAGGATTTATGGATCATTCCGGTTCGGCTGTTGCTGGACAATTTCCCGGCAAACTGGTACAATGATCCTATCTTAATATATAGGAGGAAACACCCATGGAAATCAAAGCGGTCAAATTCAGAAAAGACGGCTTCTATGGCCAGCCCTTCGCTTTCGGCGGCGAGGACGGCCCGGACAAGTTTGACAGGAACGTTCGCTACCGCGGCAGCCTGCAGAACTACTTGATCGACACCGGTGACGAGGTCATCCTGGTGGACACCGGCCTGCCGGCGGGAACACCTGAGGAGGTGCCGGACGAGAACAGCCCCGCCTACACCGGCAAAGACATCTGCAGCTACATGGAAGCCTTCGCCGCTCTGGGCTACAAGCCGGAGCAGGTGACGAAGATCCTGCTGACTCACCGCCACAGCGACCACTCCGGCGAGCTGAGATCCTTCCCCAATGCGAAGGTCTACGTGAACGCCGACGAGATCTCCGCCGATGAGCTGCAGGGCCTTGCCAACCTCGTGCCCGTGACCTTCACAGACGGCGCCTACTACAACTTCCCCGAAAGCCAGATCATCATCCCCGGCGTCAGGCTCATCAAGGCCAAGGGCCACACCAAGGGCAACAGCATCATCATCGCGGAAAACGACGGCCTGTTCTACATGCTCCACGGCGACATCACCTATGTGGACGAGGCGCTCTACGCCGACAAGCTCTCCGTGGTGTTCGACGATCTTGCCGCCGCCCGGGAGACCCAGGATCGCATCCGGGAGTTCATCCGCAATCACCCCACTCAAACGGCGGGGCAATACATATATCTGAGGACGTAATCTCAGAACTTGCCCGCAAAACCATTCAGGGAATCCCCAAC